>JBFMAA010000065.1:0-31143 GCA_040755955.1 Thermodesulfobacteriota bacterium
GGGTGGGTGGGTGTCCGGGTGCCGGTGCGCCCCCCCCCCCCCCCCCCCCCCCCCCCCCCCCCCCCCCCCCCCCCCCCCGCATTTCCATGGCAACAGCCTAGAATCCCTTGTAGGGGTTCGGGCCGATTTCCTCTATTCTCTTGCAGAAGGCCTCGATAATACCGGGCACCTTGCGGTAGTCGTCAATCGCGATCTGCTCGACCCGGACCCGGTCCGATTCCAGCACAAGGCGGTCGAGGGTCTCGGAAATCTTCGACATACGCGTGTTCGCCAGCTCGCTACCCTGCATGAAGTGGCACTGGTAGTCGTCGCCGTACTTGCACCCCAACAGCAGCACCCCGTCGATCCCCTTGGAGAGCGCATCAGCAATCCAGACCAGGTTCAGGGACCCGAGACACCTCAGGGGAATAAACCTCACCCACGCGGGATACTCAATCCTGTGCAGGCCGGCCATGTCCAGCACCGGAAACGAGTCGTTCTCGCAGATCAGGCCCAGAATGCGGGGCTTCTCGTCGTACTCCTCGGGCACGTGGATCGACTTGATCATCGAACCGATCATGTCCACCGAGTAGTTATTGAACGAGATGATGCGCTCCGGACACGAACCCATGCAGATCGAGCAGCGCCGGCATCGGGTAGGATGCGGCAGAGGGGTCCCCTTCTCGTCCTCGTTGTACATGCCGAACGGACACTCTTCGGTGCATCTCTTGCACTGGGTGCACCGAGTGATGAAAAGCTCCGGATACGACATGTCGCCGGCCCTCGGATGCACTGCCTTTCCCTTTGACGTGAGCTCCACGCACTGGATCGCCTTGAGCGCCGCGCCGGTTCCGTCGCTTGCCGACCGGGGTCCGGTCATGGGTTGACGCACCGCGCCTGCGGCATAGATACCGGTTCTGCGAGTTTCGTACGGGAAGCAGACAAAGTGCGAGTCCGGGTAACCGTACTTCAACTCAGGCAAAGCAGGACCCTGACGGTACTGCAGGTTCACGATCGGATCGTCCTTCACTGCGGGTTCCATGCCGGTAGCGAGCACCACCAGGTCCGCTTCCATGACGATCGGGTCACCAAGCAGCTCGTCGACCGTTTCCAGGCTCAGCTTCTTCTCCGACCCCTCACTGATGACGATCTTCGAGGTATCGGTCTTTACGAAGATCGCGCCGTCCTTCTGGACCTTGCGGTAGAACTCCTCGAGCTGCTCCGGGGTGCGCATGTCCTTGTAAAAGACGATGGTCTTGGATTCCGGATTCTGCTCCTTGACGTACACCGCCTGCTTGAGCGACACCCGACAGCACACCGCACTACAGTACGGCAGATGGTTCGGGTCCCGAGAGCCTGCACACTGCACAAACGCAACCACCGACGGCTCGGAACCGTCCGACGGGCACGTGATCTTCCCGGCTTTCGCCATCTCTTCCATCTGGACGCTCGTGATCACGTCCGGGAACTTGCCATACCCGAGATGTTCGAGCTTCGCCGGATCGTAGGGCTTCCACCCCGCGGCCAGGACGATCGAGCCGACCCTGTGCGTCCCATTTCCGTTCGCGAGCGTCACGTCGAACAGGCCTGGGGCTCCCGCGATCTTCTCGATCTTCGCGCCGGTCTTGACCGTGATGCCCGGGTTGGCGCGCACTTTCTCGATCTCCGCGTGGATGCCGATGTCACTGAGCTCGGTATACGGCGGGGAACAGGGCGTGTTCTTGTGCCACTTGGCCATGTGACCGCCCAGTTCGGCCTCTTTTTCCACGAGCAGCACCGAATACCCTGCGTTCGCGGCATCGAGCGACGCGCGCACGCCCGCACAGCCGCCTCCGATCACCATGATCGTCTTGTCGATGGTCTCCTGGTACGGACTTGGCAGGGTGGACTTCTGGACCCTGACGATGCCCATGCGCAGGTAGTCTTCGGCCAGCATGGTGGTGTCTTCATGACCCGCGGGCTGACACCATGCGACGTGCTCACGGATGTTTACCCGTTCGAGAATGGTTGTCATGGGGTCAAACTTGAAGACGTCGGTCTTGACACGGCCCGAACACGCGGCCACGACCGCGCAGTTGATCTCACCGGATTCCACGTCCTGCTTGATCAGCGCTGCCCCTTCCGGGTTGCAGAGGGCTCCATGGGTCACGCACTTCGCGACTTTGTACTCCTTGTTGGCGACGGTGGTCAGGGCCTTGACGTCAACGGCTTCTCCGATCTCGCAGCCCGAGCAGATGTATACTCCGATTTTCTGGTCCATTAAGTCTTCACCTCCCCATCGCTATCTGGATGGCCTTGAGCGCCGCTGCGGTCGAATCCTGCACAGACGCGGCGACCTCCATCGGAGCCTTCACACAGCCCGCAGGAACGATCCCGGAAGCTCCCGGGGACGTCACAAAGCCGAACGCATCGTAGTCCATCTCCAGCGACGGTTTTGCGGTCGCGGTTCCTGGGACCATCCCCACCGCGAGAACCGCCAGGTCTACGACTTGCTTGACCATTTCCTTCTTGCCGACCGCTTCGCCTTCCACGAGCACGCCGCCGGATGCGGGGTCGGGCGAGATGCGTGCGATCTTGCTCTTAGTGAGGGTGATCTGTTCGTCCTGGTCCACTTTGGTGTAGAAGTCCTCATACTTGCCCATGGCCCGGACGTCGATGTAGTAGATGAACGCCTTGGAATCAGGGTTTCTTTCACGGATGTACGTGGCCTGTTTCAGGGACGCGAGGCAGCAGATCCCCGAACAGTAGGCGAGGTGATTCTCGTCCCTCGAACCCGCGCACTGCACGAAGGCCACTGATTGGACCTCCTTTCCGTCCGAGGGCCTGATGATCTTGCCTTGGGTGGGGCCGTTTGCGGCTGCCAGCCGTTCGAACATGACGCTGGTGATCACGTTGGGGTTCTTTCCGAAGCCCAGGTATTCCACTTTCGCGACTTCGTACGGATCCCAGCCCGTGGCCCAGACGATTGCGCCCACCGCGAGGGTGAGCGTTTCCGGCTGCATTGCCAGGTCCACGGCTCCGTACGTGCACGCGGACGCGCACTTGTCCGCATCGGGAGTGCCGATGACGGAGGGGTCGAGGACGTACTTGAACGGGAACGCCATCGGATGGGGAAGGTAAGCGGCCTTGACCGTCTGCATGCCGTAGTTCACCGGATCGGGAACCTGTGCGTCGCAGGCTTCCGCGCATTTGCCGCATGCGGTGCAGTTGTCGTTGACGTATCGGGGATTGACGGTGACGCTCACCTGGTAGTTGCCCGGACCGCCTGAGATGGATTCCACTTGAGCCAAGGTGTGGAAGGTGATCTTCGGATTCTGCTTTATCCTACGGAAGTTGATCTCCAGACCGCACGTGGGAGGACACAGCTTGGGAAAGTACTGGTTGAGCTGGGCTACTCGGCCTCCCAGGGACGGGTTCTTTTCCACGATTATCACTTCGGCTCCTGCCTCAGCGGCTTCGACGGCCGCGGTGAGCCCGCTGATACCGCCTCCTACCACGAGGATTTTGCGATTCTCGTCGCCCATTCACTACCTCCGGAAGAGAATTGCCGCATCATAACATCTTTGCGGCCCCGGCTAAAGGGGCGTGCGCGCATTTTGTGCGGCTTTTCTTGAACCGGCAGAGCCATTTGCGGCTGTGAGACCACGACAGGCCGAAGGTTCCTGTACTTCTCAGGAGCAGGAGTCTATTCACAGGCATCGAACGCCTTTTCCAGCATGAGGCCCAGCTCTTCATCGGACGCATCGAAGGAGATGGTCATCTTTCGATCCTCAATGGGAAAGAAGGCGTAATTCCCCCTGGGACTATAATGGACCCGATGAGAAAGGAATTCTGAATGCGTTCATTGTGACGCTGAATTCCTTTACGACAAGACCAGACAAGAACTGCTCGACATTCTGCCAAGACGTTGGATCGACGGTCGGTACGTATACATCGCGGGAGATGAGGAGTATTGGGATGACGATTATGACTTGTGTTGTCGAAGAGATAGACCAAGCCTCCTTGCTTTAGGTTGCCTCCCTGATCTCTTTCGTCACTTTTTGCTTGACACGATGAGTTATCATATGATAAGTCACCAGCCATGTCATCCAAATACGACATCTCTCCAGAGGCGATTAAGAAATTTCGGGAGGGTAAGGGATTGTCTCAACAACAACTCGCCTCAATGCTGAACGTCGGAGTGGCCTCTCTCTCGAGATGGGAAAATGGCACGAAACATCCGTCAGGACCCGCCGCTGCCATTCTCGCTGCTTTGATCGGGGGCAAAGATGTTGAGTCTGCGGGAATGCTTGGCGTGGGACTAGTTGGAAGCGGGTACGCAATCTATCGTTTGTTGAAGGAGCGTTTTGAGGGGGGAGACAACAAAGAATGACTTTTCAAGACCTGCTCATCGTTGTGACAGTTTCGCCGTCGTTTTTTACTACAAAAGAAGGGATGAGGTAGATGTTTCTGCACGATCTCACGGAAAACCAGAAGGCGGCTTTTTTGTTGCTGTCGAAGCGCCTTATCAGGGAGGACGAGCGCTTGGCGCCCGAAGAGAGTACACTTCTTGGGCTTATGAGAAGGGAGATGGGATTTGACGGCGACCCCACGTATGAGAAGAAAGATGTAGGGGATCTGCTGATCGAGTTCGACTCTCGCAAAGCCAAGGTTGCCACGCTTCTGGAACTCATGGGACTGGCTTGCTCTGTAGGCGAATATAGAAGAGATCAAGCCCCCTTGATCGATGAAGTAGCGTCGACTTTTGGTATTCCTGAGGAAGAACTTGTAACAATGGAAAACTGGATCTTACGCCAGATGGCTCTCGCTCGCGAGGCCGCTGGATTCTTTATGGAGTAAAGGAGGATACAGATGCCGCTGCCTCTAATAGTTGGAATCGCAATCGCTATTGGCTCCGCCCTGTTCGGAGCCAAGAAGGGCTACGATGCGTATTGTGACAATGAAAAGGCCAACGATTTGAACTCGCAAGCCCAAAGAGTCTTTGACGCAGCAAAACGGGATTTATCCAGCGCTCGCGAATCGACTTCGGGAACGTTGGCTGATCTCGGCAAGACAAAGCTCATACTATGGGATAATCCCATGAATCGGTTTCTTGACCTCTACGGACAGATAAGAAACGTGCAGTTGACGGGGGAACCCCTGGTTGAGGGCCTTGAGAGAACTAACATCACCAAAGAAGAGTTGCTAGCCATGAAGGACCTGTCCCTTAAAGCTCACGAGGTTGTTATTGGGGGACTCTCGGCTCTTGGTACCGGCGCTCTTGTAGGGGTTGGAAGTTACGGAGGGGCCATGATGTTCGCTGCTGCTTCTACGGGTACTGCTATCAGCACTCTGTCCGGGATAGCGGCTACCAACGCAACTCTTGCTTGGTTTGGAGGAGGCTCACTCGCAGCCGGAGGGCTTGGGATGGCTGGTGGTATGGCGGTATTAGGGGGTCTTGTGGCTGGCCCGGTTCTCGCGGTTGGCGGGCTGGTTCTGGCAGCAAAGGCTCGTGAGAACTTGGCCTACGCGCGCAGCAACTTGGCTGAGGCAAGAAAAGCGGCAGGAGAGATGAATAATGCTACGAGCATCCTTAACAGTATTCGATCTGTCGCACGGTCCTTCCAAGGCATCATCAACCAAGTGCACAGTCGTATGGACAAAGTCCTGAATGAGTTGGAGCAGGTCATTCAGATAGGAGGAACTGATTATCGTCATTACTCCGAGAAGCAGAAGCACATGGTCTACCTTGCAGTCCAATTCGCTCAAGTAATGAAAATCTTGCTGGAAACTCCCATCCTTACTAAGAGCGGCGGACTGGACCCGAAACACTCCAAGGCTCTTGCTGCTGGACGTGAACTTCTGGGATCGACGCAGTAGTGATCTTTCAATAGAGGTGTACGATGTCAGACAAGGAATCCGAAGAACGACAACTAGACTCTACGGTGCAATACGGTACCTCGCAGAGTGGAGCCTTCTTTTCCTCTTCTCACGCTGCTGCGTCCGATGCCATGCGGGACGGAATGGATCTTCTTCGTATAGCTGCCGAGCAACGTTCCCAAGTTCATATCGGAATCAAGCAGGGTAACCTGTTTGAGTACATTGAAGCTGCCAAGTTCAACGCCGACGCGGCTTCCAAGGGGTCTTCTTTTCGAGCACACGTGACAGAAGCTAGAGGATTCCCACATGCTGCTGCGGACATAGAGATCAGGGACGGTGACAGGCTCGTGAGTGAAGTCCAGGCGAAATCTTTCTCTAGACCCGACTTGAGCACGAAGCAACTAAGCAAGCCCAAGTACGATGATATGGTGAAGTTGGTTCCGAAGGGCCAAGAACAGGAAGTCAGAAAACTGGCACATGAGGCGAGTGAGAAAGGCGACATATGCGCAGAGCATTACAAAGACACAAGGAAGAATGTGACGGAGGAACTCCGAGCCGGTGAGGTGAGATCCGGAGGCACGACCTACGGAGAGAATATAGAAGCGGCCCGCAATCCCCAGTGGTACGTCTTCAAGCAAGAATTCAGCTACGTTGCCAAAGAGGCTGGCGCTGCAGGACTCCATGCAGCGGCAGCGGGCGGGATTGTTACGGCTGGCATATCGGGAGTCAAGAACGCTATAGCCGCAGCTAGAGGAGAGAAATCTATCGAGGACGCCTTGATAGACACCGGCAAAGATGCTGCTGTATCGGCGGCTCGTAGCGGAGGAACTGGGGTCACAGGAACCCTCATCCGCTACGGCGCTGCAAAAGCCGGAATCGAGAGCCTGGCAAAGGCGAACGTTGCCACGGCAGTTGCCGCCGGAGCTATCGATGTGGGAATAACCGTCTATTCTTTTGCTAAAGGGGACATTTCGGCCGAGGAAGCCTTTGAAAGGATGGGGCAGACCGGAACGAGTACTGTATCCAGTATCTACGCGGGCGCAGTCGCTGGACTGGCATTCGGGCCTGTTGGAGCCTTGGTCGGAAGTGTTGCCGGGTATCTGGTTGCCTCAAATGTGTATAATTCCTGCGTTTCCGTCCTGAGACACGCTCGGCTGGCAGAAAAGGAGTCGGCTCGCATCGTTGCCATTTGCGAGGAAGCGTGTCGAGAGATGGAAGCACAGAGGATTGAATTTGAGTCTTTCATTCAACGGAATCTCCGTGTTCGCGAGCAGGAATTCACCTTATGCCTATCAAACATTGACTGTGGATTGATGTCCGGACAGCCGGAACATACTACGGCAGCCTTGGCTGATTTCGCTGCCCTGTTAAGTCGTGAGTTGCAGTTTGGAACCTTCGCCGAATTCGATGAATTCATGATGACTTCAGATGAAACGTTGGTCATCTAGGCGGAGCAGGGGATGCCGGATAAAGGCGCACAAGTGAGTTTCCTATTATACAGTACCGTAGTCGCCTACCGCGCACCAGGTGGGAGGATATTGGTGACAACAGGCTTGGGGATTGCTTTGGCAATTGCAGGAGGAATCTTTGGAGCCGGTATTGGACTGGCTAGCGGAGGATGGGCAATCCCCGCAACCGTTGCTGGGGCGGCGATTGGATTGGTAGTTGCGGCTCGAGCCGGGTATATTTTTGGCGATAAGGCAATCGACAAACCCAAGTGCCCTAAGTGCAAGAAGGCAATAAGACGTGGAGTTTACTTGCTCTCTTTCTTGCAGGCTCCTGCGCGTTGCATGGCACTCTGATCACCTCCATGTTCACTCGGTTCTCCGTACGGGCAAGAGATTGCCGCACCGACAGCGGACGCGGAGAAGAAAGAGAGCAGAACCTGAAAGGGACCGTCTTTTCACGAGGACCCCGGCGCAATTGACAGGACGCCGGCACGCAGGGTATCCTTAGTGCTATTATGGTTCGATTTCTTCCCGAGCCGGGACGATTTTGGCCTCCGACAGGCTTTGGGACGGGGTCAATCCGCAATTTTGCCTCGAACGGTGGGACCGCCCGTGGTGCGTGGAACGAACTTGACCGCCCGAGATATTGCTGCGGAAGGACCTCATGACCTGCGATATTTGGCTGCGGCTCCCAGACGCCTTGTGCTCGTGGGGTGAGGAGTGCCGGCTACGCGGTGGATCTTTCCACTCGAGTTTCAGAACCGATAACCATGAGAGTTACCTGCACGAACGGTAACTTCTGAAAAACCCCGGGCGAGTTCCAAGATATCCCCTCCCCGCAAGCGGGGAGGGAGCGCTTCCCCCCGCTTGCGGGGGGATAAGAGGGGGGAAGTGGCCCGGACTTACTGAGAAGTTACCACGAACGCGGGTATCAGGGGACCGAAGATGGAAGCAGTGGACCGTATAATCGAAGAAGCCGAATCCCTTCCGGTCGAGCAAAGGATTCTGGTGATAGACTCCTTGCTCAAGACGCTCAATCCCCCCAATCCGGACACGGAGCTTGAATGGATTGCCGTGGCCAAGCGCCGACTCGATGAATTGCGTTCGGGAAGCGTGACGGCCGTGCCCGGGCCCGAGGTGTTCCGCCGAATTAGAGAGCGTTTCGAGAAATGACATTCTCGTTTCATCCGGACGCGGAACTGGAGCTCAACGAAGCGATAGAATATTACGAACGGCGTACACCCGGCTTGGGTTATGACTTCTCCGTAGAGGTGGGGACGACCATACAAACTATTATAAGCCATCCTGAGGCATGGCCTGTCGTGGCCGCAGACTTACGTCGTTCCCTGGTCAAGCGCTTCCCGTACGCGGTGCTGTACACGGTGGAACAAGACCACATACACGTCCTCGCAGTGATGCATGTCCGCAGAAGCCCTGGTTACTGGAGAGGAAGGATTTAGAGTGTGCATGCCCGCCCCGCAATCGTGGAGGGTAACCGTTCGCCCGAAAAAAGTGGCGGTGTCATCATGTCGATTGATCTCTTTGGGATGATTCTGTCAGGGGCCGTGTCATTGGGGGGTGGGCCGAATCATTTCATTTTCTTCTCTCGTTCTTCTCTGCGTCCTTTGTGTCTCTGCGGCGAACTCTTACCCCCGACGTTCACGCGGTCTTGCTTGCCGTATGCAATCAGGCTTTCCCCTGGCTATTCACAGGCCTCGAACGCCTTTTCCAGCATGAGGCCCAGCTCTTCATCGGATGCATCGGAGGAGATGGTCATCTTCCGATCCTCAATGGGAAAGAAGGCGTAATGGTCCTTGGGACCTCCACGCCTATAGGGACGAAATACGAACTGATCTCCGTCAAACTCGATGGCGCATCTCAGCGCTCCCTTCGCGAATTTGCTCCACGATTTGGCACCCACCTCCTCGAGAAAGGCACGCTCGAAGCTGTCCCAGTCCGTGGGATGAGGAACGCCCGCTTGGGACTGTCCCAGTACTTCTCTCAGATGTTTCCCTTTTGTTGAGGGGGATTCCCTCTCATCAAGAGTAATTCGCGGAGACGCACCGATCCAGAGGCCCGTTGTCGTTTCCGACATCGGGTTCAGATATACTCGCTGCTCTTTCTTGTATGCTCCTGCGCGTTTCATGGCACTCTGATGACCTCCACTTTCACGTTGTTTTCCCTGCCGAATGCGATCAGGCCTTCCTCTGCCTATTCACAAGCGTTGAACGCCTTTTCCAGCATGAGGCCCAACTCTTCATCGGACGCATCGGAGGAGATGGTCATCTTTCGATCCTCAATGGGAAAGAAGGCGTAATGGTCCTTGGGACCTCCACGCCTATAGGGACGAAATACGAACTGATCTCCGTCAAACTCGATGGTGCATGTCACTGCTGTCTTCGCAAATCTGCTCCACGATTTGACGCCTACCTCCTGCAGAAAGGCCCGCATGAGGTTGTCCCAGTCTGTAGGCTGAGGCACCCCTTCTCGGGAACGTCTCAGCAATTCCCTTACTTGTTTACCTTTAATCGGCGGTGGTTCCGTCTCATCAAGAATAATTAGTGGCGACGTATCGAGCCAAAGGCCCATCGTGGTCTTCGATTTAGGGTTAAGATATAGCCGCTTCTCTCGCTTGTATGCCCCTGCGCGTTTCATGGTACCCTGATAACCTCCACTTTCACGCGTCATGTGTACCGTATGCAATCGACCGTCCTCCGGTTATTCACAGACGTCGAACGCCTTTTCCAGCATGAGGCCCAACTCTTCATCGGACGCGTCGAAAGCGATGGTCATCTTTCGATCCTCGATGGGAAAGAAGGCGTAGTGGTCCTTGGGACCTCCATTCCTATAGGGATGAAATGCGAAGTGATCTCCGTCAAACTCGATGGTGCATGACAGGGCAGTCTTCGCGAATCTGCTCCACGATTTGGCACCGACCTCGTTGAGAAAGGCCCGCTCGAACGCGTCCCAGTCCGTGGGATGAGGAACGCCCGCTTGGGACTGTCCCAGTACTTCTCTCAGATGTTTCCCTTTTGTTGAGGGGGGGGCCGTCTCATCGACAACAATTGTTGGAGACGCACCGATCCAAAGCCCCGTTGTCGTTTCCGACTCCGGGTTAAGATAGATCTTCTTCTCTCTCTTGTATGCTCCTGCGCATTTCATGGCACTCTGATGACCTCCACTGTCACGTTGTTTTGTCTGCCGTATTCAGTCAGACTTCTCAGAGCCGACCTCTGAGCCTTTGTTGCTCCAGGGGGCACGGCAAGGCGTAACACCCTTTCGGTTATCTCGTCAGCGCTAATTTCAATCGGTCTCCTGATCGCTCCGCGGAATTTGACAAGCTTATCAACATACTTCTGACCTACCGAGAGAATGCCGGCAGGATCTTGATAGAACTTCGCGCGGAGATCCATGCTCTTGATGCTCGTGGCGACCCCATTTTCCCAGCGGTCAATACCCTTAAAGGTACGGGGGAGATTTCGCTTCAGCAAGTCTTCAATGGCCCATCCTCGGGGGAAAAGCGGCAAATTCCAGATTTCAAGTAGCTCTTGGCGTGCCGTTTGTAAAGCGGCAATCTCGGCCGCGTTTGCTGCCTTCGAGAGGGCCGCTTCAATTCTCGTGAGTCCCAAGGCCGCCAGGCCCATCAAGTCCCCAAGTGCATCGTAGAGAGGACCCGGAGCCCACGGATATGCCTCGTAATAGCCGGTTCGCCACCTGTCATAGGCCTTGGTGAGACCGGGACACAGAAAGTCCAAAACGGATCGAGTCCGATCAGTGAAGTCAGGCGGTTTAGGCGGTCCAATCGTAACCTGAGGCTCCTTCGGCTGCAGGGGCAGGTCACCACGGTTGCCGCGGGATTCGTCATGCTCGTAGGGCTCGGCCTGGGTGCCGAAGTTTCGCTTCACGGACTGCAGCAGGGCTATGACCGAATCGTCGGTTTCATACTTCAACGCATCGTCCACGTACTCGTCGACATCACGCGGGTCGATTGCATCTTCGTTCTTTCCCTTTCCCGACCTCCCTCTCGATCCTCGGTGGCTCGAACTGTACTCCGGATGGGTGGCGAACCACCATCGCCGCTGTTCTTCCGTTACGATCATACAACTCTCCTTTCGTTCAGAACGAAGAAGGGGTCTTCGGCAAAGGCCGGCACCGTCTTTCGCCGGAACCCTTTGTGGCTCACTATGAGAGGCAGTCTGTAAGACCGGCTTTGGGTTTAGCGGAAAACTATTGCGGCAAACCGTACATCATGCCGATGTTTGCTCTGGGATTACGGGCAACCAGCCCGTACGCTTGAAAGGAAATGAGCCAACGTTGATACCGCCCCTGAGTAGGGAGTTCCCTGCGCTCCAGAAGGTCATTGGCGTGGTAACCGTACGTGAAGGCATCCAAATTGACCACGAGCAATACTTCGGGACGCATGAACCTTTCCGAGAGAATCGGAAATGTCTTGCCGACCTTGGCGTGAAACTCGTCGACGTGGAATCCGATGTATTTGTCCGGTTTCCCGATACGCCGGTACGAAGCGTCAAAGTCGTGGATGACATGGTGTGTGTTGGGATGACAGACAATCCACCAATCGCCCTTGTCGTAATCCGCGTGCTCGTCGAGCCAAAGTCGCCGGATGAGACTATCGAGATCTGACTTCGTCAGGACTGCCCCTTGTTTGTCGACATATACATTCGGATTGGGAGATTCGCTCTGAGTAACGATGGGCCAGGTGCACAGTCCGCACAGCGTCGGTTCTTGTGTCTTGTTGCCCCAAATGCATTGTGATCCGTCGTGAGAAGGCCGGGACCTCAGAATTGCATATGCAAGTTGCCGTCTCAACTTCCGAATCGCGGAAACGATCTGATGCTCGGCTTCGCGAGATACCATGTGGTACTTCGTGTTCTTTCTTGTTTTCGGGATCTCAAAGGTCTCCGCGAATATCTGCGTACCAACTTCACGAAGTGTTCGGTCGAGGAATCGGGACGAGGATGCATCCCGATAATCCGACCATGCCTCGGAAATAATGTCCCACTCCGCGGGCAGGGGATCGTCATCCAAGACGGTATTGCCGTACGCACCGACAACGGCCGAGAGCCCATCCGTGGAAGAGACCTTCACCTGACATCCGCCTCGTTGACGTTCCAATATGGCTCCTTCCCTGATCACCTTGATTACGGAGTCTTCGTCGATCATTCGGCCGAACAGATAGCCGCTGAAAACCAGGGTATTTCCGGTCAATTGTGCCGTGATCGTGGACGGATACCCATGTTCTTCCACCCAACGCACGACCGGATTGGCCACAGGTTTACCCACCTTGATTCTTGACAGCACATCACAGGGTCCCCGGACCGTGGAATCGAGGCCGTCAAGCAGTACGGTCTTCATCCTGAATTCGGACTCCTCGTCGCTTTGGCTCCAGATCTTCATGAAATCAAAAGCGGGTTCAGACATGGAACGCCTCCTTCCCGGTCGGTCGGTTTGACGGTCGAAATCCGCCAAAGGAGCATTGCCGGCGCAACATTTCGCACGGAAAGCCGGGCATATGGTACCGCGAGAGATCAGTTGTTCTCTCAGAGAAAAGACCATAGTTAACCGGAGCTGTCAATCACTCAATAGAAAATGCCCCAGAGTACCGCTAGGAGCCCTCTACTGCCTCACATGACAGATGAAGCGATAAGGTTAAGGCCGATTGGGGATGCTATGGAGCGATATCTGCGCAACACAGGGCAGCTGGGAGCCGCAGCCAAATATCGCAGGTGATTTGGTCCTTCCGGAGGAACATCTCGGGCGGTCAAGTTGGTTCCACGCTTCACGGGCCGATCCCCACCGGTCGGGGAAAAAGGCGAATTGGCGCAATCCCCAAGCCTGTTAGACGACCAAATCTTCGCGGCCTGAGAAGAACTCGAACCATGCTAGTACAGGGAACATATGATCAGATCTTCGGCGTTCTCCCGTCGGACTGCCGAAGAATTCGCCGTCGCAGGTGGGTTTGGGAGGGCTTTGGCGAGCGCCTGCAGGACGGCAGACCGAAAGCGTATGATCCCGGAGTCGTGGTCCGTGTTTTCTCTTGGGGACTCAGATTGTGGCTTGGTCTTCGATCAGCCGCTTGACGTGCTCCAGGACCGACCCGACAAGGAGAACAAGCTCGGGCCGATTGAGGGGTTCAGGCAGAGTGAGGAAGGCGTATCGAAACGGGACTGCAAAGTCCGTGAGTTCTTTCACACGAAGGAAAGGCCCACAATCGGCACCTGTTCGGGTCTCCAAGAGAGTGATGAGGGCCGTGAGGTCATGGGTCTTGGGATAAGCCACACTTCGGAGAGACAGCCACGCTTTCAGGGCCTTTTCTACGGCCTGCTGCGCGTGAAAGCCGAAAACTGAATCGGCAAATCTTTCTGCATCCATCATGTTCCGCACGGCCTGGAAATCGACGTGGGCAAGGCTGAGCATCCTCTCTGCGTCCTCACGGTCGATCATACAACACCTTCCCTTCCCTCATCGAGCGGGCGATGATGTGATTCGTGGCATCCTTCCAATGCTCGATCTCCTCGGGTGTCACGACAAGCAAGTCAATAGGAACGAGAAGCCCCGCCAGAGCTTCTCGTATGTGAGTGGACTCGGCCCACCGGGACCCGCGGTGGAACGCGGATTCCTTCTCTACGACCATCAGGTCCACGTCCGAGTCAGGACCCGTCTCGCCTCGAGCCGCAGACCCGAACAGGATGATCCGCTCCGGATCCGCGGCCTCCACGATGGCCTCGACGATCTCTTCGATGAGCCGTTCCGTAATCATGTCCCTACTTTCACCGTGTCGATACTCACAGAAATACGACCGCTGGGGGAAGAGCCCTTGTGTTATTGTAGCTCAATTTCTTGTTTCAGGGGTGCGAATTCGAGTGCCGGACAGGAGAGCTTGCTCCCCGCTCCCGCATTGTATAGATTAGGTGATGAGTCGATTTTCGCGACCACCGCAGCAAATGAACGATCACAACGACAGGACGCGGTATGAAGATACGTTTTGCAAGGACCGCAGGCTTCTGCATGGGCGTGCGGCGAGCCGTGGACATGGTGCTCGATCTGCAGAGAGGAAATACCCCTTTGCCGATAGTCACGTATGGTCCGCTCATTCACAACCCCCAGACCTTGGAGATCCTGGACGCACGGGGAGTCACGGAGGCCGGGAACATCGAGGAGATCGACCGAGGCACGGTGGTGGTCCGCGCCCACGGGATCTCCCCTGCGGAACACGGGCTGCTCAAGGAAAAAGGCCTGCAGGTGGTGGATGCCACATGCCCTCGGGTGAGACGAGTTCAGGTGCTGGTGGAAAGACACGCCGGGCAGGGCCGGTTCTGCGTCATAGTGGGAGATGCGGACCATCCGGAGGTCAGAGGCGTCATGGGATTCGCGACCGCGGGTGGGGTGGCGCTTGCCGAGGCAAACCTCGATCAAATGAGCACGCTCGTACCGTCGGACCGTGAGGTCTGTGTGGTGGCTCAGACGACCCAGGACCGTCAGACGTTCGAGAAGGTCGTGCGCGCACTGGAACGCCACTGCCTGAAAATCCACGTGCACGACACGATCTGCGATTCGACGAAACGCCGGCAGCAAGAAGTAACGCGGCTGGCTCGACAGGTTGACCTTGTGGTGGTGGTAGGAGGCAAAGGTTCGGGCAATACGCGCAGGTTGGCTCAGGTGGCCGAGGCGTGCGGAGCCCGCTCCTTGCACGTGGAAACCGCCGGCGAAATAGACCCCAAGGACCTCGATGGAGTCAGCCGCGTGGGCGTGACCGGCGGTGCCAGCACGCCCAATTGGCAGATGCGCCAAGCAGTGGATCGAATCAAGGAGATCTCGGCGACCAGGCGTTCCGGTCCCCTCAGGCGGCTCAGGCGCGCGGTTGACGCAGCGGTGATGACCTACGGCTTTGCCGCATTGGGAGGGGGAGGGCTGACCGCGACCTGCATGACCCTTCAGGGGGAAACACCGACGTGGCCGCCCCTTGTGGTGGCGATGCTGTTCGTGTTCTCGATGCATCTGCTGAACAGGTTGCATGACAGGTCCGGCGCGGTTCGATTTAACAGTCCGGAAATTGCTGCGTTTTACGCTCGTCACACCACCGCGCTGACGGCGGCGGGCCTTGCCTCCTCCCTTGGTGCCATAGTCTTGGCCCTGGGTGTGGGAATCACCACCTGCATTCTGCTCACGTGCACGCTCGTGATGGGACGGCTGTATTCCGCCGCGCTGTTCTCCGCGTCCGGGAACGGCAGGAATAGTTGGTTGGGCCTCAGAGACGTGCCGTGGTCGAAGACTCCCGCGGTGACCTTCGGATGGGCCTTTGTTGCCGCGGTGCTCCCCGTGGTCGAGGCTCCGGCACGAGTGAATTTCATCGGACTCGCGGTGGCGTTTGTATTGGCTGCAGGCATGGTGTTCTGGCGAATGGCCGTCTCTGACCTCATGGACGTGCAGGGAGACCGCATCGTCGGCCGCCAGACCATTCCGGTGGTGCTCGGAGTCGATCAAACACGCAAGATTTTGTGGATACTGCTTGTCCTCTTGGGCGGGTACTGTGCGCTGGGCGTATGGATGGGTTGGATCTCAGCCGCGGGCTATGTGCTGGAAGTCAACATGCTTCTGTTCGCGGTCCTCTTCGTGTTCTATGCGAGGCGCCAACTGGCGGACAGGCTCTTGTACGAGGGAGCCGCGGACCTCAACTTCGTTCTCGCCGGGATACTCGTGTGGCAAGCCGGAATGTGACGCAGCGCTTCTGTCAGAAAGTCTTCCGGGGGAAACCCTTCTAAAAAGGGGTTGTCCCCCGGGCCCCCTTCCGAAAACTTTTGAAACATCGGGTGGTTCTGGCGATGCAGCGTGGTCTCGGGATCTCGGGAGCTGACTTTCGTGCTTGGTTGTGACCCTTTGCGGTCATGGTGGTTTCGAAATAGATTCGGCAACAAGAAACCGAGCCAAGACCGCTGCAAGCTTCCCTCGCCGCCCTACTTGGGGTGCGCCTTGAGGTCGAGGAAGTAGTCCCTGAGCCACTTGATCTTGAGTCTTTCGAGGCTGCCGTCCTTCCGAATCCGGCGGATGAAGTGGTTGAGCCAGTTGAGCCAATGGGAGTCGCCCGGTCGAATGGCCCAGGCCACCGGCTCATACGTGAGGGGCTCGAACCCGCTCAGGAGCTTTCCCGCATGCCTTGCGCACGCGAGGCGCACCGTGAACTCTTCGTCGACAAAGGCATGGGCTCGGCCCTGGAGCACTTCCTCGAGAGCCTGGCTGGACTCCGGGAACTCGCGAAATCCCACCCGAGGCAACAGCTCTTTCACGCGCAGCTCTCCCAAACCGGTTCGCCCAGCGACCACGAATATTCCGTCTGAGTCCAGGTCCTTGAATTTCTTGAATCGGTCGCGATTGGTCTTGTGGACGAGAAACATCCGCCCCGTTTCGAGCACAGGGTCGGTAAAGGCCACTTGCACGTTTCTCTGCGGGGTGATGGTCATGCCGGACATGATCAGGTCTATCTTTCCCTCCAGCAGCGGGGGGACCAGCCCCTCCCAGTTCTGTCTGACCAATCGCAAACCCACTCCCAGGCTCGCTGCGACCATCGCTGCCGAGTCCACATCCAGCCCGCACGGTTGCCCGTCCGGACCTGCCATCTCGAACGGGACGTACCCCATTTGCATGCCGACCCGCAGTTCGCCGCGATCCATGACCGCGGCCAGAGTTCCTTTTGGTTCAGCAGCAGGACGCTCCCGCGCTCCCTCGGGCGTGCGCGAGGGGCCGGGGACCTTGTCCGCCCGGCTGATAACCTTGGCAGGGTGCTTGGGTTCCGGTTGAGCAGGTGGTTGCCTGCCGCAGGCCGCAACCACCGCGCATGCGAGCAGCAAGGCGCCGATCCTTAGCAGTATCGCGTAGCGCATCATCAGGTACCCGGGCCGAAAGCGGGGATGGATGAGTCGGGAAGAAACGAAGACCGACACGCCGCTCAATGAAGGAATTGGCCCGGCTCGGCTTGAGGACTCTTCGACATGGCAGCCTTGAGGATGTCCGGCTCTATGATACTCATACGGGTTTGTTCGTCGATTCTGGCAGCAAGGAAACCGACCAGGTTTTCGAAGTCCTTCCTACTCATCACAGGAAAACCCTCGGTCTTGGACAGGCATGTGTAATCCAGAGCAGTGAAATTTCCTGAGTGAGGATCGACCTCTCCTGACAGTTGGATCACCTCGACATTTTCTCCCGACACGTTCCGGGCCACTATCGCGAGCCCTCTCCATTTCGAGAAATAGAGCACCGCGATCTTGTACACTTCCGACGACTGGAACAGCTCAAACGGATTCATCACCGTTCTCCGCCAAAGGTGAGATTTGTTCTCATAGGTGCGAAGAGATTTTCATAAGAGAAAGTACCAGCGGGAGGTTCCCTTGTCAAGCCGTCGAGCCTGTCGGCGGCCTGAGTGCCGATAGGCTCCCGGGCTTCGTCTCGCGCGGGGCCGGCACGCTGATTATCCCCGCAGCTCGGGACCCAATACGGATTCCTGATGGTTCCCGTCAGAAAAATCCGCGGCAGGTCTTCACAAATCTCGATAGTTCGGTATAATGCACGATGGCGCCAGAGGTTTCCACTCGGATTCTTGAACTGAGTCCTTGCAAATCAACAAGTTGGGAGTTTGTGTGGCGGTCGTCCTCCGCAGTTCGTTCGGAGCCGCGGCCATTGATCGCTGCAGCCTTTGTCGGTCCGCGGAAGGCGTGATGACGGGTGATGGTCGTTCCCCCGCACGCGCCACACTGAGGATCATATGGAGGAAGCCGCGGCTTGGTCCTTCAAAGGAGGTCGTCTGCGCAAAAGATTTCGCGGCCGGAAAATGTAATTCCCCGATCACCGCGCAAGGGAGAGCGAAATGACGGAGATTGTGTTCGGACGCTGGGGCAACGTCGTCAGAGACCTTCGCGAGACCGGCGAAAAGGTCACCGTCGACGACGAAGGGTTTCCATCCACGCAGGGATTTCCTGAAGACCTGGCTGCACTGATGTGCGGCAAGGGAGTGCTCATCTTCCGCAAGGACCTGGACTATTTCTCCATGGCACGTCGTTACTTGGAGGAGATCCAGGCCAAATACTGCTGCGGAAGGTGTATGCCTGGCATCCGAGGCACCAAAATCCTTCAATTGGTCCTGGACAGAATCGCTCGGGGAGAAGGCCGGGAAAGCGATCTGGAACTCCTGGCCGATGTCGCGGAAACCCTCGACCTTACTGCCAGATGTTCCGTCTGCCAGAGCGCGGGCGAACTGATCAAGGACGGCCTGACGCACTTCAGACAAAGCTTCGATGCGGCCCTCGCTTCCGGAGACCCGAACCCCGATCTCAGATACCTGGGCAAGATCTCCGCACCCTGTATGAACGCCTGCCCAAGCCACATCAACATCCCCGCGTACGTGGAGGCGCTCCAAGATACGCGGTATGAAGAATGCCTCGAAATCATCCGTGAAGAGATGCCGCTTCCCGGGGTTACCGGCCGCGTCTGTCCCGCACCCTGCCAAAAAGCATGCACCCTGGCCAACGCAGGAAAGCAGCCTATCCCCATCAGACTGCTCAAGAGAGTGGCCGCGGATTACGAAATGGATCACAAAGTCGCTCCACCGCTGCACCCCCGCGAAATGACGGAGAAACCGGTTGCAGTGGTCGGCGCGGGTCCCGCGGGTCTGACGGTGGCGCACTATCTGGCTCTGTTGGGGCACCCGGTCACGGTGTTCGAGGCGTTGCACGTATCGGGGGGCATGGTCGGAGTCGGAATCCCGCCGTACCGACACCCGAGAGCAGTCCTCAAGCGAGAAATCGACATCATCCGCGGCCTCGGGGTCGAGGTGAAGGAAGGAGCGAGCCTCGGCCAAGACTTCACATTGGACGAGCTCTTCTCTCAAGGGTTCCAGGCAGTGTTCCTGGGCGTCGGTTCCCACAAGTCCATGGGGCTCGGGCTTGACGACAAAGGGATTGAGGGAGTCTTTCGGGGAGGTATAGACTTCCTGCGCGACCTCAACCTCGGAATGGAAGTCAAGGTCGGAGAACGTGCCATCGTCGTGGGAGGCGGAAACACCGCCGTAGACTGTGCGAGAACCTGCCTGAGAATGGGCGCGTCGGAAGTCCAGGTCGTGTACCGCAGAACAGAAAAAGAAATGCCCGCAGACCCCATCGAAGTGGAAGATGCGGAAGAAGAAGGCGTGATTTTCAACTATCTCACCCAACCGATCGAACTGATCGCGGATGAAGGCAGACTCACGGGACTCAAGTGCATCCGCATGAGACTCGGTGAACCCGACGGCTCAGGCCGGAGAAGACCGGTCCCCGTGGAAGGCTCGGATTTCGTCATAGCCGCGGACACACTCATCCCGGCAATCGGGCAGAAATCGGACCTCTCGTTCCTGGGCCCGTCCGACCGTATCGAAGTGACTCGTTGGGAAACCATCAAGGTCGATCCCGATACCATGATGACTTCCCGGCCCGGCGTATTCGCTGCCGGAGACGCGGTGAGCGGACCGCTCACAGTCGTGCACGGGGTTGCAGGGGGTAAGCTGGCCGCGGCAATGATCCACCAGTATCTGACCACAGGAAAGTGTTCCGTCTCCGACGAGAAACGGATCGACGACATCATCGCGGTAGTGGAAAAGGATACGAAGGTGCGCGTCACCCCCAAGACGGAGAGCCGTGAAGCAGGAAAGATTCCACCCCGCAAGCTCGACCAACGTGAACGCATCACCAGCTTTGACGAAGTGGAATCCGGGTTCACTCAAGAAGGATCATTTGTGGAAGCGAGCCGTTGTCTGCGCTGCTACCACCTGGTATTCGGCGCGCTGAGTCAATGACTCCGGCTCGAGAGAGGATCGAACAATGCCCGTGCTGACCATAGATGATGTGGAAGTGCATGCCCCCGAAGGAGCCACCATTCTCGAGGCCGCAAAACAAGCGGATATCTGGATTCCCACGCTCTGCTGGTATCCGAAAATAAGCCCGTCGGACTCGTGTCGCATGTGTGTCGTGGAGATCGAAGGGATAGAGCGTCCGATGACCTCCTGCAACACCGTGGCATTGCAGGGGATGCGCGTCAGAACAGACACTCGGAAAATCCAAGCCCTTCGGGAAGACGTGATGAAGATGGTCCTCATGGATCATCCGTTGGATTGCCCGGTATGCCCCGCGTGCGGAGAATGCGAGATACAGGATCTTGTCCACAGACTCGGGATCTCAGGCATCACCGTCGAGATACCCAAGCGCGCCATGCCCGTGGTCAACGACTGGCCTTTGATCGCGTACAACGAAAGCCTGTGCATCGCCTGCGGGAGATGCGTGAAAGTCTGCCACGAGGTCATCGGTGCAAGCGCGTTGGAAGCCAAACAAGTGGGGTACGCCACCAAGATAGGCACCAAAGACGGCGGCGTCCTTAATTGCGACTTCTGCGGTGAATGCGTCGAGGCGTGCCCTTCCGGCGCGCTGTCCTACAAGCATATCAAGAGCTGGGCCCGATCCTGGGAACTGAGGAAGGTCTCCACCATATGTCCTCTCTGTTCGGTTGGGTGCCGAATGGATGTGAACGTGAAGAACGACCGCATCTTCCGGGTTACCACGGATTTGGAAACTCCCAACAGGGGCACCTTGTGCGTGGGTGGACGCTTTGGCACCGGTTTTGTGCACCATCAGGATCGGCTCACCACCCCGCTCGTGAGAAAACACGGCGAATTGCAGCCGGTTTCCTGGGAGGAAGCCATACGATTCGTTGCTGACAATCTGAGGCGAATCATCGAGGAGTCGGGTCCTGAATGTGTCGCGGGGCTCGGTTCCCCCAGGTTGACAAACGAAGACGCGTACGCGTTTCAGAAGTTCTTCCGCTCAGTGATCGGTTCCAACAGCGTCGACAGCGTCGCAAGGTTCAGCTTCCTGCGGGTACAGCGTGCGTTCGAGCTTACCTGCGGCGCCAAAGGCAGCACCAGCACCCTGGAAGATATCCTCCAGACGAACGCGGTCCTGTTGATCGGAATCGACCCGATCGAGGAAACCCCCGCGCTGGGCTGGAAAATCAAGACCGCCACCCGCCGCTATGACAGCAACCTGATTGTGGCAAATGCCCGCCAAACCAACGTGGATCGTTTCGCCAAACTCAGGCTCAGGATACGACCGTACTCGGAGAGCGATCTGGTCCTGGGCATGATGAAGATCATCCTTGACCGAGAACTCTGGGACGAGAAGTTCGTGAAGGAGAAGACCACCCACTTCCTCCCGATGAAAAACCTGCTGGACAAGATCTCTCTGCGAGGGATTCTGCGTCGTACGGGAGTGTCTCTCGAACAGATCGAGGAAGCTGCGGTGCTGTTCGCGAAGGCACCCAGCGCGGCGGTGATTTTCGGCGGGGACGTGATCTTGCAGGAACAGGGTCTCCAATGTGTGATGAACCTCGCGAATCTAGCCCTGCTGACCGGAAACATGGGGCGCGAACATGGAGGCCTGTACCCGATTTTCGAGGAAGGGAATATTCAGGGGCTCTGCGACATGGGCGTGCTCCCCGAGTACCTGCCCGGCTACCAGGACGCTGCGACGGCTCGGGCTCTGTTTTCACGGGTCTGGAAGACCGACCTGCCGTACAGCAAGGGACGGACCGCTCCGGAGATGGCAGGAGCCCTTGAAAAAGGCGACCTCCGTGCACTGTACATTGTGGGGGCCGATCCGCTCACGAGCTTCCCCAATGCGGGACGGTACGCGTCGGGTCTGGGAGCCGCGGAGCTCTTGATAGTGCAGGACCTCTTTCTTAGCCCCACAGCCCAATTGGCTCACTGCGTGCTTCCGGCCGCCGCGTTTGCGGAGAAGGACGGGACCATGACCAACATCGAACACCGGGTGCAGAAACTCAATCAGGTCATGTCCGCGCCGGGAGAGGCCCTGCCGGACTGGCGAATTCTCGAGGAAGTGGCCACGGCAATGGGTCGGCCTATGGGATATTTTGGGGTAAGGGATATTTTCCGGGAGATGACCCGGACTGTCCCGTTCCTCACGGGACTCAAGTACCAGGATACGGACGGGATGGGAGCCATCCGGCAACCCTTCGCGGAGAGCGAGGGCCGACTGCGCGGCGGGAAACCCTACGCGTTCGCTCCGGTCACGACGCGAGAAGCACCAACCGATGAGATCACCGAGGCCTATCCTTTTGAAATGATGGCAGGAAGGTCGATGTTTCACTTCGGGTCCGCATCCACGCGATCGCCGTATCTGCTGAGTCTGTGCCCCGAGGGATACGTGGAGATCAACCCGGAAGATGCATCGGCATTGGGGCTTTCCGACGGCGCGCCGGTGCGGGTGAGCTCCCCCGCAGGCAGTCTCGTCTCGACCTGCCGACTCTCAACGAAGATTCGGCGAGGGCTGATAAGCGTTCCGACGAACTTCCCCGACCTGGGCGTGTACCGGCTCTTCGAGGAGAATACGACGGTATGCAGAGTCAAGGTCGCTCCTGCCGACGGCGCGAAATAGTGGCCCGCGTTGAAGGTTGCGGAAACCCCGGAATCTGCCTCAAGAACTCGCACGGCCGTACGAGGGTAGCAAAGCACCTGCCGGGGCTGACGGGTCTCGCAGCCCCCTGGGGCTTCTCTGCGAGGAGTACGGTGCTTTAGGGCCGTGCAGGGAGCATGGCTACCCAGGTCTCGAAGCGTGGATTGAACCGCCCCGCGGACTTCAAGATGCGGGACTGAAGACGGCTCGCATCTCGCGCCGAGCAATCTCTTCTTGCGATTGCCGCGGCAAACGATTAGGCTGAGACCTGCGGATGTTCCCCGCTCAGGTTTCGCGTACGGATGTCGTGCGACAGTGAAAAACTGCCGGCGGCAACCGGCGGAAACAGGTAGGGAAAGAGGAGATGATCGTGACCTAACGGCAGCAACTGTCATGAGGCCGCCTGAGTCACCGGTCGCGAGAGAGAGGAATCCGATCATTCGGCAGCTTGCCGCGCCGCGTGCCACGCGCGGGGAAACCATGGTCATAGCCGTTTGTGGGAGCTGAGCACAAGGCATCCCCCCTTAGCATGTAATACGAGGAGGAGGAAATGGACACCCAGGCAAAACCAAAGGCTTTGGTCCTGGTGATAGATGATGAGCAGATCGTCCACCAAAGCGTCCAGAGGATTCTTCAGGATGAGGGATACGAGGTGGAGGGGGCCCTTCGAGTCGATGATGCACTGGCGATGCTGGAGGCGAAATCGTACGATCTCGTCCTGACCGACCTCATGATGCCGGACAGGAGCGGGATGGAAGCGGTCGAAGCCATCGCAGCGAACCATCCCGATACAGGTGTGGTCATGTTCACGGGCTTTGCCACGGTGGAATCCGCGGTCCAGTCGATGAAATTGGGCGCCTTGGACTACCTGCCCAAGCCCTTTACCCCAGAAGAGCTCATCGACGTCGCAGAGAGAGCCATTCGGATGGCCCACAAGTCGCGGCGAGATCGAGAGATCCAGCAGACCTATGCGGACGCGGAAAAGGCTCTCACATCGAGTCTCGACCTCAAAGAGCTGCTCAATCTGATCTGCACCAGTGTCGAAAGACTCTTCAAGGCCAAAGGCTGTTCAGTGCTCATGCTGCGCGCCGAAGACCGGGCCCTGGAAATCGCTGCCGCCAGTGGGCTCAGCGAAACCTACCTGTCAAAGGGTGTCGTTACCTCCGAGAAGAGTGTCCCCGAAGCGCTTGCGACGGGAAGACCCGTCTTCGTGGACGATTCACAGTTCGAGGACCGGCTTCAGTATCCCCGGGAAGCCAAGAAAGAAGGGATTGGGTCCATCTTGTCTCTCCCCCTGCAGGTCAAAGACGCCCCCCTCGGCATCCTCCGCGTGTACAGGTCCGAGACTACCCCGGTCCCGGATGACGAACTGGAGCTTATGGGAAGATTCGCGGAAGAAGCGGCTCAGGCGATCGAAAACGCGGTCTCGTACCAGCGTGTCCGTGCAGATATTGAAGCCCTGAAACGAGGCATTCCCAAACCAATCGCCCGACAGATGGACAAACAAGGCTGATCCCGGGTAAGAGTTCACCACGAAGACACCAAAACACCAAGAAATCGCCCCCTGTTCGGTGGGACAACCCAGTCACGCAAAGGTCCGGCCGGCTCGGGTGCAGTGAAATCGACTCGTGCTTGCGTTGTGTGCTCCGTGCCTCCGTGCTGAATCTTCGCTTTTCCCGGTGAACGGTTACGATCCCGGCAGACCGGTCATTGCCGGACCCGATCCCCGGCGTCAGGAGAGTGGCAAAATGGAAAAGAAGAAAGGGAAAGTGCTGGTATTGGACGACGAACAGATCGTTCTGGACAGTATTACGAGGATCCTCGAAGACGACTACCAGGTGCTGACCTGCCATAAGGGCGAGCAAGCAGTGGAGATGCTCAAACAGGGAGGCTTCGACATACTCATCACAGACCTCAAAATGCCCGGCATGGACGGTCTTCAGGCGATGGAAGCCCTCTCGGAAGTGGACCCGGATCTCTCCATGATCATGGCCACCGCGTATTCCACGGTCGATTCCGCAGTCAAGGCGATGAAGCTGGGCGCGGTCGACTACATACGCAAACCCTTTACTCCGGAACAGTTGACCGAACTGGTGCAGAAGGTCATGGACGAACGAAAGGTTCGATTCGAAAAACGCTATCGCGATGACACCTTCTCGGAGATCAAGACCGCCATTTCCTCTACTCTGAACTTGAAAGAAGTCCTGGACCTGATCGCACAGGGAGTGGTCAAGGTGATGAAAGCCAAGGGGAGTTCCATTAGCCTCCTGGACAAGAAGCGAGAGAAATTGAGGATTTTCGCATTCCACGGTCTCAGCCCCAACTACGTGGACAAAGGTCCCCTCGATTCCTCCAAGAGCATCGCGGAGTCGATCATGAACGGCAAAGCTGCGTGGATAGAGGACGCAGCCTATGACCCAAGGGTCCAGTATCCCAAAGAAGCGATGAGGGAAGGGATCAAGTCGATCATCAGTGTGCCGCTCATCGTGCGCAACAAGGTCCTGGGAGCGCTGCGGGTGTATACCGGTGAAGTGCGAAAATTCTCAGAAGGGGACGTAAAGTTTCTCTACGGCTTCGCGGAACAGGTTGCCCACGCGATCGAGAACGCCAGGTCGTACGAAGACGTGAAAGACGAATACGAGGCCCTGCGGGACGATCTCTGGGATTACTTCGACAAGGAAGGGATCGCCTGACTCCGGCACTGCCCTGAGAACCTTCTCATACGGTTCCGGCGGCGGGACGGGGGGACCCTGCGAGTCAGCCCCGCGTGTGAGAGGACATCGGCCTGCGCCGCAAGGGGCGGTCTGCCGAGAAGTGCGAGAGTACATCGGGTAAGACGAAGAACACGAGGTCGGCCCACATGCCGCGGAGATCTTCTATGCAGCGAGGTGCACCATGGAGACCGCGGGACAGATGGAGAGACTCCTTCCACAGATAGCCAAGTCGAGAAGGGGGTTTTTCAAGTCATTTAAGAACCGAATACTGATCAGTACCCTTCTGGTTCTGGTCGTCGCGGTCATCTGCATCGGGGTGATGCTCCAGGCTTTCGTGTTTCCGAAGCTCAGAGGAGATGACACGGCAATCCTCAGCATCAAGATGATCCACTTCATCGCCAGCCTTGTGATTATAGGGCTGAGCTGGATGTTCATCGAGAGGATCTCGAAGAAGATCGCCTTGCCTCTCATGGAGCTCACCCGACGAGCGGACCAGATAAGCCGTGAAGCAGGCGCGGGCCTTTCCGACACGCACCCCGATGCCGGCGAGAACGGGGACGAAGACCTCGATCGTGGGGATGAGATCGTACAACTGACCCGCTCGTTCAACAGGATGCTGTTTCATCTCAAGGCCGCGGAAGATCGCCTCCGCGAATCGGAGACCAAATACCGATTCCTCTTCGATAGCGGACCATCTCCCATATTCCTCGTTGATGCGGACTCGATGAGTATCATCGACGTCAACGCCAGGGCGGAAGAAGAATATCAGTACGCGAAGAACGAACTCCTGGCAATGACCTTTGCCGATCTGGGCCGGGACCAGGACCGTGCAGAAACCAGCGCACGACTGAGAAATCTCTTTGCCACGGAAGTGACGTTGCTGCCGGTGCTCCAGCACAAGCGAAAGGACGGAACCCCGTTCATGGTGAACTTCCAGGCAAGTGTGACCAGCTATCGTGACCGGCCGGCAGTGATAGCCGCGGTGTGGGACGTCACCGAGCGCCTCAGGAAGTACACACAACTCATCCAGGCAGGAAAGATGGCAACGCTCGGCGAAATGGCTACGGGCATCGCTCACGAGCTCAACCAGCCGCTCAGCGTCATCAAGATCGGTTGCGATTACCTCAACAAGAAAAGCGCAAAGAGCGACTGCCTCACCTTCGAGGATGTCACCGCGGCGACCGTTGAAATATGCGGAAGCGTCGACCGGGCCACCAAGATCATCGATCACTTGAGGCAGTTCGGCCGCCGCACGGACCAAAAGATGATCCCGGTGTCGGTAAACCAGCCGGTCCGTGACGTGTTCACCCTCCTCGGGCGACAGATGCAGAACGGGGGAGTCACCTGCGTATTGGAGCTCGACGACTCACTCCCCATGATTATGGCCGACGCCAACAGGCTTGAACAAGTCTTCATCAACCTTGTGCTCAACGCCAGGGACGCGATGACCAAACCGGTAAGGAATGGGTCACTCGACCTTCAGGAGAAGATCAAGATCCTGGGGATTCGGTCTTTTCTTGAAGGCAATCGCGTGGTTGTCACGGTGTCGGACACAGGCTCGGGTATCCCGGAGGAGATCAAGTCCAAGGTCTTCGAGCCCTTCTTCACGACAAAAGACGTAGGTGAAGGAACCGGACTGGGGCTTTCGATCAGCTACAGTATCGTCAAGGAACACCAAGGCACCATTGAGCTTGACGACTCGTACACGCAGGGAGCTTGTTTCCGAATCACGTTTCCGGTGGCCGCGGAGGAATAACAATATGGGTAAAATTCTGGTAGTCGATGACGAAGAGAGCATACGCAATCTCCTGAAAATGAGCCTCGAGCTCGACGGGCACCAAGTCTTGCTCGCTCCTGACGGTCCCACGGGCCTGGAGATCTACGACAAGCAATTGCCTGACGTGGTGCTCCTCGACGTCAGGATGCCCGGAATGGACGGCATCGAGGTGCTGAGTCGGATCAAGTCCAAGCATCCGGACGCAGAAGTGATCATCACCACGGGCCACGGCGACCTGGACATGGCCGTGAAAGCCATCCGCCACGAAGCCTCCAACTTCATCAGTAAACCGGTCAGCGACGAGCTGCTGTCAGTGTCCCTCGCCAAGTGTTTTGAGCGGATAGCCCTGAAGAAGAAACTCAAGGAATACACGTCAAATCTCGAGACGCTGGTGCGGGAGGCGAACGTCGAACTGGAAAGAGCCTACCAGTTTCGAGAAAACATCATCGAGAATTCACCCGATGCCTTGGTATCCATACGCAAGGGCGGGGAGATCCTGATCTTCAATTCGGCAGCGGAGAAGCTCCTGGGCTACAAGAAGCGTGAAGTGATCGGGAAGATGAACATCGCGGACATCTACGTGCCCGGCGAGGCACGACGGGCGATGAAGGCCCTGAAATCGAAGGATTACGGGGGGTACGGCCGGCTGGAAAAAAGTGAGACCACGCTTCGGGACAAGCACGGAAACGACATTCCGGTGTATATCTCCGCGTCCTTGCTCTACGAGGAGGGCGTGGAAGCGGGTTCGGTGGGGATCTTCTCCGATCGCCGGGTATTCATCAATCTGGAGAGGCAACTCCTCCGCTCGGAGAAGCTCGCTTCACTGGGGAAGCTTGCCGCGGGGATCGCGCACGAAATCAATCAGCCGCTGACCGGAGTGCTCACCTTTGCGTCTCTGTTATTGCGCAAGTTCAAGAGCGACGAAGCAACTCGGAAAGATCTCGAGATCATTGTGCGGGAAACGACGAGAATTCGGGGCATCGTGCAGGGAGTCCTTGATTTCGCCCGGGAACGCCCCATGAAGCGCACTCCCTGCAAGATTCACGAGGTCATCGATCAGACGCTCGAAATAGTGGTGCATCAGAAGACGTTTTTCGGCATCGAAGTCAAGAAAGAATATGACACCTCGATTCCGCAAGTTGTCGTGGACGGGAGCCTGTTCGAGCAGGTGTTCCTGAACATCATCCTCAACGCGGCGAACGCCATGGAGAGCAACGGTACCCTCACCGTGAGAACCCGCCTTTCCGAAGACGGATTCGCGGAGATCGAGTTCGAGGACACGGGTTGCGGTATGCCTGACGAGCTCATTGACAGGGTATTCGATCCCTTCTTCACCACCAAGGACTCCACCGAAGGCATGGGCATGGGCCTTGGACTGGCCATCAGTTACGGGATAGTGAGGAATCACAACGGAGACATCTCCGTGCGCAGCACGTTGGGAGAGGGCACCACGTTCACCATCCGCCTCCCCGTGGACTCCGGCAGCAAATAGCACGCGGTTGAGGAGGATGCAGGAAGGCCTGGCTTGCTCCGCGGGCTCCATTCCGAGAACATGGAAGAAGTGAAGGGAAGTGGACAGAGTGCCTCCGCACGAGGCTTTGCAGTTCATCCGGCGTTGTGTGAAGGAGTGAAAGATAGTGAAGTGCCACGTATGCGGGTCCAGACTTGTACCGTTGACGACGGATCTTCCTTTTAAGGTGAGCGAGACGACCATCTTCATCCTGAAAGGCTTGCCGGTGTTACAGTGTGGCAACTGTCCGGAATACGTGCTGGAGGATTCCGTGATGGCCCGCGTCGACGAGATCCTGGCAAAGGTGGATGCTTCTGCCGAATTGGAAGTCATCCGGTTTGCTGCGTGAGGGTCGTCCCTGGGCCATGCATGGTCTTCCGCTGGACATTACCTGCTGGAAATGGGATTCAAGAACGGAGAATCCCGGGTCTTCGATATGAAGTCCTATCCAGAAACCGGTGTCTTTGTGCGCCTGCCGAATGTGGCGTCGTTTCGAGCGGCACGGGTCGCGGCCGGCTCAGCGGAATGGCCCGGAGAGGTAGATCTCAGCTATGACACACGCTATCTGGAAAACCGCCCCATTCCCGGCAGGTCGGGCATGAACGTCGCATTCAAGGCAAGTTTTTCACGGGACTTGAAAGGTGAGAGGGGCAATCGTCTTCACAGGGAGGTCATGAACGTTGAGGTGTGCCAATGAGTGAAATCGAAGAGCTGGAAGAACGAATCCGATGCCTGTCACCGGGCGACCTGGCCAAGTTACGGACGTGGTTCCTGGAACATGATTGGGAACAGTGGGATCGGCAAATCGAAGCTGATCTCCGGTCAGGCAAACTCGACGACCTGATCTCTGAGGCACGGGCGGATTTCGAGGCCGGCAAGGCGCGAGAACTTTGAGACATTACGCGTCAACCCGATACTGGGCTCTTTATCGTGTTCTGCCTGAGGATATTCGAGCGCTTGCGGACAAGAGCTTCGAGCTTCTGAAGAGTCATCCATGGCATCCTTCGCTTCAGCTCAAGAAGATCGGGGATCTTTGGTCTGTACGCGTGGGTCTTCATTACCGAGCACTCGGTCTTGAGGTAACGGGTGGTATACACTGGATCTGGATTGGAACGCATGCCGAGTATGACAAGATCATCTGATCTTCATCCTTGGTGGTTCTCTCGGAGGCAGACACCCGTTGTTCGTTCATTCGGAAGATTGAAGGCCTCCAGATAGACCTATTGGGGTGAGAGAGGCCCATGAATCCATGTGCATGTCCGTCCGTTGGACGATTATCGACCGGAAGTGGAACGCGAGAATGGTGAGCACCGGGTGTTCGACATGAAGCCCTACCTGCAAGAGGGTGTCGTTGTGCGCCTGCAAAACCTGGCGTCGTTTCGGGCGGCACGGGTCGCGGCCGGATCTGGATGTGGACCTTACCGTTGAGATCACTAAACAGCCGGAACGGTTTCCGTTGAGGGCCAAATAGCGCACGTGGGGCCCACTTCGCGAAACGGAGAATCGATTGAGCGACGCGAACATCGGAACCCTGTACGGCATTGGGGTAGGACCCGGAGATCCCGATCTGATCACGGTGAAGGGAGCTGCCATGCTGGGGCGTTGCCGGCACGTCTTCGCTCCCCGGGCGCCCCATGAATCGGAGAGCCTCGCGTATCGTATCGCAGCAAAACACATCAGATCCGACGCGCAGATCCACCGCATCACGTTCCCCATGACCAGCGACCGCTCCGAGCTGCAGGCCCGATGGCGGGAATCCGCCGGGCTGATTGCAGAAGTCCTCCAGACCGGAGCGGATGCCTGCTACTTGACCCTCGGCGATACGTTGCTCTACTCTACGTACGTGTATCTTCTCAGAGAACTCACGGCTCTGTGTCCTGAGGCCCATGTGGTGACCATTCCCGGTATCAGCTCGTTCAGTGCGGCTGCGGCTCGGGTCGGGTTTCCCGTCGGAGAAGGCAAGAACCCGGTCGTGGTCGTGCCCGCGGCTGAGGATCTCGACGACGTCACCCGCGGCCTCGCCATGGGAGGCACCGTGGTCCTCATGAAGGTGGGCAGCAGATTGCAGTCGATCCTTGACCTTCTCGAGGCTACAGGGCACATTGACCGTGCGGCCTTTGTGGCGAGGGTCGGCATGCCCGGAGAGTACGTGCAAACAGATGTGCGCTCACTCAAGGGGCGAGACGACAGAACCGGGCACCTGTCCACCATCCTGATCGACGCGAGCCGGTAAGGGTTCGGGTGGAAATGCGAATTGGGGGGGGGGGGGGGGGGGGGGGGGGTGGGGGCGGGGGCCGCCCCCCCCCCCCCCCCCCCCCCCCCAAAACCACCCCCCCCCCCCCCGCCCCCC
>JBFMAA010000066.1:0-30954 GCA_040755955.1 Thermodesulfobacteriota bacterium
GAAGAGGATTGGATCTTGGCCGCCCGGAAGGCGCTGTCCGGTGCCTACGGACCCGACGAACCTGAGTATAGCACCGAGGATCTTCGTCAATGACAGAAGGTGACGTTGTCCTGACACCGCTGCCTCAAGCTGACGGGCAAGTCAAGAATCGCCCAGCTATTGTTCTCAGGGTAATGCCCGGGCACGGAGACCTTCTTGTCTGTGGAGTCAGCACCCAGCTTCACCATGAGACTCCCGGCTTTGACGAAGTGATACGACCCGCCGATCCGGATTTCGCCACCAGCGGTCTAAGGGCTGCGTCTCTTATCCGCCTTGGCTTTCTGGCGGTCCTTCCGGTCAGCAGTTTTCTCGGATCCATTGGGTCAATCTCCCCTCAACGACACTCTCGCCTCTTGCAACGGCTCTCCGCATATCTCGTCCATGGTCGCGAAGCGGTCTAAAACCACATGCGCCTGTCTTTCGGCGAATTCTATGGAGCCAATTCCGGCCATAGGATCCGCGTCCCTAATGGTGAGATAAAGGCTTTGCATCTCCTTCTTCCGGTTCCCGTGCCCGACCGTCATGTCTGCTATGGTGGGATGGGCGCCGCAGCGGCTTGCGCCCGTGTTCCGGAAGTAGCAGCGGTCATGCCCGGTGGAGGCAGGTCATGGCTTCAGCGGGTCTCGAAAGTAATTTCCGAATCCAGGTGTACCTGATCCTGTGGGGCAGGCTTTCGAGCCTGCCAATAGGTCGACACCAATGAGAACCGCTCTACACCCCGGCATCAGTTCAGACCATGCGCTGAGCTGCCTCAAGCAGGCCTGAACGGACACGTCAAAGTGTAACTTGACTTGGCATGGGATCGCCGATAGTCTGCATTCGAAGAAAAGCGCTCCCCAACGGAAGGGTTTCTGCAGTGGCGCACCCAACGGTTAGACGTCGTCGAGTTTCTGACGGGCAGGCCTATGAAGAAGAAAATCATTGTCCTTGTGGTGTTGATCGGAATGGGGACCGCGGTTGGGTGGGCCATGGGTTGGCTCGGCTTCAACCGTGGCTCGAACCATGCCGGAAAGATATTCGTCAACGGAAATATCGAGGCGGTCGAGGTGGACCTCGCGTTCCGGATCGGGGGACAGATCAAGACTCTGCCGATCGAGGAAGGGGACAGGGTGCTCAAGGATCAAGAGATCAGCACGCTCGATACTGATACCCTTCTCGCTCAGCAAGGGGCGGCACGCGCGGAAATAGCCACCGCGCGGGCGGTTCTGGACGAACTGGAAGCCGGCACCCGTCAGGAAGAGATCGACGCTGCCAGAGCCGCGTTTAAGGCAGCAGAGAGTCGCTTGGAGAACGCCCGAGCAGAATACGACCGCTATGTGGTGCTCTTCAAAGAGAAGGCCATTTCAGGGTCGGTGTTCGACAAGCGGGAAACCGAGCTCAAGGTGGCCAGAGAAGAATTCAATAACGCTCGGGAACGACTCACTCAGCTCGAGCGAGGGCCCCGGGAACAGCAGATCCGCGCAGCCAGGCATCGTCTCGAACGAGCACAGTGGGAGCTCAAGAAGATCGATCTGGACATCGCCCACTCCCGCATCGAGACTCCCATCACGGGCGTGGTGCTGGTGAAGTCCAACGAGCAGGGAGAGGTCGTCTTACCCGGCGCAACGGTCGCAACGGTCGCGAAGGTGGATGAAGTATGGCTCAAGGGGTATGTGAGTGAACAGAATCTCGGGCAGGTCAAGCTGGGCCAAAAGGTGGAAACCTACACCGACACGTATCCGGGTAAGATATACGACGGCCGAGTGACCTTCATCTCCCCGAAGGCCGAGTTCACTCCCAAGAACGTCCAAACCAAGGAAGAGCGAGTCAAACAGGTGTACCGCATCAAGGTGACCATTCCCAATCCGCACCAGGAGCTCAAGATCGGCATGCCCGCGGAAGGATACATCCTGGTGGGAGAGACCAAGTGATAGGCGGTCCCATCATGGACGTGGGGCTGATACCGCTCCTGCGAAGAGGTGCACTATGAATTGGAGAGATCGCATAACGGTGGATATGACCGTCTGCCATGGAAAGGCTTGTATCAAAGGCACGCGGGTTATGGCATCCGTCATTCTTGACAATCTCGCGGCGGGCATCACTCAGGAGGAGATCCTCAAGAGCTATCCTTCCATCAAGGCTGAAGATATTCAGGCTGTGATCGCTTATGCCGCGAAATTGGCTCGTGAGCAGGTTGTCTATCTACCCGTAGGAAGTGCGGGATGAAATTCAAGATTGACGACAATCTTCCACGGGAGTTCGCACAGGTCCTCCGGTCTGCCGGGCACGATGCCGCGACGATTCGGGAAGAAACATTGAGCGGAGCTCCCGACACGCAAGTAATTGTCGTTTGCCTGACCGAGGATCGTGCAATTCTCACATTGGATCTCGATTTTGCCGACATTCGGTTGTACCCGCCTGAAGAACATCCCGGCATGATCGTGTTCCGGGTTCAATCGCAGGACAAAGAGTATCTTCGGCGGTGCCTTTATGAGAGATGATCGTGCGCGGCTTCATGACATGCCGGCGGACATTGAATTTGCTCGGTTGTCCCTGGGAACCTGTTCTCGAAAGAGCTAAGGGGACCGGCCCTCAACATTTGTTACCGTAGTGAGCTGGAGGAACATTGGAGCAATTGCAGGCCGGTACCTCATATGGCAACCCGGGCTTGGACTCTGTGGATCGCCCTGATGCTCTGTCTTCTGCCAACAAGATCCGGATAGAGGATCGATCCGTCCATGACTGGTACCGGTTTGTTCTGTCCTTTCCGCCTCATCTGGTCAGGAATTATCTGACACGTTTCAAGATAAGGCCGGGTCAGGTTGTCCTTGATCCCTTCTGCGGCACCGGTACTACCTTGGTGGAATGCAAGAAAAGGAGAATTCGAAGCCTGGGGGTTGAACGTAATCCGATGGCATGCTTTGCCAGTCACGTGAAGACGTCCTGGAACCCTGATGCTGCGGCACTTAGGCATCATGCCAGGCAGATTGCCGGCCAAGCGTCGCAGCGGCTCCTGCAGGATGGCACAGAGGCCGAAGAACTCCCGTTCCTTTCTGAGCTTCCGGACCCTGACCGACAGCTCATGACACTGGCCCCCGATGCCTGGAAACTCCTGCTGAAGAACTCAATCAGTCCTTTGCCGCTGCACAGAGTTCTAGTCCTTCAGGAGGCTCTCATTGAACATCAACGTCACGACTTGAACTGCCATGAAACCCTGGCGCTCGCCAAGACGATTGTCTTTGGGGCCGGCAATCTGCATTTCGGACCGGAGGTCGGAGTTGGTCGACCCAAGAAGGACGCACCCGTCGCAGACATGTGGTTGAGGAACATGCTGATAATGGCTGAAGACCTGGAGGAATTGGGCCCGGGTCCTTTCGCGCCGGCGGACGTTCTCGACGGGGACGCACGGGATGTAAGCGGTCTGATCGAAGAAGGATCAGTGGACGCGGTGATCACGTCGCCCCCGTATCCCAATGAGAAGGACTATACCCGAACCACTCGCCTCGAGTCGGTAATTCTCGGTTTTATGAAGGATAAGGCGGACCTGCGTGCCATAAAACAAGATCTGATACGTTCCAATACGCGCAACGTGTACAAAGACGACGGCGATGACACGTGGGTTCGCGATCACGAAGAGATACGCGGAATATGCGAAGCAATCGAGAAGCGACGGACTGAACTGGGCAAGACATCCGGATTCGAACGCATGTATGCTCGCGTGACGAAACTGTATTTCGGCGGAATGGCACGCCATTTGGGCCAACTTCGTAGAGTGCTGCGGCCCGGCGCCCAGTTAGCCTATGTGGTCGGGGACCAAGCATCGTACCTTCAAGTCATGATAAAAACAGGTGAACTGCTCAAGAGCATTGCCCAGAGTCTCGGTTACGAGATCGTTAGTTTGGACCTGTTCCGGACGCGACTCGCAACTGCGACAAAACAACAACTTCGGGAAGAGGTTCTTGTCCTCAGATGGAAGGGCTGAACGCTTCTGGTGACGGATGCAATGGGAAACTCTTACAAAGAGATAATCGAGAGGATCTTCCTCGCCGGCTACAAGAAGGGAGCGCGAAGGGTTCCGTTCAAGAGGGAGGATATTCCCGCCGTGTGCAGGGAGCACGAGATCCCTGTTCCAAAGAACCTGGGCGATGTGGTCTACAGCTTCAGATACCGAGCCGATCTGCCCGAAGGAATTCGGTCGGTGACAGAGAAGGGCATGAGCTGGATTATCCGCCCCGCCGGCCAGGGCGTCTACGCATTTGAGCTGGTTCCGGATCTCGATCTGTCTCCGAGGGATAACATGATTCCGACCAAGGTGCCCGACGCGACTCCGGGCCTCATCGCCAAGTACACACTCACCGACGAGCAGACTCTGCTTGCGCGAGTACGATACAACAGGCTTATAGACTTGTTTCTGGGCATTGTCTGCTATTCCCTTCAAAGTCACCTGAGAACCACCGCTCCGAACATGGGACAGGTCGAGACCGACGAACTCTATGTAGGGATGGACAAGAAAGGAATCCATTACGTAGTACCTGTTCAGGCGAAAGCCGGGCGCGACAGACTCAATATTGTGCAGATCGAACAGGACTTGGCCGTGTGTGCAGACAAGTTTCCGAACCTTGTCTGTCGGCCCGTGGCCGCCCAGTTCATGGGCGAGGGGGTCATCTGCTTATTCGAATTGGCCCAGGACAATGCCGGAGTCGGAATAGCATCAGAAAGACACTACCGGCTGGTTCCCCCCGAAGACGTGGATGAACACGACTTGAGGAACTACGGTTATTCGGACAGCGATTGAGCAACCGGACGCACGGACGCAACCGGTTTCCCGAACCCAAACGCATACCAGGCTAAAGCGGAGTATCTGCATGGAAAGCGCGCTCGACATGAATGCCGACATGACCCCCATCCTCAAGACGAGCAAACTGTGCCGCAAGTTCGGTGATCTGTACGCGGTGCGGGATCTGGACCTGGAGGTCCGCAAAGGGGAGCTCTTCGGGATCGTAGGCCCGGACGGAGCCGGCAAGACCACCACCATTCGCATGTTGGCCGGCATCATGGAACCGTCTTCCGGCGACGTGTGGGTCAAAGGTATCTCAGTCAAGGACGACCCCGAGGCCATCAAGGAACACATCGCATACATGCCCCAGCGGTTCGGCCTGTACCAGGACCTGACCGTCATCGAGAACCTGCTGTTCTATGCGGAGCTATTCAGAGTCCCCAAGCGGCTTCGTGGCCCGAGGATAGACCAACTCTTCGGATTCAGCAGGCTGGGGCCGTTCAAAGACAGACTCGCCGGAGCCCTCTCCGGAGGGATGAAACAGAAACTCGGACTCGCGTGTGCCCTGATCCACTCGCCCGACATCCTGCTCCTCGATGAACCCACCAACGGGGTCGATCCCGTATCCAGGCGAGATTTCTGGAAAATACTCTACGATCTGCTTAAGGAGGGGATCACCATACTCGTGTCCACCGCGTACCTGGACGAGGCCGAACGGACCACCAGAACCGGTCTGCTCCACGAGGGGCGAATGGTCCAGTGCGGCGAACCGAGCGCGCTCAAGGAGAGGGTGTCGGGCGCCATCTACCGGCTGGTGAGCGCGCAACCAGACCGTGCGCGGACGATCCTTTCCGGCCTGGAAGGCGTACTGGGAGCCCATGTGTTCGGGGAAGGTCTGCACGTGCGGGTGGAACACCCGGGGCTCGCAGATACTATCGAAGGGGAACTCTTGAAGAACGGCGTCGAGGCGATCTCGCTTAAACCGATCTCCCCTTCCATGGAGGACGCGTTCCTCGCCCTGATTCCGGCCGCACCCTCGGCCGAAGAGAAGACCGAGCAATGATAGTCTCGGACTGTTTTCCTGGGATCTGTAGTGCCACGCGTCGAGAATTGCGGGAGCCTTCACCCTACCCTAACCCCTCCCATCAAGGGAGGGGAATAGCAAGCCCTCTCGTCTGGTGGTTGAGGGAAGGGAGAGTGGGTTTGTGTCTACTGTCACGGTCCCGCGAATTTCAAGGCGCGTGACTATAGCATGTTCGCGAGGCACTCACAACGAAGCATGGAAAGGCCGTTGTATTGCATGGCATATCAGGCTCCGGCGACCAGCGGGAGCCGCATGCTCCAAAAGTTCTTGGGGATGGGGGTCCTGGGGAAGGGACTTCTTTCAAGAAGTCCCTTCCCCAGGAATCTGCATTCTCAGAAGAGGGAGGAGGTGGAGTCATGAAGAGGGATGCGCAAATGAGGCTCTTGATGGGGTGTCTTGCCCTGTGTGTTCTGGTCGTGTCTCCGATTCCCGGATGGGGGTCCGAGCTGGATGTATCCGGACACAGGGACATGTCCATCACGCTGGCTCAGGAAGAACTCTGGGGATACAGACTACGGTTCAACTATCCCGTGTTTCCCAAGGAACTGACCGCAGCGATAAGCGCCAAGGGGAACGAGGTCCCGGTCGAGGTTGAGATACGGGACCCCCAGACCAATGTCGCACCCACCGGCGCCCTCTCGGACTTCAGGGTGGTCTCCAGGAAGAAAGACAAGAGCCAGGGCCTCTTGCAGATTACGGTGGCCAGAGGACTCTCCGACGCCACGGGCAGATGGGTTCTTGCCAGGGACCGCACATTCGCGTTCTGGTCGCAGGAGAAGATACAGCTCACGAGCCTGAGAGCGTTCTACCACTCGAAGACCGATAAGGGGCTGTTGCTCAACGTCTCCGCGCCCGTTTCCGAAGAGGACCTGCGTAGGGCGATCAAGATTTCACCCGAGGTTCCCGGACTATCAGTTAGCAAAAACTACGAGTACGGGTGCAAAATCGGGGGCGATTTCAAGGCAGGCCAGAAGTACGAACTCACCATCTCTGCCGTGAAAGCAGAGAAATGGCCTGGGGTCTTCCAGGAAGCGAGCTTTCCGTTCCAGGGGCCGGGACTGCAACCCAGCGTCGGTTTCCGATCAAGCCGGTCCGTGGTCGAGCTGCGGGGGCGTCAGCTTCTGCCGGTGACGCTCACCAACGTGAGCAAGACCAGATGCGTGCTCAAGCGGGTCCCCCCGATTTTCGTGCCCGAGGTGGCCCCAGGCCGGTACCCTGTGGCTATAGTGGGAACTCGCCACACTGAGCGGTTCCGAGGCGACGACCTCGATCGGCAACAGGCCCTGCAACCGCCACCCCCTGCGCCGCCAATCCAGACCGAGGCCCGCACGAAGCTGCTCAAGACCTTGACCGATGGCGGTGCGGTCAGCAAGTCCTACCTGGTCCCGTTTTCCGACGAAGCCGAGGTCTTCTTCGCTCCCGAGGCAACAGACCATACCATAGGCTACTCACTTCCGCTCTCCTTTCGCAAGAATCCGGAACACGGCGGCGCATGGCTGGTCACCTTCGAGGACGCGGACGGCACGTTCAAAAGCGCATCAGGGCTGATTCAGGTGACCGACCTCTCTCTGACCTACAAGCGGGCCGTGAAATCCATACTCTTCTGGGTGACCGCACTGCACACCGGTGACCCCGTGGCCGGTGTGGAAGTGATGGTTACAGCCGAGGACGGCACCAAGTTCTTCGTGGGCAAGACCAGCCCGGAAGGACTACTCCACATCAAGGACGCGACGGAATTCCCCGCGCTGGCCGGCTCAGATCCGTCAGCCAAGCCCAAGAAGGCCAAGATCGAGGTCTCGAAGCTCACCTGGGCGGTGGCTGTCACCGGAACTGACTCCTGTGCCATGGACCTCGGCGCGGACCACCTGAAGGCCCTTGGGCTGAAACAGACCGACAAACCGCAGAAGAGCCCCGAAACCGGCAACGGCCGAGTATTCACCGAACGCGGCATCTACAGGCCCGGTGAGACGGTCTTCTTCAAGCTGGTGCAGCGGACGTACAAAGACCACAAGATAGTGCCCATCCAAGGCAAGAAGGCCAAAATCGAGATCACGGGTCCCAGGCAGGACGTGATCTACAACAAAGAGCTTTCCGTCAACGAATTTGGCTCGTGCCACGATTCCGTCCCCATCAAGGGCTTCTTCCCCGTGGGGACCTACACCCTCGTGGCCGATATGGGCGGACCGGCAGGAAGGGTCGAGAGATACTCTACCACATTCCTGGTCGCGGAATTCAAGCGACCACGGCATTTTGTTTCCATCGACACCAAGCTTGCCTCGCGCAAGAGCAAGGATTACGTGAAGCTCGACCGCGACGAGACGTACCTGAGTGTGGATGTGGCCGGCAAGTACTACACGGGCGGGCCGGTGAAACATGCGAAGGTGCGGTGGAAGGCCACGCTGGTGCCGGTGACCAACCAGGTGAAGGGTATTGAGGGGTATTCCTTCGGCAACGAAGATACCAAGGAACTCTTCACGGAATCCGGGGAGTCGATACTCGACAAGAATGGCACCCTTCAGTTGGCCATACCCGTGGACGCCAGGTTGCTCACGGGACTCTACGGCGTGAGCGTCTCCGCGACCGTCCTCGACGTGGACGGAGAGCCGGCCACGGACGTGACCACGTTCAATCCCAAGCCGAAGTTCCTCGTGGGGGTCTCCAACCATCCCCAACAGGTAGCGATGGGTTATAAAGGAACCCTGCGGGTCGTCGTGGTCGGCGCGGACGGCAAGCCGCTCAAGACGGGCGAGGTCAAGGCCGAATTCATGCACCAGCAGGAGTGGAGCACCTATAAGAGAGACGATGAAGGCAACATCAACTATGCGTACGAGGAGGGCTGGGTCAAAGGCCTCGGGAGCACCCAACGTATCGTGGACGGTCACGCGGCTTTCGACGTGGAGTTCAACGAGTACGGGCAGCACATGGTGGTGTTCACGTATTCGGACAAGGACGGCAACTACACCAGCCAGACGGTGTTTCAGGTAGGATGGGACGCGTACCAGAGCTGGGTCACGGCAAAGAGACGCGAGGGTGTGGTCACCGGAGACGCGGTATTCCTCGCAATGCGAAAGGACGAATACGCGGTTGGAGAGCAGGTGGAGGTGGAATTCAACACTCGCCGGCCGGTGAATAAGTGCCTGGTTACACTGGAACTTGACGACATCATCAGCTACAAGCTCGTGGACGTGAAGGGCACGGTCGGGAAGTACGCGTTCAAGACATCGGAGAAGTTCAGACCCAACGTGTACGTGAGCGTCGTGGCTCCCGCGGGTCGAAGTGGATTCCCGGTGCATCGGTCTCAGGTGGACACGGACGTGCCGATGGTCTACTCGGGCTATGCGGACGTGAAGGTCCAGGAATCGGTAGACAAACTGAAGGCTGAGATCGCTCCGGAAGTCAAGGAGCTGAAAGCCAAACCCGGCGAAGAAACGGAGATCGCGTTCAAGGTCACTGACCTCAAGAAGAAGGGAGTCGTGGCGGAGATGGCGGTCTGCGTCGTAGATGAGGCGGTGTTGGCGCTGACTCGGTTCCAAACGCCGGTTCTTTCCCACCTGACGGATTTCGACCTGCCGCTTTCCGTCTTTTCCGGGGATCTGAGGCTGAGCCTGATCAGTCAGGACCTGTACCGGCTCTTCTCGACCAAGCCGCTGACAGGAGGCGACGGAGCCGGCGGTGCGGTCCTTCCGAGCCTTCGCAAGGACTTCCGGCCTGTTGCGTATTTCAACCCTGCGGTGGTCACGAACGAAAAGGGTGAAGCCAAGGTCCGGTTCAAGCTGCCTGACACCACAACCCAGTACCGAGTCTATGCGGTAGTGTGCGACAAGGGCTCGGGCTTCGACTCGGTCCAGCGGAAGATGCTGGTGACCAAGGAGTTCTTCGTCGAGCCGTCCGTGCCGAGATTCCTCATCCCCGGTGACAAGATAATCTTCCCGTCCGTGGTACACAACAAGACCGATGCGAAGGGGAAATTCGGGCTCAAGGTCGGCGGGTCGAAGAACTTGGCGCTCATGCTTACCCCACCCGCGGGAGAGATAGAGCCGTGGTCGTCCTCCCTGGTCAAGACCGCAGCGGAAGTGGTAGGTGGCGAGATCGAGGGCGTGGTGCGGGTTGACGGGAAACTCACCGGCCCGTCCGGGGAATTCGCGGATGCGATCGAGCAGACGTTCCCCATCCATTCGCGCTACCTGCCGGTCAATGTCGTGACAATGGGCAGCTTCACCAAGGGCACGGAAATCCCCGTGAAGCTCCCCGATGCGCTCAGGACCATGAAACCCGACGCGCTCACGTCCGACGATCTCCAGGCGCGGGTGAGCCTCAGCATCACCAACTGGGCCAAGGTGGCTCCCGGCTTGAAGTATCTGCTGCACTATCCGTACGGATGCATCGAGCAGACCAGCTCGGGGATCATCCCGCTTGCCGGAGTGAGGAGCCTGGTGAAGGCCGGCAAGGTTCCGGGGATTACCCTGGAACAGGTGGACAAATACCTCGGACCGGGCTTGAATCGCCTTCTTTCGATGCAGCTTGCGAACGGAGGGTTTTCCTACTGGCCGGGGAATCTCACGCCGTCCTGGTGGGGAACGCTGTATGCAACCTTTGCCATGTCCATGCTGAAGCACGAGGCCGGGTACGACGTCCCCCAGGACAGGCTCGACGCGGCGATCAAGTATCTGCGGGAGAACCTGTTTGAGTCCAAGGCCGGGGACCGCCTTCACTCATACGGCTGGATCAGGGAGCTCGCGATCCTGAATCTGGCTCTCAACGGTCAGCTTTCCGAGTCGGAGTTCCAGTCATTCTTTGGCGGCTATGATTCCTTGAGCGATCAGGGGAAGGCGCACCTGATTCTCGGGGCCAATAAGCTCAACTACCTACCCAAGGAGCGTCTGGCCGCTCTGATTGCGAAGCTGGACCCGAAGCTGAATCTGACCTTCACGAACTACACGAACTCCTCCTACCGTGAGATTGCAGTCTGCCTGCTCGCCGCGGCGGCCGTGGACACCGCACGGGAGAAGCAGGACACGTGGGCCGGATATCTGCTCAAGGGCCTCAAGCCCGAGGGCAGGTGGTACTCGACCGCGGACACGGGATGGTGCTTGCTGGCCTTGGCCCGGTACTTCCAGCCGAAGGAGGCGACGAGTCTCAAACCGGTGAAGTGCCGAGTCGCGGTGAAAGGGAAGGGTTCGCAGGAGGTAGTGATTTCTGAAGTGCCTGCAGACGTGGAACTTGACCCTCAAGCTCTGCTCGATGACGGGAAGATCAAGCTGGAGACCGGATCGGACACGCTGGTCAACTACTCGGTGTCGCTGAAATACCCTGACATCGTCACTGATCCGACCAAGCTCAGCAACGGGTTCACCCTGCACAAGAAAGTGGAGAACCTCAACGGCAAGGACGAGATTCGGGTAGGGGATGTGCTCAGAATCACGCTGGAGTTCCAGGTGCCCAAGTCGACCACGGGCGGCCGCTGGGGGAACGTCGAGTATCTGGTTCTCGAAGACCCTGTGCCCGCGGGAGTGGTCCCGATCAACACCGAGCTCGCTACGGAAGCGAAGATCGGGCCGCAACAGCAGCCTCAGGAACGCGAGTACACCGGCTTCAATGACATGCACCCCACCCACTTCGAGTTCCGTGACGACGGGGTTCGGGTGTTCAAGAACCGCGTCTGGACGGGTGGCCACAAGTATTCGTACCTTGCCAGGGTCGTCTCTGAAGGGGACTTCTGGATGCGTGGCTCCAGAGTATCGCTCATGTACGATCCGGACGTGTTCGGCAAGACTACGGGACGCAAGGTGAAGGTCCTGCCGGCACAATAGGACGGCTGGGGGGGAATGACCGTAACCGGCCGCCGGGTGTATTTCGGGACCTCCTCAGATAGGGGCGGACCTATATCCGCCCTGTCTTGGCCGCACCGGCGTGCCGAGGGCGAACACGCAGGGCCTCTGCCACCACGAGACACGGGTTGATGTTCGAGCAGCCGCCATGAAGACCGCCTTGGCCTGTGGATGGGCCAACGGGCCGGTGCATAGGCCGATGCATGCGAATTCACGAGCTGATTTGGACCGAAGACCGAGTCGACCACATCGCACGGCATGGTGTCCACCCTGAGGAAGTAGAAGAGCTCTGCTTCGGTCATTCACTGGTGCAACGCGCCAAGTCTTCGGGCGAAAACCCGGTCTATTACGTTCTGGGACAGACCGAGACAGGACGACACCTTTTCTGCGTGGTGATACAATTTCCTTATGGCAAGGGATTTCCCGTGACCGCCCGACCGATGACGAGGAAAGAGCAACGGCTGTTCAACCGGTGGAGGAAAAGATGAGTAAGGAGAGAATTCCGAACACGGACTCCATTGAAGAATTGGCGCGTTTCTGGGACACTCACGACGTCACCGACTTCGCAGAAGAGCTGGAGGAAGCACGGGAACCGGTTTTTTCGCGGGAGCGCGACACCGCGATTACAATACACCTTGGGCCCGAAGAGGCTGATGCGGTCGAACGCTTGGCGAGATCCAGAGGTTTGGCGCAGGCCACACTGATCAAGGAATGGGTTCAGGAAAGAATCCATCACGATGCGGCCGGGACCGGCAACCAATGATCGAGGCGGCCTCAGTCGGTCCGCATGTGGTCCGCCGGCATTTTGCGCGGTACCACGGACCCGGAAAAAGTGGGCTTAGCCCCTTATCAGAAGGTCTTCCGGGGGAAACCCTTTTGAAAAAGGGTTGTCCCCCGGGCCCCCTTCCGAAAACTTTCGAAACATCGGGTGGTTCTGACCATGCGGCGAGTTCTCGGGATGTCGGGCGGTAACTTTCATGCTACCCCCGGGAGTTGTGCGCACACGCCTTCTCCGCGGCGACCAGCGGGAGCCGCCATGCTCCAAGAGTTCTTGCAAGAAGTTCCTTCCCCCGGAAATCGATTGTCACAGCTCCTTCCCTACGCGTCGCTCGTTGGTTTCGGGGAACGGGTATTCCATATGTTGTGCTGTGGCCCTGGCGAGAGCCTCTCCGAAGTAGCGGGAGACCACTTTCAGCGCCATGTCGATGCCCGCAGCGATGCCTGCTGAGGTGATGAGGTTCCCGTCTTCGACCACGTGGAGTTTTTTTTCGACGACAGTCGTGGGAAAGAGCTCCTGCATCCAGTCGAGAGCGCGCCAGTGAGTGGTGGCGCGCTTTCTCTCGAGAAGACCGGCATGTCCGAGAAGGAGTGCGCCCGTGCAGACAGAGGTCAGGAGCGCCACCTGCCGGGAGCGTTCGGCAATCCATTTCAGCAAGGGCTCGTTGTGCATTTCCGTTCTGGTGCCCCATCCGCCGGGGACCACCAGCACGTCGAGGCTCGGACACTCATCGAGAGCGCAGTCCGGAAGCACTCGCAGGCCGCCGCTCGCGGTGACGGGCTCCCCGGTCTGTGCGACGAGGAACACATTGAATGGAGACGGTTCTTCACGCCGCTTCTCTTCGTCGACCCGCGTGGTCGAGAAGACCTCGAACGGCCCGCAGAAATCGAGCACCTCGACATCGTTGAAGATGAGTATACCGACCTGTTTTCTTTGCATTGCCGCTTCCCGTGCGTCCGCTGTGGTAATTACGAAGCCTCGATCCTCGGGGAGATCGGAAGACCAAGTGGCTTTCCGAAAGGTAAGGGCTTGCCGCGAAATAATCCTGTCATCTCGCGTGCTCCCCTTCCATGGGTTAAAACCCATGGCTATTCACCGTGCGCCCAGCAGGGCTCGGGCCTCTTCTGCCCCGAAAGGGCAGCCCGTGAATAGCCGTAGGTTTCAACCTTCGGTAGTGAAGCGAGTGAATACCGTTCTCTAATTCACTGTGGCTGCAATGCTTGTTTTGGCGCGGGCCCTAAGGTTTCCAGGGGCGACGAGCCGCCTGTATCGATACGGTTACTTGGGCCAGTCTCTCAGCGATTTCGGTGCGCACGGGTCGCACGGCTAGAAAAGAGTCAATCTCACGGGCCGTCGCAAGTCCACGTATTCGCCGTTGGGAGCGGTACCGCGTTCTTTGGTCCCTACGTACAGCTTCAGGAGATCAGCCAACACCTTCACGGACTCGTTGCGCAACCTCACGCAGCCGTGCGACTGCCTTTGCCCCATGGTCCAAGGCTGATCGGTCCCGTGAATGCGATAGGCGCCCGCGTCCACCATCTTCATCTCAGGGGCGATTCTGTCCAGTCCCTGGTCGTCCGCGAAGTCTCTTGCGCGCCCTCTCTCTTGAATCTTGGAGAAAAAGGGCATCATGTGCCCCCCGTAGACAGAGTGACTCGGAGTCATACCGTATGCCCACTCCCGATCCTGAGGGGGAATCCACAAGGGATGTTTATCATATATCCTGAGTATGTAGTACGATCCGACCGGCGTCGGGTATTCCGGTGAGCCGAGACCGGCTTTGCACCAGAAGAGCTCCTTTCGCTCCCCTGAATAGGTGATCCCGTACAGGTACACCAGGAACTTCGAGCGATGCACATGAATCTCAAGGTGGGAATATACTCCCCCCGGAGAGACGGACAATCGCCCGGTGAAATCCATGACCCGGATCGAGTCGACAAGGGACGCACGTTGCTTCCCCTCGGACAAGCCGACGGATACCCCGGACCCTCCTCTCGTGAGCAGCCCGTGCATCTTCTGCTGAAGCGCGCCGGGAATGAGGGTCTCGCCTGACCTTCCGGCCCGCATGGCCTGGGCCTTCCAGGGGAATTCACTTCGTCCCGGCGTCCAGGGAGAATGTGGGATCCTCCCCAAGAAAAGCCCTTTGTTGTTCGGTTCGGTGATCTCTGCGCCAAGTATCTGATCGATGGGCCCCAGTTTCGAGTCGGAGCGATCCGGGATATCGGCCGGTCGGACCATGCTGACCAGGTTCGGTCCCGCATCCGTGTTCCTCGCGCACACATCCCCCCAGCTCCCGAGCACCACGAGAAAGCTCAGCAGCACCACAAAACTCCGCGTCCCGTCCGTGACAACGCTACGCATACCCAGTACCTTTCACCCAAGATAATCTGAACCCCAATTCAGAGCTCAGATAAGGATTTCCAGGAATCCCATTACAGCACCAAATCCGACGAGATGTCAAGCGCGGCTCGCGCGCGGTTATCGAACCCGGAACAGGTCGTAAGGATTCCAGTAATACGACACCCCGTGACAGGGAAGCCTCTTCGATGGGCAGGCCGTCTTGATCGCGCAGGGAACGGCCTGGGCTTGCGGCACGGCCTCCTTGCAGCCGACCGCGCAGGGGCTTGGAAGAGGAGGGAACACACACGGAGGCCTGTAACTCTGCTGCAATGGCGCTTCGTCCCTGTCCAGGCCGAACGAGTGTTGGGCAAGAGCGCTGCCCCCACCAAGCGGCCCCGCGGGGGAGCACATCACAAGGATTAACAGGAAAATGGGCTTTCTCATCAACATCACTCCATAATGGCCTGGGCCACCAAGAACCTACACGCTATCCATAGATGAATCAACCCAATAATAGCACAATCGAATGTAATCTGTCAATAAAGCCTCGAATGATCTGTAGTGCATTGGACATACCGAACAAGTCCGCGGATCGGCATCCCCGCCTCCCCGATAAGGACTTGCCTATTCGGGGAGATGCGTTATCCTCACATAATGAAAAACGACCCCAAGGGCAGATCCGCGGGTCGTCATTGTTCAGCCGTGAGGAAAAGGGTCAGCCGCTCGCACGACACTGGGTGGACCCTCTGGTGAATGCGGCTGCCCGCTCAATGAGTATCGGGTGTCAAAGCCAACGCGATCAGGAGACGATATGCACAATAGACCCAGAAAACCAACCGGTTATCCTCGTTATGCGAGGACGTCTCAGGCGAACCGGCAGTACAAGGACTTTCATGCCACCGAACTCTACTGCCCCAAGTGTGGCCGCGCGACTCCCGTCAGAGAAAGGCTGCTCCTGATCCTCCCCGAAGGAGACAAATACGAATACCTCTGCGCGGTGTGCGGCACTTCGGTGGGAGACAAGATCAAGCGCGGCGAAAGACACCCCATTCTCGTGCGGTAAGCGTTCAGCCTGGGAGACAGGGGAGTGAAATACCAAGACAATGAAGCACCGAGACAGCGAATCTCTCTCACCCTTAAGGCCCGCGGCAAAATAGCTCGGTCATGTCTTGTGCTCCCTGTCCATGGGTTGAAACCCATGGCTATTCAAGGTGCGCCCAGGAGGGCGCCGGCGTTCCTGCCCTGAAAGAGCAGCCTGTGAATAGCCGTAGGTTTCAACCTACGGGAAGCGAGGCAAGTCAATATGGTTCTCTAATTTACTCCTTGTGTCTTGGTTTCTTCGTGGCTGGATTTCACGGCGCACCCAACGTCTGTTGGGCTCTATCCCATCCTGGCGAGGACACAATGCATACATTTTGCCATATCGAGATCCCCGCGGACGATCTGAAATCCCTGCAGCAGTTCTACTCAGAGCTGTTCGGCTGGAATCTCCAGAAGGTCCCGGGGGAGATGGATTACTACATCGAGGAACAGAAACCAGAAGCGTTCGGCATCGGTATGATGCAGCGACAAGCCCCTGAACACGGAATGGTACCCTACGTCCTGGTGGAGGACGTTGCCCGATCCCTTGAAAAGGCCGTGGCTCTCGGCGCGACGGTCATCATGCCGCGGACTGCGGTTCCTGCAATGGGCTGGTTCGCGGTGTTCATGGACCCCCAAAAGAATGCCATGGGCATTTGGCAGACCGACGACAAGGCCGCATAGTAGGGCGTTGTTGTGGAAGTGCGAATTCTGCGGGGAAGAGGCGGTTTGAAAAACGCCCCTTCCCCCAGACCCCCATCCTCTCAAACTTTTGAGATTGGGCGGCTCCCGCTGGTCGCCGCGAGGGTGTCCCAGTGAAAGTCTTCTGGGGGAAACCCTTTTACTCATGAGATTGAATGTCTTCCTTTCCCGAGAAGAAATCTTGTGCTCCTCAGATCGAGGATTCTGCCGAGTGCCCTTCTTGGGTTGTGCAGAGCCAACTCGCCCCCCATCGGTATTCATGCGGGCCGAAAAAGGTCGTCGCGGCCTCGCCACAACGAGGGATGACAGTCCCGTCCCGACACTTCAAGAACCCCCTGGATGGTCAGAACCACCTAATATGACAAGAGTTTTCGGAAGGGGGTCCGAGGGAAACCCTTTTTCAAAAGGGTTTCCCCCGGGAGACGTTCATCGGAACTTCTGGGGCATTGCGGCGTCTGTTAGGTGCGGGCCCTTCCCCCGCGACGAACCAGCCACCACAGGCCGGGGAGTCCCAGAACGCTCGCCCAGACCATGCAGATCGCCCGAAATACCAGTGCCGCGGTCAATGCCCGCGGGGGGTCCAGACCGAAGAGTTGGGGGATCTGGATGACCACCGCGTCGAACACCCCGAGGGAACCGGGAGTGATCGGTACCAAGGCAGCGATGCTTCCAAGACTCGAAGTGACCAGAACGGCTCCCCATGAGAGCGGATGTCCCAGCGCGCGGTAAATCAAGAAGAACGACCCCGCCAAGAGGAAGGCCAGCCCCAGGTGGGAAGCCGCCAGATGGGCGAGCAAACGCTTGTCCCGGGTGAGTTCGTGCCAGGAGCGCACCCCACCGGCGACGAATCCCGCCAGGCCGGTCCCCTTCCTACCCACGGGCAGAGGGTACACACAAAGCACCAGGCAGCATAAGAACGTGCCCGATACCAGGACGCTCAGGGGGGCATGAGAGAAGCCGTACCAGAGCCACAGCGCCACCAGCCCCACAAGGGCAAGACCACAGTTGATAAGCGCCACAAGAATCGCGCTCCCCCCGTAGATCGCGGCAAACAGGTGGAAGTCAAGTTTATGCACGCGCTTGAGATACACGGCCATCCCGCCCGAGCCTCCTCGCAGGGGGAGCACGAGGTTCCCGAGAATCATCGCCATGGTCAACGCCATCAGCTCGACGCGGCCGGCTCTCACGCGAAACTTGCCCAGGAAGAGGCCGAGCTGGTACGCGTTGACCACGAAGCTCAACAGAGTGGGACATCCCGCGGCAAGGATGTGCGACAGACTCACCGTTGCCAGGAACGCGAACTCAGCCCACCGGCTCCAGACGTAATAGCCGCAGAGCACGAAGAAGACCCCGACACCCGCGTGTCCCAGCCATTTGGGTACGGTTGTGCCTTGAGACCCGGGAACGCTTCCTGTTTCGATCTCCTGGGTGAGATAGCTGATGACTCATCTCCTCTCGTCCGATCAGTCACGGGCATCATAGTATGGACCAGTCTTGCGCCGTTCTCAAGCCTTTAGAGCGGTTCTCGTACGTTTCCGCGCAGTGGCGGGCTGAAGAGCCTGCCCCACGAAGCTTGATCTCGCATGAATCGACGTTCACTTTCCGGAACCGTCATACGGGTCAGACTCGGTTTCTTGCCGGGTCCGGGACGTGTTCAGCCAAAGTGGCCGCATGATGGCCTTCATCCTGACGGACCGAGTTCTGAGCCATTCATCGCTCGGAAAACGTCGTTGCATAAGCCCTGCTCTCAGGTCCTCCAGCAGGGGATGCCTCGGGTGGCGGGTTCTGAATTCTTCATACAATGTAATGAATTTCCTATATTGAGTACCCATGGTCGCCTCGCTGTGAGTTGTCTATTTTCTCTCGCCAAATCAACTTATATGGTTAGACATCTCATGGATAACCAAGTTTCCTGTTTTATCTCTTGATTTTTTTTGCGAAAATTCTCCCTACAAAAGGGCAACCCCGCAGAAGATGTCGGTCCTGTGACGAAAAGCCTGTTTGGCGTTACCTGAGGCGTTCCGTGCGTTGCGTGGCACGCTTTGATGGCTCGTAATACGTGGGAATCACCGCAACTTTCGCCTTGATTTTTCTACGTGACTCCAGTAAACTTCGCCCCATTCATGAATGACTGCTGCATCCATCTTCTGCACAGAGTTTCGTTGATCCACCGGAGAGGGGTCCGGTGTCCTCATCCACGTTCCTCATATCGGAAAAGACGCACAGGCAGCCGGATAATCCCGGTGGAAGCCGATCACGTGTGTTCAGTGCCGAGCAACCGGATGACAGCAGGAATTACAGTAAGGAGGTAATAGATGGACAAGTCCTTCGACGTACCCGACAGCTTGGCGCAAAAGGGCGTCACCCGCCGGGACTTCATGAAGTTCTGCGGGTTCATGGCAACGGTTCTGGGCCTCCCGATGACCTTTGCCCCCGAGATCGCCGCGGCCGTTTCAGACCCGAAGAAGAGACCCACGGTGGTTTGGCTCCAGTTCGCGGAATGCACCGGGTGCACGGAGTCATTCATCCGTTCCACCTACCCGTGGGCAGCAGACGTCATTCTCGACACCATCGACCTGGCATATCACGAGACGGTCATGGCAGCAGCCGGGGATCAGGCAGAGGAGATCCTCGCGAAGACCGTCAAGGAAAACGCTGGGAAGTACATTTGTATTGCTGAGGGGAGCATCCCCACCAAAGACAACGGCGTGTACGGCAAGATCCACGGCAAGACGTTCATGGAGATCGCCAACGAGGTGGTCAAGAAAGCCGCGGCAACGATTTGTGTGGGCTCATGCGCGTGCGACGGCGGCATTCCTGCGGCAAAACCTAATCCCACAGGGGCCAAGAGCGTGGCCGAGGTGACCGGGGTGAAGACCGTCAATCTCTTCGGATGTCCTCCCAACGCGGACAACATGGTCGCCACTGTGGTGCATTTCCTCCTTCTGGGCAAACTCCCTGCGCTGGACAAGCTGGGACGGCCGCTCTTCGCCTATGGCCAGCTCATCCACGATAACTGCGAGCGAAGAGGTCACTTCGAGAACCAGGAATTCGTGAAAGTCTTCGGCGATGAAGGCGGACAGAAGGGATGGTGTCTGTTCGAAATGGGATGCAAAGGCCCCGACACCTACCACAACTGCCCCATTATCAAATGGAACCAGGGAACCAACTGGCCTGTCGGAGCGGGACATCCCTGCATCGGGTGCAGCCAGCCGAAGTTCTGGGACGATCTGAGCCCCTTCTATGTGAAGAAATAGTTCCCGTCAGCCCATTGAAGTTGTCGACCTTTGTTGACCACCGCCGTGGAAAAGGAGCGAAAAGATGGCAAGAGTCGTCGTTGACCCGATCCCGAGGATAGAGGGTCACCTGCGAATAGAAGTGGAAATCGAGAAGGGCAAGGTGAAAGACGCCTGGAGCAGTGGAACGCTCTTCAGGGGTCTGGAAATCATTCTCCAGGGCCGTGACCCCCGGGACGCACATCTGATCACCCAGCGATCCTGCGGAGTCTGCACGCTGGTCCACTCCCTCGCGTCAGTGCGCGCCGTGGAAGACGCCCTCAAGATAAAGATCCCCCCGACTGCACAGATCGTCCGCAACCTGACCCATGCCGCACAGAACATGCATGACCATCCGGTGCACTTTTATCAACTGTGCGCGTTGGACTGGGTCGATGTGGTGTCAGCCTTGAAGGCGGACCCCAAGAAAGCCTCGGAATGGTCCGCAAACCACAGCGGCAGACCGCAGACCGCGGCCTACTACAAGGGTTTGAAGGACAAGCTGGATAGCTTCGTGAAGTCTGGCCAGCTCGGCCCCTTCGCCAACGCCTACTGGGGTCATCCTGATTACAAGCTTTCCCCTGAAGCCAATCTGGTGTGCGTGGGTCACTACTTGGACAACCTTCGCCAGCAGGTCCACGCTTCACAGATGACGGCGATTTGGGGAGCCAAGAACCCCCACCTGCAGGGTCATCTTCCTGGCGGTGTCACCGTGGCCGCACAGCTCAACGCAGACCGCATCTCCCAATACCTCTTCATGCTCAAGGAGCAGATCGCGTTCATCAAAGAGGTCTACATTCCGGATCTTCTCGCGGTTGCCCCCGCGTACGCGCACTGGACCAAGATCGGCGGGAACAAGAACTTCCTCGCGTACGGCGACTTCCCCGAAGGCGACAAGGAACCCGATTCCTTCTACTTCCCCAGAGGCGCGATCCTCAATGGAGAGCTCAAGGCCCTGCCCGTGGATGTGGCGAAGATCACCGAAGACGTGGCAATGGCCTGGTATGAAGGCGGCAAGCCGCTTCATCCGTCGGTCGGTGAGACCAAACCGCTCATGGGAGACGCGCTCAAGGGCGCCAAGCCTGACACCAACGGAAAGTACACCTGGCTCAAGGCTCCGCGGTATAACGGCGAACCCATGGAAGTGGGTCCGTTGGCCCAGTGTCTCGTTTCCTACGTGGGCGGCAACAAGGAGATCAAGGACACGGTGGATGGAGCCCTCAAGGCCCTCAAGCTGAAGCCCACCGACCTGCTTTCCACCCTGGGCCGGATCGCTGCTCGCGGCGTAAAGTGCCTGGTGAACGCCCAGCGGGCTGAGAAGTGGTGCATGGACCTTCTTGAGAACGTGAAGAAGGGCGAAGTGAAGACCTTCACCGAGTACAAGCTCGACGAAAGCACCAACGGCCAGGGGATGGGACTTGCCGACGTGGCCCGTGGCTCACTTGGTCACTGGGTTACCATCGAGAAAGGGAAGATCAAGAACTACCAGCAGGTGGTTCCCTCGACCTGGAACCTCGGACCGACGTGCTCCAACAAGAAGAAGGGCCCCGTGGAGAACGCGCTCATCGGCACTCCGGTTGCCGATCCCAAGAAGCCTCTCGAGATCCTTCGCACCGTCCATTCTTTCGACCCCTGCATCGCCTGCGCAGTGCACGTGATCGACCCGGAGACGAACGAAGTGTACAAATTCCGAGTATCTTAAACCCCTTACGGGAATGTTCCGGGCGGCTTCGGCCGCCTTTTTTCGTTCTGGGGAGCGTTTTACTCATAACACTCGATTTCTTTTCTTTTCGGGAAGAAATCTTCAGTTCAGCAGCACTGGGAGGAAGCAACGTGCCTTTTTTCGCTTGCGTAGAACCAACCGGCCCCGCCATCGGTCTTCATGCGAGCCGAGGAAGGTGGACGCGGATTTTGGTTGCGGCTCCCAGCCGCCGTTTTGCGATGATTTTGCTGCGGAGACCGACCCACACGCGAATCCTCTGCAAGGCCTCTGCATCTAATCCGTCAATGAGCGCACACGCGCAATGGGAATCAAAGACAGACACTTGATTGCACTAAGCACCGATTCACGGAGATAATGACATGTTCGACGAAAACAGCGATCGCTACGTGGAATTCGGAGTCGAATCGATGGACCCCGAAGATGACTTCGGCTGGTGGGTGACCGAGAAGAAACGACAACAAGACAGCAAACGCCTTGCTCAGGTTGTGAAGCAGGGCCTCGTCAACATCGAGAAATAGCATTGCCGGTTTGTGCTCCGTAGCATCCAACCCAACCTTCCTCATGATAAGGGCCCCGTAATGGGGCCCTTCCGTTCTTCCAGCCTCGTCCCCTCATACCAAGTCGCTTTCCGAAAGGAAAGATTTCCGGGGGAAACCCTTTTGCAAAAGGGTTGTCCCCCGGACCCCTTTCCGAAAACTCTTAGAACATCGGTTGGTCATCCAAAGACATAACGCCAATCCAGCGACAGACAACTCACCAATGTTTCAAACGCTCTTGCTGGAGGGCCCTTCTTTCGACAAGGGGGCGTCCCGAAATCTTACTTGACGGTACGCAGATTAGTATCTGACGCTTGGAGCGGGGCCGGCCTTCTTTGCGCGGATTGACTTATGCACTCGGCCACGTGTAATCTTCCGGAAGGGGGATACCCCTTACGATACCGGCACGTGGAAGGACCATGACCCCAGCAAGCGAATCACCTATCAGGGCCCCCCGGACCGAACAGACAGATCAGTCCTGCAAGATCTCGGTGGTGCTTCCGGTCTTCAACGAACAGGACTGCCTGCCGGAGCTCTACCACCGCCTTTCGGAAGTGCTCCGGGACGATGGCACGGAGCGGGTGGGAACCGCCACCAATGCTCGCGTCGACCTTGGCCGGTCCGCGTGCGGTCCGCAGGCGGCGGGGGTTGGTTCTGCACACGTGGAAACCGCAGATTTTCGCCAGGGAAGGACTACCACAGACCCCGCTGCTGAAGCGGATTTCGGCAGCACATCGTCGCTGCCTGCGGAGACATTGAACGACAGTAGAGAGTACGAGATCATCTTCGTGGACGACGGGAGCACTGACGAGAGCTTCCGGGTGCTCAGGGAGATTGCCGCGGCGGACCCCCGCGTGCGAGTCGTGAAATTCACCCGGAATTTCGGCCAGACTCACGCCATGGCCGCAGGGATCACCCTGTGCAGGGGGGAAGTCATCGTCACCATGGACGCGGATCTGCAGAACGACCCTGCAGATATTCCCCGGCTCCTGGAAGAGCTCGACAAGGGGTACCACTGCGTTTCAGGATGGCGGGAAAGGCGACAGGACAAGGTCTTGACTCGCAAGATTCCCTCGATGGCCGCCAACTGGATGATGTCGTTCGTGTTCGGAGTGCCCCTGCATGACTACGGGTGTTCGCTGAAGGCCTACAGTGCCAGGTTCCTCAAATCGGTGTCTCTGTATGGAGAAATGCACCGCTTCGTTCCCGCGCTCATCGCATGGCAAGGCGGCAGAGTGGCCGAGATCCCGGTGCGCCATCATGCCCGCACCAAAGGGGTATCCAAGTACGGGCTCGGACGAGTGCCCAAGGTGCTCCTGGACATGATCCTGCTGAAGTTCATGTCCGGGTATGCATCGCGGCCGCTGCACTTCTTCGGAGCCATCGGCCTGGTGTCGATACTGGCCGGCGTGTGGGTTGGCGCGGTGACGTGGTACTATCGGTATGTGCTCGATTTTCGCGGGGTCGACCTGCTCCCGCTCGTGCTCCTGACCATGCTGCTGTTCATCATGGGAGGACACACGATCCTGATCGGCCTCCTCGCGGAGATTGGCATACGCACCTACTACGAAAGCCAGGACAAGAAGCCCTACGTTGTCGACTGTGTACTCAACCCGTAATCCGGGAGGCTGATTATGTCCGTTCACACTGTCGTGGCCAGAACCCCGTTCGCGGCTGTCGTCGCCTTGGGCTGGAAACCAAAGACGATGAAGATCCGCGCGAGGTTCTATTCCGAAATGACCCAGGACTCCGGCGATCACCCGACAATCCGTTGACTCCGGTAATCCGGCGAGATATCGTCAAACGATCAGTCTGACACGGAACGAGAGGATGGGAACAGATGACCGCCGATGCGGACCTTGCCATTGCACCGAACACTATGCTCCACGCGCGTTTTCTCTTGCCGAACGTGATTCTGTGCTGCGGAGAAGACAAGCACGAGGTTGCAACTGCGCTGAGCAGGTGTGGTTTCCCGGAACCGCAGAGACAGCAAGATTTCAGATGTTACGGTGTTCGGCAGTATAAGCAGTTCACCTTGATCCTCAGCGGAATCGGCACCGGTTGTCTCGAGCCGCTTCTGTATGAACTCCTCAGGTTCAACATCGCCAGGAAGGTCCTGTTGGTGGGGACCGCAGCCGTGGCACCCGCATCCCAAGAGAGGGAAGCCAAAGTCGGAAGAATCTTCTTCGTTGAAGAAGCGTACTTGGCCGGGACGGGTCTGGATCGGGAAGTCGGCGAGATCCCGCTTCGCCCGTCCCTGATCCGACCTGAAGGAATCGACGGAGCGTCAATAGTCTCGTCGGATTTCTATTATGGGTTCATGCCGGGCAGTCCCGACAATGATTATCGGGGCAAGCTCGGGTGCCTTCAGCGTGACGCCCGAGAATTTGCTCCGACGGTGGACATGGTCGACATGGAAGTCGGGCAATTCTATGCGCTATGCAAACGGATGTCCCGGGACCGGCCGGTTGAGTACGCCGCCATCAAAGGAGTGGCCAACACCATTGACCGGCCGCGGGACCAGATCGCGAATTCCGCCGCCATCCTCGCCAAAGCCTTTGCAGAAGCCACAAGTCTTCTCCAAATTGGACCCGAGGACACGCCGGCAACCTCCGGTCTGACCGACGTCAAGGGCCCATCGGGCTCGAACTCGAAAAAGATGGTTGCGGATATCAAGATTTACTGGTCGGTACAGATGGCAGCCGCGTCGGTCCTTGGTTTCCTGGCTTTGCATGTCGATTGGAAGGAGAACGTCAGTACGCTCCTCATGTGCTTTCCCGCGTTCCTGCTGTTGCTGATCGGCTCAACGTACAATCTTGTCGGGAATTACTATATTTACCACGAGAGTGAACGGTTGGGATACAGAAGCATAACGGAAAACGTAGTGACTCCTACCGTCTGCTGGGTTTACTGGGTACTGGGGTTGCTACTCGGGACAGGCATCGGGTTGTTTATCGGCGGTCAGTTGGCGGACTTCTTTCCCGACCACAAGCAATTGATTGAGTATGGATTCTTCGGGCTCGGTTCGGTACTTGGATTCGCAGTCGTGTTTTTCACCAATCGATGGAATTATCGCGTCCTTTGGCGTTCCGGCAGTCAGGGATACAAGGACTACTCCCAAACCGTTAAGAAAATGCTATTACTGGGCAAGACACTATCGGACAAGACCTCCGACGGACAGCTTGGCCGCTAACGCACGGCCCCGCACAAGGTTGCATCGAAGGAGTCCGGAAATCTGGTCAAAGAGAGATTGCCATGTGTGGATTCGTCGGTTGGGTCAACGTGGACCCAGAGAAACCCGTGGATCGGGATGTGCTGCTGCGCATGAACCGGACCCTTAGCCACCGGGGACCCGACGATGAAGGGTGTTTTGTCCTCGGAAACGTGGGGATCGCGCAGAGAAGGCTCAGCATCGTCGACCTCTCCGAGCGCGGTCGTCAGCCCCTGTTCAATGAAGACGGCACCATCCTCGCGGTCTGCAACGGCGAGATCTACAACTACCCGACGCTGAAGAAGGAGCTCGTTGACGCAGGCCACAGGTTCTTTTCCGGGAGCGATACCGAGGCGATCGTCCACGCATACGAACAATGGGACATCGACTTTGTGAGCCGGCTCGACGGCATGTTCAGCCTCGTCCTGTACGACACGGTGAAGTCCAAAATGGTCCTCGCCAAGGACCCCTTCGGCAAGAAGCCGCTCTACTACACGTTGCAGAACGGCGTGTTTCTCTTCGGCTCAGAGCCCAAGGCGTTCTTTGCCAACCCGTCTTTCGAGGCAAGACTCAACCTCTCGGCATTGCGGAAGTACCTGGCCTGCGACTTCGTCCCGTCACCGGAATCCATATACGCCCGCTGCGGGAAACTCCCCGCGGGCCATGCGATGGTGCTCGATCCGAAACGGCTCACTTCTGAGCCTGTGCCATTCAAGTATTGGAGCATCGCGTACGAGCCCAAGCTCAGGATAGACATGGACCAGGCCGTTGAGGAGATGGTCCGACTGCTCCGCGAATCCCTACGAAAAAGGCTCATGAGCGACGTGCCGCTCGGGGTGTTTCTCAGCGGTGGCCTGGACAGCAGCACCCTGGTCGCGCTCCTGACCGACCTGATCCCCCCCGAAACGATACGGACCTTCAATATCAGCTTCAGTGAGCCCTCGTTCGATGAGTCCCCGTATGCCAAGCGAGTGGCGGGCATGTTCGGCACGGACCACCACGAGCAAGTCCTCAGCCCCTCGGCCACGATCGAGATCTTCCCCGCGGTCATCGCCGGCCTCGACGAACCCTTCGCGGACCCGTCTATTCTTCCCACGTATTTGCTGTGCGCGTTCGCCCGGAAGCATATTACCGTGGCGCTCGGCGGGGACGGCGGTGATGAGCTGTTCGCGGGATATGATCCGTTTGCTGCGCTCCGGTTTTCGCGGTTGGTGGAGAGACTTCCTCAATTTTGCGTGACGATGCTCCAACGGGCGTCAGGGTTGCTTCCCCATTCTGAGAGGAATATGAGCCTGCAATTCAAGGTGCATCATTTTCTCAAGGGATTCGAGCCATACTCGAGGGGCGACCCGCAATTGCGCAACACCATGTGGATCGGATCGTTCCCTCCGGAGGCCCAGCAACGGATACTGTTGCCTGAGATCGCACGTGATGCCGTGTGGGAGCAGATCTATCAGGAGGCCCTCTTCTATCGCGAATGCTGCGATGCGTCCGACCCGGTGGACTGCGTGATCGACAATTTCATCAAGCTGTACCTCCATGACGACATCTTGGTAAAGGTGGACCGGGCGAGCATGATGAACAGCCTCGAAGTGCGATCCCCGTTTCTTGACCGAGAGTTCGCCGAATTCGTCGCCCGACTGCCGGCCGATATGAAGATGAAAGGCGGCACGCGCAAGTATCTCCTGCGTCGGGCCATGCGAGGACGTCTCCCCGAGACGATCGTCGCCCGAGGAAAGAAGGGGTTCGGCATACCCACCGCGGCCTGGCTGCGAGGGCCCCTGCGGGACATGCTGACCGAAACCCTCGCGCCGGTGCGTCTCAAGGAAGCCGGGATCTTCCGGGTGGACAAGGTGACGGAAATGGTGAACCGACACGTGTCGTCGGGTGCGGACTTTCGCAAAGAAGTGTGGGCACTTTTCGTGTTCGAGCTCTGGCGGCAGCGGTATCTCCCCAGCCCTTGAAACTCGGCGTCCGACGACGTGGTTGCAGCAGACCGGGTCCAGATGTATATTCCCTGCAAGAGTTCACCGCCGGGGCACGGAGAAGACAAATCATTTTCGCCCCGATGAGGCGGATCGTCCATTATCTTCCTGGTGTCTTGGTGCCTTTGCGCTTTGGTTTCGGGAGGAAGACGTATACCCGCTGAACGGTTAGGCATGTGGTCCCCGCAAGACCCCCCATGGCTCGGGAGACGAGCACGGCCAAGAAACGCAATGGGATTCCGACTGGTTGCCGTCAGTTCGAGCCGGCCGGCAGTATGCAAAACCTGCCAACAAAGTTTGGCTGCCCTGGAATAAAGCAGATCTCGAACCAACGGACACCGCGGCGACCAGCGGGAGCCGACATGCTCCAAGAGTTCCCATGAAAGTCTTCCGGGGGAAGGACCTTCTTGCAAGAAGGTCCTTCCCCCGGAAATCCTGGTTCATCTCACAAGGAGACAGCGAATCATGCTGAAAGTGCGTCATATGTTGCGAGTGTGTGTGGGGGTGCTCGTGTGTGCTTTGGTGTTGTGTTTGGCCGCAACGGTGGCCGCGCAAACCAAGGCCGCACCGCAAATGGATCAGAAAGACCAGATGGTGGCCACCTGCGAAAACGGCAAGCTCGAAGACGTGAAAGTCCTGCTAGACCGCGGGGCTGATCCCAATGCGGAAAACAAGCACGGCGAGACTCCGCTGGTGATCGCGGCGACCAACGGTCGAGTTGACGTGGTCAAGCTGCTCTTGGAAAAGGGTGCCAAGGTCGACGGCAAGAACCGCAAGGGCGCCACTGCCTTGATGCTCGCGGCACTCAAGGGCTCGATGGACACGGTAAAGGTGCTCCTGGAAAAGGGCGCGGACATAAACGCGCGATCAGCCGCGGGTGCAACTGCGTTCATTACCGCGAGTGCCGCGGGGAATCTCGACGTGGTGAAGCTACTCCTCGAAAAAGGGATCGACATCAAGTCCGAGAACAACCCTCACGCCGGGGCCCTCTTATTGGCCGGATCGAAAGGGCATTTGGACCTGGTTCGGCTCTTGCTGGAAAAGGGTATGGACCCCAACGTCAAGGACCGCAACTCGTACACGGCCTTGATTGCCGCTTCTGCGGCGGGCCACACGGAGATAGTCAAGGCTCTGATCGAGAAAGGGGCCAAGGTCAATGCGAAGACTATTGACGATGTGACTTCGCTCATGACGGCAGCAGGCGGCGGTCATGTGGACGTGGCCACGCTGCTGATCGACAAGGGAGCGAAGGTGAACGCGAAAAACGCGGACGGGTACACCGCGCTCATGATCGCCGCGACCACAGCACAGAAGGATGTGGTCAGATTGCTGCTCGAGAAAGGAGCAGACCCGAACATCCGGACCGCGGCTGGGTCCACGGCTTTGGGGTTGGCCACGGTCAACGAGCACAGAGAAGTGGTGGAACTGCTCAAACAGCACAAGGGCAAGTGAGGAGAACGCGGGTTGATTCGCCCACCTTGGAGGGATCTCCGGCGATCGCCTCACACGATGGTGGCATCGTCCAGTTGCGGGACGCCAGAGCATGGACTAGGTCCCGGACGGTGCGCGTGCATGAGCTTTCGTAGGAACGTTCGATGCCGATAATTGCACGATTCTATGGGATTGTCATAAAGATGTTTTTTCAAGAGCACGGAGTCCCTCATTTTCATGCGCTTTATGGGGAATTCAATGCGGTCTTCGAGATCAATAGCCTGGAAATAATCGAAGGAGATCTCCCCGCCCGTGCGCAACGCCTTGTGCACGAGTGGGCTCGAAACTACTAACAGGACTTGAGAGACATGTGGCGAACCCAACGATTCAGACAACTGCCCCGCTTGGAGTGAGCATCATGGAGAACTACCCGAAGGTAAGCGCAGTGTATCCGTTGCCTGGGAAACACCTTCGAGTGACGTGTGCCAACGGGGAGACGCGTGCATACGACTGCACTCCTCTCTTGGGCGAACCGGCTTTTGCCGTCCTGAGAGATGACGCGGTCTTTCGCAACGTTCACGTCGACGAGCATGGCTACGGCATTTCCTGGAATGATAATGTGGACCTGGCCGAATCGGAACTCTGGGTCAACGGCACGACCGAACCCGCGGGCTCGGAGTCTCACTGAGACCCGGTGTCGGGAAGAGCCTCCTCGGGTGCGCCGATTCCATAATTGCGACGTTTGTCATGAGACGTTCCCGGACCCCCCCATGCCGGCGGGGCGGGCACAACGAAGCATGGAAATGCAGTCCCGACCGCTCATGGAACACTCTGCGGCGACCAGCGGGAGCCGCATGCTCCAAAAGTTTTAGGGGATGGGGGTCTGGGGGAAGGGGCGTTTTTCAAGACGCCCCTTCCCCCAGCGCATTTCCATGAGAAAGGACGAGCCATTGGAGAGCGCGTTCCCACACCAGGAGATCGAAGCGACCCTGGCGATCTGCTCCGACAAACCCGAGGCGACGGCAGCGCGCATCGCCGGACTCACGGCGCTCGCAGGCCACCGTTTGGACCCCAAAGCAACACTCGTCATACGCGACCGGTACTTCGACAGTGCTGCATGGGCTCTGGCCCGCGCGGATTGGGGACTCCGCGTCAGGGAATGCAGCGGAGAGCTGCTGGTCGCGCTCAAAGGCCCGGCACGGATCACCGAATGCGGAGCCGTGGTAAGGCCGGAAATCGAAGGTCTGTGGGCCGCCGAAACGCTGGGGCGAGTCAGCCAACTGTTGCGGGACCTCGGTGTCATCACCTCCGGTCACGTCATTTCGAACTCCGACGCGGACCCACTAGATACCCTGACCGCGCTTGGATTGCGAGTCATTCAGGACCGCTTCACTCGCAGGGAAGTTCGGGACGTACTTACGCCTGCCGGAAGAGAGTCTCCAATCGCGGAACTCGTCGTAGATACGGTGACCTACACATTTCAGGACCTTGCGGTGCAGCATCTGGAAGTGGAGATCGAAGCCAAGGCCGATGGGAGTTCCGCACTCCTTGCAACCATGGTGCGGGAGCTGCTCACCCGCTTCGGAGATGCTCTGCGAGTGTGGGAGCACAACAAGCTCGCCACCGGCCTGGCTCTGGGGCACCTCCATGCTGGGGGGGAGCTTGCCGGCCTCCTCGTGAGCACGCACACGCTGGCACCCCGGGCTTACGACCGACTCGTTCAACTCTTCGCATCGGGGTGGACGTTCGCTTCACGTCCTTGATGCATCGTCGGAGGCTGGGCATGGCCAAAACCAACCGATGTGTCAACACTCTTGGGAAGGGGATCCGGGGGACAACCCTTTTTCAAAGCCACCATGGCCCCCGGGGGGCCACAACCAGGCATGAAAAAGCTTCCCCACCGGCGTCTCGACGAGCCGGCTTTCTTTGCGGCGACCAGCGGGAGCCGCACTATCCCAAGAGTTTGTATGTAAATCTTGCGCGAGGTTTTTTGCGCAGAGACTCGCGGTAACTTGTTGAAATCACTGGTACCGATAGCGTTCCGGCACCAACCAAGCCGGAAGACAAGCGCGCAAAAAACCGCTGCGGGCTCACACTGCGTTGTGTAAGCCGCCACACTGTGGTTGAATTGTGGAGTCGTCGCATCACTGTAAGGTTTGTATACGCGGTCTCAGTGTGAGCCTGCA
>JBFMAA010000067.1:0-30924 GCA_040755955.1 Thermodesulfobacteriota bacterium
TTTGGCCATTGGCTTTCCCCTTTCCCATCTTCTTTGTCGAAAACGGGTTATGGCAGGAAAGCCAATGCCATTCAAGCGTATCTTAACGTCTCACCCACGAAATCGCCGAAAATGGCAAAACTATAGGATGACTGTCCCGGCTTTTTTGAGATGTTACCTTGTCGTCGTGTCTTGGTGGTTCATTCCCTTGTCTCCCGGTCTGAACGCCTGCCTACCGTCTCGCCATGCCCCTCTTGCCCGCGCGGGATCGGTGCGTACACTCTCCCCAGTGGAATTGCTCCTGATAGCAATCAGAGCACGCGGAATACAATTGCCGCTCCACTCTTCTCGGACGGAGAAGATAGCTACGCACAGTCGTGCCAGGGGGTAGTTGTTATGCCTGGAACCGTTGAATGGATCATGGAAATGGAGACGGCTCTCGACAGAGCCAAGGCAGAGGGGAAACACGTCCTGGTGGACTTCTTCAACCCCGGCTGAATCGGATGTCAGCAGATGGATGCGGTCACGTATCCCGCGGAAGAAGTAGTCGCCTTTTTCGCACTGAATGTCATTGCGCTCCGAATACCGACCGACAACACCGCACTGATGGGGCAGTTCAACGTGCAATGGACCCCCACACTCGTGACGCTCGATACCGACGGAAAAGAACGCCACCGGACAGTCGGCTTCCTGGCACCTGAAGAGCTTATTCCGTCGCTGCTTCTCGGGCTCGGCAAGTCTGACTTTGAATCCGAACGTTTTGAAGACGCCATCGACAAGTTCAACCGAATCGTGACGCACTATCCGAAGAGTTCTTCGGCTCCCGAAGCGATCTTCCTGCGTGGGGTATCGGGCTACAAGAGCACCCACCAGGCCGGGCCGTTGAAGGAAGCCTACGAGAAGCTCTCAGCAGAGTACCCGGACAACCAGTGGACCAAGAGAGCCTACCCGTATCGACTCCTCCCGTGAGCTGGTGCTGTGAGAAGTCAGATTTCCGGGGGAAGGGCTGTATTACCAATAACCTTCGATTTCTTCTCTTTTCGAGAAGAAATCGAAGGTTCAGCAGCTCTGGGAAAAAGCAACGTGTCTTTCTTCGCTTGCGTAGAACCAACTCGCCCCGCCATCCGACCACGTGCGAGCCGAGGAAGACCGACGCGATTATTGGCAGCGGCTCCCAGCCGCCGTTTTGAAAAACGCTCCTTCCCCCCGGACCCCCATAGGCGCTAACTTCGGCACTCCACAGACGACAAGGACCCCGTATTCTTGCCCGGCGCTGAAGCGTCCGGCTATTTTCCAGTCGCTCCTCCGGGGCTTGGGAAGGCTGACGTCCCGGACGCTTGATATTAGCCGTGCCTTTCAGGGCCGGGCGAGAGAGCAAGGAACCTCAAGTTAGCGCCTGTGTCCCATACTCGTCCATACAGACGACTGAAGGGGGAACCCATCGTCCCTGATGGTCACCCCGTTGAAAGCCGGGATCCAGTGCCTTGCAGAAGGCCTGGATTCCTGTTTGCGCAGGAATGACAGGCAGAACGTCTTCACCCCCGACAGGAAGCTCAAGTGACACGCATTGTCACGACCCCCTCAGGATCTCTCACTACCCCTGCAGGAGTTCCGGAACAGTTGCAATCGCCGAGTTCACGGGCGTGACGATCTCACAAGGGACCGGATATGGACCAGCTTCTGAATCAGGGCCTGGTGAGCTTTCCGGGCCTGTGCCGGATCGACCGACATGAATCTCAACTCGTCGCCGGGCCGGGCCTGAGCCACCAGGTCCAGATCTTGGGCGATCACGGTAGCAATCTTCGCGTATCCGCCCGCGGTCTGCTCTCCGAGGATAATGATGGGCCGGCCGTCGGGCGGCACCTGTACTCCTCCGGGAACGCTCGCTTCTGAGATGATGCTCGTAGTCATTTCGACCTTGCCCGTGATGGTGGGGCCGTCCAGCCGGTATCCCATGCGATCCGCCTGGGCACTCACCGTGAACGTGTCGGTAAAAAACAGCTCGAGCCCTTCATCGAAGAAGTCTTCCTGGGGCCCTGGGATCGCACGCAGAGTGATCCGGTTGCTCAGCGTGGGACGTAACTCATCGGGGAGCTTACCAAGCGCCCGCGGCACCGTTGGGCTTCCGCCCGGCAGGATGTCGCCTTTGCGCAGGAGCCGACCGTCCAATCCGCCGAGCCTTCCGTTGACGTAGGTGGATCTGCTTCCCATCACTTCGGGCACGAGGATTCCTCCGGCCACCGACAGGTACGCGCGGACTCCCCGGCGGGCCGGCCTGATCGCTACCACGTCACCGGGCCTTACCTCGAACGCAGTCCAAAGATCCTGGGGCTCGTTGTTCACCAAAACCGGCACGTCTGCTCCTGTGACCGCAAGCGCGGTCTCGCCGAGGACTTCGAGCTTCGGTCCCGCGAAGGTGATTTCCAGCACCGCGGAGGTCTCCGGATTGCCGACCAGCAGATTCGCTACTCGATACGCGAACTTGTCCAGCGCCCCGGAAATCGGAATTCCGTATCTTTGATACCCATATCTGCCCCGGTCCTGTATCGTGGTGAACGGACCGGGTTCCAGGATTCGGAGGATGTCCATCAGGTGGTCTTTCCGTCGTGCAGAGGATCGGGGGTCGTCGCAAGGCGCATGTGATGACTCGTTCTCTGGCGGGGTTGCCAGAACCCGTGTTCGAAGCCGGCGGAGGCTCGTCTGGGGAGAACTTGCGAGGTTGGTCACAGAATACCACGCCGGGGACTTCACGGCCGCAAACGGCCCTGGAACGGTGCGGACACCCTCATCCCTGGACCTTTTGGTCGACGGTGCGACTATCGCCGCGGTTGTTCCGGCCGTGAGCACACACGCGGCCCTGTGTCGAACCGGCCCCCACGGCATTCTCTTCCGATCGGCTCAGCAGATCCTTGGGAGCAGCTCCCCTGATGGCTCTGCGACTATCCGGGCACCTCCGACTCGGGTGTTCATGACAACCCTGGCTGGAGTGCCGGCGGCCACGGTGGTGACCTGCCCGATGATCGCGGCTCCCTCGGCGAGGGGGCAGTCCTTGAGCAGTGCAAGGGCCTTGTCTCCCTGGTTGCCGGCGATTACTGCGACGACCTTCCCTTCGTTCGCAGCCAGGAGCGGGTCTATCCCGAGCATCTCGGAAGCCGCGACAACCTGGGGATCCAGAGGGATGGAGGTCTCGTCTATGGTTACGGAAAAACCCGTTGCGTGGGTGATCTCGTTGAGCGTCGCGGCCAGGCCGCCTCGAGTGGGGTCCCGCAGGAATTTGAGCTCCGGTCCAAGTTCCAGGAGGCGTTCCACGACCGGCCATATGGACGCGGAATCGGATTCGAGCCGGAAATCGAAGGAGAACTCAGCCCGGCTGAGCATGACCGCCATGCCGTGGTTACCGACAGGGCCACTCACGAGGATCAGGTCGCCGGTCCGGATGCGGTCCGGAGCCGGCACAAGGTCTCGTTCTATCTTGCCGATCCCCGAGGTGTTGATGAAGACCTTGTCCGCGCTCCCTTTGGGAACGACCTTGGTGTCGCCGGTGACGATCTGCACTCCCGCCTGGTCTGCGGCTCGAGCCGCGGATTCGAGCACCCGCTCCAAATCCTGAACGGGAAGTCCCTCTTCCAGGATCAGCCCCAGCGAAAGGTACACCGGCCGAGCTCCCGAGCATGCCAAATCATTGCAGGTCCCGTGCACGGAAAGTGACCCGATGTCTCCCCCGGGAAAAAAGATCGGCGACACCACAAACGAATCCGTGGTGTAGGCGATTCGCTCTCCGAGCCCGGAAACCACGACCGAATCCGGAAGTGCTCCCAGCAATCCGCGATCCAGCCTGGGAAGGATCAGGTCGCGGATCAGCCTACCCGTCATGCGTCCGCCTCCGCCATGCCCAAGCATGACCCTCGATTCCTGTCTTGTACCCATAAGTCAACGCCCTTATATCCAAGAGGTAGAATTTCCGGGGAGGTACTTTTTTTGCAGGAAGCCCCTCCCCGGACCCGTCTTCAAAAACGCCTGAAATATTGTAGTAGAGTCAATATTGCGAATTCCCTACCTCTTCGGCAATCGCTCCATACTACTGAGACTCTTGCAGGATCGGACAGGCCATTCTCAATGCCGTTGAATTAGGCTTCTGCGTATACCGGTGGCCGGAATTGCCTTCCGAATGGCGGGCTGGAAAGCCTACCCCACAAAACGAACTTTTGCTCCAATCGGTCGTCACTTTCGGTAACCGTTTTGGACAGTGTTGCCCTGCGGCGACCAGCGGGAGCAGCATGATCCAAAAGTTTTTGGGGATGGGGGTCCGGGGGAAGGGACTTTTCCTAAACAAGTTTGGTGCAATCACCCGGCGCCGTATTTGTAGTATGCCGCGCAGGTCCCTTCCGAGGAGACCATACACGGTCCCACCGGATCGTCCGGAGTACATTCCCTGCCGAAGAGGCCGCATTGGTTAGGGGTTCTGCTCCCTGTGAGTATGTCCGCGCACCGGCACCGGGGATTGTCCTCCGCCTTGGGGACATCGACGGGCAAGCGAACTTCAGCGTCGAAGGCCGCGTAAGGTCCTTTGAACTTCAGGCCGCTGCCGGGAATGGTCCCAAGGCCACGCCATTCCGCGTCGCAGGGGTCGAAGACCTCCTCGATGATCGCACGGGCCGCGGGATTCCCTTGAGCTCGGACCACGCGGGCATAGCGGTTCACGATTTCGGCTCGGCCTTCCGTGGCCAGGCTCACAAGGTCCCGGAGCGCAAGGAGTATGTCAAGCGCCTCGAAACCGGCTACGACCCCCGTTTTTCCGAAGTCCCGAGCCAGATACCCGTAGCAGTCGGCACCCAAGATCGCAGACACGTGCCCGGGGAGCAGAAATCCGTGCAGATCCTGCTTGGCTGCAAGTATCTTCAGCGGGGGATGTATGGTCTTGAACGCGTTGATCACGAACAGGTTGGCGATACCTCTTGCCAGAGCCGCCTTCACGGTCGCAGCTACCGTGGGGATCGTGGTTTCGAACCCGATCCCGAGGAACACTACCGGCTTCGGGTTCAGCGCCTGGGCCACTGCAATCGCATCCATGGGGGAATAGACGACCCGCACGTCACCACCTTCCGCGCGAAACGACGCCAAAGATCCGGTGGTTCCCGGCACGCGGACCAGATCGCCGAACGTCACCAGGCAGGCGTGATGTTCTTTGGCCGTGGCCATGGCACGATCGATGAAGCCCTTTTCGGTGACGCACACCGGACACCCCGGTCCTGACACGAGCTGCAAGTTCGGCGGGAACAGGCTCTTGAGCCCGGCCTCGTGAATCGCCATCGTGTGAGTGCCGCACACTTCCATGAACCTGAGCACTGTGTCGGATTGACCGCATATTTTCGCGATCTGCCGCGTCAAAGTACTGGCTGCGTGACTATCTGTCTTATGGAACATGGTTTTCCCGCTCGATTTCCTGGATGGGCGCACGAACACTCCACGCCCGTATCAACGTCCGAATTTCGGGAATGAGCACTCCTCAAGTCTCCGGGAGACTAGCGGTCGCATCGGCCAGCTCACGGAAAAGATCGAGACGTATGTTGGCCTCGTCGTTGTCCAGCACCTCGATTGCGAACCCCGCATGTATGATCAGGTAATCACCGATTTTGGCGTAAGGGGTCATGACCAGACTCACGTCCGTCCTGATCCCTCCGTTGTCCACCTTGCCCACGGCCTCGCCGGCCGTCTCCACAAGTTGCATCGGAACTGCCAAGCACATCTTGTCACACCTCAACATGAAAGAGCGCAGTCTAGCACAGAGCAGCGGGGAGCCGCAACCTGTGATCGCATCCGCAGTGGGTGAGTTTGAAAATCTTCGCTCGGGATTCAAGACGATCCCTGACTAAGAGTTGGGGGTGCACAGCTAACGTAGGTGGATAGACTGGGGCATGCAGCTTCAAAGACGACCGGAGCGCCACGCTTGATCCCTTTGCGGTGACAAGGACTCACTGCCGCTTCAATGAGCAATTCCACTCTCATTCCCCCTGCAAACGCATCTTCACACGAAACTCAAAACGGCCACTCACCTGAAAAATTGCGGTGAGATGAAAACGATCCTTGATATCTCTTTAGGCAAGGTCTAAAGTAAGGGAATTCCGAGTGCACCGACTGACTGCAAGGGCGTCGTTGGTTTCAGTCAAGTGAACTTCCAATCACTTTCAACAGGAGGTAGTGGGCATGCTGCTGCCGAAATTTGAGTATTATGAGCCCTCCACCCTCGAGGAAGCACTCAAGTTGCTCTCTGAATTGGGTGGGAACGCAAAAGTCCTTGCCGGAGGCACCGACCTGCTCGTCCGCATGAAGCAGAAAATCGACCGACCGAAGCAGGTGATCTCCATCGCAAGAGTTCCGGGCTTGGACGAAATCATCCCGCGCAACGGCCATGCAGTGACGGTCGGTTCGGCAGTGACCGCGGCGGCTCTCTCGCGTCACGAGCTGATCCTCGACAGGTTCAGTCCGCTGGCCCTCGCGGCGGGGAGACTCGGCGCGCCCATGATTCGCAATCGAGCCACCATCGGAGGGAATCTGGTGAACGGCCGTCCCGCGGCAGATCTGCCTCCCGCGTGCATGGTGCTCAATGCGACCCTGAAGCTCAAGTCCGTGTCCGCAGAACGAGACGTGCCGGTGGTCGAATTCTTCAGGGGCCCCGGTGAGACCTTGATGGAACCCAATGAGCTGCTCATTTCCATCAACATGGAGACCCCCCCTCCCTGGAGCGGTGGATCATACATCAAGCTCGGCGCGCGCAAGACCCTCGAGATCTCCATGGTGAACGTCGCGGCTCTGCTGACCCTGAACGGACCCGACGGCATCATCACGGACGCTCGTGTGGCTTTGGGAGCAGTTGCGCCGACCCCCGTCAGGGCTTTCGCTGCCGAAGAGATGATTATCGGCCAAGAACCGTCTGACGAGCTGTTCCAGCGAGCCGGCGAGGTGGGCGTTGGGGTCTGCAGCCCCATCACTGACCATCGCGGCACCATGGAATACCGATGCATGATGATCGAAGTGCTCACCAAGAGGGCCCTGAATGCGGCATGGAAGGCGGCTCGTGCCTGGAAACCCATGGAAGGTTAAGGAGTTGTACGATGAAGGTGTCGGTGAATCTAACGGTCAACGGTGAGCCTGTGGAAGTGGCTGTTGAATCTAATCGGACGCTCGTGCAGCTCTTGAGGGAAGATCTGGGCTTGACCGGTACCAAACACGGGTGCGGACTCGGCGATTGCGGAGCATGCACCGTCTTGCTGGACGGAAAGCCGGTCAATTCCTGTCTCGTGCTGGCTGTTCAGGCGAGGGGCCGAGAGGTGTTCACTATAGAAGGACTGGCTGAAAACGGGAATCTCCACCCGATTCAGCAGGCTTTTGTAGATCGCGGTGCCATTCAGTGCGGGTTCTGCACTCCCGGAATGATACTTTCCGCCAAGGCCTTGCTCGACGAAAACCCCAAACCCACGGAAAGGGAAATCCGGACTGCAATTTCGGGAAATCTCTGCCGATGCACCGGATATCAGAAGATCGTGGAGGCCGTCCAAGAGGCTTCCGAGAACATGGCGGGAAAGGAGGCGGGCAGTCATGAGTGAATTGAAGGTTCTCCGCACTCGAGCCCCCAGATTGGACGCTCCGGCAAAGGCCACGGGTCGGGCAAAATACGCCGATGACCTAAGCATGCCGGGAATGCTCCACGCGGCCATCTTGCAGAGCCCCCTTGCGCACGCCAAGATACTCAGCATAGACGTGTCAAAAGCGAGGAAGCTCCCCGGAGTCAAATGCGTGGTCACCGCGAAAGAGGCGGGACTCGTCAGATACGGAGTCTCCCCCGCGAGATACGATGAGACGCTTTTTGCCTATGACAAGGTGCGTTACGTCGGCGACGAGATCGCCGCGGTCGCGGCCACGGATCCAGCTATTGCGATGGAAGCTCTGGAACTGATCAAGGTCGATTACGAGGAACTCCCCGCGGTATTCAACATGTGGGACGCGATGAAAGAAGGCGCGCCCCTCATACACGACGCCTTTCCGGGCAACCTGAACGCGGAAGTCCACCAGGAGTTCGGCGACACTGAGGCGGCATTCGCGGAATGCGACCTCATCGTTGACCACACGTTCCGCAACAAGAGACAGGATGCCGCGTTTATCGAGCCCCACTCCTGCCTGGCCGTGTTCGACCTGGACGGGAAGCTCACCTTGCACACGTCGACACAGGTGCCTCACTACGTCATGCGCACAGTTGCCATGGTGCTTCAGATCCCCGTCGGCAATGTGCGAGTGGTGAAGCCGTACGTGGGCGGCGGTTTCGGTCCCAAGTGCGAAGCCACTCCGCTCGAGATGAGCTCCTCGCTGCTGGCCAAGATCACCGGCAAGCCGGTGAAGATGACCTACTCGAGGGAGCAGGTCTTTCTCCACAGCCGGGCCAGACACGAATTCTACGCGGAGATGAGCCTTGGCGTGAAGAAAGACGGCACCATGGTCGCGCTCAGGAACAAGGCCATACTCGATGGCGGCGCATACACGAGCTTTGGGATCGCGACGGTCTACTATTCGGGGTCTCTCTTGGGCGGTCCGTACAAGCTCAAGGCGATGAAGTACGACGGGCTCAGGGTGTACACGAACAAACCCGCGTGCGGCGCACAACGCGGCCACGGTGGAGTTGCCCATCGCGCCGCATTCGAGCAGCTTATCGATACGACCGCGGAAAAAGTGGGCATAGATCCTGTCGAAATGCGCCTCAAGAACATCATGACCACAGGGGACGTGACTATCAACGAACTGGATATGTCCAGCCTCGGCATGAAGGAGTGCGTGGAGGCCGTTCGCGATCACTCCGGCTGGAAAAACAAGAAGGGAAAACTCCCCAAAGGCAAGGGAATCGGCATGGCGTGCGGTTTCTTTGTGTCCGGTGCGGGGTATCCGATCTACCGGTCCGACACGTACCATTCGACGGTTGTCATCAAGGTGAGCGAAGACGGCGGCATCGCGACGGTGCTCACCGGTTCCGCGGAGATAGGTCAAGGTTCGGACACGGCCATGGCCATGATCGCTGCGGAAACCCTCGGCATACCCCTTGACCACGTGCGGGTGATCTCCGGCGACACGGACCTGAGTGTTGACCTCGGCGCGTACTCGAGCCGCCAGACCCTCATGACCGGCCACGCGACCAAGGAGGCCGCGGAACAGATCAAGGAGAAGATCAAGGGCGTGTTGTCACAAGCAATGGGATGCGATCCGAACGGAATCACCTTCGCGGACGGGAGAGTGCTCTTCAATGGCGGCCCAGGGGATTTCGAGAAAATCCGCACCATGTACATCAAGGAACACCGGGGTTGGACCGACCCGCCAAGCGGCGATTATCTGACGTTCAGAGAGGCAGCGAGACTCGCATACTTGCAGCTCGGCACCCTTGTGGGCACCGGGAAGTACAAGCCTCCTCGTCTTGGTGGGACGTACAAAGGCGCGGCGGTGGGAACCTCGCCGGCGTACGGATGTTCCGCTCAGGTGGTCGAGGTCGCCGTTGACATGGAAACCGGCGAAATCACCGTGGAAGCCATGACCGATGCCCATGACTGCGGTCTTGCCATCAACCGAACCTCGGTGGAAGGCCAGATGCAAGGCTCACTGAGCATGGGACTGGGCGAGTGCCTCTTCGAGGAGGTGAAGTTCGACTCCCGTGGTCGCATACTCAACTCCAGCCTCGGTGAGTATCGCATTCCGACCGCACTGGATATGCCCAAGGTGAAGAGCATCATCGTCGAGTCCCACGAGCCCAACGGTCCATACGGAGCCAAAGAGGTGGGCGAAGGCGCGATCATGCCCACGATCCCGGCCATACTCAACGCGATAGCAGATGCCACGGGCGTCCGGGTAAATGAGCTTCCGGTCTCGTCAGAGCGTCTATTCCGGGCAATCAAGGGAGTGGACAAATACGAGAAGAAGTGAAGACCCGGGGAAACCCTTTTTCAGAAAGTCTTCCGGGGGAAACCCTTTTGAAAAAGGGTTGTCCCCCGGACCCCCTTCCGAAAACTTTTGAGATATTGGGTGGTTCTCACCATCCAGCGAGTTCCGGTGATATCGGGGTCTGACTTTCATGCTTGGTTGTGACCGCGTGCGCTCATGGTGGTTTTGAAGAAGGGTCTGTTCCCCGGACCCCTCCGCCAAAGAGTTTTGGTATGGTATCATCGAGAGAGGTGCTTTCGTTGAAGCTGACCCTAAACGGCTTTCCTGAAGAATTCGAGTCAGAAGCCGTAACCATCCAGGAACTCCTGGACACGGCCCAGGAAAACGACCCCGCGGTGATCGTTGAGGTCAACGGCCGTTTTGTGTACCGGAAAGATTTTGCCTCAGTCGCGCTTTGTGATGGCGACACCGTGGAGCTGATTCATCCGTCGTTCGGGGGGTGATACGGTACCGAAGGTCGTCGATTCGCGACGCTCTGGGTGCCGCGGTCTCCGTAATCAAGTAGTGTGATCAAGACATAACCGGCATGTACATCCTCCTCCTTGTACATAGTGCCTCGCGCCGACAAGGGTCGGACCACGCCGATCAATGCGGCTGTAGATCCTATCGAACAGGTCCGTTTCGCCCTTTTCGTGAAAGCGCCTGAACGCGTATGCGCAGACGTCCGCCACTTGCACCATATTGGTGAGCTCGCTGTCTACGAAGAAAGGGGTCTCCACGATATGGTCAATGTTCCTATACAGGGTTCCAAACTCGTGGAAATATTCCATATACTCTTTTATGCGGCCGTTGACCGTGTCGTTATTGTCCTGGATGAGAATCCCGTATTGGTGTGTGCCGGAGGTCTGAGTCATCACGGACAAATAATACTCAAATCGCGTGACTACCTGCATGAATGTCTGTTCGATGATCTGGTGCTTGGTCTTCGTGCGGCATGAAGTCTTGTTTATTGACTCAGCGAAGATTCGAACGAACCCAAACGCGTTCAGGGAATCACAGATATCTCTGAGCAGGTTCAGACGATCCTCAAAACTGAGGTGGAAATAGGGACGACTCTTCTGGTACCTTTTCTTCTCATTGCGAACGGCTTTTTCCGTCATGGTGACCCGGCCGCTGCGGATGATGTTCTGCCATTCCTGCTCGGTCCGCAGCCTGCGATTTGACCAATCAAGATTAGCAAACCCGGCAACACTCTCCTGAGCCTGGTATCGTCGGGCCAGCCAGCCGGTATGGATTTCGGTACCGCTCAGTCCATATGTCTGTTTGACTTCCTCGACACGTTTAGCTGTCGCGCTCCAGTACTTGACATGGAAGGCTACCCCTAATAGCACAAAATGACTGGTATTGGAGGTGTGATCCGGGGTCCCGGATTCGTCAAGGTAGCACAAATACTTCCCTCCCCACATAAGCAAAGCCGCATAGCAGACGAATCCACTTGCGGCTTTCTTACGCTTTTCGTCCAGGGCGGGGCAATCGTCCCGCACGAGACAAAACGTCTCTCCAGGACATTGCAATCGTAAGAATCTTGCCTCATTTTGTCAAGGCCTTTTCTATTGACAGAACTCTGAGGGAGGGTCTTTTGAACTCCTGAGCCCTCAACAGGCGCGCGCTCCCGCGTCGCTCAGCATGGCCTGACGGTATTCGATCTTCTCCCACAGGTTCCGGAAGTGGTTGATGTCTTCGCGGTACTTGAGGATGCACCCGAGGGTCTGTTCGACGGTGTGCTCGTCGAGCGCGTCCCTTTGCAGCAGAAGGAGCGCTTCTGCCCAGTCGAGGGTTTCGGAGACGCCGGGCTTCTTCACCAGGTCTTCCCGGCGGATGCTTTCCATGAAGAGCGCCATTTGCATTGCCAGATCGTTGGCGATCCCCGGAACTCGCGCATGCACGATCGCCCGTTCCTTCTCAGGGTCAGGGTAGTCGATCCAGTGGTACAGGCACCGCCTTTTGAGCGCGTCGTGGATGTCTCTGGTCCGGTTTGAGGTAAGAATCACCAGCGGCCGACGTTTCGCCTTGAGCGTCCCGATCTCCGGAATGGAGACCTGGAAGTCTGAGAGCACTTCCAGGAGCAGGGCCTCGAACTCTTCGTCGGACCTGTCGATCTCGTCGATGAGGAGCACCGGTTCCGTCTCCCCCGACGAGAGTATTGCCTGCAAGAGAGGCCTCTTGATGAGGAACTCCTCGGTGAAGATCGTTCGAGCCATGAGTTGCCGGTCAGTGCCGCACTCCTCGCCGAGCTTGATGGCCATGATTTGGCGTGAGTAGTTCCACTCGTACAGCGCGTGGTTCGCATCGAGCCCTTCGTAGCACTGCAGCCGGATCAGGTCGGTTCGGAGTATCCGCGCCATGACCGATGCAAGCTCCGTCTTGCCCACTCCCGGTTCCCCTTCGAGGAACAGGGGCTTCTTCAGAGACCATGCCAGGAAGAGCACTGTTGCCAGAGATCGCTCCGGCACATAGTTCTCCCTTGCGAGGGCCTTCTCCACATCTTCTATGGAAGTAAACATCCGATTTCCACACTATTCTTGGTATGCTGGACAATATATGCGCAGACTGTTCTTCTGGTGCAGAAGTTTTCCGAAAGAGCTCACTCATTCGGAGATCGCGTTCCCGCAGAACGCCCTATGCCACGAGCCGAGCGCAACCAACAATGGAAATGCGGTCCCATCCGGCGTTTGAGGTGCTTGACATACCGGTTGAGCATCACTCCCACTGACTGGGAGGCCCGCAAGGATGCCTCACAGGATCAGGGTTCACACTGTCCGCCGTTACCGTTTGGAAAGGAGATGGCACTTCCCTGCGGCGACCAACGGGAGCCGCCATGCTCTAAGAGTTCTTGGTGGAGGGGTGCGGGGAGGCACCTTCTTGCAAGAGGGGGTCTCCCCGCATTCTGCTCTCCCTCTCTTCCTCCTCCAGCACGCGTTCCAGTACGTCCACGGCTTTGGTTAGATCCGCGTCCGTGTGCGCGCTCATGAGGGTGAACCTGAGCCTCGCGGAACCTTCAGGTACCGTCGGGTATCGGATACCGTGGACAAATATACCCTCGTTGAGACAGGCCGCGCTCACTTCCATGGTCCGGCGGGAATCCCCGATCACGAACGGCAGGATGTGACCCGGATTCACTTTGCGCCCCATGCGTGACAAGAGAAGGCCCGTGAAGTCCGAGACGTTCTGCTGCAATCGCCGGCGACGCGTGAGCCCTTCTTCCGACGCCACGATTCGCAGAGCGGCCAAAGCTGCTCCCGCGATCGCAGGTGGAACCCCGGTGGTGTAGATCAGCGACCGAGCCCTGTTGGTAAGCATTTCGATAAGCTCACGCGATCCGGCCACGTATGCCCCGTAGGTTCCGACTGCCTTGCTGAGGGTGCCCATCTGGATGTCCGGGACTGCTCCTTGTTCCGCGGCCAGACCCTGCCCCTGAGGACCCCACACTCCCGTGGCGTGAGCCTCGTCCACCATGAGCGCAGCTCCGTGGCGCTGACAGAGCCCGTCGATCTCGGTCAGTGGAGCCCTGTCCCCGTCCATAGAGAAAACCGATTCGGTCACCACGAGCTTGCGACGAAATCCGGGTTGCCGGAGTATCTCCTCCAAGCGCTCGAGGTCCAAGTGCGGATACACACACGTGCGCGCTCGGGAAAGTCTGCATCCGTCCACGATGCTGGCATGGTTGAGCGCATCCGACGCGATCAGGTCGTCTGTCCCCGTGAGCGCGGTGATCACCCCCATGTTCGCTTGATACCCGCTTCCGAAGAAAAGGGCCGCTTCAGTGCCTTTCCACTTGGCTATGAAGGCTTCGATCTCCTCGAACGGGCTGTTGTTCCCTGCAATCAGCCTCGACGCGGTGGAACCGACTCCAAACCGTCGGACGTATTCGATGCATGCCTCTGCAACCGCGGGATGACCGGCTAAGTCCAAATAATTGTTGGCAGAAAAGTTGATCGCGTCCTTTCCGTTCACCAAAATGGTGCGGCCCGGAAATCCGTGAACGTGAGGCATGGATCGGAAGAGGTCTTTCCGTCGCAATTCATCCAGCTCTTCGTGCCATTGGCTCACCCCCGCGTTTGGCTGATCAGTGTCGTCCTGCGCCCAATTCCGTTTCTGGTGGTTTCGGCTTGGTTCGCCCATCTTCATTGATTTCCCCGTTGTTGATGTGGCCGATCTGCGGACCTGAAAGTAGTGCCGTGGGCCCCCTGTACTCGTTCACACAGTGTGCCAGAGAACCATCAGGAAGATGAAGATGTTTTTTGATGACGCGGCAACTTTTCGCTGTTAGAGTGGAACGTGTCGATTACCGAAACGGAGCAGCGAGATATCTCGATGAAAATCAAGTTCTGGGGTACAAGAGGATCAATTGCAGTCCCTGGACCTGACACGGTTCTCTATGGGGGTAATACCACGTGCGTTGAAGTCACCCTGGCATCGGGACGGACGGTAGTCATCGACGCGGGCACCGGCATTCGGCCGCTGGGGTACGATCTTGCAAGACGGCCAGGACCGACTCTCATACACTTGCTGATCACCCACATCCATTGGGACCATGTCATCGGGTTTCCTTTCTTTGATCCGCTCTATCAGGAAGATACCCACATCATTGTCGACGGCTGGGGTAGGTGTATGGAGGGACTCAGAAGCGTCTTCAACAGCAAAGCCTTGGACGGAACCTTTCCGGTGAAATTCGAGGATCTGAGCGCGCGCTTCGAGACGTCCAGCGTCCTGTCGAAAGGGAAGATGGTTTTGGATGGAACGGTGATCGATTCCCAGCCGTTGCAGCATCCCCAGGGGGGGATTGGGTTCAGGTTCACGGAGGGCCCGAAAAAATTCGTATTCCTCACCGACAACGAGCTGCTCGAAAAGGGTTGGCGAGGGACCAGCTACAAGGATTTTGTGCGATTCAGCCGCGACGCGGATCTGCTTGTACATGACTGCCAATACTTGACCGAAGAGATGGACATTCGACGGGGCTGGGGGCACAGTGATGTGGAAGCCGTCGCGAAACTCGCCCTGGAAGCCGGTGTCAAACGCCTTGCGCTGTTCCACCACGATCCCAGACGCACGGACCCCGCTGTGGAAGCTTTGACCAAGAGCTGCTCCGATATTCTGGCCGCCACCGATGGAAACATCGAGGTTACGGCCGCCAAAGAGGGGACAACCGTGGAGGTCTGAAGACGAATCACAGCGCCTCCATACGCGTCGCAACTTGAAGCTCGCTATTGTTCCGACGGCTTCGCTGTCCTACTATCTTATGGGTGGGGGTACTTACCGAACCACCGGTGAGTCGGTCAGTGTTTATCAGTCGTGATGCGAGAGGAGGAGCTGAATTATGCCTAAGATAACAATAGTGTATGCAAGCGACTACGGATCCACCAAGCGCATGGCCGAAGCTGTGGCCGAAGGAGCCCGCTCCGTTGAGGGGACCGAAGTGCAGGTCAAGAAGGCTGACGAGGCCACCGCGGATGACCTGCTTTCCAGTGACGGGATCGTGATCGGGACACCGGTCCACATGGGGAGTGTGGACTGGCGAGTCAAGAAATTCATCGACATGGTGTGCAGCGGCCTGTGGATGAAAGACTTGGTGCTGGGTAAGGTAGGTGCCGTGTTTGCCTCAGGATCGGGCTACGGAGGAGGCGGAGGAGGATGCGAGCTTGCAATGCTCGCTTTGCTGAACAATATTGCCGAGTTGGGGCTTATCATCGTGCCGCTCCCCAAGTCGACCCCCGGATATCCGGCAGCCGGACTCCAATGGGGCCCGTATGGCAGAGCCCACGATGTGAATCTTAAGCCAGTAGGGCTCTCGGATGAGCAATTGGTATCGTCGAGGCACCACGGCATACATGTGGCGCGAACAGTCGCGGCTCTCAAGGGGGCAAAGATATTCGGATAGGGGCATGGCCTTGGCCGCCGTGGTACCAACACGCATTGCGCAACCGCTGCAGGGCGTCAGGGGAACCCGTATCTTCGCGAGGCGGTCACAACGAACCATGAAGATGCTCTCGAGTCTTAAGGACGGGACTTCCATCCTTCGTTGTGGCGCCAAGCCATGACTGTTCTTGAGGATGGGGGTCAGGGGAAAGGAACTCCTTGCAAGAGGCGGCTAGGAGCCGCAACCAAGATTCGCGTCCACCTTTCTCGGTCCGCATGAAGACCCAGGGCGGGGTGAGTTGGTTCTACGCACACGAAGAAAGGCACGTTGCGTGCTCCCGGACCTGCTGAGGTGAAGATTTCTTCTCGGCAAGAGAAGAAGTTGAACGTTATTAATAAGACGTTCCTTCCCCCGGGAATTACTGGTCCATCTCCGCCGGCAGATTACGACTTGATCCCGGATGGTCTCCAGTGCTACACTGAGCGAGGCGGTGTAGCACCGCGAGCTTATCGGGAAAGGCACGTACCTCATGGAAGCACTCGCCGGGTTTTTCGATGCGATTAACCAGCTCTTGGGGGTCAAGGAAGCTTCCGAGCTGGTTTGGAATCCGTACTTCCTGGGCCTCATGCTGGCCATGTTCATCTACGCGCTCGTCAAACGCTGGAAGGTATTTTATCTCGGAATCGCAGGAATCATGGGCATCGCGATCTGCGTGAAGTACCTGTACCCCGAAGATACCAGCAATCTCTTCGATCTGATCAAATTCCTGGCGGCCTGCGGCGGAGTCGGTGTCGTACTCATATTCCTCGGCTTGATCAGAGACTAGTTGACTTCAACGCTGTTGTCCTCGGCCCGCAGGGCTGCGGACGGCCTGACTTTGGGTCACAACTCGGTTTGAGAGTTCGCGAGTCCGACGCATCTCCGCGGCCGGGGAGAATTTGAGGGAGCACGGGGAATTCATCCCATGCCGTACCTCGTGGACGGAAACAACGTGATGGCCCTGACGCCCGGCTGGTTCAGCGACAGAGGTCGAGCGAGAAGAAGACTGATATTCCAACTGGTGAGTTTTGTCGCCGTGCACAGGACCAAAGTCACGGTGGTCTTTGACGGGGCGTCCGACGTGGACTTCCCGGAAGGAACACTCTTCAAGGGTGTTCGGATAAGGTATGCCCGCCATGGCTCAGATGCCGATCACCGGATAAAAGAGCTCGTCCGGGGGGCTTCTTTCAAAAGAGATATCGTGGTGGTAACCTCGGATTCGGACCTGAAAAGTTTCGCCGGCCGGGAAGGGAGCAGAGTGCTCGGTGCGCGGGCGTTCCACCGCATGCTCACTGCCGACGCGTCCGATAAGGAGATCAAACCGGGTCCGGACCACGAGGAAGTCGACGTCGAAGAATGGCTCGACTTCTTCAAGACCCGAGGCTCATGAGAATTCCCAGTGGCACAGCAGTCGCTGCATGGCGCTGAGTGCGCGATAATCTTACCCGAGGCCTGCGCTGTGGGTGGAGTCATGGCCTTTTCCATGAGAAACGGCGGACACTCCGGCGCTCCCTGGAACTCGTTGAATTTCTCCACCCAGGGCGGTGACGAAGCTGAGCACGTGAGACGCAACCTGGAGCTCCTCGGAACGCATCTGGGCATTGCTCCCGAGCAGATCGTGTTCTGCCGGCAGGTCCACGGCGATGCCGTTGCCATCGCACACCGCGTCCCCGACCAAGAACCTCTTGCCGACGCAGTGATCTCTGATCACGTTGGGGTGTTTCCGGCCGTCAGGACTGCCGACTGCCTTCCCATACTTGTTTTGGACCCCGTGCGACGCACGGCCGCGGCCATTCATGCCGGATGGAAGGGAACCGTCCTTCGCATCACCAGAAAAGTGATCCGCATGCTCGTGGACGAGTTCGGGGCCCGACCTGCCGATCTGTTCGCGGCTCTGGGACCTGCAATTGGGCCTTGCTGCTACGAGGTGGGCGACGCGGTGATCAAGCCTTTCACTCGCAACTTCCCCGAGGCCGAGCGTTTCATCATCGGCAACTCCGGCAACGGACGCAAGCACCTGGATTTAGCAGGCGCGAACCGACAAGAACTCTTATCCTCGGGGATCGCCGGCGAACGAATACACTCCGTGGGGTTGTGCACTTCCTGCCATGAGGGTCTTTTCTTCTCCTATCGTCGGGATAGAGGCTTGACCGGCCGACATATGGCGGTTGTGGGCTTTTCCCCGACGGGGACGTGTCCGGATTCCTTGCCGAAGACCCTTCACTTTTCGCTTTGAAATCAGTATAATAGTTTTGTCTGGAACCGTGCTCAACAATTAATGGAGATCGGCATTCCTTTTCTGTCTGGCCGCAGGGCTCGATACTCCGTGTGATGCAGCAGAGCCCCGAAAGGAGAACAGCCGTGGGACACGCGGGTACAAAGACGTGGACTGCCTCGATGCCCATCCTGTGGGGCGTGTTGTGCGCTGTCGTTGCCATCGCGGCAGACGTTCCCAGCACACCTGATGCGCATCCCGAGTGGGATGGAACCGTGCTCATGGTGACATCGGGGGAAACCGTTGCCATAGGAAAAGATAATCAGCTCGAGATGGTTCGCCTCTACGGATTGTCGTCTCCGGAGCTAAGCAACTATTTCCATGAGCTTTCGAAGAAGGCCATCACCGACCTGGTTCTTAATAAGAAAGTGAGGGTGAAGGTTCAGGGCAAGGATGAGTTTGCGCGTCTGGTTGCATCACTCTACTCGGATGGAGGCACCTACGTGAACGCAGAGCTTCTGAAATCCGGGATGGCGTGGCGTTCGACCAAGCACGGAGGCAATGACCCCGCTCTGGATCAAGCGGAATCTGAAGCGCAACAGAAAGGGCTCGGCCTGTGGTCTGTGTGGCAAGGCAAGGTCAATCGTTTGGTGGATGAAGACCTCCTCGATATCGAACGGGCAGGCAAACCCCAGAAGGTGCGTCTCTACGGCATCGAGTTCCCCAAGAAGGCTCTGCAATATCACCGCCTGGCCAAGCGAACGGCGAGTGACATACTTCTGGACGCGTCTGTCAAGGTCGTCACGAAGGGAAAAGATGCGAAAGACATTCCGACTGTCTTGCTCTACGGGGAGAACGGCGAGTGCCTCAACGTCAAACTGGTGCGGATGGGCGCAGCGATCTGCTCCAGACCGGAGGCATCTCATATGGAAGATTTCAGTCTGGCCGAGACTCACGCTCGACTCAACAGTCTCGGTGTGTGGGACGCAGCCACTGGAGGCGGGGCTCCTGATGGAGCGTCGGCTGCATCTGAGAAGCTTCAGGCGGGTAAGACCGGACGCACCGGAGCCGGAACTGGGGTGAAGGACGACTCCGAAGCGGACGACGACGCTGCCGGTCCGGGCTCGTCTTCCGAAACAGCCTCGACGAGACGTGGCAGAACTACGGTTATCCTGGGAAGCCCCCACGGACCCGCACCAACCCCCACGCCTTCCGCAGGAGATACCAAAGCCGCTGCTCCGCAGAAGCCCGCGGGGTCTTCAGGTACTCCCAGTGCCCGGACGCAGGCAGGCAGTAAGGGATTCGTGCGCGGCAAGTGACCGGTCAGCGTGCACGCACCGCACGCAGCGGTCTAAGTAATCGACGGCATGAGATTCAAGGAGACCCCCCTTTTCAAGGATGGTTCTTCCCTACTTGCTCGTCGACGGCGCCCCCGGGGGTATCAAAGGTACCTGTCCTGATCTCGGTGTTTGCCGAGCCAGTCCACCTTGCCGGTGTCAGTACTGTACAGGGCCCCCAGAACCTTTACGTGGCCGGTCGTTACGCGGTCCCGCACTTCTTTGCTTCCTGTCAGGATGTCTTCGATCGAATGCCACACATTCTCTTCCACTGCTTTGTGAAGCAGTTGTTCGGGAAGAACCCCGGGCTCCTCTCTGGACACCTTGTCCACTGAACGGATGATTTTTTCCGAGAGGCTCGCCAGGTTGCCCGGGAGCAGGCCATGATCCACGACTGCTTTGACCGCGCCGCAGCACGAATGCCCCATGACGATCACCAGCAGCGTTCCCAATTGTTCGACCGCGTATTCGATTGATGCGAGTTCGCTGGCTCCAACCACGTTACCGGCTACTCGAACGACGAAGATGTCCCCTACCCCCCGGTCAAAGATCATCCCCACCGGAACTCGGGAGTCCGAGCAGGACAGCACCACGGCGAAGGGCTTCTGTCCTGTTTGTGCAGTGAACACTCTTCTTTCCCGGGTGAGATTGGGAAATTCGGGCTGATCTTTGCTGTACCGATCATTTCCTTCTTGAAGGATGCGCAATGCCTCCTCCGGCGTGACTTTGGATGAGATCATGTGGATGTTCTCCGGGAAAACATGGAATAGAGGTCTTGCTGTCAACGCGCGGCGATACGTGACAGCCTGGAACGTTGCGATTGAATGGGAGCTTCGTGCTCCGTTCTCCGTGAGCGTTAGGCCGGGGAGAAGAGGGGATGCACCATCAAGACACAAAGGCACGGAGAAAGCGCATCCTTTTGACCCTGATGCGAAGGATCGTCCATTGACTTCTCTGCGTCTTGAGCCTTTGCGGTCTGTTCGCACGGAGGAAGACGGATGCCCCTGAACGGTTACCCTTTTTCCTACTTTCTCGATTTCAGAAACGCGGCCAGTTCCTTGTCCAATTGCTTCACGTGATCGCGAAAGTAATTCCCTGACTTGTCGATCACCTCCACGGTCAGGGCAGGATTCACCTCTTTGTTCTTCCAGCTCTCCACATCGCTGCTGAAGACCGCATGCGCGGCTTTTTGTTTTTCATATCCCGGGTAGTTGTGGGTCAGCATGAGTCGTTCTTCATCTCTCAGGTGCGTCTGCACGTACGTCGCAAGGAACTCGACAAGCCCCGGGATTTCCGAGCCACCCCGGTCCGCGAGTACTGCCTGGGCCAGTTTCTCCAGGCGTGAAAACAGTTCCTTGTGCTGTGTGTCGATGAGCTCATTTCCCAGTTCCAGATCCGTGGACCATCCGTACATCGTCATTGAGGTTTCCTCCGTTCGTCCATCCGATCACGATCACAGGCTACTGTCCTGTGCAACCCCTTTCTTGTTTCGGGGGGACAGAAATCGGAGTTTACCACAAACGACGTCTTCAGTCGCATTGAACTCTTTTCGCTCGACAGCGGAATAGGAAGTGAGACACGTTTTTGGGAAAGGATGGAGCGCGTCCTGGTTTCTGATAACCCATCGGAATAATTGGGCCGTCGGAGGGCTTGTATCCGTTTCACTGCGTCGAGCTCCCGGCGCTGACGCACCGGGCTACTATCTGCCGCCCCTCCAGGGCTCCGGAGTTTGCGTCCCAAAGAGACGCACCCTGAATAGACGTCGGTTTGAGCCACCGAAACCAGCAATAAGGAGCTTGAATCACCAGAGTCAGGAGTTGGGTGTAGCCGTGTGGAGGCCTCGGCCTGCATGCTTAGCCGTTCCGATCTCCTTCGACCCTTTCAAGAAGAGGGCGAGCTTCTTGTCCATGATCTTGATATGTCCGCGAAACAGACGGCTTGTCTTGTCAATCACCTCGACCGTCAATGCTGAGGTCACGTCCCTTTGTTGCCACCGTTGCACTTCTGAGCGGAATATCAAATGTGAGGCTTTCTGCTCATCGTACCCCGGGTAGTCGTGGGCTCGCATGAGCTGCTCTTCGTCGCCAAAATGGACACCCACATACATGGACAAGAAATCAAGCAGTTCCGGAATCTCGGATTTCCCTCGATCCATCAGAAGCGCCTGCGCCAGTCTTTCCAGTCGGGAAAACAATTCCCGGTGTTGCCTGTCAATCAATTCGTTCCCGACTTCCAGATCCTGCGACCATGAGTAGATTTGCATAGCGTTTTCCTCCTTTTCTTTGTGGGATCCGGTGCCGAGGCAGTTCCTCCAATCACCGTAGTGTAATTGCCATCACCGGTCTCTTGGCGTGGGGGATCACTTCGCTCGAGCTTCCCCGCGGCGGATAGGCGGAATTCCGGTCTCGGCAAGTGCACTTCTTGTGCCATGTTTCTCGTCGGGACGCGCATGATGGCAATCCCAGTCGGAGTGCTGAGTTGCTTACAATTCTTGGAGGAAATGGAGACTGGCCCGGAAAAGGGCAAATTACAGCGTGGGTCAATAGCGCTCATCGCCTATATGCGGCGATTGTCGAAACAGGTGCCCCATTCCCGGTAACGGCAGCCGGGTGCAGGGCTTTCGAAGAGAGTCGGAGCACGGGCAAGCAGCGGTAGGCATGCCGGCAAGGAGCCATAGGAGAGTCACGCTCCTTGGTATCTGCGGGGGGGGGGTTCAACCCATGCTTCACGGAAATCTTACCTGCCGGAAAGCGATTTGGTATGATGCAGTTCCAGGTTATTTAGGAGCGGAAATCGCTCGGAAACAGAATCCACGAGTCGATTGCGCTCACCCTTTTGTGCTCAGGTATGCGAAATCAATAATGATTCTCATTCTCTCTACATGTATGCAGCCCACGACAGTTGCATCGAGATACTTCGGCAAGCGGCGGGTCCGGTAATTGCGGTCATGGTCCGAATCGTTTCCAGGCTCGCCTGTAGTACTGGACAAGGATCTGGTTGTTCAAACGATTCACCTCTATGTCCGGTCCGGGCAACACGTCCTGCGGAAACGCAAAGAGGGTGGGAATCATCTCGTCACTGAGGAACTTCACGGGAATGTTCGGCAGCATCTTCAGCTTCCCGGGGTCGATCTCGCGACGAGAAGCCATCACGAATCCCCAATCTCCGAAAGACGGCACGTACGCGTGGTAGGGAAACACATGGAACCCTGCCTGTCCTTCCGGACCGAGCGACGTCTCCTTCAGGGTGCGTACTATGCACCAGAACGCTTCCGGAGCGTAGAAGGGACTGGTCGCCTGAGTTCCCAGGACTCCCTGCACCGCGAGATGTTGACCCGCCAACCGGTAGAAGCTTCCCGTGTAGAGTCGGCCCAGCGCCTGGACGCTCGGGTCCGGAAGATCCACAAGGATCACGTCCCACAACTCTGCGGACTGCTCAAGGAATTTTCCCGCGTCCTGAATATGGATGTGCAGTTTCGGATTGGACAGCGCGTTCCCGGAAAGCTCAGCAAGCATTGGCCTGTCGCGGAAAAGTTCGATCATGCCCGCGTCCAGGTCCACCAAGTCGACTGCCTTCACCGTCGGGTATTTCAGGACTTCTCTCGCTGTCATCCCGTCGCCGCCGCCCAGAATCAGGACCTTCGACGCTCCAGACGCCGAGAGCATGGCCGGATGTACCAGACTCTCGTGATACCTGTGCTCGTCAATCGTAGAGAATTGCAGTGCTCCCCCGATATAGAGACGCAGATCGTTCCTCCAGCGCGTCACCACCAAACGCTGATAGGGAGTCTGCTTCACCATGATGATCTGGTCTTGATAGAGCAGATCCTCGGCAAGGGACGAGAAGACCCCCGATCCTGCCAACCCGATAGTTAGGATTCCTGCGGAGAGCACACACAGTACGCGCAGCAATCTGACCCGTCTCAGCATGTGTCCCAAGACTCGCAGAGCCACTGCCGCTACCGCCACGTTGATGAGCCCGAAAAGAAAGGAAGTCCTCAACAGGCCTACATAAGGAACGAAGAACAAGGGAAACGCACATGACGCGACCAGCGCGCCGATGTAATCCAGTGCCAATACGTTCGCGACAGTTACTCGAAGCACGTGCCTGCTCCGCAGAATGCGAATGAGCAGAGGAATCTCCATGCCTACCAGTGTCCCTGTGATGCTCAGTGACACAAGGAGCACCGGCAGCATGCGCCCGGTGACCGAAAAGGCGCCCAACAGCATCGCAGCCGAACATCCCCCCGACAGGCCGATCGCGATCTGAATCCCCACAAAGAAATCGACCAGATCGGTCTCGACGAACCGCGTCAGGTACGACCCCAGCCCCATCGCGGTGAGAAAAACCCCTATCACTATGGAAAAGTGTGTGATTGAGCCGCCAACGAGGTACGTCGAAAGCGCTGCGGCGAGAAGCTCATAGACCAAGCCACAGACCGCTATTACGAACACCGCCAATAACAGGAAGATACCTGCGAAACGCTCGGTCATTGTAAGAGTTCACCACAAAGACACAAGAAATCGTAAGAGATCAACGCGGAGATCGCAGAAGGCGCAAGAAATTGAGCCTCGATGGTCCCTTCCTAGAACACCCCCGGCAGGAACCTCTCGGAAAGAAAGACTTGCCAGGAACCGAGTACGAGAAATGCCCATTCACCGATGGCAGGACCCGCAAATATGTACAATACCGCGGACGCGGTAAGGAAAGGTCCGAATGGAATGTGGGTAGTTGAACTCGCACCACGGAACAGCATCCCGCAAAGACCCACGATCGAACCGAGCAACGACGACACGGTCAGCACAAAGACCACTCCATAGGGGCCGATAAATGTCCCCATCATGGCGAGCAGCTTGATATCGCCTCCGCCGAGACCTTCCACGCCTCTCAGCTTCTCGTAAAGGATTGCCGGCACGTAGAGGATCGCTCCACCCAGCAGAAAACCCGTAATCGAGGTGAACCAGTCCATTTCCGGGATCCAGCCCACGATGGAACAGGCCATTCCTACCGGTATCCCGTTGAGAGAGATGACGTCGGGGATGATCATGTGGTCCAGGTCTATCCAGAAGATCGCCACGAGCGCTGCACACAAGACCATGAAGACTGCGTACGCAGGCGTCGGTCCGAACTTGAAATAGATCGCGGTCGAAAGGCAGGCAGTGATAAGCTCAATGACCGGGTAACGGATGGAAATCGGGTGTGCGCAATCACGACACCTTGCACGGAGAAACAGATAACTGAGAATCGGGATATTATCGTAGAACCGAATGTGCGCCCCGCACACAGGGCAATGGGACGGAGGGAACACCACCGAACGACCTTCCGGCATGCGGCAGATGACCACGTTCAGGAAACTACCCAACATGGAGCCGAATACAAACGAGCTCAGCGCCCAGAATGTGTCGAGACTAACATGCATAGGAGTGCCGATGTTCATGGTCAGGACCACACCCGGAATAATATGTCACCGCACTCGGCCTCCGGCTTTCTCACGAGATCCACTCGGGAACGGGGACCTATTGGTCACCTATAAACCGGCGAATGGAACTGCGCACTTCCCAGAGATCCACATCGGTGTCGGTACAGGGACCGTTGGGACGAAGGTTCACCACGGCTAACACCGGCTTAGGAGAAGACAGGATGCCCGTTCGGAGCTCCATCTCACACGCCACGGCAACGACTCCGTGGACCCAGCGATCAAGGACTCTCGCCAAGGCAACTCGACCGCCATTGGCCACCACCGCGGGAACCTTGAATTCCTCGGCAATCTCGGCAAGATCCTTGATTCTGCACTTTCCGCATCGTTTGCAATTGGCGATGTCCTTGACCACGTTTTGCGGGCAATCCGAAAACTGAAGACATCGGGGAAGGAGAAGCAGAAGATTTTCCGGTCGCATTTTCAAGGTCTTGCGGCCGGTTCTCCAGTTATTGAAGGAGACTAGGAGTCTGGCTGCTCGACTTGTCTTTCCGCTATCGCCGTTGCAGGTCAATTTGTGCTCCTTCGAGAGGATCTCTCTGAGTTCCGCGGCCCGTGACCATACACAGAAGGAACAAGCCCGTTCCCACACAAAGCGCCGAGTCCGCCACGTTGAACGCGGGCCAGTGCAGTGCGCCCCAGTATACGTCCATGAAATCCACCACCGCACCGAACCGGATACGGTCGATCAGGTTTCCTACCGCGCCGCCCATGAAGCATGCGTACCCAATCAACAGAAGCCTGTTCAGTCCGGGAGAGGCCGCAGTCATGAGCAACAAGGCGGTCACCACTACGGCAGACACTCCTACGAAAAACCACCACCTATAGTCGGACTCGTACCCCGCGAGGAAACCGAACGCTGCCCCGGGGTTCATCGTGTGAACCATGTTGACGAGCCCCGGGACGATCTCCACACTCCCCCCAGGCGGAATAGAAGCGACGACGACTTGTTTGGTGATCTGGTCAAGCGCGGCCATCCCAAGTGATACCGAGGCGAATATCAGCATCTGGTTGCGATAATGTGTCGTCATAAGCCGCATCATCAAGTCAAAGCCCGTCCTCAGTTTGTCGGTTCAATACCGGATTCGCTCAGCACGGTGGCACATCTCCTGCACACGTCAGGATGCCGACTATCGGTGCCCACGTCTTTTCTCCATACCCAGCACCTGGGGCATTTGGCGCCTGAAGCCTTGCCTACCGTGACACGTGCCCACGGTCGATTTTCCCCTTCTTCAGAAGGGTTGAGCTCTTCAGGGGGGCTGAGCTCCAATTCCGACACGATCAGCAAGTCCTCCAGATCCTCTACCAGCCTCAGGGATTGGATGATCTCTTCACTCGCCTCCACCGTCACCCTGGCTTCGAGGGAAGATCCGATTTCCTTGGCGGCACGCGCTTGTTCAAGGGCCTTGCAGACCTCTTCGCGGAACTCCATGACCGTGTTCCAGCGTGACCGCTCCTCGTTGGAGAGATCAATCCCAGGCAGTGGCTCCGGAAACGCAGCCACGTGAACGCTTCCGGCCTTGGTGGCTCCGCGGTGCATGCTCGACCATACCTCCTCTGCGGTGAAGGCCAGAATCGGAGCCATGAGCCTCACTAACGCGGACAGCACGTGATGAAGCGCTGTCTGGGCGGATCGTCTCTTCAGACCGTCCACCTTCTCCACGTAAAGGCGATCTTTCAGAATGTCGAGATAGTACGCGGACAAGTCAACAGTGCAGTAATTGTAAAGCGTGTGAAAAACTACATGGAAGTCGAAGTCTTCGTAGGCCTTTCGCACTCGCGTAATTATTTGGTTCAGAGTATCCAGAGCACAACGATCCAACGGCTTGAGCGCGTGGGTCGGGACGCTATCTCTTTCCGGGTCGAAATCTGCAAGGTTCCCCAGCAGGAACCTGCACGTGTTCCTTATGCGGCGATAGGCTTCGGAGAGCCTTTCCAATATCTCGTTGCTGATCCGTATGTCGTCACGGTAGTCTTCGGCCGAGACCCACAAACGAAGCACATCGGCACCATATTTCTTGATGATATCCTCAGGCGCGATCACATTGCCGAGGGACTTGGACATCTTTTTGCCTGTGCCGTCCACCACGAAACCGTGGGTCAGGACTCCAAGGTAAGGAGCCCGATCTCTTGTCCCCACCGAAGTCAGCAATGCGCTGTGAAACCATCCCCGGTGCTGATCGCTTCCTTCCAGATAGAGGCCGGCAGGATAGGTCAGCCTGTCCCGCGTCTCGCAGACGGAAGCCCAACTGACTCCGGAATCGAACCACACATCCAGGATGTCCGTTTCCTTGTAGAAAGACGACCGTCCGCAGGACGGGCAGGTCATTCCGTCGGGAATCAGTTCGGAGGCCTTTGCGGAATACCAGATGTCCGCGCCGTGCTCCTCGAAGAGTCGGGCGGTCTTCTCAAAGAGTTCCGGCGGTGCGATGACCTCGTCGCAATCCGCGCATTTCATTGCCGGGATCGGGACTCCCCAGCTCCTCTGTCGGGAGATGCACCAGTCAGGCCGATGCTGAATCATGCCGTAGATTCGGTCTCTCCCCCACTTGGGAATCCATTGGACCGTGTCTATTGCCTCGAGCGCGGTCTGTCGGAGACCTGTCTTTTCCATGGAGATGAACCACTGGTAGGTTGCTCGGAAGATCACGGGTTTCTTGCATCTCCAGCAGTGCGGATAGCTGTGCATCATCTGTTCGGATGCGAGTAAGTTGCCGAGTTCTTTGATTTTTGCTATCACTGCCTTGTTCGCGTCGAACACGAACTGACCCGCGAAGAACCCCACATCATCCGTGAACCGTCCATGGTCATCGACGGGCGCGTACACGTCGATACCGTAGCGCAGTCCGGTTTCGTAGTCTTCCTGACCATGGCCAGGCGCGGTGTGCACACATCCTGTGCCGGTATCCAGAGTGACATACGATGCGAGCACAATAACCGAAGACCTGTCATAGATGGGATGCTTGCACTTCAAGCCTTCCAGAGTCGCTCCTGAAAAGCGGGCAATGACCTTGAACTCGGAGAATCCGAAGACCTCCATGTTGATGGCAACCAGGCGGTCTGCCAGTATCAGGACCGCGTCACCCACTTCCACCGCCGCGTAGGTTTCGTCAGGATGAAGGGCTATCGCCAAATTCGCGGGGATAGTCCAGGGAGTGGTGGTCCAGATGACCACATACACCCGCTTTCCTTTGAGTTCCGGCACTTTGGTGGAAAAGTCGTCAATCGCGGAGAATTTTACGTAGATGGAGGGGCTTCCCGCGTCCTGGTATTCGACCTCGGCTTCCGCGAGCGCGGTCACGCATGACGCGCACCAGTGCACGGGTTTCTTCCCTCGGAACACGGCACCGTGAGCAAAGAACTTCCCGAGTTCCCGTACGATAGTGGCCTGGTACGCGTAGTTCATGGTCAGGTACGGATCTTCCCAGTCGCCAAACACCCCGAGACGCTTGAACTCACTTCTCTGCACGTCGATGAACTTCTCCGCATAGGCGCGGCATTTGGCTCGCACCTGCGCGCTGGTCATGCTGAGCTTCTTTTCCCCGAGTTGCTTGTCGACCTCGTGTTCTATGGGGAGTCCGTGGCAGTCCCAGCCTGGCACGTATTCCGAATCAAAACCCGCCATGAACTTCGACTTGACTATCATATCCTTGAGGATTTTGTTCAGAGCCGTTCCCAGGTGAATATGGCCGTTGGCGTACGGAGGGCCATCATGCAGGATGTATTTTTCTCTGCCTTGCGCGGCGTGACGTATCTGGTGGTAAATCTTCTCGGATTCCCATTTGGCCAAGAGTTCGGGCTCGCGTTTGGGCAGGTTAGCTCTCATAGGGAAGTCGGTTTTGGGAAGGTTGAGCGTGTCCTTATAGTCCATACCTGTGCTCCCAGGCCTTTCTTGGGGCCTCAAGAATGTGTGCTGCGGAGACGGTTCTCGATGCGGATGTGTGGCCAACTCACGGAGAGAATCTCACGTCCCGGCATATAAACTATTTATGCTAGCACGGCCCGTTCGGAAGTCAATAGAAGGTTGGAATTTCTGCTCAGGAAGCCGGGCTCGCTCTTGTTCTCCTACGCGTGCCCTCTTCGTTACTTACGGTACCACCATGTGCGCCTTCTTCCGGAACACGTCCAGTTTTTCCCTTTCCCCCATCGCAATAAGGGTATCATGGCACTCGATAACCGTGTTCGGTCCGGGATTGAACACCATTGGGCCATTCTTCTTTTCCACCGCAATGATGATCAGGTTCAGATCCCTGCGGATATCTGTCTCAACCAGTGCTTTGCCGCAGTACGGGGATTCTTCACCGAGCCGGACTTCTTCGATGTCCACGTTCAGGTCCTTGTGGTCCATGGCGACCTCGAGGAAGTTCATGACGGTCGGTTTGAGAATTCCCATTACGAGTCTCATTCCCCCCAACTTGTACGGGCTGATGACTCGATTGGCTCCCGCCATTTGAAGTTTGCCGTGCGCGGACTCTTCCTCGGCCCGAGCTATGATCTCGAGAGCCGGGTTGAGTTGTCTCGCGGTCAAAACCACATAGACGTTGAGGGCATCATTGGGCAACAAGGACACCAAGCCCCTCGCCTTCTTGATACCCGCTGAGATCAGCACTTCTTCTTCGGTGGCATCACCGGGAATCAGGAGGAAACCGGCTTCGATCACCTTGTCCTGAATCTCTGTGCGCGGTTCGATCACCAGGAACGGGATCTTGCGGGCGTGCAGCTCATGGCACACCAGGGAGCCCATTCTCCCGAATCCGCAGATGACGAAATGGTCGCTGATCTTCCCGATCGCTTTCATAGAGCGGCGCCTCGTGAGTAATTGTTGGACCTCGCCCTCCACAATCAGTCGAGTTCCGGTGACAAGCGCGTATCCCATCATCCCCATCCCGCTGAGGATGATCGCTATGGTCAGCACCTGGCCGTTGGGGCTCAAGTCGTGGACTTCCTTGAAACCTATCGTGCTGATGGTGATAACCGTCATGTAGAAGCCGTCGAGGTAGCCCCAGCCTTCGACGACTTTGTACCCCAAAGTCCCACCAACGAGCACGAGTATTATTCCGCAGAGAGCTTTCAGGAGAGGACGAAAGTGTTCCACGCTCAGACTCGTATCATGAAGAATCGCTCCGCCGTGTGCTGCCCGACGAGCTCGCACGGGGGCCGCGGGAAGCCTTTATTCTAACGGTTTCAGGATGGGGTTGAAAGAGAAAACTCGAAAACCATGCGACCGCCGAGCCCTAGCCCAATAGGGGCGGCAGATAGTAGCCCGGTGCGTAAGCGCCGGGAGCCCGACGCAGTGAAGCGCGAACAAGCCCTCCGATGGATTAATTATTCCAATGGGTTATCCGAAACCGACACGCGCTGCACCCTTTCCGAATCCCCCGGAAAAGCATCTCCGCAATCGTCTGTACCCGCCAGGGGGACAAGCCGGTGAAACCGTGGCCCCACACGTCTTGACAAGATCCTTTGGTGGTATACATTCCCACGTAAAGCGGAACCCCCAGAAAATCGGTTCGACCTATCCACCGCTTTCGCGAGAAGCCGAACGAATTCGGAGGCTCGACAAGAGGCGGGTGATAAGGGTGTACGTGCCGAGGAGCAACATTACCATCAGGGAATCCACCATGAGGTTCATCACAACCTATTGGATCACATGTTCCGCACATCAGACTGTGGAGGCGAATAGTGCGAGGAATCGTTGAGGTCATAGAGAATGTCAACTGGGTCGGCGCGGTCGACTGGCACATAAGGGATTTTCACGGATATTCCACCAACAAGGGCACTACCTACAACTCGTATCTCATCCGGGATGAGAAGATCACTCTTTTCGATACTGTCAAGAGACCTTTTCTACCTGACATGATGCACAATATTCACAAGATCATCAAACCGGAACAGATAGATTACCTGGTGATCAACCATGTGGAGCCCGATCATTCAGGCTCGATCACGGAGATCGTAGAACGCATCAAGCCGGAGAAGATTTTCTGCTCGTCCAGGGGCAAAATAGCCCTGTTGAAACACTTCCACCGTGACGACTGGCCCTACG
>JBFMAA010000068.1:0-30347 GCA_040755955.1 Thermodesulfobacteriota bacterium
TGCCTCTCTTCGCGTGCGTAGAACCAACTCGCCCCGCCTCGGGTCTCCATGCGGGCCGAGGAAGGTCGACGCGAATTTGGTTGCGGCTCCCAGCCGTCGTTTTGAAAAACGCCCCTTCCCCCAGACCGCCATCCCCCTAAACTTTTAGTACTGGGCGGCTCCCGCTGGTCGCCGCCACCCAGGTGCGGTGCGGGGATTGTTGAGCAAGCAACTGAAAGCCTATACCGGTTCTCGAAAGTAACTTCCGATTCGTGTCAGATCAGGGCTTGTGGGGCGGGCTTTCCAGCCCGCCAATCGGTGGAAACTAACGAGAACCGCTATATCACAAGGTTTCCCGCTGAGGCACCCGATTCTCTGTGGAAGTCTACTTTCTGGAGAACCTCGATGAGCATCCGACCTGTCACATGGATACTGCTGGGGCCTGTCTTTGCCCTGTTGTTCTTTAATCATGGCTTTGGGGCTGGGAAGGCTGCTCCGGAGGCTCGGCCTCCTCAGATGTCGTCCCGGGTTGATTATGATCCAAAGTTGACCGATCCCTTCTTCAAGGCAAACGAGTGGAGCTATTGGCCTGGAGCTCAGCACATTGAGAGCGGAATGGTGCCGGAAGGAGAAAAACCGACTAGGCTGAAGCATACTGCCAAGTGTTTTGCCACCTCTTTCGGGGTAGAACATTGGGTAAGATTCTGTGAAGCCCAGTTACTACTTGACGCGGATACCATCGAGCTCTTCATCACGGAATCGAATCCAGGTTTTCATGATAGACTAAGAGTTCGGGTTCGAAATGGAATGTTCACGTGTGAGTACTGGACTCTGTACAGATCAGCACCGGTACCGGGACAGAAGTTGACGTGGACGACCACACGGCAGAAGTTGACTCTGGACAAGAAGGTGTACCGGAAGGGCGACGTGATCAAAGGCAGGATTGACTTTGAGTGCTTAGACGAGCTAATTAACCCGAAATACCCGAACAGACCTCCGAGAACCATCACGCTCAAGGGGGTCTTCAAGACGGTTGTTGAGTAGCCGGCTGCGAGCGACTGATGCCCTGTTAGGAGACATCCATGGCATAGGGTTCTCAGCCAGGGTCACGCGGAACAAGCCCGTCGTGAATTCTCCGTCACGAACATTTTCGTGAGCGGCGCTTCGGATATGGGGCAGGCCGGCATGTAGAGACGGTTGAAGCTTGATCTCCGCGAGGAAATCCTGTATACTTGTCTATAAGTGTACGTTTCGGAGAGACCGGCATGCCCCCAAAACTCGAAGACAGGGTAAGCCCCCAAGAACTGCTGGATGCCATGAGAAGCGGCGTCCTCAAGAGCGCGCTGGCGAAAAAATACAGGGCCTCTGACGAGGATTTCGCCCTGATGCTCTACCCGATGTATCGGCGGGGAGAGCTCACGAAACAGGAGTTCAACGATTTCTTCAATCTGATCCCCATCACCTCAGGTCAGGAAGCCCCCTTCGCAGATAGCTCAGACCAGGTGGCAACCATCCGTCAGGAACCGGCTGACCCCGCGGACATCGTACGCACGATTACCGCAAACCTGGATCTTCCTCCAGAGCTCGCGGAAGGAGCCATCGCCGAAGTCCCCGAGGATGATGTGACCCTTGACGAAGAAGCCACCTTCGAGGAAATCCCCGACCTTCCCGCCGCGAAGCAATCAAAGCCGGGGATCAGTGACGAGGAAGCGCTCAAGGTGCTCAATCAGGAGTCCCTCCCGCCGGCCGCGGTTCAGAAAGTTCAGAAAACCCCGGAACCGCCTCCCGCGGAACCGGCGCCCAAGAAACCGCTCAGCCTTGTAAGACCCGGTCCGGAAAGAGCACCACGGCCACCAACCGAGGAGCCCTCAAGTCAGCCCCAAGACGTGGGAACCTCCAAGGGGGACATGAGAAGACAACATGCCGCCGCCGCGGTTTCACCACCCACACCGGAAAGACCCAGAGAGCCTCTCCCGGTACCCAAGCCGGAGAAACCGACCACACCCGAGACACCGAAACTTACCCCTCATCCGGTACCCAAGCCGGTGCCCCAGCGGCAGCCCGAACAGAAGGCAATCCAGCCGGAAAAGGACATTCGCGCAGTCAAGCCACCGGACTATCCCGCGCATACTCCACGACCGGTCGACGTGGGAAAACTCAAGAGTATTCTGGAGACGATCGTCGCACGGCTCAACTCCATCGACGAACGACTGGCCAAGATCGAGAAGAAACTCCCCGAATAGACGGTCTTCGCAGGAAACCGCAGCGGAACATCGGACCAAGCAGTAGTCCTGCGAGGGGAACCCTGAAGACCTGATAAGATGTCCTCGCGCAAAGAACGCGACACACGCGCAGGAGAAGAGAGAATTCCTCGGCGTTTTCAGCGCGCTCTGCGAGATACCGTCTTTTCGGGTCCAGGTGAGAGATTCTATTTCGGAAAGGCACAGCTTTGTCCGATGAGGATGGTGAGCCGGGCGTTCGACGGAGTGTCAATAATGCGAGTGGTCCTGTTATTCGCATGTCTAGCCCTCACATGGTTCGGAACGGCCTTTGTCTCATGGCAATCACTCGCTCCGGGGTTGGATCTGGGGGTCTTTCAGGCAAACCGTCCAGCCCAGGTAGGTGACTCGCGCATAACCGTGTTCCTTGTCTGGAATTCCCGGCGCTCACGGACCGGGCTACTATCTGCCGCCCCTCCGGAGGCCCACGTTAAGTCCCGTAGGGACGCAAGAAATTAGCCCGAGACGTGAGTCCCGGGTTTCGGAAATGCACGGTCACATCATTGATGTACCAAGGTGCGCGGCACCCCACGTCTTCAATGATTGAGGTGAGGACTTGGTGCCGCTTGTGCTACAATGCGGCATCCCCTCGGAGAGAACGCTGTTGACCTGATATTGGGACGTCGTCCCGGGATATTCCGGGCACTCGGTTCGACAGCGGTTCCCAATGGTTCGCACCGATTGGCAAGCGAGAACACCTGCTCCACAGGATCAGGCTGCCCTGGAATCGGAAATCACTCTTGAGAACCGCAATACTCTGCGGCACAGACCGGCACCACCAAGAAAGTCGGTCAACCAGACATTGTCGGAGCACGTTTCAATGGCCCAATTCACTCATGGCGGGCACCTCGGAGATCTGGCAAGGAAAGCCGGCGTCTCGCCTTCACAGATCATTGATTTCTCTGCAAACATCAACCCCCTGGGCCCTCCTCCATGGCTGCGTTCCGTGGTGAGTGCCGCATTGGCCTCGGTGGTCCACTACCCTGATCCGGAATGTGCGGAGCTGGTTGCCGCGGTAGGCAGAAGATACTCTGCGCCCGCCGAAGAGGTCCTTGTCGGGAACGGTTCCACGGAGATTCTCTACCTCCTTCCGCGAGTTGCCGGCAAGTGTCGAGCAGTGGTGCCGGTTCCGTCGTACTCGGACTACGTGACCGCGAGCCGACACGCAGGGTTGAATGTGGAGCACGTCCTCTTGCCCGAATCCGAGGGATTCCGTCTTGATTGCCGCGCGCTCAGGCAGCAGCTCCGAGGAGACGAACTGGTCTTTCTGGGACAGCCAAACAACCCCACCGGTAAGCTCGTGGATGGCGCGGAACTGCGCAGCCTGGCTGAGGAGCATCCGGAGACGCTCTTTGTGGTCGACGAGGCTTTTGCCGATTTCGTGGACGGGATGCCGACCCTGACAGAGAACAGACCCAAGAACGTGGCGGTTCTGTTGTCGCTCACCAAGATTTACGCGATACCCGGCTTGCGGCTGGGGTGTGCGCTCGCTGACGCGGGTTTGGTCGCGAAAGTCCGTGCGTTGCAGCCGCCGTGGTCTGTGAACACGGTCGCGCAAGCGGTGGGGGAAGCGGCTCTCCCCGACGAAGACTACCGCGAACGAAGCAGAGCCTACCTGCGCGCATGCCGGGACAAGCTGATCGAGGATCTCCGGTCTATCCCGGGTCTCAAGGTCTATCCCGGGGCGGCGAACTTTCTGCTTGTCAAGGTCGAGCGACAAGACGCCGATGCGGTGACTTTGGCCCAACGCACCCTGAGCAACCGGATCGCCATCCGGGTCTGCGAGAACTTCGACGGTCTGGATCGCCGGTTCTGTCGGGTCGCGGTGCGCAATGAAAGAGAGAACTCCCTCCTTGTCGATGCACTCAAGAGAGCTCTGGGCGTGGCGGCTCGGAAAAGGGATCGACCAAGGACCAGGGCGATCATGTTCCAAGGAACGAGCTCAAATGCAGGCAAGAGCGTCATGACCGCAGCCCTTTGCCGAATCCTCCTCGAAGACGGCTACGACGTGGCGCCTTTCAAGGCTCAGAACATGTCGCTGAACTCCTTCGTCACCCTCGACGGCGGCGAAATGGGGCGCGCGCAGGTGTTCCAGGCTCAGGCGTGTCGGCTCGAACCCGACGTCCGTATGAACCCCATATTGCTCAAACCGAACAGCGATACCGGCAGCCAGGTGATCGTCCGAGGAAAGCCCGTGGGAAACATGGACGTCGAGGAATATGTTCGGTACAAACCCGCAGCGTTTGACTCGGCGAAGCAGGCATACGACGAGCTCGCGGCAAGGCACGACGTGATCGTCCTTGAAGGAGCGGGAAGCCCCGCGGAAGTGAACCTCAAGCATCACGACATAGTGAACATGCGTATGGCCGAGTATGCCCGGGCTCCGGTGATTCTCGTGGGCGACATAGACCGCGGAGGCGTGTTCGCGTCCTTTGTAGGAACCATGGAAGTGCTCGAGGAATGGGAGCGCGCCATGATCGCGGGCTTCCTGGTGAATCGCTTCAGGGGCCAGGAGAGTCTACTCCGGGACGCGTTCGACTTCGTGCGTCGTCACACGGGCGTGTGCGTGTTGGGTGTGGTGCCCAACCTGGAGAATCTCGGTCTACCGGAGGAGGATTCCGTCACCTTCAAGCAGCTCGTCAGCCGCAAACCTGACGGCGCGCGAATCGAGATCGCGGTCGTGGATCTGCCGCATATCTCGAATTTCACTGATTTTGACGCGCTGCGCCTCGAGCCTGATGTGTTCGTACGCGTGGTGCGCACCATTGACGACCTCAATCAGCCCGATGCCATCGTCATCCCGGGGAGCAAGAACGTCCCCGGCGATCTGGAGCACCTTCGCGGAAGCGGGATCGCGGACAGAATCACGGCACTGAGTCGCCAGGGGTGGTCAGAGGTGGTCGGAATCTGCGGCGGCTACCAGATGATCGGAACCACCATCGAGGACCCGCACCGAATCGAGTCCGACGGAACTCCGGTTGCAGGATTGAACCTGCTCGACGCGTGCACGGTCATGGGGCGGGACAAGACCCTCACGCGGGTGAGAGGACGCCACGTCGCATCGGATCTGGATGTGAGCGGATACGAGATACACCACGGGCAGACGCGATTCTCCAATCTTGCCCACGCGGTGATCCGGGACGACGGGGAAGTCATCGGAGTCTCGTCGTCCGACGGAATGGCGTGGGGCACGTACCTCCACGGGGTGTTCGATTCGGACCGGTTCCGGCGCTGGTTCATCGACAGGCTGAGGACGCGCCGCGGCATGCCTCCCCTGGGCGAGGCCGCAACCAAGTACGACCTGGAACCCGCATTCGAGCGGCTGGCCCGGACCGTGCGATCACATGTGGACATGCCGCGAATCTACTCATTGCTCGGGCTACCAGGAGCGCCGGCGGAATAGCGGGGAGGCCCCTTCGGGACGGAAGGGGCCTCCCCGGACCCCTCCACCAAGAACGTTCATGGCTTGTCGCCAAAACGAAGGATGAAAGTCCCGGCCCGACAGTTCGAGAACTCCTGGGATGGTCAGAACCGCCCAATATTCTAAGAGTTTTCGGAAGGGGGTCCGGGGGACAACCCTTTTGCAAAAGGGTTTCCCCCGGAAGACTTCATGGGAACTTCTGAAACATTGGTGAGTTGCCCGGCGCTGGATACGGATTATGCATTTGGATAACCAACGAATATTGCAACAGGTGTCGGAAGGGGGTTTAGGTGACAACCCTGCTATCAATGGGGTTGAATGTCTTCATTTCCCGAGAAGAAAGCTCGGCTCAGCAGCTCCAGGAGGCGCAAAGTGTCTTTCTTCGGTTGCGTGGAACCAACGCGCTCCACAGTGGGTCTCCGTGCGGACCGGCCCAGGCGGACGCGATCCTGGCTGCGGCCCCTAGCCGCACTGCGGTGAAGGATTTCCATGAACCTGGAGCTTCAAATTTGTCTCGCGGTTCTTCTTGACCTGATTTTCGGGGACCCGCGGTGGTTTCCGCACCCCGTCAAGTTCATGGGCCGGCTGGCAATGGCTCTGGAGGCCCCGGCAAGACGTGCGGTCAGGAACCCGCGTGCTGCAGGGATCATGGTAGCGACAGCGGTGATCTTGGCGACGGCTGCAGTTGCTCTGGCGGTGCTCGAGGCAGCTCGGTACGCGCATCCTCGCGTGGCGGACGCCGTGTCGGTGGTGCTCATCTACACCGGAATCGCTGCCCGTGACCTGGTCGATCATAGCCGAGCCGTGTGGCACGCACTCTCTGAGCAGAACCTCGAATTTGCCAGGAAAAAGGTCGGGATGATCTGCGGTCGGGATACGGCGAGCCTCGACGAGGCGGGAATCGCCCGTGCCACGGTGGAGAGCGTCGCAGAGAACCTGGTTGACGGGGTCACCGCACCGCTCTTCTTCGCAGCAGTGGCCGGTCCGGTGGGGATGATGGTCTACAAGGCGGTCAGCACGCTGGATTCTACGTTTGGATACAAGAACGAGCGATACATCGAGTTCGGATGGGCATCAGCCCGCGTCGATGACGTGTTGGCCTTTATTCCCGCGAGATTGACCGCACTGTGCGTGCCGCTGGGAGCGCTCTTGCTCAGGGAAAGGCCGCTGGGAGCACTGAGGATCTTCCTGCGAGATCGAGGCAAGCATCCGAGCCCCAATGCCGGGCAGTCCGAAGCCGCTGTGGCTGGGGCGCTGGGCGTACAGTTGGGTGGACCGAGCGTGTACGGAGGCGTCACGACACACAAACCAACGTTGGGTGATCCGGTGGAACTCCTTGGAGGCGCCCATATTCGCCGAGCCAACACCCTCATGCTGGTGACAGCAGGGCTTGTGGTCGCGGCTCTCCTTGCGACAAGGATCGTGGTGGGGTCAATCCGGTAGCCGGCGGGGTAACCGTTCACTTGGAGGTCATCCCCATTCGCTGGGCCGTGGGTTATCGCGGTTCTCGCAAAGAGTTTCCGAATCCAGAGCAGGCCGGTCCTGTGGGGCAGGTTTTCCAGCCTGCCTATCGGCCGAAACTAATGGGACCACCCATAAAACCCACGGCTATTCAAGAGTGTGCCCCTTCAGGGACGAGGACTGCAACCCTCACTTCCATCAGAACAGCTTACCATCCCGTCGTCAGGGTCTACCGTGTCCGGTGACAACCGCGATCAATCTGCGCAACGCATCCTGACTCTCCCCCGATGCTCGGGTGATCCGAAAACCGGCTTGAGGTGCCAGGGTCTTGGCTTGCTTCCTGGTCCACTTGCACTGGGCCTCGACCTCGAACGGGCCAATGCCGCCGAATTCATCCCCGAGGATTACCAGAACAGTAACCTCATCGACTGCCGCCGAGATCCCCGAGACTCGGAGACCTTCTTCGTTGATATCACGCAGCACGCCTCGGTTCTCAGGATTGTCCGCCTCGCACACCAGAAGCTCGAAGTCGATATAGTATCGATCTTGCTTCCGCATGAGGTCCGAGAGTGTCTGGTGGTAGTCCTCGGGCAACGCCGTGGTGACGTCGTCGGAGGCCAGGCATCCGGCCTCAACGAGTTGACTCAACGCGCTCCGAAGCCCTTTGGCGGAGAGGCAGTACTTCTCCATGAGTGCAGCGTTACTGAATCCCGCGTTGATATCGGCCAGTATGTCCTTTGCCTTAATGACTCTCTGTGGGTTCATGCGTGATCGACATCCTTTGGAATCAGGCCGTCTTTCGCAAGATCAGCGCGGCCAATGGGGGAAGGATCAGATCGAGCGACTGGTAATGGCCATGGCTGGCTACGTGCTCGGTTCGTATGGTCCCCTCATTGCCCACATTCGAGCCGCCGTAGTATTCCGAATCGGAATTGAGGATCTCTGTGTACACACCCGGCTCGGGCACTCCCACACGGTAATGCTGTCTCACCACCGGTGTGAAATTGAGCAGGCATAGCAGGAATCCGTCAGGTCCGCGACGTACGTATGAGAGCACGCTTCCCAAGTGATCATGGCAGTCGATCCAGAAGAACCCTTCCATTCTGAGGTCCCAGGCCCAAAGAGCGCTGTCCGTCCGGTAGAGCCTTCCCAGGTCCTCCATGAAACGCGATGCCTGCTGATGCGGCGTCCACTGGAGAAGCTCTCGTTCAAGGTGGTATTCGTGGCTCCATTCGTTCCACGTGCCGAATTCCGAACCCGCCATGAGAAGCTTCTTCCCCGGATGGGTGTACATGTACGCGAGTAAGAGGCGGAGATTTGCGAACTTCTGCCAGTCATCCCCGGGCATTTTTCGCAGGAGCGATCCCTTGCCGTACACCACTTCGTCATGGGAAAGTGGCAGTATGAAGTTTTCGCTGTACGCGTACATCATGGAGAAGGTAAGGTCGTTCTGGTGGAAGCTGCGATGGATGGGGTTCTTGGCGAAGTAGGTGAGGGTGTCGTGCATCCATCCCATATCCCATTTGAACCCGAAACCAAGGCCTCCAAGATATGTAGGGGTCGTGACCCCTGTCCACGCGGTGGATTCCTCCGCCACCGTGAAGCAGCCCGGAAACTTGCCATAGACGACTGCGTTGAATTCTTTGAGGAATTCTATGGCTTTGAGGTTTTCGTTGCCACCGTATTGATTGGGGACCCATTCCCCCTCGTCGCGGCTGTAGTCGAGGTAGAGCAGCGAAGCCACCGCGTCCACCCTGAGCCCGTCCACGTGGTATTTATCGAGCCAGAACAGAGCGTTACTCACAAGGAAGTTCCTCACCTCGTTTCTGCCGTAGTTGAAGATGAGCGTTCCCCAATCTTGATGTTCCGCTTGCCGGGGGTCTGAGTGTTCGTACAGCGCGGTGCCGTCGAACAGTCGCAAGCTGAAATCGTCTTTGGGGAAATGGGCCGGCACCCAATCCAGAATCACCCCGATGCCGTGCTGGTGCAGCGTGTCCACGAAGAACTTGAAATCGTCGGGAGTCCCGAATCGGCTCGTAGGGGCGAAGTATCCCGTCACCTGGTACCCCCATGACGCATCAAAAGGATGCTCCATCACGGGCATGAGTTCCACGTGGGTGAATCCGTATTTCTTACAGTGTTCCACGAGCTGAGGCGCGATTTCTCGATAGGCGGCCCATCGGTTGTGCTCGTCCGGGATGCGCAGCCAAGATCCGAGGTGTATCTCGTAAATGGCCATCGGATTCGAGAAAGGGTCGCGCGTGGACCGGGTCTGCATCCACGGGTCATCTTGCCACTCGTAGCCATCCACGTCCCATACGATTGCCGCGGTTCCGGGGCGCAGTTCCATGTAATGGGCCAAGGGATCGGTCTTGATGCGCAGCTCGTCGGTTTGGGTCTTGATCTCGAACTTGTAGAGGCGACCCTGGGAGACTCCGGGGATGAAGATCTCCCAAATACCGGTTGCCCCCATGTTGCGCATGGGAAAAAGCCTTCCGTCCCAGTGGTTGAATTCTCCGATCACGCTCACTCGCTTGGCATTGGGTGCCCAGACGGCGAACGACGTGCCTTTCACGCCATCGATCTCCCTGGGATGGGCTCCAAGTCGTTGGTATAGTTCATAGTGCTTCCCTTCCCCCGCGAAATGGAGGTCCATGTCCCCAAGCGTAGGCATGAATCTGTATGGGGGATCGTGCTCCCAAGTGGAGCCGTCGCGAAACCCGAAACGGACTCTGTAGTCCAGCGGTGGCCTGCGATCCGGGGCAAAGGCGCAGAACAAACCTTCGGGGCCGCATGGGGTCATCGGCTCCGACCGGCCGTCAATGACGAGCTCAGCAGACACGGCATCCGGGTGATACGTCCGCAGAACTGAGCCCTCTTGGTCTTGGATTTTCGCGGGATGCGCGCCGAATACGCTGTGGGGGTCTGAGTGTTCCGTTTGTACGATTCTTTCCAGGTCAGCCTGGGATATTCCTTGGAGAAGCTCGTGTACGTGCATACTGGTTCCTCATGCGTAGACGTCTGTATGGCAAGGCGCTGTAGGACAGGATGTCACGCCTATCGGGTTCGATTCCTTCGCTTTCCGACAGGAATTCGTCGGCTAAGCCGCTCCGGCAGGCCGCAAAATGCCCTTCTTGGGCTGAGTGAGACCAACTCAACCCGCCATCAGGCTTCATGCGGACCGAGAAAGGTGGATGCGAATCTGGGTTGTAGCTCCCAACCGCTCCGTGTCTCTATGTTTTCGTGGTAAACTCTTGCGATTCAGCTCTCCATCTTGTTGGATACTGGGATGTTGTGGGGTTCCACGTAGATCATACGTTGGCAGTTGGGACACACTATCATTTCTTCCTGCTTGAGTATCCGGATCACCAGTTGAGCCGGAAGGGCCATATGGCATCCTGCGCAGGACCCGTTGAGCAATTCCACTACCGCATCACCCCTGGCCTTCTTAATGATATGGTATCTCTTAAGGAATTCCCCCTCGATCTGATCTGCGATCTCATCCTTCCTGGCTTGGAGCCCGTTCAGGGCTTCTTGAGAAGCGGTGGTGATCTGTTCGGCTTCAGCCTTCTTTTCCATGAGCTCTTTTTCGAAGCCCGCGTACTCCGCATCTTTCCTGTCGATACTTCTCTTAAGGCTTTCGATTTCGGTCATGAGCGCGAGAATCGCCTCTTCCAGCTCACCTGTGACCTTTTTTCCGAGCTTGACCTCTCGATTCAGTGCGTTGTATTCCTTCTGGTTCTTGATGCCGAGCAGTCGCTTCTCCGAACGTTTGATCTTCTCCTGCTCTGTTGCCAGGTCTGCTTCCTTGGCGCGAAGCTCCTTTTCCACCCCCGCGAGTTTTTCTCGGTCTTCTGAAACGTCTCTGCGGATTGATACCAGATTGCGGGCAATATCCTGCACTTGCAGGGGGAGTCTGGCAAGATTGCCTTCATGGACATCGATCTCCCGATCGATGTCTCGGAGTTTGGCCAGCAGCAATATCTGTTCTTTCACTTGGTTTCCCTCCTGAACGACCCCATTGTGTCACAAAACGGACTCGTCTCCGAATTACATGGGAAAACGTCGAGTGTCCATCCCCTTTGCGCGAATGTCCTCTTAAAAGTCGAGCAAAGGAGTTCCACCGCGTGTTGTTCCAGTCCGTAGTGCCCCGCATCGATCACTGCGATCCCCATGTCGCGCGCTTCCACGGCTGAGTGGTATCGTACGTCGCCGGTAACGATCACGTCTGCGCGCATATTCAGGGCTTCCCGCAAGTAACTCATGCCACTCCCTGATACGCAGAACACCGACTGCACAGTATGGCTTCGGTCAGAGCTGTGGACGATCGTCACGCGATCCACGTGCAGGTCGTCGCGGACTTTTTCCGCGAGCGCCTCGATCGGGAGCGGTTCCGGCAGGTGTCCCAGTCTGGCGCAAGGAGCCGATTCGGGCGTCACGACCTCTTCCAGGCCAAGCATGTGCGCCAGAGCGTCGTTGAGGCCTCCGGGTGCGGCATCCAGGTTGGTATGCAAGGCAAGCACATCCACTCCGGAGGTCGCGGCAGCCATGACAATTCTGCCGACATAGTCCCCTTTGACTATCCTTGAAACGGGCTGAATCAGTACCGGGTGGTGGGTAATCAGCAACTGACACTGCATCGTTTGGGCGAACGCCAAGGTGTGAGGCGTAGGATCAAGGCTGACGGCCAGGCGCTGAACCAATTTGTCGGGATCGCCGATCTGCAGGCCGGAATTGTCCCAAGGTTCCGCGAGACTGAACGGGAAGAGTTCGTCAGCCATCTCGATTATTCGGGACAGGGGCACGCCATTCATATGAAGTCCGCGACAGGTGTACTCGTGGTCATTGCACGTCCCAAGAAAAGCTTACGGGGAGCCTTAGTGGTGCTCCCCGTAGAGTGGGTCCGTCTCGTAATGTGAACAGTGGTCGTGCATCATCATTTCTCTTCGTTGACATGGTGGGCCCACCTGGGCTCGAACCAGGGACCATCCGGTTATGAGCCGGGGGCTCTACCAACTGAGCTATGGGCCCGAATTACTGTCAAATCTTGATGTTACCGACCTTGACCCGGCTTGTCAAGGGTTTTGCGCGGTGATCAAGGTATGAGGCATCCCGACACAAAAAGCCCCACCTGAAACCTCTTTCGTTCCGGAACCGCATTTGATAAAGTTCGGCCACGGGGATGAAGAACGCAGGGGAGGATACTGATGGGCCTGGAAAGAGTTCGCCGAGAAGCTCGCAGCAAAGACCGACAAGAAGCCCGGAGATGAGCCATACGACAAGAGGGGTCTGCAGGATTTCTTTGACAATCGTGTGACTCCGGCCCCGGAGGAACTGTGCTTCATCGACTTGGTCAGAGTGTTCGAAGGCATTGTCTTTGACCTTGTTGACAACGCGTCCGGAGAGATCAAGAAGACCATAAGAGCGTCGAAGGGGAAATACCCTTTCTCTCCAAGTGCTGAGAAGTTCGTCAAGTCGTCGGAAGGACGAGATATCAGCAATCTTGGACACATTCAGGAGATCTTGGAGGGTCGTCTCTCCCGAAATCTGTCCGAAAAGCTGGCGGCAATTGTGAAGTACAGGAATTGGCTCGCCCACGGCAACCGCTTCAAAGACACGAACGCCCAAGCTTCTCTGCCTGGCGATCGTCATCAGGTCTTGGCTATTCTGAAAGACGTGTTGGCCGGAATCAGACCTATTCCATGATTCCAGCCCGCATCTCGGACCGCCCCGCGTACCAGGTCCAACTATCCTACACGGTCACAAACGGGAAACCGTTTCGGCACAGGGCGGTCGAAGGCGCAGTGCAAGGAAAAGAACTCTGACCGGACCTTGCGCGGCAAGCAAAGCATAGGGAAAGAGTGGATGTCCTGGTTCGGGGATGTGCTTCGGTGCAAGGATCTTGCACACTCGGTCTCAGCCTGCATCAAGCGCCGGCTTCTGTTTGGCAAAGTGACACTGGTGTGGTATCCGTGGAGGTATCGCGAGCAGCCTGCAGGTGGAGTGGAGCCTCCATGCGCTGCTCACGCAGCCGCGGCTGGCGGTTTTTACGCACCATCGGAGGGGTGATTCATGAGAATTGTACCGATTCTTTTTGCGCTCGCACTTGCAGTGAGTCCTGTCAGTGCAGGGGATTTCCGGAAGAGTTTCGATGAAGCGGTGCGCAAGGCGGATGACGCTCAGGTGGACCAATTGGCTGCTGCCTGGATGGCGGCGGAGCCACAGAATCCGGAAATCTATGTGAAAGCGGCAAACTACTATTTCAACAAGGCACGTCGGGAACTCATCGGGGTGTCCACCAAGCCTGCCCGTGAAGGCGATTTCTCCTTACGAGATTCCGAGACCGGAAAGATCGTCGGCAGTCTTGGCCCCGTGGTCTCGATGAATCCTCAGGCTGCTTCACGAGCAACTGACATTCTTCGCGACGCGACACGTAAATTTCCGGAACGCGTCGACATCTGGTTCGGGATGGCATACGTCCATAAAGAGCTGAACAACTTCGATGCTCTGTATGCCACCATTGAAGAGGCGCTCAAATACTGCAAGAGCCACTCCACCGAGCTGAAATGGAAGGACGGGCGGCCGCTCCCCAAGGATCCCGCGAACTTTATCCCTGAGTATCTCCAACCACATATCAAGCACTACTTCAGTAACGAGACGCCTGAAGGCGAGGAGCGGGCCCTTAAGCTGGCGAAGCTGGTGGCCGAATCATATCCAAATCACCCATACACGCTCAACTCCATTGGCGTCTATTACGCGGGCAAGAAAGATCGGGTCCAGGCCATTTCGTATCTTGAGAAAGCTCACAAAGCCGATCCCCGCGATGCGCTCATCATGATGAACTTGGGCCTGCTTTACAATGAACTGCATGACAATGCGAAGGCAAGAGCCTACTACGAGAAGGTCATTGCTTCCGATGGAGACGAAAAGATTCGTCAGTGGGCGCGTGAGAATCTTGCGAAGTTGAAATGACGACCTACAACCCATTGGAAGGAATGAGACTTGCCTGAGCTAAAAGGCGTACCACAATGATTGACCTCTTCTCAGAATAGGCCTCACGCCTGCGGAAGGTCGGTCGAGATGTTGGTTGGTGTGCATGCTTCGTTGCTCTGACAAGAGCCTCGCTCAAGTCAGCCACCGCTTACGGCGCTTGTAGTGTTTCACATCCCGGTAGCTCTTCTTTGTGCCCATTTCGGTGAGGCCCAGGTAGAATTCCTTGATGTCGGCGTTCTCGCGAAGGTTTTCCACCTTGTCGTCGAGCACGATCCGGCCGTTTTCCATGACATACCCGTGGTCCGCGATGCTCAGGGCCATGCGGGCATTCTGTTCCACAAGCAGGATGGTGACGTTCTCCTCTTTGTTGATACGCCGTATTATCTCGAAAATCTCTCCCACGAGCATTGGGCTCAGACCCATGGAAGGCTCGTCCAACAGCAGAAGCCTCGGATGCGCCATGAGTCCCCGACCGATCACGAGCATCTGCTGCTCTCCGCCGCTGATGTACCCGGCCAGAAAGTCCCTCCTTTGGACGAGTCGGGGGAAGTAGTTGTATACCATCTCCAGGTCCCGCTTGACGGCTTTGCGACTCCGAACAGTGTGGGCCCCGACGATCAGATTCTCTTCCACGGTGAGGTCTTCGAAGGCCTGCCGTCCTTCCATGACCTGGAATATCCCCTTGCGGACTATCTTTTCCGGTTCCATCCGGTCTATCCGTTCGCCCAGGAAGGCGATCGAACCGTCGGTCACTTCGCCGTCCTCGGATTTGAGCAGGCCGGACACGGCTTTGAGCGTGGTGCTCTTGCCCGCGCCGTTGTTCCCCAGAACCGTGGCGATCTTTCCTTCTTCCACCTTGAAGGAGAGGCCCTTGAGCACAAGAATCACCTGGTTGTAGATCACTTCAATATTGTTCACTTCCAGTAGCGCGGCCATGACCGTCATGCCCCCAGCCGAGAGTATGCGAGATCAGCCTCTCCGAGGTAGGCCTTGATGACTTTGTCGTCATGTCGGATCGCGTCAGGGGCGCCTTCCGCGATTTTGACCCCGAAATCCAGCACGCAGACTCGATCGGAGATGTCCATCACGACCCCCATGTCATGTTCGATAAGAATAATCGTCACCCCCCATTCGTCGTGTATGTCAAGTATGAAGCGGGCAATATCCTCGGTCTCCTCGAGGTTCATTCCCGTCACGGGTTCGTCAAGCAGGAGAAGCCTGGGTTGCATGGCCAGAGCACGGGCGAGCTCGACACGCTTCTGCAAGCCGTACGGAAGGGTTCCCACACGCTTTTTTCTGATGTGTTCTATCTCCAAGAGATCGATGATCCGCTCCTCGATCTCCTTCCTCAGTGCCAGTTCCGTCTTTCTCGCCTTGCCGAAGTAGAATCCTGCGGACAGCAGCCCCGTGTCAATGTGCACATGTCGCCCCAGCTTGATGTTGTCAAGCACGGTCATGCCTCGGAAGAGCTCGACATTCTGGAACGTTCTGGCAATCCCGAGAGCCGGGATCTGGTGGGGTCTGAGAGGGGTGACGTCTTGTCCGTCGAAGAAGATTCTTCCCGCGGCCGGATGATAGAATCTGTTGATGCAATTGAGAAGGCAGGTCTTTCCCGCACCGTTCGGCCCGATAATAGCGAAGATCTCGCCCCTCTTGACGGAGGTGGAGACATCGGTGAGCACGTTCACGCCGCCGAAACGCAAGTATATTCCTTCCACTTGGAGAAGCGGTTCGTGCCGGCTGTCTCGTTTGTCTTGCGGGTACGTCATGTCGTCTGTCCTGTCTGGCCTGTTCCTGCATGAGGCATTACGGTTACTCGGCTCGTCAACCTGTCGGGCGGTTGAGGGACCTCCGGCCGGGAGCCTCATTACACGGGTCCGAATCGGAATACCTATGCATTTCCGCCGAGCAGAGCTTCCCGGAAGAAATCCAAGATGATATGGCCTTGTTCGTAGAAACCTTTGACCTCGTGGAGGCTCATATGCAGTCTGTCCGCATGAGCCACCTGGTGTCGGTTCGTGACGAGGTTGTTGTAGAGGGTGACAGCCTGCGGATTGACCGAGATCCGTTCCTTGAAGTTCTCCTTGTGATTACTTCCGAAGCGATTAAGCAGGCTCCCCATTTCGTCCACCTTAAGGCTTCGAAAGACCGCTCGCACGCAGGAGTCGAGGAATGTCCTCAGCGATTCATCATCGACTGTGTCACATTTCTCGCGTATGGTGGCTCTGATCTTCTCTTCAAATTGCGCGCAGATCAAAACCAGGACAGACCGCGTGAGAAGATACTCGATCTCCGTCCCGGTGGACCCGGTCGAAGACAAGTGGTTCTCACAGTCATCCAGAAGTTGGTCGATCCTGGGAATTCGCATGCCGAAGACCTAACCGAATAATACTTCCCGGGCTCGTCGGAAACGTGTCTTGATCGCACTCTTGTCCGTGGTGCCTGACAGGGTGTTGTCCTTGAAATCCTTGTCTTCGAGAAGTCTGGCGTATCGCTGTTCGATATCCTCGGGCACCATTTCGGGATTCTCGGAAAACGCAATCATGACCGCATCGAGGACTGCCACATTGAGACCTCCGCGAACATGGAACGGTTCTTCACCGAGACTGCTCACCACAACTTCGCAAATCTCCCGGAAGCGCCGCTCCGTCTCCGCCACGACCTCTTCGGAGGGGTTTCGGTTCTTGTTCATGAAGCGAGACAAATAATCCTTCATTGGCTTCTCGTACGCGGAAATGTCTCGCAGGGCAAGAAAACGAACCACAAGTTCGAGATCTCTCTTTCCTGAATCCGGAACAGTCTTCCCAAGAATCTTTCGCCATGCGGGTACGGAGTTCAGTCTCATAATCAGATCGACGAACGGGCCGTGGTATACGCAGTTCCTGATTTCTTGGTTGGCAAGCAAGGTGCCACCTGTGTTGAGTCTCTCAAAAATGTGATACATGCTCGTGTCGTCCTCGGGATCGACTTGTTTCACAATGAATGCCCTGAGGACCTGGTCTTTGAAGCCCCTTTGGTCTTCCTCGGCCAAATCCTCGAACGTCTTTCCGTGGAAGCGGCTCTTCGAATCCAGGCCGGTCAGGCGGAACACGCGCCTGCGACCCTGCTCTTCGGCTCCAAAATACCCTTCGAAGAAGAAGAAGATACTCTTCAGCCGTTGTTGTCCATCAATCACTAAGAAATGCCGGGTCTTGCGCTCACTGTAGAGGAAGACCGAAGGCACGGGAAGCCCGACCAGGAATGACTCGATGAGCTTGCTTGCCTGGACTTGTTTCCAGACAAAACCGCGCTGGAATTCCGGTATGAGGATTTCCTTATTCTTCCACTTCTGATGTAGCACCTCCAGCGTAAAGTCTGCCGGATAGGTGAGAATATCGTATTGTGGAGGGGAACTCTCATAGTCCTCATCCTCCGAGACGACGGGTTCGAGATCAATGTCCTCGGGAGCTCGATGCTCCCTGTTGAAGTCGATTCTGGCATCAATATCAGCATTTGCCGACATCGTAATTCTCCCTCGGAAAAGAACGACCCGCGAACCTATCGTAGGGGCCCCTCTAGGACTTCCTTGATGTGCACCGCGGTCTGCATGACGAACCCCGTACCGTCACGGTACTTGATGTCAGTGGCCACTTCCACCTTGTCGCTTTCTCCGTACAGAGCTTCCACAAGCGTGGCATAACGGTTCTCCACGAAGGATCGCCTCACCTTGCGTGTGCGTGTCATTTCGTCGTCGTCCGCATCGAGCTCCTTGTGCAGCATAACGAACTTCTTCACCCTCACCGCCTTGGGCAGAGAACTGTTGGCCTGGGCCACTTCCTGAGCGATAAGGTCGTAAACCTGATCCTTCTGCGACAGATCCGTGTACGTGGTGTACGTCAGCTTCTTGTTTTCGGCCCACTTTCCCACGTTGGCCATGTCCATGTTGATCATTGCCGCCACGTACGGCCTGTCCATGCCCACGACCACCGCCTCGGAGATGTACATGCTGAATTTAAGCTTATTCTCGATAAGTTGCGGAGAAAACTTGGTCCCCTCCTGGAGTTTCATCACGTCTTTCATCCGGTCTACCATTACCAGGTGGCCGTCGTCGTCAACAAGGCCCTGATCGCCGGTGTGGAGCCAACCGTCGACGAATGCCTTTTCCGTGGCTTCAGGGTTCTTGTAATACCCTGAGAAGACGATTGGACCGCGGACAAGGATTTCGCCCTGGTCGGAGATGCGCACTTCCATTTCAGGTATGGGCTTCCCCACCGTGGTGAGCCTGATGTCGCCGTTGCGGTGCGAAACGCAGATCCCTGCGGTCTCGGTCTGGCCGTACACCTGTTTGATGTTCACCCCCAATGCCTGGAAGAGGTTGAAGATTTCCGGCCCGAGCGCGGCCCCTCCCGTGTACACGTTTCTGAGATTGCCCATGCCGAAGTAGTTCTTCAGCGATCGGAACATGAGGAAATAGCACACGGTTTCCAAGGCTGTGGTCAGAACTCCGGTCTTCCCGGCCAACCGCCGTTCCGCAAGCTTGTATCCCACGGGCATGCACATCCTGTAGAAGACGCGCTTGATCCACGCGGCATCCTGGATCTTGACCTGTATGTCCGAGCAGATCTTTTCCCAGTGGCGCGGAGGCGCAAAGAGGATCTGCGGGCCTATCTCCCGAATATTCTCCGGTACGGTCTCCAGCTTTTCCGGAAAGTTCACCGTGAAGCCCTTGTACAGATTCCACGAGACCGCCACCATCTGCTCGCCGACCCACGGCAACGGAAGAAACGAGACGTGATTGTCCGAAGAGAAGGCCGGGTCGATCTGATCATGATTTTCCGCCATCTTGACCATGTTGCGATGAGTGAGCATGGCGCCCTTGGGCAAGCCGGTGGTCCCTGAGGTGTACGCGATGATGGCGGTCGTCTCCGGAGTTACTCCGGCGAGGTACGTCTCAAACGCGTCCGGTTCGCGTTCCCCCAGATCCCGTCCCATCTCCCGGACTTTGTTCAGGGGAATCAGCACATGATCGTCGTAGTACCTCATGCCCTTGGTGTCGTCCACCAACACATGTCGGATGTGGGGACATCTCTCCTTGATCTGGAGAAACTTGTCGGCCTGTTCCTGGTCCTCGACCATCAGGAAGGCTGCATCGCAATGGTTGATGACGTACTCCACCTGATCAATGACGCTGTCAGGGAAAATCCCCACCGCGGCCCCGCCGATGGACTGGGCGGCAAGCTCTGAATAGAGCCACTCCGGCCTATTGTCCCCCAGGATCGCCAGCTTGTCGCCGGGCCGGAAGCCGAGGGCTGCCAAACCCAACGCAAAAACCCGCACATTATCCAGATAGTCCTGCCACGTGACGGACTGCCAGATCCCGAATTCCTTTTCCCGGAGCGCGACCTTGTTCCTGCCGAATTTCCGGGCATTGTGTACGAGCAGATGGGGAAGAGTGTCAGCCATGTCTCCTACCAAGATGCAAGTGATGTCGGCGTCGCGTCCATCCGGAGCACGGAGAACGCGAGCCCGCCGCTCCTTGGAGCAATGGACTTTCCGTGGAGCGACCGGAGGGACCCGCCCGCATCCGGACATTGTTGAGGATGGAATTGCGGCGGGTGCTTCATACGAATAACGTTCGATCTCTCTTCTTTTCGAGACAAAATCATCAATCGAGCAGCTCTGGGAGCAAGCAATGTGTTGCTTCACTTGCGTAGAACCAACCGGCCCCGCCATCGGTCTTCATGCGGACCGAGAAAGGTTGACGCGAATTTGGTTGCGGCTCCCAGCCGCCTTTTCGAGACGAAATCATCAATCGAGCAGCTCTGGGAGAAAGCAATGTGCTTTGCTTCACTTGCGTAGAACCAACCGGCCCCGCCATCGGTCTTCATGCGGACCGAGAAAGGTTGACGCGAATTTGGTTGCGGCTCCCAGCCGCCTCCTGAGGAAGTTCCTTTCCCGGAACTCTCAGCCGATAAGCCTTCGGCGGTTGCGTGTCAGGCAGGTGGAGCAGCGGCAAGCAATGACGAAGGGGGCGTGCTGTCGCGCCCCCTGTGAACGCTCACTCCGCGAGCAACCTGCTAGTCCTCGAGGGTTATCCAGTCGGAAACCGGTTCATAGATCTTCTTCTGCACGTTGGCTTTCCAGATCCTGGCGACAGGGAACTTGTTGTTCTTCCAGGTCAAAGGAGCGGCGAGCCCTTGAGTATCCATATCCTTGATCGACTGAAGCGCCTTCACCAAGCCCTCACCATTGAGTTGACCCGCCTTGTCAGCCTTCTTGAGGGCCTCTACGAGGATGAGACCGGTCACGAAACCCTGCATGTACGAGTTGTCCCTGAACTCGACCTTTGGGTAGTGCTTCTTGGTGTACTCGCGGATCTTCTTGATCATGGGGATCTCTTCTTGCCACCAGTAGGTGTAAGGATTCACTGCCAGGTAACCTTCGGCCAAAGGCCCGAGCTTGTCCAGCAGCATCATGGTGGCCCCCCAAAAGGTCCCCATGAACTTACATGTCATGCCGAAGTCGCGGCATTGCTTGATGACTTCGGCCACCGGAGACACCACAAATCCCTGGAAGATCACGTAATCTGGGTTCTTACGCTTCAGGTCGAGCACCTGGGATGTGACGTCGACCGCTCCCACCTGGGCAACCTCTTCCGCGACCAGCTCCAATTTCAGCTTCTTGCACATCTCCCGGCCGTAGGGAATGGGGTCTTTGCCGAACTCCGTGTCGCTGTAGAAAAAGGCGATCTTGGCTCCAGGTTTCTCCTTTGCGATATACTTGAGGAGAATACCAAACATGTCGCTGTACGTGGGTCCAGAGACGAATACGTAGGGGTTCTCCTTGACATTGGCAAGTTCGCTGGAAAACGAAGTAGAGCTGTAGAGAATTTTGTATCGGTCCTTGATCTCCGGGCCCATGGCTTTCCCCAAGCCGGTGCTCTCCCCGTACATGATCAGCGGGTTGTCGCGCGACATGATTCTCTTGAACGCGGCAGTGGCCACTTTCATGTCATATTGGCCGTCTTCCATGATGTACTCGATCTTCTTGCCGTTGATTCCGCCCGCTTCATTGGCCATCCCCAGGGCGTCCTTCAAGCCCGCGTCTATATTCACTCCCGCGAACGCGAAACGGCCCGTGATAGGCTGGACCGCTCCCACTTTGATCGCCTGCTGCGCCAGGACCGGGCCTACAGTGAGTCCGCATACCAGCATAGACGCTGCCATCATTACCGCAAAAAGGAACCGCGTGCCTTTCATCTCTGCTCATCTCCTTTCAGGTTGGGTTTTCTCCAGAGGATTAGTAGGAAAAAGGCCATAAAGAGAAGAAGTTTCTTACCCTGTGCCATATCTCGGCCAAGCCGTGGGGCTCGAATATGAGAAACAACACGATGAGACAGCCGAATACCACTTCTTTCAACGGACTGAGCATCTGCCCTAGACCGGGAAACAGCTCCTTTGAGGCACTTGTGAGCACATTGAGCAGCTCGGGCACCAGCACCATGAATACTGCTCCGAAAATAGACCCCAGCACGCTTCCCAGTCCGCCGACAATCACCATGGCCAGGTACTCGATCGAGAGGGAGAAAGGGAAATGCTCAGGCGTGACCACTTTGATGAAGCCTACCCAGAGGCCGCCCGCGATTCCTGCATAAAAGGAGCTTACCGCAAACGCGGCCAACTTGTACCGAAACAGGTTGATGCCCATCATCTCCGCGGCAAGGTCCCGGTCCCGAATGGCCACGAAGGCACGGCCCCACTTGGTGCGCAAGAGGTTTCTTGCGAATCCCACTGCGGCCAGCACGAGCAGGAGAATCACGTAATAGAACCGCTTCTCCGTCGCGAGGTCAATGCTTCCGATGCTGGGAGGAGGCACGTTGATGCCTCGAATGCCCTGTGTGACGCCTTCCCAGTGCACGAAGACCCATTCGAGGATGAACTGCGCGGCCAACGTGGCGATGCAGAGATAGAGGCCTTTGACTCTCAGAGAAGGTATGCCGATCACCATTCCCAACAACGCCGCGGCAAGACCTCCCGCGGGCAACGCGCACCAGAAAGGCAACCCGAAACGGCTCATGAGCACGGCCGTGCAGTACCCGCCCACGCCCATGAATGCGGCGTGCCCAAGAGATATCTGCCCGGTACAACCCGTGAGCAGATTAAGGCCCACTGCTCCGATGATTGCTATCCCGGTCAGGTTTGCCACGTAGATCACGTAATCGTCAGCCACGAGAGGGAGAACGGCCAACACAGCAATCAGTACGGCAAGCCACACCTTTACCCATACGCTCTGGAAGATCTTCTCGTCTTCCAGGTATGATTCCTTGAAGTCTCCGGAACGCATACCATACCCTCTGCTTAATCAACGTACCGGCCATGCGAGCACGTCTTCCGGAAGAGACATCCGGGAGGACGAAGGATTCACGCCGAATGCGGGACTTGGTGCGCGGCACCTCCAGAATTCGGATCTTATCTCTCAAAGCCTGCCAAGAACGCAATGGGACTCTGCGGCCTACAGCGCCGGCGTTGCGAGACCATTCTTCCCCATTTCGCCGTCTTTCCCGAGCAGTGGCAGGAGAGGCCCATCTTCCTTTGAAGACCAATGCCCTCGCAGCGGCCACAACGGACCGAGAGAAAGTGATCGCGGCAAAAAGTCCCTTCCCCCGGAGACTCGCTGTCCTCCGCCCTCATACCCGCTCCACGACCTCTTTGCCGAAGATCCCATACGGCCGAATCATCAGAATGATGACCAGCACGAAGAAGGGAAAGACTTCTTTGGTTCCGCCGCCGAAATACTGGTCCAGGTATAGTCCTGCGAAGTTCTCCAGAATGCCGATCACGAAACCGCCGACTATGGCACCGACCACGCTGTCAAGCCCGCCGAGAATGATCACGGCAAGCACTTTGAGCCCAATCCCCCCAAGATGAATGCTGATCCCGCTGATGTTTCCGATGATGATGCCGCCGATCGCCGCGGTGATTGCCGCGAAGACCCAGGACAAGGCAAAGACCTTTTTCACGCTTATCCCCATAGACAGAGCGGCTTGCTGATTGCTTGCGGTGGCCCTCATAGCCAGACCGGTCCGGGTGTACCGAAAAATCAGAGAAAAGACAGCGGTACATATCGTCGCAAAGACAAAACCCCACAGAAGGCCCGACGGAACAATCGCAAAACCAAGCGACAAAGGCTGGGGGGGGAAGATCGGCGGAAACGAGCGGTAATCCGCGGACCAGAGGATCTGGCTGAGCCCCCTGAGTATGCCGGCCAACCCGATAGTGACCATGATGACCGAAATGACCGGTTCCCCGATGAGAGGTCGAAGTACTGCTCGCTCTACCACGAGTGCCAGAAGCGCGGCACAGCCGAGCGTGACGGGCAAGGCCACATAGAAGGGCATGCCGCCCCACGTGAGCGCGGTGAAACAGATGAACGCTCCCACGGTCATCAGCTCGCCGGTCGCAAGATTCAAGATGCTTGTGGCCTTGTAGACCAGCACGAATCCCAGAGCGATGAGTCCGTAGACTCCTCCCGCGGCCAAGCCGCTGACGATGAGCTGGGGTATGATATCCATCCACGACCCTCCGTCGGACGCCGAAACGGACAGTCCCTCCCACTTGCCGATCGTACCGCACAGGTGGGAAAACCTGCCCCACAAGATCAGGCTCCACTACAATCGACACAACTCTGACGACCGCTCTCCTCGTGCAGGGTGTGAGGCTTGGGTATGGTGCCCTATCCGATGAGACAAGTCAACCGAATTGGGCCTGAGAGCCCCACTTTCTCGGGATTCCGGACACGGGCCTATCCCGCGGGCAAAGTACTCTTGGATCGCCAGAAGGCCACTGATCATAAAGTCTTCCGTGGGAACCCCTTCTGCCTAAAACATGTGGAATATTGGGTAGGTCTGGCCATCCAGTGGGGTTATGAACTATGGAGGCACGGATTTTCAACCTTCGTCGCGGCGGCAAGGCATGGGTGTTGTGACAAGGCGGCCCCAGCCAACGGCCGCGACCGCCCTGATCGGTCAGCATGAAGACCTATAACGGGATGCGATAGTCCTTCGCAATCGAGGCGCGCGCTTCGCGTCCTTCGGGAACTATTGAACTCGACACGTCTTCTTACATGCCGTGCGATTCCTTCGCTTTGCGAGAAGAATTGTCCGACTCAGCAGTTCCGGGAGATCGCAGAGAGCCTGTCTTCCACCGCGTGAAACCGACTCGCCCCGACCTGGTCTTCGTGCCGACCGAGAGAGGTGGGCACGAAGACCAAGTGCAGCTCCCAGCCGCTCCTCGACAAAGAAAGAAACGGAGGTCGTTGAAGAGAGGCAGAGGCCCCTTCGTCCCGATCTCGCATTTCGACACGACGGCCGGGTGAGATGCCTACCGTTTCGAGAACTGGAAGCTGGCTCTGGCTTTTCGTCGGCCGTATTTTTTCCGTTCCTTGACCCTGGAGTCTCGCGTGAGAAACCCCGCGCCTTTGAGTACAGGCCGCAAGGCCGGATCGTATTCCAGCAGGGCTTTGCTGACCCCGTGCTTGACCGCGCCCGCCTGTCCCGAGTGGCCGCCTCCATGAACGCTCACCATGACGTCGAACCGGCCCAGAGTCTGGGTAAGCTCGAAGGGTTGCATGATGATCATCCGGGAGGTCTGGCGGCCGAAGTAATCGTCCATGGGTTTTCTGTTGATGACGATTTGACCTGTTCCCGGTTTGAGCCATACTCGGGCGATGGCGTTTTTTCTCTTTCCGGTCGCGTAGAATTTGTCTTCGCTCATTCACTTGCTCCGAAACTAGATCTCATAGGGTTGGGGCTGCTGAGCAACGTGTGGGTGGGTCTCTCCGCCGTAGACCTTGAGTTTCTTCAATTGAGCTCTGCCCAGCCTGTTCTTGGGGAGCATCCCGCGCACGGCCAGCCGTATCACACGCTCGGGCTTATCCTGGAGCAGCCTTGACGCGGACGTGGCTTTGAGCCCTCCGGGATAGAACGAGTGGTGGTAATAGGTCTTGTTCTGGAGCTTCTTTCCTGTCAGACGCACCTGTGCAGCGTTTATGATGATGACGAAGTCCCCTGTGTCCATGTGAGGCGTGAAGGTGGGCTTGTCTTTGCCTCTGAGAATCTTGGCGGTCTCGACAGCGAGCCTCCCGAGGACTTTGTTCTTGGCGTCAATGACTCTCCATTTTCTGTCTATTTCCCCTTGTTTCGGGGTCCAGGTCTTCATGGCGCACCTCTTCCATCGTGTAAACTATGATGTGTACCAGCAGGCCGTCGCCAAGTCAAGAAGAACTTACCTGGAGTTTCCTCAAAATATCAGAGTTCAGACAGAAGGCATGGGTCTGGGTCTGATAACGGGGGTTTTCTTCGCTTCAGAATCCCTTTTCACTGCCGTCTCGCCCTTTCACAAGATACTCCACTTTCTTAGCATATTTCTTTGTAACGTCGGTCGGATCTACTATGAGTAGGGTATCTCCATCAACATAGAGCGCCCCTTTCCTCAGCACCTCCGCGCCGACCCTGTCGCAGATATCCTCATCTACCCAGATTGCGCGACACGCGATCAATCCTTTTCTTCACGGAAGTCAACTCATCGAGGGAGCGTACTACCCGGCTACGACGAACCGAAGCCCGTGCCTGTATTCCGTACATCATCTGCACGACAACTCCCCGCATTACCTTACCCATACCCCCACAAAGTCCCCCGAAAAAGGGTTGATCTGCGCTCGCAATCTCAGCCCTATCTGGGGTAGCATGATGTCTGACCTCCGCCTTGGTTTTGCGTTTGTCATCCTTTTACCAGATCACCCACTGCAATGGAGGTCCATTCCTTCCATGCGCGAAGTTCCCCCATATGAGAAACCAACAGCCCCAACGTGCCGTCATCATTGAGAAGTTCCGAGAACCTCGTGAAATTCTGGGGGAACTCCTGGCGAAGCGACTCGTATCTTGCCCTTCCACTCCACCTCGTTACTCTCTCACCATGGGGAGGAGCTTTTCCAGCTCGCCCACCTTGAAGAGAAACTGGTTGATGGCGTCTTCCAGCTCTTTGGAGAGCAGTTTAAGCCTCTTCTCCGGTGGAATGTCTCTTTCGGCTTGCGGGGGGTCCTTCGTATCCATCACTGAGGTCCTTTCTGGGCAGCAGCTAATGTCACAGATGAGCTGCTCCACACAACATACCTTGATTATAGCACAATCGTCTACAAGAAAGCAAGCAATCCCTTTCGTCTCTTGCCGAGACGGAATCTTCAGGTCAGCAGCTCGGGAGCACGAAACGTGCCTTTCTTCGCCTGCGCAGAACCAACTCGACCCGCCATCGGTCTTCGTGCGAACCAAGAAAGGGGGACCCGAATCTTGGTGGCAGCTCCCTGCCGCTCCAACGCTTCAACGTTTACTTGACGAATCGGAAGATCTGTTCGAAAATGTCGGCCAATATTACAAGGAGGACGAAGGAACCATGACTGAGTGCAAAATCACGTACTGCCAGGCCTGAAACTACAAACCCAGAGCCGCTGGTCTGGCGGAAGAGCTCAAGCGTGAGCTCGGAATAGAGGCAAATTTGGTCGGGTCATCGGGCGGTATCTTTGAGGTTGAATACGAGGGAAAGCTGGTATTTTCCAAGAAAGCAGTCGGCCGCTTCCCCGATGCAGGCGAAGTGGTCGGTCTCCTGAAGAAACGGTCCTGAGTGGTTCTCACGGAAATGCGAATTCTGGGGGAAGAGGCGTTCCACTCATAACGGCCGATTTCTTCTTCTTTCGAGAAGAAATCTTCAGGTCAGCACTTCTGGGAGCAAGCAACGTGCTCTTTTTCGCTCGCGTAGAACCAACGCGCCCCGCCATCGGTCTTCATGCGGACCGAGAAAGTTCGACGCGAATTTGGTTGCGGGCCCCAGCCGTCGTTTTGGAAAACCTTCCCCCAGACCCCCATTCTGAGACTCCTGAGACAGGGCGGCTCTTGCTGGTCGCCCCAGGTCACCGTGAGTTGGGGACTGTACGGGAAATCACGTCTTCATGCTTCGTCGAGCGTACTGCCAGGGCATGGGCATTGTGACGGTAATGCCCTTGAGAAGTGGAGTCTTACGAATATGGGTCAATTTCGTCCCTTCTCCGGAAGAAATTGACCCTCACTGACGGAAGGAGCCTCATGCTGCACACACATTATCTCCCATCGCCGTTTTACGTTCTTCGCGGAGCGCGATTCATTGCGTCCCACAGGGAGCTGTGGAGGTACGCGGCCGCTCCGCTGGCAATGAGCCTGCTCCTGCTGGGGAGCTCATATATCGGCGCGTACTATCTGCTCAAGAACCTGTTCAGTCGTTTCACGGTCGAGACATGGTACTGGCAGATCGTGTACTACGTGCTGGCAGTACTCGCAGGCTTGGTTGTGCTGGTGGTATTCTTCTTTCTCATAACGAAGGCCGCGTCCGCGCTTGCCGGCCCGTTCAACGACGTGCTGTCTCAGAAGACCGAGGCACTGGTCACCGGAGGGCTAACTCCTGCCACGGCTTCTTCGGGGCATGTTCTGAACGATTGCCTGCGATCCCTCGGACATTCTTTGAAGATCCTCGGTCTGTACGTGGCGGTCATTGGATGCGGACTCCCCCTGTTGCTGATACCGGGAGTTGGAAGTCTCCTCTTTTCCGCGGTGTGCGTGCTCCTTTCCTCATACATGTTCGCCTACGAGTATCTCGGCTATCCCATGGACCGAAGGCGTCTCTCGTTCAAGGAGAAACGGGCCTTCCTCAGGTCGAATCTTGTATCCGCGATGGGGTTTGGTCTGGGTAATGTGAGCATTGCCATGATCCCGTTTATTAACCTGCTTCTCATACCGTCCGCGGTGGCAGGCGGGACACTGCTCTACCTGCACATCACGCGGCCCCCCCAACGCATTTCCACAGAAACCGCAGCGAGTTCCGATTGACATCACGCGTGAGCCGGACTATGTTCGCTGCGGCTTCGGGGAAGCATCATCTTCGGGGCGATTCCCGTGAGCGGCATCCGGAGGGCTCGATCATATGTGGGATGAACTCAATCAAAAAACCATGGAGCACCTGAGCAGGGGTGAGCTCACTCAGGCCCAGCAATCCGCAGAAAAAGCACTTGCTGAGGCCGAGAAGGCCCTCGGGTCCGAAGATCCCATAGTGGCCAGAGCGCTCAACAACCTGGCGGAAGTCTTCAGGGCGCAGAAAAGATATGACCTGGCGGAACCCCTGTGGAACCGCTCCATCGAGATCAGGAAGAAGACCCTCGGACCTCAACACGCAGAAGTAGCGACGGCCATGACCAATCTTGGCGGCGCATACTTCGAACAAGGCCGCTATGCCGAAGCGGAGCGGCTCTTTCTCAACGCGCTGCGTATCCTGGAAATTGCCCTGGGGAATGACCATTCCCATGTGGCGAGCGCACTTCTGAACCTGGCCGCGGTCTACCGGGTGCGCGAGAAGTACCCGGGAGCCAGGCCATTGTACGAAAAGGCGATCGCGATCCAGGAAAGGACGCTGGGGTCTGATCACCCGGAGGTCGGCACATCGATAAACGGCCTCGCGAGCCTCTTTGAATCACAACTGCGCTTCAAGGACGCGGAGCCCTGGTATCGACGAGCCCTTGAAATCGCGGAGAAATCTTTCGGTCCCTATCACCCTCACGTGGCAACTTCGCTGTTTAACCTGGCGGGGGTGTTGGCGCAACAGGGGAACTTCTCCGAAGCCGAGCCAATGGTGCAAAGAGCGGTCGCGGTCATCGAGACCAACTTCGGTGCGGAGAGTCTCTTGGTCGCGGATGCGATGGAGAACCTGTCAGACTTCTATGAGATGGCCGGCCGTGCCACCGAAGCGGAAGAATTTCGCGAAAAGGCGGTCAAAATTCGTGGAGGCAGATGACTGCCCGAAAGTCGTTGAGCTCCCGCCATGTCAAGGCCATTGAAGCGCCGAGGGATGAACGATGAGACACTTCGCGACGACCATCCTGTTTGCTCTGCTGGGACTGGGCTCAGCGGGGTTGCTCTGCGGCGACGAGGCCAATTGGGAAGAAGTCAACCTCGAAGCAGTGCTGCTCCACAATCAGGGACGATACGAGGAAGCGCTCAAGGCCGCTGAAAAAGCGCTTGAAACGGCACAGTACAAGTTCGGGTTCCTCCATGAGAAGACCTTCCGGGCGCTCATGAACCTGGCTGAGATACACCTGAGCCTCAAACACCCGGAGCAATCGGAGCACCTGTACAAGAAGGCACTGGCTCTGGTGGAGGAAACCAAAGGCGACGAAAACGACCGCATGGCGCTGGTTCTCGCGAAGCTCGCACGACTTCATCAACAACAGGGGAGAAACGACCTTGCCGAGTCCTTGTTCCTGAGAACCTTGTCCATCAAAGAGAAGATCTTTGGAGCGGAACACGCTAATCTTGCTGATGTGCTGAAGAGCCTGGCGAAGTGCTATACTGCACAGGGAAAACTCTCCGAGGCAGAACCACTCTACCGACGGGCCTTTGCTCTCGTGGAAAAGTCCTACGGAAAGGACCATCTCTACCTCGCCGCGTCAGCCAAGGATTTGGGAACCGTGTACATGGGTCTGGGCCGCTACCGGGATGCCGAACATTATTTCGGTCGCGCGCTGACGACACTCGAACAGAGTTACGGCAGCCAGCATCCCCATTTGGTCATCGCCCTCTCCAACCTGGCCAAAGCCCACTCCGCGGAAGGAGCACATAGGGAGGCCGACTCACTGCTCCGTCGTGCCATCGAGATCAATCGGAAGGCCTTCGGATCGGAGCATCCATTGGTCGCGTCTTCGCTTGTGACCCTCGGGAGCGCGTGCACTCGCTCACAGGATTACCCCCCCGCGGAGATCGCCTACAAAGAAGCACTCGAGATAACAGAGAAGTACTACGGAACCAAGAGCCCCCAGGCGATCAAGATCCGGGAATCGCTCATTGCACTGTATGGTCGGATGGGCAAAGAGAAGGAAGTTGCACGCCTTCAGGCAAGACCGGAATCCGGCTCGGCACATTAGGGGCTGTCCTACAATAACCGTATCACTCAGGCGGCGCGTCGCGCTTGGAAGATCCTCCCCCTGCCCCTCCCTTAGAAAAGGAGGGGAGTAGGAAGGTCCCTCTTTTTCGCCCTTTTCTAAACTGAAGTTTTTTTCCAGAGAACCAAGTCTCGTGCGGCTATCTCCTCGTCACAATTGAGGAAACTTTGGGTTCGGTTTAGTCTTCAGGGTCCACGTTACTGGCTACATTTCTACCCCCCGCC
>JBFMAA010000069.1:0-29584 GCA_040755955.1 Thermodesulfobacteriota bacterium
TGGCCATTGGCTTTCCCCTTTCCCATCTTCTTTGTCGAAAACGGGTTATGGCAGGAAAGCCAATGCCATTCAAGCGTATCTTAACGTCTCACCCACGAAATCGCCGAAAATGGCAAAACTATAGTAGCTTGACAACCATGTAGTGCCATCCAATGAGAAGGGGCATGTTTATCCGAGAGAAGAAAGGCAAGTACAAGGATAGGACCTATGTGAACTTCCAGCTTGTCGAATCCGTGAGGACTCCTAAAGGCCCCCGACAACGCGTCGTATGTTCGCTGGGGGACCTGGGACCTCGCCCGTTGGCGGATTGGCTGAAGCTTGTGCACAAGGTCGAATCGGCCCTTGTGGGACAGACCGACCTGTTCGATCGACCGGACGAGGAGACCCTTGGAATTGTCGCCAAGATCAAGGATACGCAAGGACAATCCAAGACCCCTCCGAGACCGGCAAAGGGCCAACCGGATGATCTCGTCGCAGTGCGTACCGGGAAGGTAACCACCGAACTCGACCGAGAAGCAGGGCCTGTTCACGTAGCATACCAGTACTGGAAAAAACTCGGTTTTGACGAAATTCTCCGTGAAATAGGGCTTAACGAGCGGTCACGGAAACTGACTTGCCTCATGACCATGAATCGTGTGTTGGCTCCGTGCTCGGAACATGCCATGCCCGACTGGATCGGCCGGACGGCGCTTTCCGACATTCTCGGCGAGAACCTCGAGAGCTTGACCGAAGACCCGCTCTACCGCAATCTCGACACACTCTATCCCAAGCGTGCTCTCATAGAGTCTCACTTGGCAGAGCGAGAGCGAGTCCTTTTCAGCCTTGACCAGACGATCCTTCTGTACGATTTGACCTCCACGTATTTTGAAGGTCAGACAGCAAAGAATTGGAAGGCAAAAAAGGGCTGGTCCCGCGACAAACGTCCGGACTGTGATCAGGTAGTGGTCGGATTGGTGGTGAATCGGGATGGCTTTCCCCTTGCCCACGAGGTCTTCGAAGGCAATACCCACGACAGCAACACCGTAGCACAAATGCTGGATCTGCTCGACAACCGAATAGGTTTGGAGCCCGGTCAAACGGTGGTAGTGGACCGGGGGATGGCGTATGACAAGAACTTGGCTGAAATCGGGTCTCGCGGGCTGCACTATTTGGTGGCGACCCGACAGTCACAGCGAGATCAGTGGCTCGAAGAATTCGAGGATACGGAGGGGTTCCGCGAGGTTGAGCTCACCAAGTCGCCAACCAACCCTTATCAGAAGAAAACCCCTGTCAGGGTGAGGATGAAACTGACCCCTGAAGAGACCCATGTTCTCTGCCTCAGTGCCGGCCGAACCCAGAAGGATCGTCCGATTCGATGCAAACAAGAGCAGCGGTTCCTTGCCGATCTGGACAAGCTGCGCAAAAGGATAGCAGACGGCAAGCTCGCGAGACCCGAAAAGATCGGAGAAGCGATTGGCCGCCTCAAGGAGCGTTATCCGCGAGTCGCTCGATACCACCGGACCGAATACGATAGCGGCACCGGAAAACTTACCGCTCACCCGCTTTCGGACAAAATTGCCGTGGCAGAGAGCCTCGACGGCTCCTACCTTCTCAAGACCGACCGCAAAGATCTTTCGCCGGAAGAGGCCTGGAGGATCTACACGACCCTGACCAAGGCTGAGAACGCATTCCGGGCAATGAAAAGTCCTCTCGCGGAAAGGCCCATATTCCATCAGCTTCCGAGACGGGTGGACACACACATATTCTTGTGCGTCATGGCCTACCATATTCTCGTCGCCATAGAAAAGACACTCCGGGACAAGGGCGTACACACCTCGTTGGCCACGGTAAGGGACCAACTCAAGACGCACAAGATATCGACCATAGTCCTGCCGACGAATTCCCGGTGGACACTCAAGATCCGAAAAGCCTCGACACCTGAACCGGAGCACTGCGAACTCTATCGACTCCTGGAAGTGCCTGAGGGAGTCGTACCCCCCAGAAGGATCTGGGTTGAAGATCGTGTCGACGCGTAGTGCCTAAAAAATGGGTAAGTTCCTGATTTGACAGGATGGGACCCCGAAAAGTGCGGAAGTTGGGTTGGTACGCTGGGGACCCTGGTGATGCGTGTGGGATAACTCAATCTGTAATCACATTGCAACGGTTTCTCGAACGTCAACTCCTCTTTGTGGCCGCGATATCCTTTGAGGTATGACGTGACACGTGCGTCAAATTGAGCAACGGCGCCAGGTTGCCAAGGCCCCAACTCCTTGAACCTCTTGGTCTCGTTGAACCACGGGTGGCTACAGAGAATCGTGCGGTCAGCGCCTGTAATGCACACAAATAGGAGGGTACGTTGCGGTTCTCGAAACCCAGGCTTCGTTCCGTAGCGGTCAAAGGTTCCGCGAAAAGTTAGCCTCTGGCGGTCCCTTTCTTGAAGCCGTCTTCTCATGGGGACATTCCTCTCCGCGAAGGAATCGTGGCAGGACAGGCCCGGGTCGCTGGGGCAGGAAGGCATTGTCATCTAGCAGCCTCCCTTATTGCACATCGCATGACATGAGACAATGCCGCCTGCCGTGATGCAGCGAGCACATCGTGCTACGCGGGCGGAGTAGAGTTGAGACCCGTCTCATTTGGTAACTGAAAGCACCCACAGAGACAGCACTTGGTCGCGCAGCGCAGCCTTGTCGGAGATATATCGGGGTCCTCCCATACCGCAACAAGAGCGTATTCCAGCAGACAAACAAAGAACAGCCCTGGCCGCGCGGGCTCGGTCGCTCGGAAGAGCGCTATTGGCCTCGAATCCGGGGCTCTGGCCAGTTGGGTTCCATCGGGTACCCTTCCCGTATGAGGATGATCTGCTTGACCGTTTCCAGCTTGGGCCTGATGGCTTCCAGAATCGGCAGAAAATCTTCATGGGTGATGACCACGAGATCGGCCGCGTGGTTCATGGTGAAGAGGATCTGCTCGGGAGAGAGTCGGATGTTCACCGTGTGCAGGACGGCTCCCATCATCGGGATTGCGAAGAAGCACTCGAGGTACCGGTGGAAATCCCAGTCCATGACCGCAACCATGTCGCCGGGTTTCACTCCGAGGTCGGCAAGCGACGAGGCCAAACGGTTGATGCGGGAGTATACATCCGCGTACGTGTGCCTGCGCGTGTCTCGGTAGACTATTTCCTGGTTCGCTGCATAGGTGATCGGCGTGTGGAGGAGCTGTTTCAGAGTCAACGGATACGGATACGCGGATTCCGTCGGCTCGATTATTCGCGTGGTGCGATTCATCTGTCCATGTCTCCTAAGTATGTGATTAAGTAAGGGATTGTGGCCGCGGCGCGCGACCTCTGAGGGTGGATCGAGGGTGAGCTCTTGAGATAGAGCGTTTCACGCTCTTTGTCCAGTCTTTCTTGGTTTCTGCCTTCCCGGTAAGGGCTGCATCTGAGGAGTCGGTCCGCTTCTCTGCCGCAACGTGCGGCCGCCAAGGCAGGACCATGTGCCTCATTGACCGGAGCCTTCCCGGTGCCCACATTCTCTTCGTTGGGACTGTGAAGGCCCCGATCCGATGAAAGAAGGAACCGCACCAGACGACGGACGCATGGGCCTTGACGAGTCTGCCCTGAAAGGAGCGACCACGATGACTGTTGACCGGAACATTCTGGAAAAGATAGACGTGCTCTACGATGTAGGCCGTGACTTCGTTGAGCGGCCACAGTTGCACGGAGCTTCGGTTCCGTCCATGTTCGACCCGTGTGAATTCGATCAATGGAGACGTCTCGTCAACGATCTTTTGTTCATGATCGGTGGGTGCGACGATCTCTACTACCAGCGGTTCTCCACGGAAGTGACCAGACCCCATGTGAGAGACCTCGAGCAAGGCCTGAGAATCCTCTCTGCGGTGAGGGATGATGTCGTGTGTGAGGTGTCTTCTCCGCGAACCGGCACCTCACTCGCTCGTTCCGATTGCGGTCGCGCCCGCGCGAGCTACCACTGAACCTTTTGCTGCGTTCCAGGCCCCTTGTCCTCTCGATCGTCGGCCATGGCCGATCTGACGTGGCGGTACGGCAACCCGTCGAGAGTGCGAAGGGCCTGACCCCATGCGGCTACAGGCGCCAACTTGGGGTACCTTCCTCAATCTCCCGGCCTTGAAAGACCCGGCTATTATCAAACGTCCCTCCGGGACGTCGGCTTTCGCAAGCCCCGCTTGGGCGACTGAAAGGAGCTGGACGCTTCAGCGCCGGGCAAGAAGATGGAACCCCTATCGCATGTACAGGGCCGAAGTGAGCGCCTATGCCCCATGCGGCTTGCTTCGCCCACCCACATTCTGCCGACGGGCCGACGGAGTTGCCCAAACGGGTACCAAGTGTGTGACAAGGCATCCTGACCTTCTGCCCGGGGGCTGTTTCGCTCGACGGATGATCGGTTTCGCCCTCCAGTCTTCCCTGGAAATTGCGGCCCGATGCCGACGTGACGAGAGATGGCGAGCGAATTCGCTCAGTTCTGGAGTCCCACACTGGGCTGCCGCGTTCTTCCCACTCCCTGGTAACTTGAGCAAGACAGTCCGGAATCCCGCCGGCCGCGGCCCCGATCTGATCCCCTGTGCAGTGGCACGTTGGTTGCATTCGCCGGCGAGGGCAGGACGTTACCAGGTCGATCCATCGTCGCCTTTACCGCGCGGTCGCGGCCGTAGGCGCGTTTCGCGGCCTGTCTGAAGGTTTTTCCGTGAAAAGCCTATCCCGAATCGCTATACTGGTCGTCCTGCAACCATCCGTCATCAGAGGAGGTCATTGATCATGGGCGCGACCGTGGAACAGGCCATTGCCAACCTGAAGGGGAAAGCCGGTGCCGGAGTCAAGGAGAAGCTGGACACACTCGTGGAAGAGGCGATCTCAGTCACTCGAAGCACCATAGGCTACTTCGCGGTGTACAACGAGGGGCAGAAGATGCTCATCATGCTGGGCTGGTCAAAGACCGCGATGGACAACTGTGCCGCGATCACCAAGCCGTTGCTCTACCCTATCGAGACCACGGGAATCTGGGGAGACGCGGTACGGGAACGCGGGCCCGTGGTCACCAACGACTACGTCAACTGCACCAAACCTACCAAGAGAGGCCATCCCCCGGGACACGTCCCTGTGATACGCCACCTGAACTTGCCGGTCTGGGACGGTGAGGAGATCGTGGGAGTGCTCGGGGTGGGAAACAAGCCGGTCGACTACTCCGACGGGGACGTCAAGAACCTGCAATCGTACGCGCAGCAGGCGTGGCAGGTGCTCAAGAGCGAAATACGACGGGATTACAGCTTCGCGGTCTTGCTCAAGACTCAGTAGTGGGTTTCGCAATGCGTACCGAATACGTCATCAAGGGGCACTGCGACAAGTGCCCCAAGAACCTCGATTGCCCTCGAATGCGAGGTGAAAACCTCTGCTTCGGGGGCAAAGAGCGCATCGCCATCGACAGCCCCGAAGACGGTACTGCGGAACCTTCGGGTCCTACATGGACCTCCTCGGAGCCGGCTCAAGTAGGGCCCGCCCCAGGTGCCGGGACAAGAGACATCCGCGGGTGAGCTCGGCAGGCGCAGGCCGACCCACCGGCTCACTTGATCGGCTGCGGATAGGGGCCTGCAGGCCATTCCGGAGGCCAGTTCACCCGGCGATCAAACTCCTCATGCGGCCCGCGTCGAAGATTTGTTGTCTGAATCCGCTTCAGCAAACGGGTAAATGGCTGTGCTTCCCCTGTGCCCGTGCGCTGTTTGAACGTGCGTGGAACCAACCATCCCCGCCATCGGACCGCGTGCGAGCCGAGGAAGGTCGACGCGATTATTGGTTGCGGCTCCCAGCCGCTCTGCGGAGTGACCGATGCCGTCACACAATAGTATGGTGTAACGGTCTTGCGTCTTCTCTGGGCTTCGGGTTGGGGGGGTCGTGGAGCAGTTCCCGACACAGGGGAATCGCCGGTACAAACCTCTGCAAAGTCCCAGGCACGCAAGAACCGCCATCACGGTGCCGAGCGTACCCCACCCGGTGCCCTCCAGTCAAGCCTATTGGTCTCTGCGGCTCTCTGCCGGCGTAGGTCTCGGCCTGTCAACGCACAGTCGCCACTCGAAAGGACACACAGCGGCATTCGCCGAGATCGCGGAGCTATGGGGTACGTGTGGGCATATCCCTGTGGGCATATATGAAGAGTGGGAGGGGATGAACCCCATACGCGCTAACTTCGGCGCACGCGTTGCCTTAGCATACTCCCCCTCCCCCTTCCCTCTCCCGCCAGGGGAGAGGGTTTCCGGATTCCCCTCCCCTCGTGGGAGGGGGTAGGGGGAGGGGAATAACTGCCTGAAATGTCGAATTCGGCCGTCTCCAAGTTAGGGCCTATAGGATGAACCCCTCCCTTGCAAGCGGATATCAATCGTGCACGCCCGGCGCTTATCCCTGCCCGTTTCGCGCACAAGGCAGCACGGGATCTCAGATCCGACGGAGCGTCGAGCGTTCGTGTACAACGGAGGAAGCCGCACGTGATGCGGCTCCCCCGTCCGTGAGGTCAGGAATTGCTACAGCCTGAAGAAGACCTTCTGAAGCACCTTGGGGGTGTACCCGGCGATGTCCAGATAGAACGTGATCCCTCCATTGAAGAAGGGCCAGCCTGCACCGAGTATCATCGCGGTGTCTATGTCTTTCGGGTCCGCGACCACCCTTTCCTTGAGCATCAGGTCGATCTCTTCGGTCATGGCGACGAGAATCCGGTCGAGGATCTCTTCCTTGACGAACTCCTTGGTCCCGCGATCCCGCCAGACCTCAAGCACCTGGGGCAACACCTGCTTGCCTGGACCCATGCCGTTGTAGATCGCGCTGACCTTCGCTCCCACCAGTCTCTTCATGTTCTCGCTGATGGGGAAACGTTCCGGCCACGCCTTGTGACAGGTCTCGAGCACGTGAAACGCAACCGCAGGCCCCACCAGAGCCAGCAGGTCGAACGGAGCCATCGGCAGGCCCAGCGCCACCAGGGCTTCGTCCACCTGGAAGAAGTCCGCGCCCTCGTCGACCATCTGGAAACACTCGGCAAGCATCCGGGTGAGGAGCCTGTTCACGAGGAACGCGGGCAAGTCCTTCACCAAGATGGCGTTCTTGTTGATCTTCTTGGCCAGGTCGAATGCGCTGGAGAGGGTCTCGTCATCCGTCTTCTCGCCTCGAATGATCTCCAGCAGCGGCAAGATAGCCACAGGATTGAAGAAGTGGAATCCCACCACTCGCTCCGGATGCTGGAGCCTCGACCCCATCTCGCTGATGGAAAGGCTCGATGTATTGGTCGCGAGGATACACTTGTCCGAGATCGCGGCCTCGGCTTCCGCAAAGACCTTCTGCTTGATGTCCATCTCCTCGAACACCGCTTCTATGACGAAATCGCAATCCTTGAACGCGTCATAGTCGAGGGTGCCGATCAGCAGGTGGAACAGATGGTCGGACTTGGCCTGGGTCATCCGCCCTTTGCTCACCTGTGAGGAAAGCTCGCCCTTGACAAACCCCATGCCCTTGTCGAGGAACTCCTGCTTGATGTCCTTCATCACCACGGGAACACCCAACCGGCGAAGGAACAACAGCGCAAGCTGCGAAGCCATGAGCCCCGCGCCGATGATGCCGATCTTGTTGATCTTGCGCGGTTTGACGTCTCTGGGCACGCCGACCGGCTTCTTTGCCCTGCGCTGGGTCAGGTCGAAGCTGTACACGCAGCCCTTGCACTGACGGCTCTTGATGAGATCGCCGAGAGCCTTGTCCTCTTCCGCGAAGCATTCCTCGATGCTGCGGTTGAGGTCGCAGGCTCCTTCGATCAGCTCCAGAGCTCTGTACGGGGCGGGCGCGGCACCGTGCACCCGCATGTCCAGGAAGTTGCGGGCTGCCTCGATCAGGCCCTTCACCTTCGATACGTCGGGCGCGGGTCGCTCGATCGTCACTTTTTCGTCGATGATGTCCACCAGCAACGCCAGTGATTCGTCAAAGAACTCCACCGATTCGAACAGCCGATCGGCAAGTCCCATTTTGAATGCGTCGGGGCCTTTGATCATCCGGTTCTGGTTGATCGCGTTGTAGATAATGAGTTCGAGTGCCTTCTCCGGTCCGATGAGCCTCGGGGTCAGAGTGGAACCTCCCCAGCCTGGAACGAGCCCAAGAAAGCATTCGGGGAACCCCATCGCAACCACCGCCTTCGAGACGGTCCGGTAGTCGCAGTACAGGCCGATCTCCAGGCCGCCGCCCAGGGCAACTCCGTTGATCGCGGCGAGCGTGGGGATCTTCAGGTCCATGATCCGCTTCATGGCAGCGTGACCGGCAGCGCCGGAGGCTCGCCCCTGCTCGAAGGTGTTCACAAAAGGAACCTGCGTCAGATCCGCTCCTGCTGCGAAGATGTAGTGCTTGCCGCAGAGCATCATCCCTTCGAGGTCCCTGTCGGCCTCGATCTTGTCCATTGCTTCGTTGAGCGAGGCCAGGGCTTCCTCGCCGAAAGTATTCGGTTTCTTGTAGTCTTCACCATTGTCCATGGTGAGTATCGCGATCTTCCCGACCCGGGAATCGTAGTACGTGGTCCGGAACAGGGTTGGTGCTTCAGCCATGACTAGTCCTTTCCGTTGAAGCGTCCTGTGAGGCCGGTCTCATGTCCGACCGAGCATGTGGAGAGTCAGTCCTCGTCTTTGCCGCCGTTGCGCTGGAGATTCTTCCAGAGCACGGTGCCGCCCTGCCCCAAACCAACACACATGGTGGTGAGGCCGTATTTCACGTCGGGCCGTTCGGCAAAGCCGTGCAACAGGTGCAGAGCCAACCGTATTCCTGACGAGGCCAGCGGATGCCCGAACGCGATGGCTCCGCCGTAGATATTCATCTTGGGGTCGTCGGGGAACTTCAGGCCGAACTCGTTCATGAACGCAACCGCCTGCACCGCGAATGCCTCATTGAGTTCCACGAGGCCGATGTCGTCGAAGCTTTTGCCCGCGACCGCCAGGCATTTCTTGGTCGCGGGGATGGGACCCAACCCCATGACCTCAGGCTGCACTCCTGCGTACGCGAACGCCTTGATCTCCATTTTGGCCTTGATTCCGAGCTCGTCGGCCTTGTCCTTGGACATCAGTATGCATCCTGCCGCGCCGTCGTTCAGACCTGAGGAGTTCCCCGCGGTCACCTTTCCCATCACTCGAAACGGGGTCTTGAGCTTCTTGAGGCCGTCCATGGTCGTTTCCGGCCGGGGTTGTTCGTCCTTGTCCGCGACCTTCCAGCCTTCTTTGGTGTACACGGTCATGGGGACGATCATCTCACCTATCTTGCCGGACTTGATGGCATCATCGGCCTTCTTCTGGCAGAGCAGTGAGTATTCGTCGGCCATTTCCTTGGTGATGTCGGGGTACATGTCATGGAGGTTTTCCGCGGTCATGCCCATGGACATGGCGCTCTCATCGACCAGCTTGTCCGTGAGGAATCTCGGGTTTGGGTCTGCGGTGGCGCCCATGGGATGGTGCCCCATATGCTCGACGCCTCCAGCGATCGCGCAATCGTACGCACCCACCGCGATGGCTGAGGCAGCGGTGGTCAGCGCGCTCATGCCGCCCGCGCACATGCGGTCGATCGAGTATCCTGCGGTGGTGACCGGCAGGCCCGACAGGATCACTGACGTGCGGCCAAGGGTGAGCCCCTGGTCTTTTTCCTGCGTGAACACTCCCCAGGCGTTCTCTTCCACCATGTCGGGGCTGACCTTGGGATTTCGGCGCATCAATTCCCGGATAACCTTCACGACCATGTCGTCCGCGCGGGTATTCCAGAATATGCCTTTTTCGCCTGCTTTTCCGAACGCGGTCCGAATGGCGTCTATCAGGACTACTTTTCGTGATTTCATAGTGTGCGACTCCGATGGGGTTATAGTAACGCGAACGACTCTTCCGGCAGGTCGATGGCCGAACGTTCCCCGGACATGATGGCTCGGGCCTTTCCGGGTGCCAGAGAGAGTATGGTGTTGGCAAAGAACTTCGCGGAAGCCACCTTGCCTCTGTAGAATGCGGCGCTTCGGTTGGTACGATCGACCTCGGCCTGTTTTTCTGGGGTATCGGCTTTGGAGTCGCCGTAGATCTCCTGGAGGCGTCTGTCTGCGAGCAGGGCCTGCCACATAAGCATGAAACCTACCGCGATGTCACCGAACAGCTCGAGATACGGCGACGCGTAGAGCACCGGTATCATGAAGTCTTCCGTGATGCTCTTCAGGCCGAAGTACCGGGTCACTTCGATGAGTTGTCTGCGGGCTACATCGAAGGGCTCGACGATATCCTTGAGTCGGTAGTTCTTCTGTGCGGTCTTGAGGATGTTCCCCGTCTCCTCGACGATCGCTTTGAAGAGCGCGCCCTGCTTGTACGCGATCTTGCGACCCACGAGATCGAGCGCCTGGATGCCGTTGGTTCCTTCATAGATGGACGCGATCTTGCAATCCCTCATGAATTGCTCCACGGGGTATTCCCGACAGTATCCGTAGCCTCCGTGTACCTGGACCGCGAGCTCGGTGACTCGGAACCCCATGTCCGAACCCCACGCCTTGCATATGGGAATAAGTATGTCCAGGAAACCTTGGTACTTGGCCACATCTTGGGCGTCTCTTTCCGCACGGACTCTGTCTTCGCAATATCCGGCAAAATAGAGCAACGCCCTGATCCCTTCCGTGACGCTCTTCATCCACATGAGCATGCGGCGCACATCGGGGTGCTGGATAATGGGCACTTTCGGTGCGTACGGGTCTTTGAGTGCGGTGACGTCCGGGCCTTGGAAACGTTCCTTCGCGTACCGAAGCGCGTGCATATACGCGGCGCTCGCCTGCCCCAGTCCTTGGATCCCCACTGCCAGGCGTGCTTCGTTCATCATGTCGAACATGATTCGCATGCCCTGGTTCTCTTCGCCGAGCAGGTACCCGATGCAGTTCTCTTTTTCGCCGAAGCTCAACGCGCAGGTGGCGGACCCGTGGATTCCCATCTTCTTTTCGACCGCGGTGCAGATCACGTCGTTGTCCACAAACTCACCGTTTTCGATGCGCTTCTTGGGCACTATGAAGATGCTGATCCCCTTGGTTCCCGGAGGTGCGCCTTCGATTCGGGCCAGGACCGCGTGGATGATATTCTCGGTAAGGTCGTGATCGCCTGCGGAGATGAAGATCTTGTTCCCCACGATTGAGTAGGTCCCGTCCGGGCGTCGTATCGCCTTGGTCCGCAGCGCACCGACGTCGCTGCCTGCCTGCGGCTCGGTGAGGCACATGGTTCCGCACCATTCACCGGTGTACATGTTGTCCATGTACGTGCGTTGCTGTTCTTCGGAGCCGTACCTTTCGATGAGCCTGGCCGCGCCGATGGTGAGACCCGAGTACATGAGGAAAGCCTGGTTGGCTCCGACAAACAACTCGCTGGTGGCACAGTAGACCGCTGCGGGGAATCCCTGTCCGCCGGCTTCCTGGTCTATCGAGAGAGACGGCCACCCCCCTTCGCAGAAGAGACGGTACGCGTTGTGGAAGGATTCCGGAACGTTCACCTGCCCGTTTTCAAGGCGGACTCCCTTCACGTCACCTTCCTGGTTGGTGGGAAAGATTTCCTTCTCTGCAAGCTTCTGTGCTGCCTCGAGCGCCATATCGAACATCTCGCGGGAGAACTCCGAGTATTTCGGCGCGCTGCACAGCTCTTCGATGTTGAGCTGTTCGTAGAGCACAAACTTCATGTCGCGCTCATCGACGAGAAGATTGGCCATAGGTGTTACCCCTCCTTGGTTGGTTGGCGAGTTTGTGTGACTTGCGATGACACTGTGGACCTTTCGGCCGCTATTGATGTCTTTGGGTTGCCCCTGGGAACGCACACACGCGTCGCGAAGACGAGAGCCGGGTGCACATCGAGCCCTGTCCGAGTGCGAAGAAGCGGTAGTAGTGCCGCTGCCGAGCGCGCCTGTGCGCAGTGTGAACCGCGTGTCCGGGATGGATCCGGTCGCAGACCGGGCAATGCCCCCTGCATGTCAGCCTGGGGTACAAGAGGCCGGCTGGTCGGCTTCAATGAGTGGGGGCTCATGGATGGCGTGTGGGTCTTCATCGCGTCCCCGGGCCCGACCTGTAGGATTGGGCTCCCCCGCTTTTGGAGCGGTCAAGAGCGGGTTCGTGTCAAATAGGTCGGTCGGCCGATCTGTATGGGTACCTTTTACCACTTCGAGGGGGGCCTACTCAAGAAAAAAATCATCCTTCGCGCGGGTTTCGGATGCAAGTGGTGGATCGAGCGAAAACCGCCCGCATCGTGAGGACCAATCAGTATCGCAGAAATTTTCGGGGGTCCGGGACACAACCCCTTTTCAAAACCACCGTGACCGCGACCGGCCACAACCAAGCATGAAAATGCTATCCCACCGGTGTCTCCAGGAGCCGGCTTTCTCCGCGGCGACCAGCGGGAGCCGCCATGCTCCAAGAGTTCTTGAGGATGGGGGTCCGGGGGAAGGAACTTCTTGCAAGAAGTTCCTTCCCCCGGGAAGCGCATTTTCTGATAAGGGGTTTCCCCCGGAAGACTTTCTGATAAAGGGGATTTGGTATCAGAAGAGCGGCTGTCCCCGGGTCACGAGGGCTGCGAAGTCGTCGGCCGAGAGAGGTCGTGCCAGGTAGTAGCCTTGCGCGTAATCGCAACCCAGCGACTGCAGCGACTCGAGGTTCTTGCGAGTCTCCACGCCTTCTGCCACCACCTTCAATCCCATGCTGTGAGCCATGGTGATGATTGCTCTCACGATCTCGCCGCTTCCCGCCGGCCTGTCCAGATCACTGATGAAGGAGCGGTCGATCTTCAGCCGGTCCACCTGGAGGCGCTTGAGTTGCATGAGGGAAGAATATCCGGTGCCGAAATCGTCCACAGAAAGAGCGATACCCAGTTTCCTCAGCCCGTCCAGGGTATGAAGAGCGCGGCTCGATTCGGAAATGAGACAGTCTTCCGTGATCTCGAATTCGATGAGACGCGGGTTCACGCGGGTTGCCTCCAGGACTCGGGACACGAGACGCACGGTACGGTCTTCGGTGAGCTGCCGCGGAGACACGTTGATCGCAACGGGAATTGAACACACCTCCGCGGCAATCCAGGCACGCATCTGACGGCACGCCTCGAAGAACACCCAATCTCCGATCGGGCGAATGAGACCAGTGAGCTCGGCAAATGGGATGAAATCACTCGGCAGCACCGTTCCCCAAGTGGGATGATTCCATCGGATCAGTGCCTCACACCCCACGAGCCCGGCGGTACGGAGATCCGCCTGGGGCTGATACACAAGCTGGAACTGCTTCTGCTCCAGGGCCTCCCGAAGCGAGGTTTCTAAGGCCAGTTTTCTCGCAACCTCGTCATTCATGGGCCGGCTGAAATACATGAAGTTGCTCTTCCCTTGCTCTTTCACATGGTACATGGCCGTGTCCGCGTGCTGAAGAAGACGCTCGACATCTGTCCCATCCTGAGGGTACACCGCGATGCCGATGCTCGCGGATACGTAAATCCTGTTTCCGTCGAGCACGAACGGCTCTTTCAGGAGTCCGATAATCTTCTTCGCCACCGAGGTGCAGACCGTCGTGTCAGCAAAGTCGGAAACCACGACCGTGAATTCGTCCCCGCCAAACCTGGCGATGGAGTCGGTCTTGCGGAGGCCCTTGACCAGCCGTTCAGCCACGGCAGCGAGAAGCCTGTCACCTTTTCTGTGGCCGAGCGTGTCATTGATGACTTTGAATCCATCCAGGTCGATGAAGAGCAAACCCACCAGCGTGCCCGACCGTTCGGCCCTCCAGGTCGCCCCGCGCAGGCGGTCGAGAAACAGCGCACGGTTTGGGAGCCCGGTAAGAGGATCGTAATGCGCCATCTGCTGGAGTCGGTGTTCTGTCTGCTTCTGCCTAGTGATATCGGAAAACAGCCACACGTAGTGGGTAAGTTCACCATCTTTTCCGGTCAGGGTGCTGGCGGACAGAAGTGTCGGATAACCCTCTCCGTTCTTGCGTGTGTCCCAGACTTCGCCTTTCCAGCGTCCCGTGGCGCGAAGCTCCCGCCAGAAGCCATTCCAGAAGTCCTGATTGTGCTTGCCGGCGCTCATCATGCTCGGGTTCCGACCTATCACCTCGTCACGGGAATAGCCGGTGATTTCCTGGAATGCATCATTGACCTCGACTACGAGTGCGTTCGCATCGGTAATCAGAATCGCTTCGTTGCTGCTCTGAAGGACCTTGGCAGCCAGTTGGTAGCTCTGCTGGGCGGCCTTACGCACCTCTATCTCCTTTCGCAGTTCTCGATTCGCCTGAGCGAGTTCTTCGGTGCGTTCGCCTATCCTTTCTTCGAGCAGATCATGAGCTTCCTTGAGTTTGGCAGAGTATTTCTTCGCAATCAAAACCTGTTTCTTCTCCGGGGTCAAGTCCTCTATGGTGATCAGGACGTACCGCTCCAGACCGACTCTGACGGCCCGGAAGTGCAGTCGTCCGTACATCCGCTGATTTTCAGCACCAAGCAGGGCTTCTCTCACAACGGGCTTTCGGTCCGCGAAGACGCCCGCGACAATTCTTCTTTCGATTGTGCCCTCTCCGGCCTGGGCGAACACATCCGCGAAGGCATTCCCATGAACCCCGTCCAAAGATGCAAGTATCCTCGATGCCGACTCGTTCGCGACGATCACCTCGCACTCCTCGGAGACCATCATTGCCGGTACCGGAAACGCGTTCAACAGCTTCCGGAACGAGCCGGCCTGGCGCGCGCTCAGGTCGAAACTCCCGGACATCGACAAGTCGCCTCGCAAGAGGTTGGACAAGTCGATGCTCAGTGTCGACTCATCATGGTCTTTGCTTAGCGCGCTGCCCCGAACAGCAATGGGAATGATGTCTGCACGGCCTCCTTCGGTGCGGGTTTCTCTGCGGAGCATCTTCAGTCCCTCCCTATTCCCTGGGAGTATACAAACCGGACCGGCGGCACAGGGTCGCCGGAGCACTCCCGCCCCACGACCCTTCCGTTGCCGTGGACCGCGGTTCGAGGCCAGCAGCGGACTTTCCTCTGCGTATCGCTGCGCGGTGAGGGCAGATGTAGCGCAGCGATCTCCTGACAGACAGGGTCGAAGATCTTCGCCGGCCGCGAAAATCGGTTGTCGGAACCCGCTCCAACAACCAAATTCGTGGTTCTTCTTTCCTTGCGGCAGTCTGCGAGTTGAATGTGCATGGAACCAATCTTCCCCGCCATCCGAACTCCTGCGAGCCAAGGACAGCCAACGCGATTGCCGGCCGCGGCTTGTAGTCGCGGGCCATGATCACGCGGCCGCATAACGAGTTCCCGAGCCCGCGGCACCCGCGACCTCGGCTTCGACAAGAAAAGCCCCCAATTCCTTGTCCATTCCCCTTACGTGGTCCCTCGTCCAATCCCCCAGCTTGGACACTACCTTCACCACCAGGCTGCCGGAGAGATCCTTGTCTTTGTACTCCCTTATGAACGCCCCGACCTCCGCGGTGAAGTCGTCGTGGGCCTGCTTGTGTTCCTCGTAGCCGGGAAAGCGGTGGTGCCGCATGTATCTTTCTTCTGTCGCGAAATGGTTCACCACGTAGTCGGCCATGAACGTCAGGCTGTACTTGAGTGCCTGCTGGCCTTCACCGTCCCAGGCGGCATCCAGAAGTTCGTTGAACATTCCGAACAGTTCGCGGTGCTGGTAATCAATTTCCATGAATCCGGTCTCGAATTGCGGCAGCCACGGAATCCACTGGCCCATGTTTCACCTCCTGAAAAGAGTCTTCTTGTCGGCGATGGTGCGAGTCTGCGCCGGTTGCCGAGAGTGATCTCCAAGTCATGCGGAGCCTGACCGTGTGAGAAGATGAGGTCCCGCCTGCTATATACTGCCCCGTATTGACGGTTGAGGCCCGTTCCACCCGCTCCTTGCTCCTCCCGGCAGCCCAGAGACAAAGCAGTTCCTGTCCCCCGGGAAAAGAGAAGAAGGGTGAGGTGAGTCTGGCTACGTCAACAATGCCGCGGGCTTCAAGGCGCGTCACCCCATTCGATCAGGGCTGAGGGCAACCGGTTTGCGAGTCGCTTGCTCGGGTTTGTTCCTGCCGAGCGAGTGCCTGACGGTACGAGCTTATGCATTTCTTGAGCCAACTGCAGGCGCAGTGCGGCTGATACTTGAGATCCCCTGTAAGTCTGGCTAGTTGGAAATGCGTGTTGCGTCCGCGAGAGAAGAAAAGACCTGATCTCCGACGTGTCCTGTGGGTCTGCGAGACCCAGACAGGGTGAAAACCTGAATTAACCGCCGTAGAAACAATTCGTTATCAACAAGGGCCCAATGGACCCTCACGGCTGAAACCACATACCGCAAAACCACCATGACCTCACGCTGCCACTACCAAGCAGGAAAGTCACCGCCCGACATCCCGAGAACTCGTAGCATGGTCAGAACTACCCGATGTTTCAAAAGTTTTCGGAAAGTCTTCCGGGGGAAACCCTTTTTCAAAAGGGTTTCCCCCGGAAGACTTTGCGGAAAAATGCGGGAACATGAGGCCCTGAGGACAGGTCCGGTCAGTCGGCACCGCCGAGGCTGAGGGTCTTCATCTGCTTCTTCAGTGAATCCCGGGTCATGCCCAGCATTCGGGCGGCTTCGATCCTCTTTCCCCCAGACCGCTGAAGGGCTTCTCTGATGAGAGACGCCTTCAGATCGGCGAGCAGCTCGTTGAAAGAAGCGGCAGGCGGAAACGAAACAGACCACTCCCAGTCGCCCACATGTCTGGGATCGATTTGGAGCGCATCCGCGGTCACCACATCCCCTGCGGTGAGAATCAGTGCGCGTTCGAGGACGTTTCGCAATTCTCTGACGTTACCCGGCCACTGATACCTCACCAGGGCATCGAGCGCGGCAGGGTCGAGACGTGCCGGCCTGCCTGTCGGAAGATCGGCCAGGAGTTGACCCAGCATCTTCTCCGTAATCAACGGGATGTCTTCCACTCGCTCTCTCAAGGGAGGAACGTGAAGGGTGAAGACATTCACCCGATAATAGAGGTCCTGTCTGAACTTCCCGTGCTCGACGTCTTTGGCGAGGTCCCTGTTGGTGGCTACAAGAAGCCTCGCATTGACCTTGACGGTCTCTTCACCGCCGAGCCGAGTGAATGACATCGTGTCAAGAAATGTGAGAAGCTTCGCCTGAAGAGCGGGAGCCATCTCCCCGATCTCGTTGAGCAGCAGCGTCCCGCCCTCGGCCAGTTCCAGCAATCCGCGTTTTCTGCGGCCCGCGCCGGTGAACGCCCCCCGCTCGTGACCAAATAGCTCGGACTCTGCAAGTTCCCGGGCGATGGCCGCACAGTTCAGAGAGAAGAAAGGACCGCCGGCCCTCGGTGAATGATCGTGAATGAAGCGGGCAAACCAGTCTTTCCCACAGCCGCTTTCCCCGAGGAGGAGCACCACGCAGTCTCTTTCCGCAGCCAACAGGGCTCTTTCCATGACGACCTGCGTGGACGCGGCGAAGAATTGAGGCCGGTCCGCGGCCCGCGTGACCGTAATGCCCTTGAGCTCCGTTACGTCTCGTGAAAGACCGATGATGCCGACAATATCGCCCTTGCCGTCGATGAGGGGAGTCCTGATATCATAGAAAGTCGCAGGACTCCCGTGGATCGGCCGAGTGTGTTCTTCCGCAATCCGCTCGCCGCGCAGCACCCGCTCTTCCACCTCTCTGATGTGAGCTGCCGCTTCGGGGCCGAACAGAAGGTCGTCGGTGCGTCCCTTGAGCGTAGAGGAGCTCATGTCGACCAGCTTCTCCATGTACGGATTGATTTGGAGATAGCGGTGCCTGGTATCTTTGATGAAAATGCTTTGCCCCGCGGATGCGAATACCGCACGGAACCGTTCTTCGCTTGATCGGAGCGCTGCTTCGGCCGTGAGGCGCTGGGCGATCTCTGCTTCGAGTTGGATGGTGCGCTCTTTGAGTTCCCTGGTGCGTGCCTCCACCAGTTCTTCGAGTCGATCCCGGGCCATGGTCTCCAAAGTGACGTCGTGAAAGCTGAGGATGCAGGAGCCGTCATCCAGCGAGACCGTGCGGATCGACATGACTTTCTTGTGCCCGTCCTTGGACGTGATCGCACACTCCCGGCCATGGACCTGAGGCTCGTCGAGTCCTCCGTCCCAGTGCGCCATCCATTGCCGATCCATCCCGTCGTGGTAGGTATCGCCGGGCCGAATGCACGCGAGGAGCTCCCTCATGCAGGGAGTCTCTTCTCGCTGGTACCCCAGAAGCTTTGTGAACGCGTCGTTCACGTACTCGATGGTTCCGTCTTCTTGCATGATCGACAGCCCAAAGGGCGCGCATTGAGCGAGTCTGCGGAACCGTTCTTCGCTCTTTCTGAGCCGCTGTTCCATTCGGTGCTTGTACAGTGCCATTTCGATCGTGATGCGAAGCTCTCGTTCCCCGTACGGTTTCACGATATATCCGAAGGGATCGGAGAGCTTAGCTCGCTCAAGCACCTGGTCGTCGGAGTACGAAGTGGCAAATATGACAGGAATATCCAACTGGGCTCTGATGGCCTCGGAAGTCTGGATACCGTCAAGCTCGCCGGCCAGTATGATGTCCATGATGATCAGATCAGGCAGGATCTCGCCGACCACTCGCACGGCTTCTTCTCCCGTGGAGACCACGCCGCACACCTCGTACCCGAGTCTTGCGAGTCGGTTCTTCAACACCGCTGAGACCACCGGGTCGTCTTCCACCACTAAGATTCGGGCTCGATCCATGATGCCGTCCTCGATGTAAGAGTTCACCACGATGACACGAGTCGGGGACCGCAGGATCATCGCACAATGATCTCCCGATTGAAAGACCCGAGGAGGTTCTCCGCATTTGACAAGACCTTCTCCGGGTTGCATAAGATATGTCGTGCGAGAGTCCGTTCAGCCACCCAAGGAGACCTACGGATGAGACCGGAAGGACAAGTCTATCCTCTTGAATTGAGCAGGATCTTCGTGCGAAAAGTCTGGGGTAGTCGGTCCCTGGGGACAGCGCTGGGATTGGAGATTGAGAACCTCCCTTCGATCGGAGAGCTCTGGGAGACCTTTGACGGTCGGGAGCAAGGCAGCATAGTGCTAAACGGCCGGCATCGACTGACTCCCCTGCGAGATATCGTCCGAGAAATGGGAACCGACTTGCTGGGCACTCGTCTTGCTGAATACGTAGACCAGCCGTTCCCGCTGCTGATCAAGTATCTGTTCCCTTCTCAAGCGCTCTCGGTTCAGGTGCACCCTGACGATGCGTACGCGCTACGAGTGGAGCATTGCCTCGGCAAGACGGAGATGTGGATAGTCCTTACCACCTACCCTGATTCCTTCATCTTCATGGGTTGGAAACCGGGGTTCGACCGCAGGCAGATCGTCGAAGCGCTTAAGAAAGGACCGTTGGACGCGGTCATACGGAGAATACGGCCAAAGGTTGGGGAGGTCTACCTGGTTCCCGCGGGGACGGTGCATGCGCTCGGTCCTGGAGTCGGGGTGATGGAGCTTCAGCAGCACTCCCACATCACCTACCGGATCCACGACTGGGACAGGCCCGGCGAAGACGGCAAGCCTCGGGAGCTCCATTTCGATAAGGCCCTTGAGGTGCTCGACTACGAGTACAGACCCAATTACCGGATTGAGCCGCTGAGCGTAACGGATGGGCACAACACCTTCGTGTACATGTGTGCGTGCAGGTACTTCGCCGCGTGCAGATGGATTCTGGAACGCCCACTGGAACTGAACTCAGATCCCGCGCGTTTCTGGGTATTGAGTGTCATCGACGGCGGCGGGGTCCTGCATTACGGCGGCGGAGAGACCGTGGTACTGGAACGGACGTCCGTTGTGGTCATCCCGGCTGCCATGGGAAGTTTCCGCATAGAGCCTCTGCCGAGACTGGAACTGATCAAGTCCTGGATACCTGACCTGGCGGCCGACATTGTGGCTCCTCTCAGGAGAGCGGGGTTCTCCACACAACGAATCGCCGCACTCGGAGGCCAAGGACGCGGCAACGATCTCCTCGCGATTGCGTGAATCAGGCATTCCGGTCCATGGCCCACATGCCATGATGGGAATGGTTCACCGGGATCGTCCCCCCGAGCGGGAAGACAAACCACAAAGCACCAAGACACAAAGAAATCAAATAGGCGTGTGACGGAAACCGGCAAGCGCTCTCCTGGAATACATATAATCCATCACCGATGAATAACGAGATGAACTCATTGCACCCGAACTGAAGAGCTCGTTCCCTCATTGGGCATAGGCCATAACTTGGCGACAGCCGAATTCGACATTTCAGGCAGTTATCCCCCTCCCCCTACCCCCTCCCACGAGGGGAGGGGAATCCGGAAACCGTGTCCCCTGGAAGGAGAGGGAAGGGTGAGGGGGAAGATGCCAAGGCATCGCGTGCTCTGAAGTGAGCGCCTATGGCCCCATTGGGTTTCCCCCACGGGATGGGAGTGTTTTCTTCGCGGCTTTGTGTCGCCGTGGCTTTGTGTCCGTGTGGCGGTGTGGTGCGCCCCTACACGGCCGCCCCGGAGCCCTCCTCGGCAGGGAACGAAGAGACCCGCTCCGCAGCCAAGGCCACGGTGGGTAACAGCCACCATATCGAATTGTACGTGAGGCTGAGCAATAACGAGCCCACACCCATGACCAGTGCCAGCAATACGACGAGTCGATCCTCCGACGTCCGGGTTCGTTTTCGGACGAGCCGCACACAGCGCGAAATCACCACCAGCCAGTACACGCAGAAAGCAAGCAGGCCCCATACCCCACCTATGAGAAACATGTCCAACGGGGTGTTATTCACCGAATCAGGAAAGCCCGTCAGATCATACATGCGTTGCTCGGTCTGAAACGGACCTATGCCGTGCATCCAGTTCCGGCATGCCAACATGAAAGAGAAATGCATCAAGATGACCCTGATTTCAGCCGACTGTATATCCAAGCGACCCACCAACGAAGCGGCTTGACCTGACATGAGCAGCTTGATCTGGTCCCATCCCTGGCCAAAACGCTGCACGATCAGCGCGTTGAGTCTGTGGTGCCCGAAGTACACGAAACAACCGGCAACGACGATCACCCCGGCAATCAGAAATGGCCACCGCCTTTTCAGATCGCGAGCGGCCCCGTCCCCCATGAACGAGCCGACCACGATTACCATTCCGGCCGCCACAATCCCCATTCGTGAGTACGTCGCCAAAATGCCGGCCATGATCACCAACATGATCTCGAATCGCCAGCGACCCGCATACACACTGGCGCACGCCATCCCCACCACCAACACCAGTGCCTGGAAGTTCGGATCAAGCCTGAATCCCGTTCCCCGGAGTTGCCAAGGGAGCACCCCGGCCACCTGACCCACGGTCGCAATTGCGCTGATCACCGCTGCTGCAATGCATACCCGAGCCAGGAATCGAATCCCGTCCTTACTCTCGACAAGTGCGGTGAACAGCACCAGCGAAGCAAACAGGTTCGTCAGCACAAACACGTTGGCGGAGATCAGCTTCGGGGAAACCGTGCCTGTCGAGATGCCGTTCGCGGAGTACGCAAGAGCCATCGTCCCCGCGATGAGACACAGGTGCGGGTTGATCTTGAGCCACTCCCGCATGAGAAATATCGATACCGGGAGCAGGATCGCGGCAGACACCTTCTGCAACGACACCGCGGTCGCACCGATGACGAAGAGGTCGACCTGCACGAACTGACACAGGATGACCGTGCCTATCGCAAGTCTTGCCCCCCAACTTAGCGGACGGTCTTCGTGAAGCACTGAAGAGGGATCGGCCATGCAATTACTCTGTTTCTCGATATGATCTGCTCCCTGTCTTCTCCGCGTCCTCTGCGGATGATTCTTGCCGGGAGATTGTGCGACCGGATTTCGGAAAGCACCAAAGGCCCGTCGCCCCTGGAAAATCCTCCCCCTACCCCTCCTTTAGAAAAGGAGGGGAGTCGGAAGGTCGATCTTTCCCCCGTTTTCTCAAGGGGCGTTAAGGGCACAGGCGCTAACTTGGCGTTCCATGCTCTTTCGCCCGGCCTTGAAAGGCACGGCTATTTTCAAACGTCCCTCCGGGACGTCGGCCTTCCCAAGCCCCGCAGAGGCGACTGAAAATAGCCGGACGCTTCAGCGCCGGGCAAGAATACGGAGCCCCTGCCCTGTGTAGAGTGCCAAGTTTGAGGATTTTCGGTGCACCACTTATTTCCGGACCACCGCTAAGTGAACGGTTACCTCCCGTCGCTACCGGCTCACGCATTGATCCGGATCACGGTTCCTCGTACGGCGAGAAGGGGCTCAGCGGAGTGCCCGAATGCAGAAGTTGCACCCTGACCCTCTCCCCGGCAGCATAGGGGCCGTGACTTCCGGGCAGGATCATGAGGCCGTCCGCCAGCACCATCGACCTCAGCGCGCCGGAGCTCTGCGGGCCCGTGGGATGGGCCATCATGGCGCCGTCTTTTTCGAACAGCTTACACCGGACCAGATGGAGGCGATCCGCGGAGACCCGAAGCTCCTCTCCCAGTACTGCCTCGATCACGGGCCTGTACAGATTCGTGTGCCCCATCATCTTCAGGAGCGCAGGTCGCACGAACTGCTCGAACGAAATCATCGCGGAGGTCGGGTTGCCCGGGAGTCCAAACACGGGCTTGTTGCCAATGGTGCCGAAAACCAGGGGCTTACCCGGCTTCATGGCTACCTTCCAGAATTTCACTTTCATGCCGACCTTGGAGAGCGTGTCCTTGACCAGGTCGTACTTTCCCACCGACACCCCGCCGGACGTCACGATAGCATCAGCCCTGAGTCCTGCGCTGACCTTCTGGCGCTGGTCGACCTCGTCATCAGACGCGGTACCGAGAGCCAGGGGAATCGCGCCGCAATCCTTCACCTGCGCGGCGAGACTGTAGCTGTTCGAACAGACCACCTTCCCTTCGGTGAACGGCTCGTCAAGGTCCACCAGCTCGTCACCTGTGGAGAGTATCGCCACCACCGGACGTTGATACACATACACATACGCGTGCCCCAGCGTTGCCAGCATGCCTACTTCCGGCGGTCGCACGATATCCCCTTCCGAAAGGACCGTCTCGCCGGCACGCACGTCCTCCCCCCTGGGCCTGATGTGCGATCCCTTGGAGGGCTCTCTGCGAAAGATCACCAGATCGCCTTCCCTCTTGGTATCCTCGAGCATGACCACTGTGTCCGCGCCCGGGGGGATGAGGCCGCCGGTCATGATCCTCACCGCTTGCCCAGGTCCGAGCTCGCCCGGAAACGGCCGGCCGGCAGGCGAATCACCAATCACCGTGAGCTTGAGCGGGTTTTCCTCCGAAGCCCCTGCGGTATCCTCATGGCGCAGGCAGTACCCGTCCATCGCGGAGTTGTTCCCCGCGGGAACATCTCTCTTGGCCTGAACGTCTTGAGCCAGGACCCTGCCCAAGGCCTCCAGTATGTGAATCCTCTCCTTCCCGAGCACCGGGATTTCTTCCATCACGTTTTTTTGGGCTTCACCGATTTGCAGCACGGGTTACCTCTCCATGTGGGATTCTGCTATTATGAATGTCGCACGTTGAGCAGCGGCATAGACATCCATGCCACATCATGGGAAAACCGACAATGGGAAACCGCAAGAATCGATCAGTTCCGTATGGGTAGGCAAGAACCCCCTGATCAAGCACGTCGAAGACCGGCAGAATTACGACGCGTCTTCCGGGGCGACCCCCAGTCCCCCGACAATCACATTTCCGGAAGGGGTGCCGCGCACTTTGGTACCCAAATGATGTCAGGGTGCATTTCTGCGACCCGGGACTCACGTCCCAGGCTACTTTCTTACGTCCCTGCGGGACTGAACGTGCGCCTCCGGAGCCCCATAGAGGCGGCAGATAGTAGCCCGGTGTGTAAGCGCCGGGAGCCCGACGCAGTGAAGCGCGAACAAGCCCTCCGATGGCTCAATTATTCGGATGGGTTATCCGAAACCGAAACCCGCTGCACCCCCGGAAGGGTAACCGTTCGACGGGAAATCACAAAATGCCACACAAAGGCACGGAGCACGGAAGGAACGCTGAGTTGAACGCATTCCGCATGGACCGAATAGACGGTTGCCTGATCCGGTTGACCCACCGGACGAGCGTGATTCCTTCGTGCTTGGTGGTGAACTTCCACCCATAAGCCATGGTCTTGGAGGGATTCATGTACCTTGTTACGGCCGAGGAGATGAGGCGATTCGACGCCGTCGCGATCAGCGAGTACGGTATACCGGGCGCCGTCCTGATGGAGAACGCGGGGCGCACCACGTACCAAATACTGAAGGACCACATGGGAGGCGATGTCTCCGGTCTGAAGGTGGCTGTCGTGGCCGGACCCGGCAACAACGGAGGCGACGGATACGTCATCGCCCGGTATCTGATCAACGCGGACGCGGAGGTCGTGACGTTCCTGCTCAGCCCCAGAGACAAGGTCCGGGGAGACGCGTTGATCAACCTGCAAGTCCTCGAAAAAATGACCTCCCAGGTTGTTGAGGTCACTGATGAGGATCAACTGGCCGACGCGGTCTCATGGTGGCACGAGGCTGACGTGATTGTCGACGCGATGCTGGGCACCGGCCTTGAATCTGAGGTACGATCCCCCTATCTGGAGGCCGTGCGCGGTATGAACGAATCCCGTGCATTGCGTGTTGCAGTGGACCTCCCCTCGGGATTGCACGCGGACTCCGGCAAGATCATGGCTGCGGCCGTACGCGCGGATCTCACCGTGACCTACGGCTTCATGAAGATAGGCATGGCCGTTCACCCAGGCCTTGACCACTGCGGCCGAGTCGAGACGGTGGACATCTCGATCCCGACAGCGGCCGTACGGAAGAACCCACCGTTATGCACCCTCTACGACACGCCCGATCTGCACGCATACCGAAGACTCCGACGAGATCCGGAGGCTCACAAGGGCTCGTTCGGACATCTGCTCGTGGTGGGGGGCTCACCCGGCAAGACAGGCGCGCCTGCGATGGCCGCGATGGCGGCGTCCCGAGTCGGAGCCGGCCTGGTGACCGTCGGGGTCCCGGCATCCCTGAACGGGATTCTGGAGATCAAACTCACGGAAGAGATGACCGAACCCCTGCCCGAAACCGTGACGAGCTGCCTGGGCGCGGTCTCCGCAGACCGAATACTCGAGCTCGCGCAAGGGAAGAGCTGCATGGTCCTTGGACCTGGTCTCTCCGCCGGCGATGGGGCTGGTGGCATGGTCCGCAAAGTGGTGGACACATACGACGGGTGGATCGTCATCGACGCGGACGGACTCAACGCGCTCGGCGAAGACCTTGAATGGCTGCGCAGTGCCCGAGCCCGGGTGGTACTGACGCCTCACCCGGGCGAAATGGGACGTCTCACGGGGAAATCCTCGAGGCAAGTCCAGGAGGAGCGGATCGCGGTCGCAAGCAAGACCGCGGCTGAGTTCGGTGTATGGGTCATCCTGAAAGGAGCCCGGACCCTCACCGCGTTTCCGGATGGCAGGCTCGTGATCAACCCCACCGGAAACCCGTGGATGGCTTCCGGAGGGCAAGGGGACGTGCTCAGCGGCCTCTTGGGAGGGCTGTTGGTGCAGGGCCTTCCTCCGGATGCGGCGTTGCCGCTGGGCGTCTATCTCCACGGCCTGGCTGCCGACACGATCGTGAACCGAACAGGCCCCGCTCCGGTGGTCGCGACCGACATTCTCCGGGAATTGCCGGAAGTGCTGAATTCGATTGCCTAAATGCCGGAATTCCGCCCACATCGGGGAGTCAGGACCCAACCGCGCCGAGATGGGGACTGTCGCGTCACACGCATGGAACAAAGACCTCCCCGCGTGGTCTTTCATAGTGAAGCGCCTCCATCCAATCAGGAGCCCAGATGACTGACGAACACACCACGAAATCCAATCCTGCAGAGGACCAGAACGCAGGCATTACGGCCATCACGGTCGCGGGGTACAAGTCGATCCGTGACGAAACGACCGTGCGGATCAGACCCCTCACCGTGCTTGCGGGTCCGAGCAATTCCGGGAAGTCGAGTGCCATGCAACCGCTGCTTCTGATGAAACAGACACTGGAAGCGGTGTATGATCCGGGGCCCTTGCTGCTCAACGGTGCGAACGTGAGGTTCGGCACGGCTGAGCAGCTCTTTTCACGGACCCGCCCGGGGGATTCAGCGGAACTCTTTCGGATCGGCCTGGAGCTCTACGGTCAGGGGAATCTTTCGGTGATGTTCAAGGGAAGCCCCGACCGCCGAGGCCTCGACATAGTGGAAACTCGCCTATCCGGCGGCGAGGGCATCGGAGAGATACTCATGCGGCCGGACATGAGACACGGGGAGATACTCGGAGCCCTTCCCCCGCTGCTCAGGGAGCAGTATCAATCGCTGGTGGAGACCGGTTTCGCGGCCAAATGGTCGGTCCGTCGTGACAGGTGCTTTCTCGCATTTGAGCTCAATCCGGACCTCGGCGACCGCGGCACTCCGCTCTTGGTCCAGTTCTGTGAGGCCTTGAATCTTGCCCCTGGATTGTCTGTGGAGTGGTTCCTCAGAGACCTCATTCACGTGCCTGGATTGAGGGGATTCCCCCAGCGCTGTCACCCGTGCATGCCTGCATATTCGAGTTTTCCTGGGACTTTCGATCAGTATTTTGCCACGGTGATCACCCGATGGCAGGAGGAAAACGATCCCCGATTCGAGGCCCTGGCGGAAAACCTTCGGATGCTCAACCTCGGGGGGAGAGTCGAAGCCAAGCGGATCGGCGATACCCTCGTGGAGATTCACGCGGAAGGCCCTGGCGGCCGTTTCTCGCGAACCCGCGGGACCATGGTCAACGTTGCCGATGCGGGATTCGGACTGTCCCAGGCATTGCCGCTGCTCACCGCGTTGCTGGTGGCGAAACCGGCCCAGACGGTGTTTGTGGAACAGCCTGAATCTCACCTGCACCCGAAAGCTCAGGTCGCGATGGCCGAGATCCTGGCTGAAGCGGTGAACCGAGGGGCTCATGTGGTGGTGGAGACGCACAGCCCGCTGATTCTGCTGGCCATTCAGACACAGGTTGCCGAGGGCAGGTTCGACCCCGACCTGGTAAAGCTGCACTGGTTCCGGCTCAACGATGAGGCGGTGACCGAAGTCTCGACCGCGGACATGGACCGGCACGGCGCGTTCGGAGATTGGGACGCGGACTTCGCTGACGTGGAGCTGGAGGCCGAAAGCCGGTATCTGCATGCGCTCTCCAAGGGAAGGACCCGGGAAGTCCCGGGAACCTGAGTCGGCTGCCAGAGCAACCCTTTGTGCTCCCATGGGCAAGTACGGTCGCACATTCTTCAACAGTCCAACAGTGGGACCCCCAAAATCCCAAAAAGATGCACTCTCGCAAAGAACGCAAGGCATGCAAAGGAAGAGAGAATTCCTGTGCGCTCTTGGCGTGCTTTGCGAGAGGAAGTCTGAATTCCGAGGATACCGGGAAGAGGTTTCCCCCTGAGAGCCGGCAAGGAGTTGCCCTGATGAGCTTTCCACAGGAACTGGAGGTCTATTTTCGTTCCCGTTTCACTCTTCTGTGCGTGGTGTCGTTCGAAGAGGAGTCTGTCCTGGAACTGATCAAGGGCGTCTGCGAACAGACGGGCAGAAGGCTTTACTCATGGGATCATGCGGATTTCTTTCAGGTGTTGGTGGGCGACGGTGCCGCGCCTACGGCCAAGGACCCGCTCAGCGCCCTGACCGCGATCGAGAACGTGCCTGATGATTCCGTATTCTTGCTCCTTGACTTCCATCAGTGCTGGCATGGTCAGCCTCGAGTGGTGAGGAAGCTCCGCAACCTGGCTCAGCGGTTCAAGTTCGCGCGCAAGACAATGATCGTGACGACTCCGTTGTGGTCCGTGCCGGTGGAATTGAAGGACGACGCGGTGTTTCTGGATTTCCCTGCGCCGGGTATCCCGGAACTGGACGACATACTCTCACGGCTCACCGCGACTCCGGGTGTGGTAGTGACCTTGACTCCGCAGGGACGGGAGAAACTGCTTCAGGCAGCGCTCGGGTTGTCGGCCAACCACGCGAGGAGGGTCTTTGCCAAGGCGCTGGTGTCGAAGGGCCGGCTCGACGAACGAGACATCGACCTGGTAAACGCGGAGAAGAAACAAATCATACGGGAATCCGGCGCGTTGGAGTTCTTCTCCCCGTCTGAGACCATCGGTGACGTCGGAGGCCTGGAGGTGCTCAAGGAGTGGCTTCGCATGCGGGAACGGGCATTCGGGCAGGAAGCTCGGGACTACGGACTGCCCGAACCCAAGGGGATCGCGCTCATCGGCATCCCCGGCACCGGGAAATCGCTCAGTGCCAAGATGATCGCGGGACTGTGGCGTCTGCCGCTGATTCGACTCGATCTGGGTGCCCTGTTCGGCGGCCTGGTGGGCCAGTCAGAGGAGCAGACCCGACGGGCGCTCTCTCTGGCCGAGACCATCTCCCCGTGCCTGCTCTGGATCGACGAGATCGAGAAGGGCCTCTCCGTGGGAGGCGGTGACGGCGGCACCTCGATGCGGGTGATGGCGAGCATTCTCTCGTGGATGCAAGAGAAGAGCAAGCCCGTCTTTGTGGTCGCCACCGCGAACAACATCTCTCTGCTGCCACCGGAACTGCTACGCAAGGGCCGAGTGGACGAGGTCTTCTTCCTTGATCTGCCGAGCCTCCAGGAACGCCGGGAGATCTTCGAGGTGCACATCCGGAAGCGCAAACGGCCGTTGCGTGGCTTCGACCTGGACTTGCTCGCTGACAGCTCCGCGGGCTTTGTTGGTGCGGAGATCGAACAGGCGGTGATCGACGCGATGTACCTGGCCTTCAGTGACCGTGAAAACCCCGGCAGGGATTTCGATACCCAGGACATCCTGAGTGCCTTGGAGAAGCAGGTGCCCATTAGCCGTTCCCAACGGGAGACCATCGACGGACTCCGGAAATGGCTCGCGGAAGGTAGGGCGCAGTCGGCTTCGGCGATGCGTTGAGGGTGACACGGGAGTCTTTGTGATCTCGGTTGCATGAGGGTGCGATATTGGTCTACGAGCAGCCGGAGGCAGTTCCTCTTTTACGAAGACTCTCCGACCCAGCTTTCGACGGTAAGGAGCACGTGGTCGGACTCGCGACACCATCGCCCTATCCCCATCCAGGCCGGAGTCAACCCCGGTATCACCTCGTGGCGCAGCAGACCGCCCCGGTTTCACCTCGTGATGCGCGAAACGGTCCGTGTTGCTCCTACCTTGTGGGAGCCGCTTCTTATTTCCCCTCCCCTTGTGGGAGGGGTTAGGGGAGGGGTAATTAGCAATGAAGAACCCACTTCGAGACAAAGCGAGAACCCTGCGAAACAACCTGACCGACGCAGAGGCGGTCTTGTGGAGCAGGCTCAAGTCCAGACAGGTCGAAGGCGTCAAGTTCAGGAGGCAGACTCCCTTGGTCGGTTTCATTGTCGATTTCGTCAGTTTCGAAAGGGGAATAGTGATCGAGGTGGACGGTGGTCAGCGTTCCTATGTGAATTTCCCGTTCCCAGGCACCACGCCCGGGGGCAAAGCTCTTGAGACCTCCCCGTGGCGAAGCCTCGGGGGGTCCTTATTCCGGTTTTCTTTCGACGCATGGGAGTCATCACCTT
>JBFMAA010000070.1:0-29451 GCA_040755955.1 Thermodesulfobacteriota bacterium
GGCTTTCTCTGCGGCGACCAGCGGGAGCCGCACTATCCCAAGAGTTCCCATGAAAGTCTCCCGGGGGAAACCCTTTTGAAAAAGGGTTGTCCCCCGGACCCCTTTCCGAAAACTTTTGAAACATCGGTGGTTCTGGCCATCCAGCGAGTTCTCGGGATGTCGGGAGGTGACTTTCATATTTCGTTGTGGCGTCATGCCATGACTGTTCTTGAAGATGGGGGTCCGGGGGAAGGAACTTCTTGCAAGAAGTTCCTTCCCCCGGAATCGCATTTTCTGACAAATTGTTTCCCCCAGAAGTCCTTCTCTATCCCGACCGACCCGGTATCACCGCGATCTTCAGTGCCTGTCCCCCGGCTATCCTTGCCATGACGAGCGGAACCTCCTCAAGGGATATGCTGCGTTCGATGATCAACCCGACGGAATCTCGGTGCAGGTCCAAGATGCCGACGGCCTCTACCATATCGGCTCTGGTGCAGCCGTACGCTCCGGCAACCAGAAGCTGCCGGTAGTGGATTTCGTTGAGCGCCTGGGCGCAAAGGGTCTCCTTGCCGGGGAAGCCGCTGAACAGGACGAATCGTCCACGCGGTCTCAGGCGTTCGATACCCGCTGAAAATGTTTCCACCGCGGACGCAGCATTGATGCAAATGTCGAAGGAGCCTGATCCGAGGTTGGTATGGGCCTTGATGCCGGTAGCCCTGCAAAACTCCGCGCTCCGCGATAGCTTTTCCGGGTTCTTCTCGACCAGTACGGGAACAGCTCCGCGGCTGAGTGCGGCCATTCCCGCCAAGAGTCCCACCGGCCCCGCACCAAAAACGAGAATGCGTTCTCCTGCTCCTGCCCGGACCTGGTTGAGCGCGTTGAGACAGCATGCCAGGGGTTCGGCGAGTGCAGCGGTCGGCGCGGGGATATCGTCTTTGATCGGGATGAGGGCTTCACGTGGGACCAGGACTTGGTCGGCAAGACCCCCGTCCCGATTGAAGCCGAGTATGCGCATGTGGGGGCACAGGTTTTCGTACCCGCTTGTGCACTCTGGGCAGGTTCCGCAGGCCCGTCCCGGCCAGACCACGAATCTGGCACCGGTTGATTCTTCGAGGCCACAGATTTCGTGGCCCAGGACCCTGGGAAGCACGAGATCTCGTTGACCTTTTTCCCACATCTTGGCATCGGTCCGGCACAGCGCGCAGCACTCGACTCGGAGCGCGGTCTCGCCCGGGCCGGGCAGCCGAGCGTCGACCTCTTCGAGGACAAGGGTTTTCTCTCCTGTCAGCACAAGGGATTTCATAGGAAGCCTCTCCCCCAAACAAAAAAAGCCCACGCACCACATTGGTGCAGGGCTTGCTTTTTCCATCAGAGCGACCCTGGTCTCGAACGCCCGTCTTCTGGCTTCCGGGTCGACCTCAACCCGCACTTCCCATTCAGTTGCGACCGAACAGTGTGTACGCGGGCTTCGTAACCGGTTACAGCGGCGGGACCGCCACGGATTCACACCGTGTTCCGATAGCGTCCGGACCTCTATGCGAGGCCATTACACCTCATCACACGGGTGGTTGTCAAGGCGATTATCGATTCGGCAACAGGGTTCGTCCGGCATTTGCATGAGAAGGTGTCAAGCGGGCGCAACCACAGGAAGCACCGCGGGCACCAGTTCGATTATCACTGGGGTAGTTCCGAAGTAATCTCCGTCGACTTGAACAGGAGCGTCGTCGTCGGATTCGATTTCTATGCGCGTGCCTTGGAGTCGGGTCATGTCGCGGTAGTTGGCAAGCCTTCCCAGGGCCGCGGCCACGCTGAAGTGCACAAGAGCTCGCCTCGTCCCTGAGTGAAACGCCCTGATCTCAAAACAGCCCGAATCCAATCGCGCTTCGTGAGCAAAGTGGAAATACCCCCCGTAGAAACGCGTCTTCAAGGCCATGACGTGGGCTGCAAACAGGGGTTGGTTTCCGTCCACCACGACTCGCAAGGATGAAGGCCTGTACGTTGCCAGAGTCCCGGCGATGGGCCTCACGTAGCCGGCATAGCCAAGAGATTTGCCCCGGAGCCGCTTCACTTCGCGCGTCACGCAGGCATCAAACCCCGCACCTGCCACGAGGAGAAACCGTCTTGTCCCGATAAGGCCCATGTCGATTCTTCGTATCGTTCCGTGCTGAAGAATCCGAGCGAGGCTGCTCAGGTCCTTCGGCAGGCTGAGCTCAAGCCCCAACATGTTTGCCGTTCCCGTGGGCAAGTGAAGAATCGGCAGCAGCGAGGGGTCTGACAGCCCGTTGATCACCTCATTGACGGTGCCGTCGCCACCCGCCACTACGATCCGGTCTGTGCGGTCGTCCAGAGCTTGGGCAGCGTCCTGGGCATCCCCGTGCATCTCGCAGAAGCGAACCTGTACCCTCACGCCTGCCCGCTTGAGAAGAGCGGAGAACTCCCGCACCTTTTCTCCCGTCTTTCCTTTGCCTGCCACAGGATTCGCGATCACAGCGACGTTCATGGATGATCCTTCCGGGTGAATGCGATTCTTGCCGGTTCCTGTCGGTCCCAAACCCCCGTTTCCCCACAACCGCGGTCTTGCACAGATGGCGTCACGCGCGTGGAAATTCTCGGGATTGTGAACGTGAGGAAATCCCCCTCGCCCTCACAGGCGCTCACTTCGGCCTTGTACATGCGATGGGGGCTCCATCTTCTCGCCCGGCGCTGAAGCGTCCGGCCATTTTCAGTCGCCCCTGGGGGGTTTGGGGACGCCGACGTCCCGGAGGGACGTGTGACAATAGCCGGGGGGGAGCAAGCAGGGCACCCCAAGTCAGCGCCTATGGCCCTCACCCTCCCTTCTCCCGCCAAGGGGGAGGGTTTGCTATGCCCGTCCCGTGATGGGAGGGGCAAGGAGACCGTGAAACGTGCCGCAATTGTCAGCGCGGGATGCGGTAGCGCGTGGGGATCAGCGTACACTTCTCCACCAGATGATCCGGGTAATAGGAGAGCTTCGCTTTCCTCAGGCCTTCGAGGCCAAGATCCTGCTCCCTGTTGACGTATTTCACCGTGGACCAGGTTTCCTGGCAGTAGCGCTGATTGATGGTTGAGTACAAGCCCGGAATCTCCGGATTGGCCTTTTCGATGTGGATCACCACGGTGTCCGGATTGAGCAATTCCCCCAACGCGAACGCTTCCACTTGCCCGTCAATGAGTATGGCGCCCCCCTCGAATCCGAGGAGCTCAACGTGAGTCAACGCTTCGTGCACCGCATGGTTTTCCGCATCGAGGGAAGGGTCTTCGTCGCAGCTCTTGAATTCGCACCAATTCTCCTGGAGATCCAGGAAGGCCTTCACCAGAATCGAGTCCAAGGGCCGGTATTCGAACCGGTAGTTTTTGACGAATCTGTTCACATGATTCTTCTTGCGATGGTACTTGTTTCCCGGCAGTCTTATGAGATTTTCGGTCAAGTACACATAATCGCTGTGGTCCCTGTCCGGGATGATCTCGTAGCGCGCGGAGTCCACGTGTGCCTCGACGAACGTTTTGGCCACTCTCCGAACCTGTGGAGCGATGTCGCGTGCGGCCATGTCTTCGGCCAGTGCGTCCAAGGCAGCGCGCTTATCGCCCTTCCCCACCGGAGGAAGCCCGAACGGCTGTTCATGCGCCAGCAGGACAAGCAAGCAGCCTTCGTGTTCTCTCCACATGGGCCGATAGAGGTCCCTCCACATGAAGAGGTTGGTGAAGGTGAGCTCGGAGGTCTCAGGAGCATCGCTCTCAAAATACTTGTCAAAAAGGGGCTTATCACTCGCGCTGATAGGCTTGTATTCATGCATTGTGACTCCCCGCGACCCTGCGGCGTCGACATACCCATCCGACAGCAAGGCGACCGGTAATTTCTGTTGGACGAATGAGCTCGCAGTGAGTATCCTCTTTCCCGCGCCAAGAAAAAACGCGGTCCGGAGACCGCGAGGGCGAAACACAGCATCAGAGAGGATTCTTGAGCATGGACGATCAGGAACTGAAGGACCTCATCGATAAGGCACAGGCTGATGGTCGCATATCCTGCAAAGCCGCACTGGAACTCGCCAAGACAGCCGGAGTCTCTCCGGCTCGCGTGGGCAAGATGCTCAATGACATTGGCATCAAGATCTTTGCCTGCAGCCTTGGTTGCTTCAAGTGAAGCCCTGCGTCGTTTTAGAACTCCCCACCCTCCCCTGACCGGCTGTACAGGGGGATGAGGACATCTTTGCCTCCGAACTTGTGTTCCTGGAGGGTGATTCCCTTGTAGGTTATTTGCGTAACGGTAGCATTCCCTATTTGCATCCCCGCGCCAACGAAATATCCGCGGCCGTCCGGGTCCTCCACAAGCCCCTTGAACTGGCCCTCGCCCACCTGAATAATCCCGACGAGCTTGAGCTGGGAACGGTCGAACCGGCACAGGGGTCTCGACGGAGGGCATTCGGACGGGGGACCGACTTCCGTGGGGGGATCAAAAGGGTTTTCTCGTCCTCTGAACAGGGCGAACTCAGCCGGCATTTCTCGGGCCTCGATGGGCCCTGCGGCAGGCGAGTATCTCCCTGGAGGCCGCTTCTTGCCCTCCGGGAGTTTCTTCCCGTCCTCCGTTGCCCCGGCCCTTGGGGCCTGACCCGGCGGAGTCGGTCGCGCTGCGGGGGAAGGCTGCTCTCCGGGAGTCGCAGCGCCAGGGGCAGGCCTTCCGGGAGGCCGCCTCACGCCCGTCGGTGGTGCCTGTTGTTGGGCCAGAATCACTCTTGAGGATGAGTCTTCTCTACTCGGGGAAGCCGCGATCGCCTCCTTGCCGAGCAGATTGTCCAGGGTGATTTGCAGTTCCTGACACCCGGTCAACAAGGCCATCGCTGCCAAGAGGACACCGAGACGCAGCGGATCTGGTATTCTGAGCGGACCCATATTGCGAACCTCTCCATTCCACACGAACTGGACTGCACATGTCAACCCCCTCAATCCTCACCGTGTGGGCTTCTTTGAGCCCGGTCACAGGATGGATCGGTCCCTCCGACAGACCTTCACGCGATCGCTCCGAACCGGCCTCGGGTCTTCCCGAGCGGCCCCTTGAGCCGTCTCACTGAACCTGTCCGCTCGATCACGTTGCGCACAGTCTCCCCAAAAACCATCAACAAGGACTTCCCGGCGCACCCGCAGGAATGCTATCTGCGCTTCGCCGCTGCGGGCTGTCCTTTCTGCGCCTTCTTCTTCGCCTGTATCATCTCGATCTCACGGTCGTTGAGTCTCCTGTACGTCACGCCCTGGATGTCCGCGTCAAGGTTGCTGATACCAAGGGCGGTGGCGACTTCCCCTTCTCTCCCGCTCATCTTTCCGCCGAGCTTCGAGAGCGAGATCTTCGGGACATTGATGATCCTCTCCAACCCGTGAAGTCGTGACAGGAAGTTCCATTGCTTCACATAGTCCCCGGCCACCTGGATCTGCACCGGGATGGTCGCGTAGTAGAGCTCCTCATTCACCGTCTCCTGGCCGGGAACAAAGCGGCTTTGCACCAGATTGGTCTCGGACAGAAGGTCAGTGATGCGCCGCAGGAGCTGTTCGATCTCCTTCTGTTCCGGCAGTGAAGCCACTTCCTGCTTGAGATCTTTCTCGAGCTTCTTGATCTGCGCTACCAGTTTGGGCTTATTCTTGGCGATGTTCTCTTCGCTGGCGATCTGGCCTTCGATGGTGGTGATTTCCCCCTGGGTGCCGGCTACCTTTCCCATCCAGTCTGCGACCCAGAAGAAGTAGTATCCCACGAAGAGCAGGCACGCGACACCCACCACTATCAGCAGCCTATATAGTTTGGGTATTTTGAGTACGAATTCTTCTACCGCGGACATCTTTCACCCCTCAGTTGACCACACCGCTGATCTCGAACTTGATCTCATCGAGCCCTCCTCGCCCTGAGGCCCGGGTGACCCGTTTGAGCTCGACTTTGCTGAAGAACAGTCTCTCCTGCTCGTCCTTGGTTGCAGTCGGGTCAACCTGCTTCTTCTTGAGCTTTTGCAGCCGCTGCACGAAATCTACCACAACCGTGTTATCCACGCCGCTTCCTGTGACTTGAAAGCCCGTATCGGTCTTCTGGACCCGTTCAAGCCAGACGTCCGACGGAATCGCCAGAGACACCGCCTGCATGAAGGGCGCGGGACTGATCCGCCGTTTGGTGAGGTCTCTCACCGATTTCACCTGCTGCTGGAGGCTTTCGACCTTAGCCTTGAGGTCTGCTATCTCCTGGTTTTTCTGTTTGAGGTCCGCGAGCTCTTTGGTCTTGGTGGCCTTGAGTGCCTCTAACTTCGAGATTTCACTGTCGAAGTAGGCGTAGACCAACGCCATGACCACGAAGGCAACTGCTACGATAACTCCGGCAATCACGTAGAACTGCTTGAGCTCACGTTTCCTCAGAAGAGAACGGATTGGGAGTAAGTTTATGCGTACCATTTATACCTGCTTATCCTTCTCGTTTCTGAGTGCCAGACCGACGGCAACCGCCATCGAGGCTCCGACAGAATTCAGGTACTCGATATCAAATGCCCTTCCGTCAACTGCCATGCTCCTGAACGGATCCACGATCTCCACGGGCACGTTCAGTTCGGTTTCCGTGGTCGATGCAAGTCCGTAGGTGTACGCCCCGCCGCCGGACAGAAACACCTTCTGGATCGGGTCGTAGGAGACGTTGGTCGCGAAGAAGTCGAGTATCTTCTGGAGCTCGGCAACGAAGTAGTCAACGGATCGCTGGAAGATTTTGCGAAGGTGTCGGGGATTGATGCCGGAGACCTGGGCGGCTCGCTTGATGTTTTCTGCCCTCTGGTAATCGACGTCGAAGAATCGCATGATTTCACGGGTGATCGAATCGCTTCCGAGGGGTAGGTCTTTGGTATACTGGGACGCGCCGGACTTCAGGATATTCACGTTGATGGTGGTTGCTCCCACGTTCACCAGTGCCACCACCTCTTCCTGAACGTTCGGATAGCACGCCTCGTACATGACCTCCAACGCGAAGGGGTCCACGTCCACCACAACCGGGAGCAACCCCAGTGGTTTGAGAAGATCCATATACTCCTGCATATCTTCTTTCTTGGCTGCGACCAGGACCACGTCCATGGTCCCTTCCTGCTCGGGCCTGTTTCCCATGATGCAGAAGTCGAGGTTGACGTCCTTGATATCGAACGGGATGTACGGTTCCGCTTCCATTTCGATCTGTTTTTCGAGCTGCGCGTCGCTCATGGAACTCATAGAGACCTGCTTGATGATCACCGCCTTGCCCGCCAGAGACGTGGCGACCTGCTTGGTAGCCGATTTCGAATTCCGGTAAAGGCCGTTAATTGCGCCCACCACTACATCGGCCTTTTTTATGGATTTCTCCACTATGGCTCCGTCGGGCAGCGGTGCGTATCCGGCGAACTTGAGGGTGGTCCCCTTGCCGAAGTCGACCTCCACCATCTTTATCGCTGCGGATCCTATGTCAAGGCCTACGATCTTCGAGACTGCCATCGGGCCTCCTATGAGGGCGTACATCCGGTTGTCTATAACGCCCCGAACACATTATAGTTGAAATTCCCTTAACTTGTCAAGAATCAAAACCGAATTAACGCAGCTTATGCCCCTTCCGTGAACCGTATTCTGAAATAGGCGGCCTATTTCCCGAATCCGGTCTTTCGAAAAGGTAGATCGTCTCATCGGGTCTGATCATGCCCAGCTTCCTTTTCGCTACTGTTTCTATGGTCTTCGGGTCTGTCCTGAGTCGCTGGAGGTCGTGTGCGAGACTAGCTAACTCTTCACTCAGTTCCTCGTTTTCACGAACGAGTGAAAGTCTCTTCTCTTCCAGGGCCTTTGTCCGGCCCAGGCCCTTTTCTCCCAAGACGACTCCCCCAAAGGCCACCACCAGCACGATGAGACCCAACTGAAAGTACCTGACAGCAGTCCCGGCCATTGGTTTCAAAAAAAATCCTTCTCTTCGCGCTTTTTGCCCCGGATCCGTCGCCGATTCATCGGGGGAATCGACTCAAACCCCGCTCAGACGGCCGCTATTCCGATGTCGTTCGTTCCTGCCGATCTTCAGGCCAGCCACGGTTGCCCCATGAGGCGGGCCACACCCTGCGATGGACGACTCATACCAATGCGTCTTCAAGTGAGTAAGAATGGCGGGCACGGAGGCCCGCCGCCACTATTGATGGTGGGGACCGGCGTCCCCCGGATCGCGTCCGGGGCAGGCTCTGCCGGTCCATCCGATGTCACTCGTTTGACTGCGCATTGGTATCACGCCAATCGACTTCGAACACAGGTGAGGCTACCCAGAGGACGACAGGCAGGATGCCTTTCCCACCAGGAGCCTGAATTCACTTCTTAGCACGCTCACTGGTATCAGCCGGGGCCTTTCCTTCTTCGACAAGGGGAGCGGGTTCTCCCTTCCCTTTCCTCGATTCGAGGAGCACGGAACCGGCGTGACCCGCGTCAAGTATCAACGCGGGAGACGGCAGGCAGACCTCTGCTCCCTGCCATGGTCCCGTTGGATTGTATACTCTACTAGGCCAAACTCCTCAAGTTATTTCGCATCTTCCTATCTTAATATCTTTCTATTATTGGCGATATTTGTGGTTTGGTGGGCGCTTAGGCCGGTGCGAGGCTGAACCATTCCGATCCCGCCACGCTCCGCGCGAACTCCGCGGGAACTCCATCGAATCGAATCACTCCCTTGTCGAGAAAGAGTATTCTGTCCGCGGTCAGACTATCTTCGAGGGAATTGGTGATCTCCAGGACGGTAAGCGAACGGCTTGATGCCAGTCTCCTGAGCAGGCCGCGTATCGCTGAGCGGGTAGGACGGTCGATCATGGTCATGGCTTCGTCCAGAATGAGGACACGGGAGTCCATCGCAAGCATGGACGCAAGCGCCAGCTTCTGTTGTTCCCCTCCCGAGAGGGTATGGGTCAGCCGGCTCTCCATACCTTCCAGGCCGGTCGCACGAAGTGCGGCACCGAGTCTTTGTGCCATCTCAGTCCTGGGGAGCGCAAGATTCTCGAGCCCGAAGATGATCTCCTCTTCGACCGAGACCCCTACCAGGCAGTCGTATGGATCGCCTCCCAGATAGCCTACGCTGCCAGGAAGCGCCTCGGAGGTTCCCAGCGAGACCGTTCCCAGGTTCGGCTTGAGCATACCGTGAATGAGCTTCCCGAGGGTGGTCTTTCCCGCTCCCTCCGGTCCGGTCAGTGCGACCCAGGACGGCTCGTCGATGTCAAGGTGGAATTCTTGAAAGAGAGGTGGGTTCCTGCTGGGGTATGTGAAGGAGACGTTTTCCAGGCGTATCATCTCTCTCGGTCCCGGATCGGTCTCCCTCGTCGGTTTCCTCTCAGATGGGGGGCAATTACTTTTCGGATCTGAACTTGTCGAGTATCTTCTCTTTGATACCCTTAGACACTTTCTTCACTGTCCCTTCCTCTTTCTCTGCCCGTTTCTCCACCAGTTCCACGATAGAGACGCTTGCGGCATCTCCCTGCCTGAAGCCTCGTTTGAGCACTCGGGTGTACCCACCTTCCCGGTTGGCAAAGAGCGGCGCGATCTCGTCGAATAGCAACTGTACGACGCGCCTCGACCGGATCACCTGGAGAGCCTGACGTTTCGCGTGCAAATCTCCTCTTTTGCCCAAGGTGATCATCTTATCGCTGAGGCTTCTGACGGCTTTTGCCCGGGCGTCGGTGGTGGTGATCCTCTGGTGTTCCAGGAGGGACGTCACCATATTCCTCAAAACCGCCTGGCGGTGAGAAGTCTCCATCCCGAGCTTGAATCTGGCTTTTCTATGACGCATACTGCCTCCAGGGCTTATTCACCAATATAGCTTTCTTGTTCTTGTCGCATGCGCTCCAGTTCTTCCCTGCCGGGGAAGTTGGCGATGATCATGCCGAGATGCAAATCCATGTCAGAGAGTATCTCTTTGATCTCATTGAGGGATTTTCGGCCAAAGTTCTTCGTCTTGAGCATCTCCGATTCCGTGCGCTGGACAAGCTCGCCTATGTACCGAATGTCTGCGTTCTTGAGGCAATTGGCTGATCTCACGCTCAGTTCCAGCTCATCGACGCTCCGATACAGGTTTTCGTTGATGACCACTTCGGCTCTGGGCATCTCTTCCACGAAGAGCCTTTCCTGTTCCTCGAAGTTCAGGAACACGAGGAACTGTTCCCGAAGGATCTTCGCGGCCTGTGCGAGGGCATCTTCGGGAAACACGGCTCCATTGGTCCAGATCTCCATAGTGAGCCTGTCGTAGTCGGTGCGGCGGCCCACTCGGGCTCCCGTGATCTTGTAACTGACCTTGCGAATAGGAGAGAACACGGCATCCAAAGCGAGGGTACCTATGGGAGCGTCCTCCTCTTTGTTCATTTCTGCCGGGACGTATCCTTTTCCCCATTCGACTTTCATCGACATATTCAGGTGGCCCTCTTTGGACAGGGTAGCCAGCACCTGTTCGGGGTTGATTATCTCGACGGTGTGATCGGCAATTACGTCCGCTGCCCGCACTTCCCCTTCACCGATGGCCGCGAGCCGCAGTTCCCGAGGTTCCTCGGAGTTTACTCTGAGTCGCACTTTCTTGAGGTTGAGGATGAGGTCGGTTACGTCTTCCTTCACTCCTGGTATGGTGGAGAACTCGTGGAGCACCCCTTCGATCTTCACTGAGGTTATGGCTGCCCCTTGGAGGGAGGAGAGCAGTACCCTCCTGAGGGCATTGCCGAGAGTGATCCCGAATCCGCGCTCCAGAGGTTCGCAGACGAACTTCCCGTAGAACGGAGTATGCGTCTGGAAGTCGACCTCCATCCGGCGTGGACGGATCAACTCAGTCCAGTTGCGGCTCATCAGGGTTTGCCCTATCTGGTTCATCGCGTGCCTCTTGGTCTTGTTGGGGGATTCCCAGGGCGGGTCTTCGCGCAGCGTTCAGCGAGCGGTCTGACGGTTCTCGTCCACATGGGAGCTGCACCAAGCTCCAGGCTACTCCATGCGTCATGCTTCTTCCCCCGACTTCTCCGGTGAGGAGAGAGTCGACGCCCCATACGCAGCCTATCTGGAATAGAACTCCACAATCAGCGGCTCCTTAATGGTGGGGGGCAAGTCCTCTCTTGTCGGCAGCGCCTTGACAACCCCCTTGAAATTCGCGGCGTCCACTTCCGTCCACTCGGGTACACCTCGTCGTCCCACTGCTTTGAGCGACTCCTCGATGCCAACGATTTTCCGGCTCTTTTCCCGGATCTCGATCACCATACCCGGCTTCACTCGAAACGACGCGATATCGACTTTGCGCCCGTCCACGAGTATGTGGCCGTGGTTGATGAGTTGGCGTGCTTCATTGCGCGACGAAGCAAACCCCATTCGGTGGACCAGATTGTCCAGGCGCGTTTCCAGCATGATCAGCAGGTTTTCGCCTGTCACTCCTTTTTGCTTCTCACCCAAATGGATGTACCCACGGAACTGTTTTTCCAGCATCCCGTAGATTCGTCTGGCTTTCTGCTTTTCACGAAGCTGAATCCCGTAGTTGCTGTGCTTGGGCCGGCTCTGCCCGTGCTGGCCAGGCGGATAGCTTCTCCGCTCAACCGAGCACTTGTCGGTATAGCAGCGGTCCCCTTTCAGAAACAGCTTCCCGCCTTCCCGGCGGCAGAACCTGCACACTGATCCTCTGTAACGAGCCACTCCCGTCTCCTTCTATGCGAACGAGGGTCTGAATCTCACGCAGGTCAGACTCTTCTTCTCTTTGGTGGGCGGCAGCCGTTGTGGGGTATGGGAGTCACGTCTTTGATCATAGTGATCTGGAATCCCGCTGCCTGCAACGATCTCAGGGCTGCCTCTCTTCCAGCTCCGGGGCCTTTGATCAGCACATCCACGCTTCTCATACCGTTTTCCATGGCTTTGCGTGAGGCCTCTTCCGCGGCCATCTGCGCCGCGAACGGTGTGGACTTTCGTGATCCCTTGAAGCCTTGTGTCCCCGCGGACGACCACGCGACCACGTTCCCGTCAGGGTCGGTGATGCTCACGATGGTATTATTGAACGTCGCTTGAATATGGGCCACTCCCCGGGGAATGATCCGTTTTTCTTTTTTCTTTTTCTGAACTCGCCTTCTCGGCATAGTCCTCTCCGTGTGTTGTTTCCGGAGTTGCGGGACTGCCCTGCGCCCCTGTCAGGCGGGTGCCGGCCGGTCCCTGCCCCGGATGAGCTATTTCCGTTTTCCGATCTGCTGTTTTCTGGGACCTTTTCGCGTTCTCGCATTGGTGTGGGTCCGTTGACCTCTCACCGGCAGGCCCCGACGATGCCTCAGGCCGCGGTAACATCCCAGGTCCATGAGGCGCTTGATGTTCATGTTCACTTCGCGGCGAAGGTCTCCCTCCACTTTTATCGAGTGATCAATCGCTTCACGGATCTTGGCGACATCAACCTCACTCAGGAGATCGGATTTCATGCTTGGATCCAGGCCCGCTTCGTCCAGTATCTTTCGGGCCGTGGTACGTCCTATGCCGTAAATATATGTGAGAGCGATCTCCATCCGCTTGTTCTTCGGAAGGTCAATTCCGGCGATACGGGCCACGTTCTTCCTCCTCGAGGGACGTCAAATCCAGGACAGGGCTAGCCCTGACGCTGCTTGTGTTTCGGGTTCTCGCAGATCACCCGGACTCTTCCCTTGCGCTTAATTATCTTGCATTTATCGCAGATCTTCTTCACTGATGCCCTGACCTTCATGGGCGCCTCCTCGTCTGATTGCGTGGGCCGTGCTTACACGCCAAGGACCTTCTCGATCGAAGCGTAGATCTCATTGATGGGTCCCACACCCTTGATCTTTCGGAGTACTCCCTTGGAGTCGTAGTAGTTGATCAGGGGAGCGGTTTGGTCGTTGTACACGGTGAGTCTCTCACGGATTGTCGCTTCGCTGTCGTCGTCTCTCTGGTACAGTTCCGATCCGCAGCCGTCGCAAATCCCTTCCTTCTTGGGCGGGTTGAACATCACGTGAAACATCTTGCCGCACGCGGAATTCCGGCAAGTTCGACGCCCGGTGAGTCGTTTCATGAGCTCCCCATCAGGCACGTCCACCAATACCGCGTGGTCGATCCCTTTGCTCTGGCTGGAAAGGATCTTGTCCAGGGCCTCCGCCTGCGGCAGAGTCCTCGGGAACCCGTCGAGCATATACCCTTTGTCCAGGTCAGGTTTGGTGAGCCGTTCTTCGACCACCCCGATCACTACGGTGTCCGGAACCAGTTCGCCCTTGTCCATGTAATCCTTGGCCTTGAGGCCCATGGGTGTCCCTTCCTTCACGGCAGCGCGGAAGATGTCCCCGGTGGAGATCTGTGGAATGGCCAGTTTTTCCGTAAGCTTTTTCGCCTGGGTACCTTTGCCGGAACCCGGCCCGCCCAATAGCACGATCCTCATGACTTACCTTCCTTATTCAGGGAACCCGGTCAACCGCGCCTCCCTTTGATCCGTCCCGTTCGGATGAACCCTTCGTAGTGCCTCTGGATCATGTGGGATTCGATCTGGGCCAGGGTGTCCAGCGCGACTCCGACCACGATCAGCAGAGAGGTCCCTCCGAAATAGAAAGGGGCGTTGAACTGATGGATAAGCATCGAGGGGAGCACGCACACGGCAGCAACGTAGATAGCCCCTCCGAAGGTGATCCTGGTGAGTACCCGGTCAATGTACTGGGAGGTCTTCTTCCCGGGCCTAATGCCTGGAATGTAGCCCCCGTATTTTTTCAAATTCTCTGCTACATCCACAGGGTTGAAGGTCACCGCAGTATAAAAATAGCAGAAGAATATAATGAGCCCTGTATAGAGTAGCTCGTAGACCCCTGTCGTCGGGTGCAGCAACCCCGTGATCTTGTTCACCACCGGAATGTCGATGAACTGGCCTATCGTCGCGGGAAAGATCAGGAGCGACGACGCAAAGATCGGCGGGATCACCCCCGCGGTGTTCACTTTGAGCGGCAGGTGCGTGCTCTGACCACCGTAAACCTTTCGCCCGACCACGCGTTTCGCGTACTGCACGGGAATGCGTCGCTGACCTCGCTCCACGAAGACGATCAACGCGATGACCGCGATCATGATGACCAGCAAGAGCAGCAGCACCAGAAACCCCATGTCTCCGGTCTTCACCAACTGGATCGTGTGGCCCAACGCAGAGGGCATGCGAGCCACAATCCCCGCGAATATGATCAGGGAGATCCCGTTGCCGATCCCGCGCTCGGTCATCTGTTCACCGAGCCACATGATGAACGCGGTGCCCGCGGTGAGCGTAATCATCGCCAGGATCACGAATCGCACGGGGTCCATATAGATCAGGCCCTGCGATTTGGCCAAGCCGATGCTGATCCCCATACTCTGGATCAGGGAGAGCACGACCGTGCCGTACCTGGTATATTGGGTGATCTTCTTCCGCCCTGCCTCGCCCTCTTTGGAAAGCCTTTCCAAATGCGGGATTACCACGGTCAGTAGCTGGAGGATAATCGACGCGCTGATGTACGGCATAATCCCCAGGGCGAAGACGGAGAAGTGTTCCATCGCGCCGCCGGTGAACATATCTATGACTCCGAACAGCGTCTGCTGGTACTGCCGGAACATCTCGGCAAGCTTCTCGGAATTGACGCCCGGAGTGGGAACGTACACCCCGATCCTGTACACGAACAGCATCGCCAGCGTGAACAATACTCGACGCTTCAGTTCAGGTATCCTGGCTATGTTTCCGATCGAGCTTATCACGAGAACTCTCCTCTGCCATCTGCCCTTTCGCCGGTATCGAAAGTCGTGCTTGCCTCGGGCGAGCCTGACTATGGAACGGTTCCTATGGAGATGCAACTCCTCCGTTCATGGAATACCCTGCGGCGACCAACGGGAGCCGCATTGATCCCAGAGTTCTTGGGGGATGGTGGTCCGTGGGAAAGGACTTCTTTCAAGAAGTCCCTTCTCCCCGAGACTGCATTTTCATAAGAACAGTCATGGCATTACGCCACAACGAGGTTTGAAAGTGTCCCCAGCTTCACAGAAACTCTGTGGATGGTCAGAAGCATCCAATATTCTATGAGTTTTCGGAAGGGGGCCGGGGGAAACCCTTTTGAAAAAGGGTTTCTCTCGGAACACTTTCTTGGGAACTCTTACTGGACTTCTTCCACGGATCCGCCTGCGGCCTCGATCTTCGCTCTGGCCGACGCGCTCACCCTATTCACCCTGATCGTATAGGCGGTGGACACGTCGCCATCCGCAAGCAACTTCACCGGGCCGCCTCTCCTTATCATGCCCTTCTCTCTCAGCAGTTCCTCGGTGACGGTGGTGCCGGGTTCAAGCTTTTCCAAATCCTTCACGTGCACGAGGTTGTAGATGACCTTGAACAGATTGCGGAACCCTTTCTTGGGTATCCGTCGCTGCAAGGGCATCTGACCGCCTTCGAAGCCGGGCGAAACCTTTCCGCCGGACCGGGCCTTCTGGCCTTTGTGGCCTCTCCCGCTGGTCTTACCCCAGCCAGAGGCTTCGCCTCGTCCGACACGTCGGCGTTTCCTGTTCGGGCTCGAGGCCTTGAGATTTGAAAGATCCATATCCTTCTCCTACCGGGTAGTGCTACTCAGAGACCTCTTGGCACTCTACCAGGTGATTCACTCTCCGCACCATTCCTCTGACAGCCGGGGTGTCCTCCAGGGTGCGGGTATGGTTGATCTTGCGCAACCCCAGGCCTCGGACCGTCTCCTTCTGCACTCTCGTGCACTTGATCAGGCTTCTTTTCAGGGTGACCTTAAGCATCGGCAGCACTCTCCTCGGCCCCGGATTCCTTCTCGAATCCGTCCTGTTTCCCGAGTTTCCTGGCGATCTGATCTCGAGTCCGCAACTGCTTGAGTCCCTCGAACGTGGCTTTGATCACATTGTGAGGGTTATTCGTGCCGAGGCATTTGGTCAAGATATCGCTTATCCCTGCGGTTTCCATGACTGCTCGGACCGCGCCGCCGGCAATGACTCCCGTCCCTGATCCGGCGGGTTTCAAGAGCACTTTCGCGGCGCCGAACCGGCCTATGATCTCGTGCGGCACGGTCCCTTGCACTATGGGGACGTCGATCATGCCTGACTTGGCGCGTTCCATCCCTTTTCGGATCGCTTCGGGAACCTCGTTTGCCTTGCCGAGACCGTACCCGACTCGACCGCGGCCGTCGCCGACCACCACGATCGCGCTAAAGGAGAAGCGTCTCCCGCCTTTGACGACCTTGGCCACGCGACTCAGGTGCACAACCCTGTCTTGAAATTCTCCCTCAGCAGCCACTTCGGATCTATTGAGCAACGGCCTTCTCCTCTTGTATCAGAAATCGAGCCCGCCCTCGCGGGCGCCATCTGCCAGGGCTCTGACTTTTCCGTGGTACAGATAGGGCCCACGGTCGAAGACCACGGTCACTATATTCTGTTCCTTCGCACGTTCGGCCAAGCGTCTGCCCACCTGTCGGGCCAGGTCTTTGGTAAAGGGTTCGCCGGCCTTACGACGGAAATCCTTATCCATGGTAGAGGCCTGACACAGGGTAACGCCTCGGGAATCGTCTATGATCTGCGCAAATATGTTCCTATTCGAACGGAACACGGTGATTCTCGGTCGTGCGCTGGTACCACGTATCGTGTATCTTACTCTCTTGGCTCTTTTGTCACTCGCGACAGACCTTGAGATATCTGCCATCTCGATTGCTCCTCTGCATTGCAGGGCCTCAGCTATTTGGCCCCTGCCTTACCCACTTTGCGCCTTACCTGCTCGCCGACGTAGCGAATCCCTTTCCCGCGATAGGGCTCGGGTTTGCGCACTCGCCGGATCTGGGCCGCCATTTCGCCGACTCTTTGTTTGTCGATCCCCCTGACATGAATCAGGGTGTTCTTCTCGACCTCGATGGAAAGCCCCACGGGTATCGGCATGACCACTGGGTTTGAGTATCCGACATTCAGGGTCAGGTTATTTTTATCCGCTTCGGCCTTGTACCCTACGCCCTGTATCTCCAGCGATTTGGTGAATCCGCCCGTGACGCCGGTAACCATATTCTGGAGCAGACTGCGGGTCAGTCCGTGCATTGCCTTACATTTTCGATGTTCCTCGAGTGCGATCACGCGGAGCTGTTCTTCCGCGGTTTCCACCTTAAGCATGTCGGAGATCGGCATGCTCAGCGCACCCTTGGGACCCTCCACCGTGACCGAGGGATGGTCGTAGCTGACCTTAACCCCTTTTGGCAATGCAATGGGGGCCTTACCTATTCTGGACATATCTTACGCTCCTGCCGCGGTTGCTCTACCAGACACTGCAGAGCACTTCTCCACCGATATTTCGGCGTCTGGCCTCACTGTCGGTCATGATGCCCTGAGAGGTGGAGAGAATCAGCATACCCATGCCGCCGCGGCTCTTGATATGGTGCTCCCGACCCACATATACTCTTCGCCCCGGCTTGGATACTCGGGCGAGTCCGTCGATCACGCATTTGCCGTCATCGTCGGACCTCAGGGTGACTTTCAGCACACCCTGCTTGTTGCGTGTGGACCGGATCACCTTGTATTTCTTGATGTATCCTTCCTCCTTGAGCACCTGGGCAATCCCGATCTTGAGGTTCGAGGAGGGGATGGTCACCTGTTCTTTTCTCGCGTGCCTGGCGTTGCGGATTCTCGTCAGCATATCGGCTATCGGATCGGTCATACACATTGAGCGGTCTCCTACCAGCTCGATTTGATCATGCCAGGGATATTCCCCTTGAGGGCATTGACTCTCAGGCAGATTCTGCACATCTGAAATTTCCGGTAATAGGCGCGGGGTCTGCCGCAGACTTGGCATCGGTTGTATTGCCTGACGCCGAATTTCTGTGTGCGCTCGGCCTTGACCATCATGGATATTTTGGCCACGTCTCCTCCTGTTCGACAGAGCGGGAACTACTTCCGAAAAGGCATCCCGAGATGTCCGAGGAGCTCTTTGGCCTCCTCGTCGGTGCGAGCCGAAGTCACCAGGGTGATGTTCATTCCTCGGATCTTGTCGATTTTATCGTAGTCGATCTCCGGGAAGATGATCTGCTCCTTGATCCCCATGGAGAAGTTTCCGCGGCCGTCGAATCCTTTGGGGTTCACGCCTCGGAAGTCGCGCACTCTCGGAAGCGCCACGTTGATCAGCTTATCCAGGAAGTGGAACATTCTATCCCTTCTCAGGGTAACCTTACACCCGATCGTCATCCCTTCTCTCAGCTTGAACGAGGCTATGGACTTGCGGGCTTTGCGCAGCGTGGGCCATTGGCCTGTGATCGCGGCCATCTCCGCCTGGGCGCTGTCCAGGACCTTCGGATTCTGAATCGCTTCACCGAGCCCCATATTGACAATCAGCTTGCGCAATATCGGCACCTGCATCGGATTGCCGTACTTGAACCGCTCCATCATGGCCGGTACAACCGCCTCGTGGTAGTATCGCTTCAGACGCGACGCCATGGTCTGTATCCTCTCAGTTATCTATCTGTTCGCCGCACTTTTTGCAGTAACGCACGCGATCACCGCCTTCGATGTCGCGCATGCCGATCCGGGACGCCTTCGAGCATTTAGGGCAGACGAGCATCAGTTTTGCCAATCTCAGAGGGGCTTCCTTTTCGATGATGCCCCCTTGTTTTCCCGCTTTTCCACCTGCCCTCGTGTGTTTCTTCACGTAATTGAGTCGTTCCACCAGAGCGGTCGCCTTTTCCCGGAAGACCTTCAGCACCTTGCCGGTACGGCCCTTGTCTTTTCCCGACAGTACCTTTACCGTATCGTCTTTCTTAATGAGGGGCATCTCACAGAACCTCCGGCGCGAGAGAGACGATTTTCATAAACTTCCTGGCCCTGAGCTCACGCGCGACCGGTCCGAATATGCGCGTGCCGATCGGCTCCATCTGATTGTTGATCAGGACTGCGGAGTTGTCATCGAAACGTATATAGGAGCCGTCCTGCCGCCTGACCGCCCTGCGGGTGCGCACCACCACGGCCTTGTGGACCTCTCCCTTTTTGACCTTGGAGTTCGGCATTGCCTCTTTCACGGAGACTATGACCACATCACCGACGCTCGCGTACTTTCGTCTGGTGCCGCCAAGCACCCGGATGCAGTACAACTCCTTGGCACCGGAGTTGTCCGCTACATCCATGCGGGTCTGTTGCTGAATCATAGGCTACCTCCGGGGAGTGCGGCCTGCTTGAGCACCTTGGTCACCCGCCAGTTCTTGTTTCGGCTCAGCGGTCGGGTCTCGATGATCATCACTTCATCGCCTATCCGACACTGGTTCTCTTCGTCGTGGGCCATGAAGCGTTTTCGTTGTCGCACGTACTTCTTGTAGGTGGGCTCGAGGACGGTTCGGCTCACTTCCACGATCACCGTCTTGTCCATTTTGTCGCTGACCACCACGCCGGTCCGTAACTTACGGGGTTTCCTCTGCTTCGGGGCCTCTGTCATGACGACCGCTCCTTCTGTCTGATGAACGTCTTCACCCGGGCAATGTCTCTCCTGAGCGCCCCTAGCCGAGCGGTCTTTTCCAACTGTCCTGTGGCGTGCTTGCACCGGAGTCTGAATTCCTCTTCACGGAACTCCCTCTCTTTGGCTTGGAGTTCTTCAACGGACAGTTCCTTGAGTTCCTTTGCCTTCATCGCTATTCCTCACGCATCACGAACCGTGTCCGCACCGGAAGTTTGGCTGCTGCCAGCCTGAATGCCTCGCGGGCCACTTCCTCGGCTACGCCTTCCATTTCGTACATGATCCTGCCCGGTTTGACTACCGCCACCCACTCCTCTGGAGAGCCCTTCCCTTTTCCCATACGGGTTTCTGCGGGCTTCTTGCAGATCGGCTTATCCGGGAACATGCGAATCCAGATCTTGCCGCCTCTTTTGACGTGGCGGGTCATGGCGATTCGTCCGGCCTCGATCTGACGGGCGGTGATCCATCCGGGATCCAGGCACATCAGCCCGAACTCGCCGAACGTGATCGTCGCGCCTCGCAGGGGCTGCCCGTTGGTTCGGCCTTTCTGTTTCTTTCTATATTTTACCTTTTTCGGAGCTAGCATATCAGTTCTCCGGCACCTGGCTGTAGTGGGTCTTTTCCCCTTTGAATATCCAGACCTTCACCCCGATCACGCCGTAGGTGGTGCTCGCCTCTGCAAACCCGTAGTCCAGATCGGCCCTGAGTGTGTGGAGAGGCACCCGGCCTTCTCTGTACCACTCACGTCTCGCCATTTCCGCGCCGCCCAGGCGTCCTGCGACCGCGATACGGATCCCTTTGGCCTGCGCTTTCAGCGCGCTGGTCACCGATTTCTTCATGGCACGGCGGAATGCAATACGTCTCTCGAGCTGATGAGCCACGTTTTCGGCAACAAGCTGAGCGTCTATTTCGGGTTTGCGGATCTCCTTGATGTCAACCACCACCTCTTTGTCCGTCATACCAATGAGCTGTCTGCGCAGCTTCTCGATTTCGCTGCCTTTGGGGCCGATGACGATGCCGGGCCTCGCGGTGTGGATGATGAGGCGAATCTTGCCTGCGGCTCTCTCTATCTCGATGCGCGAGATGCTCGCCTGGGCAAGCTTCTGCTTCACGAAATCCCGAAGTTTGAGATCCTCGATCAGGAAGTCTCCGTAATCCTTCTCGGAGTACCAGCGTGAATCCCATGTCCGGGTGATGCCAAGGCGGAATCCGTGGGGATGTACCTTCTGTCCCAAAATAAACCCTCCTGCAGACCTTGCTGCGGTTCTGCCGTGGATAATCCGTGCGCCCGCCGCGAGTCCGCGACGCGGGATGTGGTGGCTACCTCAACTCCTCGATGCCCACAGTAATGTGGCTGGTCCTTTTTCTGATCCGCGTGGCTCTTCCCATGGCTCGAGGCATCCAGCGCTTGCCGGTGGCGCCTTCGTCCACCTTGATGCTGCGCACGTAGAGCTTGTCTTCGTCGACGCCTCGGGATTGCGTAGCGTTGCCCACGGCCGATTCTACCAGTCTCTTGATCATTACCGCGGCTTTCTTGGGAGTGAACTGTAGCACGGCTATTGCCGCGTCCGCCTTCATTCCTCTCACCAGGTCAGCCACAAGCCTGGCTTTTCGTGCCGATATTCGGGCGTGTTTGAGGGTTGCAACCCACTCCATTACTTTCTCCCTTTCTTGGCCTTTCTGTCCCCGGCGTGGCCGTGGAAAGTCCGGGTCGGAGAGAATTCCCCGAGCTTGTGGCCGACCATGTTCTCCGTGACGAATACGGGGATGAACTTCTTCCCGTTGTGCACGGCGAAGGTCAACCCGACCATGTCAGGCAGTATGGTCGACCGGCGGGACCACGTCTGAATCACCTTTCGAGAGCCGCTATCACGGGCCTGCTCGACCTTCTGCAGGATGTGGTCGTCCACAAAGGGGCCTTTGCTAACCGAACGGGGCATCGCTACTACTTCCTTCGTTTCACAATGTATCTATCGGACGGCTTGCTGCGTTTTCTCGTTTTATAACCCTTGGTCGGAACGCCCCATGGAGTCACCGGGTGGCGGCCGCCGGAGGTTCTTCCTTCACCGCCGCCATGGGGATGGTCGACCGGGTTCATGACTACGCCTCGCACGTGTGGCCGACGGCCCAGATGTCGGGTTCGGCCGGCCTTTCCGATGGAGATGTTCTCGTGTTCCAGGTTGCCGACCTGGCCCACTGTGGCTCGGCAGCGATCCAACACGATCCGGACCTCACCGGAAGGGAGCTTGATCTGCGCGTACCCCTTTTCCCGAGCCATGAGCTGTCCGTAGGTCCCTGCGGACCTGATCATCTGCCCGCCCTTTCCGATCTTCATCTCCACGTTGTGTACCGACGTGCCCAGCGGGATATTCTTCAGAGGGAGACAATTGCCTGGTCTGATGTCCGCGCGGTCTCCCGATACCACCGAATCACCGACCTTGAGTCCCTGCGGCCAGAGGATGTATCGCTTTTCCCCATCCGCGTATACGATGAGGGCCAGGCGAGCACTGCGGTTCGGGTCGTACTCTATGCTTGTGACCTTGCCGGGAACTTCCAGTTTGTCGCGTCTGAAGTCGATCACTCGATACAGTCTCTTGTGACCGCCTCCCCGATGCCTGACCGTGATTCTCCCCGCATTGTTGCGGCCGCCCTGTTTGCGCATCCCTTCGGTGAGCGCTCGGACGGGAGGGCCTGGGGTCACCTCTTCGAACGTTGACCCTGTCTTGAAACGAATACCTGGAGAAGTGGGCTTGTATTTCTTCAGTGCCATAGCTGATGTCCTTGCCGGCGGCGCAGGTCCGTCCGGAGATTGTGCTGCGCCTAGACTCCTTCGAAGAAGTCAATGCGGTCGCCTTCCTTGAGCGTCACGACTGCCTTCTTCCAGTTCCGGCGTCTGCCCACGGTACGACCCAGTCTCTTACGTTTGCCCTGTCGGTTCTGTGTGTTCACCGCCAGGACCTTCACCTTGAAGAGCTTCTCCACCGCCTTACGGATCTCTACCTTGTTGGCGTCAAGACGCACCTCGAAGACTACCTGGTTGGCTTCTTCTTTGAGGTTCGAGCTCTTCTCCGTGACGATAGGCTTTCTAATTATCTTATACTCTTCCAGCATCAGCCCAACCTCTCGTGGATCTTGGGGACCGCTTCCCGGAGTATCACGACCTTCTCGAAACGCAGTAGATCCCGTACGTTGAGGCCTTCGCAGGGGAGCATCTGCACACGAAAGAGATTTCGCGACGAGCGATCGAGCAGTTCGTCTTTCTGGGGCGTGACGAAGATCGCTTTGGTCCCGTCGAGCCCCATGTCTTTGCACACTTGCACGAACAGTTTCGTCTTGGGCTCGTCAAGTTCTATTTTGTCTACCACGGTCAGGTTGTTCTCCTGGAGCTTCGATGTCAGGACCGACCGCAGCGCGGCTTTCCTGGCCTTCTTCGACAGCGAGAACTCGTACGACCTCGGGTGAGGGCCGAACACCGTTCCACCGCCGCGCCAGATCGGTGACCGTGACGTGCCGGATCGCGCGCGACCTGTCCCTTTCTGTCTCCACGGTTTCTTCCCACCGCCGCTGACCTGGCCCCTCGTCTTGGTGGCTGCCGTGCCCTGTCGCTTCTTGGCCTGTTGCCAGACGACCACATGTTGAACCAGAGCTTCCCTGATCTCCGAGTTAAAGACCAGATCGTCCAGTTCGACCGTGTCTATCTTCTCTCCCTTTTGGTTCACCACATCTACCACGGGCATCATTTCTTCCTTATCAGCACGATCCCGCCATTGGACCCTGGGATCGGGCCCCTCACCAGGAGCAGATTCTCATCGGCACGGACTTCCACTATCGTCACCGTCGGAGCCGTGACGCGGACCCCGCCCATACGTCCGGGGAGTTTCTTGTTTTTGAATACCCTGGATGGATACGCACATTGCCCTATTGATCCGGGGATTCTGTGAGAGCGGGAACCATGGGTCTCTCGGCCGCCGCCGAAGTTCCAGCGTTTGATGACCCCGGCGAATCCTTTGCCTTTGCTGGTCCCTGTCACCTTGACGACGTCGCCTGGGTTGAATATGTCTGCTCGCACTTCCTGGCCAATCTCCACCGGTTGTTCCTCGTCGCTCAGGTCGAACTCCCGAAGAACCCGGAACGGGTCTGTGCCTGCCTTTTTGTACACTCCCGCGACCGGTTTGGTCAGCTTGTGCTCTTTGGTCGGCCCGAAACCGAGTTGCACTCGATTCGCGCTCTTCTTTCCCACAATCGTGCACGGGCCGGCCTGGACCACGGTCACTCCGAACGCCCGACCGTCCTCGTCAAAGACCTGTATCATCCCGAGTTTTTTGCCAATCATACCTTGAACCATGTCCGGCTCCTCAATTGGGTTCCTGCGCGGCGCTAGGCCTTGATCTCCACGTCGACTCCCGGGGAGAGGTCCAGCTTCATCAATGCGTCAAGAGTTTGCTGGGTTGGTTCCAGGATATCCAGCAGTCGTTTGTGTATCCGTATCTCGAACTGTTCCCGCGACTTCTTGTCGATGTGCGGGGAGCGCAGCACGCAGTATTTCTGAATGCGCGTGGGCAGAGGTATCGGTCCCGCGACCTTGGCGCCGGTGCGCCATGCCGTCTCGACTATCTCCTTGGCCGACTGGTCAAGCAGTTGATGGTCATACGCCTTCAACCGGATTCTTATCTTGATGGGTTGCACATCCATGGGTTTTCACCTCGCCACGGGCATTTCGCTTACTAAGGCGATCTTACTCGAATATTTCCGATATCACACCAGCCCCCACAGTACGACCGCCCTCTCGGATTGCGAAGCGGAGCTCCTTTTCCATGGCGATGGGGGTGATGAGGTTGCAGCTCAGGGAGACGTTATCACCGGGCATGACCATCTCCACTCCTTCCGGGAGGGTGATGACACCGGTCACGTCCGTGGTCCTGAAGTAGAACTGGGGACGGTACCCGTTGAAAAACGGTGTATGACGCCCACCTTCTTCTTTGGCCAGGATGTAGGTCTCAGCCTTGAACTTGGTGTGCGGGGTAATCGACGCCACATGGGCTACGACCTGACCGCGCTCGACTTCGTCTCTCTTGATACCGCGCAGGAGCAGACCCACATTGTCACCGGCCTCGCCCGAGTCCAGCACCTTGCGGAACATCTCCACCCCTGTGCATACTGTCTTGCGCGTCTCGCTGATCCCCACGATCTCCACTTCTTCGCCGACCTTGATCCGACCGCGTTCGACTCGGCCGGTGACCACGGTGCCTCGACCGGATATGCTGAACACGTCTTCAATCGGCATCAGGAACGGTTTTTCCACTTCACGTACGGGAACCGGAATGTACGAGTCCACTGCTTCCGTCAATTCCCATACGCATGCGGCCTCTGCGCTTTTCGGGTCGTTGGTTTCCAGGGCCTTGAGCGCGCTCCCCCGAATGATCGGAATGTCCTCACCGGGGAAATCGTACGAGCTGAGCAGTTCGCGGAGCTCTAACTCGACAAGCTCGATCAGTTCAGGGTCATCGACCATATCGGTCTTGTTCAGGAACACCACGATGTACGGCACGCCGACCTGTCTCGCGAGCAGAATATGTTCACGGGTCTGGGGCATGGGGCCGTCATTGGCTCCGACCACCAGTATCGCACCGTCCATTTGAGCCGCGCCCGTGATCATGTTCTTGATATAGTCGGCATGTCCCGGGCAGTCCACATGGGCATAGTGACGGTTCTTCGTCTCGTATTCCACGTGCGCGGTGGCTATGGTGATGCCGCGCTCCTTCTCTTCGGGAGCCTTGTCGATCTCCTCGAACGGCACGTACGTGGCCTGTCCCTTGCTTGCGAGCACCTTGGTAATGGCCGCGGTCAACGTGGTCTTACCGTGGTCGATGTGACCGATGGTCCCGACATTCACATGGGGCTTGGTACGCTCAAACTTGGCCTTGGCCATGTCTTCCTCCTTGACCTCCTTAGATACGGCAGCACAGATCCGATTTTCTGGGAAACCTACTTGCTTGGAACCCACGACAAGAGCATGGCCTTCTTACCGTGCACAACACCTGAAGGTTCCAATGCAAGACTGTCCGTCTTTCACGTCGAGCCGGTGGAGCCCACGACCGGGATCGAACCGGTGAACCTCTTCCTTACCAAGGAAGTGCTCTACCTACTGAGCTACGTGGGCTCAAGAAGCCTTCAACCACGGGGCCTTCCCATGCGCGCCCGGAAGGATTCCCACCGGTTGCCGGCTGATATGTGGAGCGGGAAACGGGGCTCGAACCCGCGACATTCAGCTTGGAAGGCTGACGCTCTACCAACTGAGCTATTCCCGCTCGAAAGGCCCGGACGCGGTCCCAAAGCCTTGGTCTTTTCTGGTGGAGGGGGGAGGATTCGAACCTCCGAAGGCTGAGCCAACAGATTTACAGTCTGCCCCCTTTGGCCGCTCGGGAACCCCTCCGTCAATGGAGCTGGCGATGGGACTCGAACCCGCAACCTGCTGATTACAAATCAGCTGCTCTACCGGTTGAGCTACGCCAGCAAGAGCTCCCTCTATAAAAGATAATTTTTTATCAGCCGGTCGGGCGGCTGTCAAGAATTATTTTATCAGCCGTTCCCGCCAACCTGTTAGGAGCCGCAACCATATTTGCTCCATGAAGCCCTTGGTTATCGGCACAAATACGGTCCCGGATCTCGGATGCTCGTTGTTGAAGAAGAGTGGTGGGGCCGGCGTCCCTGCCGGCCGGCACGGAGGCCGGCCGCTACCACTTGCCACAACGACCGTGGCTCGCGGTCCGGAACCGTGTTTACGCCGTGGCGTAGTTAGCCCAGAACCCTTTCCCACAATACCTCTATCTCGTCGCGCCACTCGACGATTTCTGCAAGGGCTCGTTTTACGACGGCTTCTTTCCGAGCCCTTTTCGGGGTGCCCGGTGGCGGCTCGTCCATAATGCCGAAATTGATGTTCATTGGCTCAAATTTCTTGGCCGGCAGAGTGATCGTGTGTCTAAGGAGCGCGCCTATGGCCGTTGATCCTGGAGGTGGAGCCGGATTAGCCCCCGCGGAGGCAAGACCGGCCAGTATCCCGACAGCGAGCCCGGACGCGGTCGATTCAATGTACCCTTCCACGCCCGTGATCTGCCCTGCGAAGTACACGCGGGCCATGTCTTTAAGCGCAGAACACCCTGACAGGAGCCTCGGCCCGTCGAGGTAGGTGTTGCGGTGTATTGACCCGAGCCTCGCGAACTGCGCGTGCTCCAAACCCGGAATCATGCGCAAGACCCTTTCTTGCGCGGGGTACGTCATTTTGGTCTGGAAGCCCACCAGGTTGAAGAGGGTCTGCTGCCTGTTCTCCGCGCGAAGCTGGACCACCGCGAACGGTCGTCTTCCTGTCCTGGGGTCCACGAGGCCCACCGGCTTCATGGGACCAAACGCCAGGGTGTCCGGTCCTCGGCTTGCCAGCACCTCGATGGGGAGACATCCCTCGAAGTGGGGGATCTGCTCGAACGGATACGGGTCCACCTTGTCAGCCTCGACGATCGCGTGCACAAAGGCTCGATACGTGGGTTCATCCATGGCCGAGTTGAGATAGTCCCCTTCGTCGCCGGGCTCGTCGTATCGCGAAGCCCGGAACACTCGGCTCATCTCGATCGACTCCGCTGTCACGATGGGCGCGATGGCATCGTAAAAAGACAGACTCCCCGCTCCGGTGACCCGCGCGATCTCGGCCGCCAGCGCGTCCGAAGTCAACGGGCCCGTGGCGATGATAACAGGATCACGTGCCGGGTCGATCCGGGTGAACTCCTCTCTCACGATCTCCACGAGCGGATGGGTCGAAAGGCTCTCCGTGATGAATTGGGCGAAGAGGTCCCGGTCCACGGCAAGCGCCTTCCCCGCGGGAACCTCCGAGGCATCCGCTGCTTCCATAATGAGCGATCCCATGAGGCGGAGCTCAGCCTTGAGCAGTCCTGCAGCAGAGTGCACCCCCGCGGCGCGCAGCGAGTTCGAGCAGACCAGCTCGCCCAACCGGCCCGATTTGTGGGCCGGAGAGAATCTCTTCGGCTTCATCTCGACGACGCGCACGCGGACCCCTCTGCGCGCGAGCTGCCAGGCAGCCTCCGACCCGGCAAGTCCACCGCCGACAACGGTAATCGTCATGGTATGGGTCCTCCTGCTTGACTTCACGGCCCGTGATCGCCATTATCCTCCATCACGGATGACCCGGGCGTTCCCGGAGTAGTGTAGGATAGCCAAATCAGACCGGAAATGAAACTGCTGGAGTCACTGACCGATGAAGAACTGGTTGAGCGGTCCGCAACCGGCTCGGAGGCTGCGTTCGACGCGTTGGTGACGCGCCATTCGCCCGCGGTCTACCGTCTTGCCCTCGGGGTGACCGGATCGCATCAAGAGGCTGAAGACATACTCCAGGAGACCTTCCTGAGGGTATTCAAACACCTTGATCGATTTTCGCCGTCTGTGGGTTCGTTCAAGACCTGGGTGCTCGCGATCGCCCGAAATCAGAGCATCAACACGTACCACAGCCTCAAGAGAAGGGCTGCGCGTCTGTTCGGCGACACATGGTCGGACGAAGAGGGGGCAAACCACGACAACAGCCTCGTCGACACGAACAGCTCCGATCCCGAGACGATGCTCTCGATCCGTCAGCAGCATGCGCGGGTGCAGGACGCGCTCCGCAAACTCCCCGAACGACAGAGGACGGCTCTGCTTCTCAAAGCCCAGGAGCAGATGAGCTACGCGGAAATCGCGTCGACCATGAGTGCGTCTTCGTCCTCTGTGGAATCTTTGATTTTCAGAGCTCGTCAAAGGCTTCTCATTATTCTTGACGAAGGTGATCTGAAGTAGCGCGGGATCTCTTGCGGCGCGTGGTATACCTATGTGGAGGATCAGGCCATGAAATGCCGGGAATACCAACTGCACATATCACGACTGGTGGACGGCGAGCTCGACGCTGCCGACGCGGATACTGTGCGAAACCACATGGCCGAGTGTGCGCGGTGCCGTGAATTCTTCGCACGGCTGAGGTCGGTCGGGGTCGAGTTGTTCGCGCTCCGGGATGCGATGAGGGTCCCTGACATGAATTCCGTGGTCTTGGCGAGGCTCGCGCGGCACAGACGATCGGAGCTGAGGTCACCCATCATACCCGCGTGGGCACAGGTTCCTTTGATGGCCGCGCTGGTGCTGATGGCAGTGGGCTTGGGACATGTGGCAGGCACCTCGATGACAGGCTTTTTGGCTCCGAACCAGGCCCAGGAGTCCGCAGACGTGCTGCTTGTGGACAGCGCGCCGTCCTTCGCAGACGTGGCCATGCAGATCGCATACGAGGAACCGGGGCAATGAAGAGTCTGTTTCTTACCGGACTGCTGATCTTCTCACTGGCCTTGAACGTGGCCGTAGGAATGACCATCGGATGGCATCTATGGGAGACGCGTCGCGCAGAGACTCTCGGGGTAGGCGCCGACTGCCCGCTGACGAAGAGCGAGTGGCAAGAAGTGCGAAAACTGTGGAAGGAAACCCGCCAGGCCTCCATGAGGGATCGGATGCAACAGATTACAGCCAAGCACGGGGAAATACTCGCCCTCATCGCCCAGTCTCCGGAAGACCCGCAGACGGCCGACAAGGCCGTGGAAGAGCTTGTGGAGCTCAAAGGACGGATCGAGAGGGAATGCATCCAACGCATTGCGCAGATCGCGGCAAAGCTGCCCGCGGAGAAAAGGCAGCCCTTTCTGGAATTTGTCAGAGGCCGCGCATGCATGGGCCCCGGATTGGGGCTCGGGAGAAAAGGCCGTTTCTCGGGCAGAGGGTGCTGCCCGATGCCTGCCCAACAGCAACCGAACTGAACGTGCGAATGCAGGGGGAAAGGGCTCCTTGAAGAACCACGCTGCGCGCACGCGGCCACAACGAAGCATGAAAGTACTACGCCCCGCCGGTATCTCGACGAGCCAGCCTTGTTCGCGGCGACCAGCGGGAGCCGCCATGGTCGAAGAGTTCCCAATGATAAGGCTTCCGGGGGAAACCCTTTTAGAAAAAGGGTTGTCCCCCGG
>JBFMAA010000071.1:0-29136 GCA_040755955.1 Thermodesulfobacteriota bacterium
TAGGTGTGTACAAAATCCGGAAAGACGGGCAACAAAATCAACCAAGAACGCGTTTCGCTCCGAAAACCAACACGGACATGTCTGTCACCCTGGGGCCGGCTGTCATTTCTCAAACATTTTGCAAGAGCCTCATTAGTAAAAGGGTTTCCCCCGGAAGACTTTCTGATAAACGCATTGGTATTATTCATGCGCCACATGGCGATCAGGAACGCCGCGGTTAGAAAGCACTCGAATTCGATAAGGACAGATTCGGGCAAACCTCCCGTCCGACTCGAAAGATGCGCGCTGTGCCACGGGAAGAGAACGTATGCCTCAGGCAGGTGGAAATCGACCGCGAGGACCTTCTCCACATCGGGGTACAAGGCTCCCAGCATTCCCAGTCCGACGTAGGGCCAGGACTTGCCGGCGAGGATCATCGCGGGTATCGCGACCGCGGCGCCGAAGACGGCCTCTCGTATGAGCCAGTGAAACGGCAGCGGTTTGAACCAATCCAGGAACACGATCCACGCGTGGTGCGGCATGAGGTCGAGGAGAAGGTGCGACGCAACACCGATCACCACGGCTCCGATCCCGAGAAGAAGCGGTCTCGGGCCCGAGCCTTCACGCGTGTTCGCGAGATGTGTGACCGCGAGTGCCAGGCAAGCTCCGCATGCAATATGTGTCGGCGTGTTCATCTGACGTGTCCTGGAGGAGGTCGCGTTGTCCGAAGCACCCGTGGCGTTACTCGATCAGCCCGCCCGTTCGCCGGCAAGCTTCAACAAGCCCATGCAAAACTGCCGGAAGGAAGGAGAACGGTTTGCGCCGGCCCCTTCCCATTGGACCGTCAGATAAGGGCCCATGCGCTCGGCCCATTCGACCTTGGCTTCCCTGTTCTCCCCGATCACATCGCTGTACAGTTCCCATGTGCCACAGATGCCGTCTTGCACGTAGGAACTCATCTTGCCCTTTCTGCACTTCCCCAATGCCTTACGGATTCCGGGCGGATCGCCGAGATAAAAGGCTTCGGTTTCCTCGATAGGTATCCGAAAAAGCACCGTCGGAGGAGGGTCGCAGTAGTCCAAAAGGTGAACCATACGGTTCTTGAGAACCAAGCAGTCATCATCATCCAGGTCAACGGGCACAAGAACTCTGTCGGTTTCAGGCCTCAGAGACTTCCCGTAGGCCCTCAGCTTCGCCGGCAACTGGTCAAGGAGACCCTGCCGTCTTGGGTCGGGTGCGCTCGATGGATCACCCGGAATACGCCCTTTGCCCTTGTGTTGAATAATCTTGAAGGTATGCCCGTGAGGGAGAAACCGAGGAAGCCATGATTCCAGCAGAGCCTTTTCAGATGGACCTTCGACAAGCACATGAATCCTCATGAGGGAAACCTCTCGTCCAGATGGTTACTGTACCAGAGGCTCCCCAGGGGTATCCCCTCGCCATGCAACTCCTTGATCGTCTGCATGTCCGCCGTCCGCTGAACGCGAGTGAATCCCGTTTCGTCCTTCTGCATCAGCCACACTTGTTCAGGGCGCAACGCATCCACGAATTGAGGTGAGTGCGTGGTGATGAGAACCTGCATCTTTCCTTTGGACTCCTCGGCATGCGAACTAAATTCCCGGGCTAGTTGCTCAACCAGCCTGTGGTAGAGCCCGTTTTCCGGTTCTTCTATACCGATGAACGCCGGGGGCTCGGGATCTTCCAGAAGCAGAAGGTAGGCAAACATTTTCAATGTGCCGTCAGACATACTGTGCTGAAAGAACGGGTCTTCGTATCCCCTCTCATTGAATTTCAGAAGGAGACGTTTGTCAGGGCTTGTCTCGGTCTCGATCTTTTCGATGCCGGGGATCCTCTTGCGGATTCGCTCGATAATACCGGCAAAACGTGCTTTGTGATTGCGCTCGAGGTATTGGACTACATTGCCCAGGTTCTCGCCGGTGCGGTCGAGGTGCTTCTGAGCCCCTGACCGCAGAAGTCGTCTAGCCGCATCGGGAACGAAATATGAGAGATACCAGCTCTCTATGTAAGCTCTAAGTCCCGCGATCCGGGGGTGATCCGACAACTGACCGAGCGTCGTGATTCCCAGCCGATCCACATCTTCCAGCTTGATCTCCTGTTTGGTCGCTCCCTCCTCATCCTCGGTCCGTTCCCCGGCCCAGACGAATCCTTCCCCCAGTTTCAACCTCAGAAACGGGAACGGCCGTCCACGCTTCTCACCTTTCCGACGCTGAAGCAGTTGTTCGTTCAAAACCACGGGAACACCGTCGAGTTCCCCAACCGCGAAGTCGTATGTGACGGGTCTGGCCTTTGACGTTTCCCGGTAGTACAAGTGGAAGCGAAGGGGATCGCTGATCCCTTGAGTTCTCAATCTTCCGAAACCGCCACGTTGGGGTTTATCGCATGCGGCTTCGACCCCTTCTCCCAGACAATCAGCAAGGAAGCCGAACGCGTCAAGGAGGCTCGATTTCCCGCACCCGTTTGGGCCGATGAAGCAGCTAAGACGGGGCAACGGCTCGCCCTGTCCATATCCAACTTGACCGAGCGTCACATCTTGAAGCGACTTGCAGTTCCTAATTCGAATTCCCAATAGGTGGGCCAAGGATCTTCCTCCAGTAATCTACCAACGATCACGCCGATTCCACGGACGGCTTCATGTCCATGACAATCCGAATACTCATCCGGCAACCGGTTACTCCTCACGTTCTTCGAGTCGCCACGGAGCGTAGGCCAACGCCTCGTCGAGGTCCTCCGGTTCAAGTTAAGGGTAGGCGTGCAGGATGCGCTCACGGGATGCACCCGATGCAAGCAAGCCTACGCCCGTCCCCACAGTGACGCGCAAACCCCTAATACAAGGCTTACCGCCCATCACTGCCGGGTCATGAGTGATCCGAGTAAATTGCATGATGAGACGCCTCCATGAGAGGCAGTTCGTGCTTCGTCCCCGTGATACCGAATCTCCACGGATGGGTCAACCGTTATCCACAGATTTCTTGTAGGTCTTCCAAAGAGAGGCCTTGGAAATGCCGTGGTCGATCAGGTCCCAGGGGAAGGGTTCGTGTTCGCCCCGTTCCCGGTAGAGGTGAAGTTCCGGGTCCAGGCCGTGCGTCTTGCACACGGCCAGAGGGTTGCTCGCTCCTCGAGCCACGTCGAGCAGCACATCGGCCACTCGCCGGTCACCACGGGCCAGAAACGCCTGAAGCAGCGCCTCACGAACCGATTCCACCCTGACCTTGACGTTCGGGACCCGCTTGAGGCGTTCACGGATGATTCGGATGCGTCTGTCAAGCACCTCGGGTCGGGCCATGGGAGCCCATTGAAACGGGGTCCATGGCTTGGGCACAAACGGGTTCACCTGCACGCCGATCGAGCCGATTCGGCCTTTGGGGCGTGATGCCTCCACGAAGACGCCGCGGCTCTTGATCGCGAAGTCCGCGATCGCTGCTGCGTCCTCATCTGTCTCCGTGGGGAGCCCCACCATGAAGTAGAACCGAATGTGTGGGATGCCGGCCGACACGAGCTGAGCAACCAATTCCAGGAAACGCTCGGACGGGATCTCCTTGCCGAGCACCTTCTTCATTCGTGGGGACGCTACCTCCGGAGCCAGCGTTGCGGTCTTCTGACCCGTTGCCGCAAGGAGCTCGATCACCCGGGGAGTGAGACCCTCCGGCCGTATCGACGACAGGGAAAAGCGCCCACCTTGGCCCACGATGTGCTCGAGGATACGCGTCAGCTCCGGATGGCCGGCAAGGTCCGACCCGATAAGCCCCACCGTCCGACCTTCGGAGATCGCTTTCTCCACGAATGCGCGGAACGCATCGAAACGCCTATACCGAACCGGGAAATGTATCCACCCGGACGCACAAAACCGGCACCGCCGGCTGCAGCCGCGGTTGGTCTCGACGAGGAGGCTTTCCCCGAACTCCGCATCCCCGGAAAAGAGCGCGGATACCGGTACGTCGGAACCTATAGCAGGTCGCTTGACCGCACGTATCTGCGACGGGAAACCCTCGGACGGTTGCGGACAGCATGGTCTGGTTCGATTCGCCTGCAGCGAAGAGCCGGCAAGATCACTCTCTGCGGACACCGTCCGAACTGTGGCGGATTCCGGAGGTTGGTCAAGGGCTCTGATGGCCGATTCCGTGCCGGTCTGCTCGGCACCCCGCGCACGCCCCGCCGGTTCCTCTGAGGTCCGACCGCGCGCGGTGCGAGCCTTGCCTTCGCGGGCAAACCGTTCCGCAGGCGCGAACTCGGGGCCCTCGTGCGCGCATGAGTAGCACGACGGTACATACACCCCCGGCAGATCCCGGAAATCCCGAAGAAGAGCCTTCCTTTCCCGTGTTCGGTCGATCAGCGACAGGCCCAGGTCAGCCAGAAGGCCCATCAACGACCCTTCGTCCTCGTCGAGGACTTCGCCGACGTAGACGAGATCCAGGAACCGCGCGAGCGGCTCGGGATTCATGGAGACGGATATCCCTCCCGCTATGATCAAGGGATTTGCGGGTCCCCGATCCTGCTGCAGCGGCGGTATGCCCGCGGACATGAGCATCTTCGGCACCGCGGGGTAGTCGTTCTCGAAGGGAATACTGAACGCGATCACCGGAAAGCGAGACAAAGGACGCGCGGATTCCTCGGACACGGGTTGCAGCAGACGCGCCTCCTCACCGCGGTCCGGTTCCGGCAGGAACACGCGCTCAGCAACAAGTGACTCGCATGAGTTAAGACACCGGTACAGAAACTGGAAGCCGAGATTACCCATCCCCACCCTGTACACATTGGGGTACACCAAGGCAATGGGGAGTCTGGACCCCCAGGATTTCCGGACCGCTCCTTTTTCGCCGGGTCTAGTCATGGGTATTGTGCAGGTTGCCTCACGGCACCAGTGAGCAGGGTTTCAGGTCTTCCAGGCGCTTCTGATGTGCCTTGTCCGCCAGCAGCTCCTGCGCTCGAAGGAACGGTATGAGCGGAACCAGGGTCAATCCGAAGCATTTCTTGAAATGGGCCTCGAGCTTGTCGCGGGACTTCACGGAGAGGCTTCCGAAGTAGAGCACCGCGTTCGAGGTGTCCCAAATCAGGTCGAACACCTGGACGTTCGGGAGCACCTGTTTCTTGAGCGACTCCTTGAGCCGGTCTTTAAGGTCGCGACGTTGGCGCGTGCTGAGCCGCTTCTGGCCGGTCTGTTCCAGGAGCAGTCGCGTCTCACCTTGCATTCGGAGTTCCAGGGCCCTTGGGGGGACTCGGGCTCCGTCCATGCGCAACGAGAGCACCACGTACCTTCCGTACAGGTACGACGAGGTTGGCAATTCAGTTTGTGTGAAATTCTCCACGGAAACCCATCCCAGGCCGATTTCGTCTCCCGGAGACTCGATCTCCCGGAACGCCCCTGCCTTGATCCCTTCGTGGACGGCATCCCAGAATGAACCCTCCACGTCTCCACGGACCCTGTACCTCATCATCGACACCGATCTTGAGAGAATTCCCATTCCCACCACTCCTCTCATGATATCATTCAGTCGTTTTCCGACGCCCACTCTTGTCTCAGGTGGATCTTCTCCTCCCCCGAGAGCCGTTACCATAGAGCAAGAGGGCCCACTCGGGCAAGGATTCTCAAGTGGACTCGGAGTATGGGCGCACGATTCCCGTATGCGGTCAGTCACCCGAGAAACAGACCCTCGGGTCAAAGGATGTCATAGCGGATTACGGCCGGCAGACCGAGCGTGACTAAGGACATACGGATTCTGGCGAGATGGGCTGCACATTGGCGGCAAAGGCGGCTATAATACCCCGAACTGCCGCGCGGTGCGGAACCTGTTTTCGCGTGCCTGCGCCAGACCAGGAGTGGAGACCATGTCAGTAGTAAAGATTATCGAGTTGGTGGGGGAATCCCACGAAAGCTGGGACGACGCCATGAGACAGGTGATTCAGGAAGCCCAGAAGACCCTTCGAGGCATCACGCGCATCGGGGTGATCGAGCAGGACGTGAGGATGATCAATAACAAGATAGACGTGTGGCGTGTGCGCGCACAGGTGTCCTTCAGGGTGGAAAGACCCGACACCGATCAAGGCGTCGGACTCGTCTGATCCGGCCAATCCGTTCCTTTGGAATTGGGATTTCCGGGGGAAGGAACTTCTTGCAAGAAGTTCCTTCCCTCGGATGACGTTCGCTTGGGCGTCAGAGCGCCATGCCGGCCAACCGCTTCACCACCGTCTTCCTCGATCCTATGTCGTACTGGGACGTGATCGCGATCTGCTCCATGATAGGCGAGCCTCCGCCGTGCACGCCGGCATAATTGATCGCCGCACCGGCCGCGGAGCAGGCAAAATCCGTGAAGAACAGCCAGAATCGGATCTGCTCCTCCACCGGAACCTGGGGATTGCGTTTGAGGTACTTCTCGAGAAGCGATTTGAGCTCGTCGTTGACCAGGTCCTGTTCAAAGGGAAAGGTCGCGGGCATGCCGCCGGCAAGCTTGCACAAGATCTCCTGCTCATGGTACACCGCATCCCCGGTCATGCACCGGCCCACGTTGGCATAGATGGAGTCCGGAATGTACGCGCCGGGTCCGTATGGCTGCAAGCCCATGCCGGGAATGAAGAGTTCCGGTTTTCCCAGTGACGACGCGGTATACCCCGCGGCGTACCCCAGCTCCGAAATGGTGATGAGTTCGGCAAGGTGTTCGCGCACATGGCCGGCCTGTTCAATGCCGTTCACCTCGGCTGCCAGAGCCGCGAGTCCGAGCAGGATGTCGCCGACCGCCGGTTTGCAGCCGGAATAGCTGTGGCGATGAAACAGGGCGAACAGCAGCGCGGCCATGCCCCCATGCTGATATTCTCCGCAGAGAAAGACACGTTCCCAAGGAACGAACACGTCGTCAAAGATCACGTACGAATCCACCGCTCCCCAGTTGAAGCCGCGCTCTATGTGGTGTCGCTTCCGAAAATTGTGCGGGTGAATCACCTGCTTGACTCCCTCGTGATCTCCGGGCACCGCAAAAGCTACTGCATACTCCCCTTCTTCCTGGGTCAGGGACCGCGTGGGGAGGACCAGGATCTCATCAGCCACCGCGGCAAAGGTGATGTGCACCTTGCAGCCTCTGACCACGATGCCGTCGCTTTTCTTCTCGACGACTCGGAGGTACGCGTCGGGATCGACTTGCTTGGACGGCCGCTTCAGCCGTTCGCCCTTGACGTCCGTCTGTGCGCAACAGCCTACCAGGTCGTTTGTCTGAAAGTATTCCAGCCACCGGAGGAAATGCTTGTGGTATTCCGTTTCGCCTTTGTGCGACCGGTCCGCCTCGAAGGAGACCGCGTTGAGGGCATTGAGCGCGTCCACGCCCATACACCTGCCGAGGCAGTAGCCGGTTCTCCTGCACAGGGCACGGGTCAGGTCCTGTTTCTTGTGAAGGTCCTCGCAGCTCTGGTGCACGTGGCAGAATCGACTGATCTTTTCGCCGGTGAGATGGGAAACCGCGGTGCTCAAATTCTCGATCTCCGGGTTTCGAGCCGCATCGAATGTGGCCCCGATGACGTCGATCGAAGGGATCAGGTCCTCGTGATCTCGTCCGATTCGCTCTCCCTTGTAGTAGAGATTCCTCTGCAGGCTGTTCAGCGCTGACGCGTAGTGCTCCTTGGTGCGCATTGTGCTTTCTCCCAGTGTCATGGAAATGCTCATTCCCGGTGAAGGGACTTGCTGAAAGAAGCTCTTTCCCCAGGTCTATTTCTGCGGCCATTCACCGTGCGTCTCTTCGGGACGCACATCCCGGAGCCCCGAAACGGGCAGACTGTGCTTGTCCGGGGGTTCAAGAGCGGTTGCCGTGAGTTCTGACCGAGTTGCAGTCTGGAAAGCCTACCCCACAGGAACAGACTGCTCCAGAATCGGAAATGACTTTCGGCAACCGCTATGGCCGGTAGCAAATCATGTGCCGGAACTCAGGGATTCGTGACGGGAGTTCGGAATCGAGCGATATGTCGGGTCTTTGTGGTCTTTGTATGCGACGTGGGTGCAAGGGGGGACGAGCATTGCCCCAGAATATCGGTGCCGCTGGCTCCGACATATCGGAGGCTACCTGGGCCGGCGTATTCCGAGCTTTGCCATGCGGGACTCCAGGGTGGTCGGCTTGATCTGCAACAGTTGCGCGGCGCCGTCTCGGCCACGCACACGCCATCGGGTCATGTTGAGCACCTGGAGTATGTGGTTCCGCTCCGTTTGCGCCAAGGAGAGTACCGGGGCAGGCGGGGAGCTGATATCCATGGGAACCTCCGCGTTGAGCACAGTGCCCTGTGTCAGAATCAGGGACCGCTCTATCGCGTTCATGAGTTCACGGACGTTTCCCGGCCAGTCATACCGCTGAAACGCGGCCATCACACGGCTGGGGATGGTGTCGATCTTCTTCTCCATCTTCTTGGCGTACCTGCCGACGCACCACTGCACCAGCGCAGGTATGTCTTCCTTGCGTTCACGAAGCGGAGGCATGGAGATCGCGAACACGTTGAGCCGATAGTACAGGTCAGGACGAAACATCCCCTCGTGCACTGCCCTCGTGAGGTCTCTGTTGGTGCTCGCGATGACCCGCACGTCCACGGTAACGGTTTTGGAGCTGCCAAGCCTTTCAAACGTCCCGCCCTGAAGCACCCGTAGCAGCTTGCTCTGGAGACGCAGCGGCAGTTCTCCCACTTCATCCAACAGAATCGTGCCCCGGTGTGCGGTTTCGAATCTCCCGATCTGTCTGGTCGAGGCGCCGGTAAAAGCCCCTTTTTCCCGTCCGAAGATCTCGCTCTCTATCAGGGTTTCTGGGATTGCCGCGCAGTTCACCTTCACCAAGACTCGGTCTCGGCGCCTGCTCAGCCGGTGGATCGCGTCGGCAATCAGTTCCTTGCCCGTACCGGTCTCGCCTTGGATGAGCACCGTAGCGTCCGTCTCGGCCACTTGCTCCACTTGCCGGAGCACTCTTTGGATCGCGTCGCTCTCGCCGATGATGTCCTCGTATTCCCGGTAGCGCCTCACTTGCCCGCGGAGGTAGATGTTCTCGGCCTCCAACTGTTCTTTCAGGGCCTTTATTTCTTGAAAGGCCTTCTGCAGGGCTTTGTCGGACCTCGATCTCATCAACGCGTTGGCGAACACATCGCCGATCAGGCGGTACCGCTCCACATAGGAGTCCGGCCACACATCGGTGGGAACACGCGAACTGAAGCTCAGAGCCCCCACTACCGTTCCGGCCACGGACAAGGGAATGGAAATGTTGGAAATTGCACCCACGTCTTTGAAGCGCTCTTTGTCGATGCGTGCCTCGGCCGGCAGTTCGTCGACGTTGGTGAATTGGACGATGTTGCCACGATTGATCTGATCGACCGTCCACGGCCAACTCGATGCGGAAGGACGACGTGAAAGACTCTCCAGGCCATCCGCGGCCCAGGTGTGGGTAAAGCGAACCTTGCTGCGATCCTCTGAGAGTTGGGCCAGCGTGCCCACCCGCATCTCCAGGAACGTGCCAATGCGTCCCATCCACCGTTCGATTTCCTGGTCCACCCGTTCGGACGGGAGGTTGACGAAGGTCGCGGACAGGTCTGATAAGAGGCGTTCGAAACGGAGGAGCCCGTTGACCTCGCCGTACTCTTTCGTTCCGGCACGAGATCCGCTACTCAGCGTTTCCCGCAGTACGTTCCTCTTCGCCAAGTCTTTGACTGCCTTCCTCGCGGCTACGGGGCTCGCGGGTTCACTCGATGGGTTCTGGCTGACTCGCGTGGAGTTCGCCGGTCCGTTGTGCCTCGTCCAATATAGCTCTGGTTGAAGGGGCCGGTCAACTGCCAACGGATCGCTTCATCCGAAATACTGGATACACGGCATCCGATATGTCGGATGCACGGCTCTGCCCCACTTCCCCGGAACTGCCACCACTCACCCAATGATCCCGCTGCGACGGGATCTGGAGCCTCTGTTTCCTGACCAGCCCACACCGGCACGCCATTTGCTTGCATCCTGACGAACCTCACTCACCAGCCCCGGCAGACACACGGAGGGATGAAACAATGGAGAAAATCAGGCAAAATATTGGGCCCGAAGGCGTTCCCACCGAGGCCGCATGTATTCCCATTCCCGACACGGTCAGGGGCGAGTCGGTCAAGGCGTTCATCGTGCTGAACCGGGAATATGTGGAAAAGATCTCGGAAAAGGAGATCATAGATTGGGCCAAGGAAAAGATGGCTGCGTACAAATGTCCGCGCGTCATCGAATTCCGCGGCGATCTCCCGAAGAGCCTGACAGGCAAGATCCTGCGCAGGCTGTTGAGGGAGGAAGAGGACAAGTGTCGCGGGAATGGGCAATGACGGCACATCACTGCACGATCGATACTCAGAGGTAACGGGCAATGGGCACAATGAAAGAGGCCGTGGAAGAGTTGAAGCGTCGCAAGGTCAAGGCCGCGGACATGGGGGGGCCTGAAAAGATCGCGCAGAAGCGCGCCATGGGACTTGGCACAGCCCGGGAACGCGTGGAAAAGCTGCTGGACCCGGGAAGCTTCCTGGAGATTGGCGCGCTCAACCATTCGGACGTGCCCGGCATGGAGGACAAGACCCCTGCTGACGGCAAGGTGTGTGGTTTCGGGACGATCGATGGCCGTGCGGTTGCCGTGTCCGCGGACGATGCCACGGTGCTCGCTGGGACCGGCGGGCGAGTCGGTGTCGAAAAGGAGCATCGGCTCAATCGCTGGGCAACCGAGAAGGGCTATCCTATCATCAATCTGGGAGAAGGCGGAGGCGCTCGCATCCCTGATATTATGGGTTCCGACGGCCTGAGCTCCATGACGATGAAGAAGGATCTGGCCTTGCGGTGTCGTCAGGTGCCGCTGATCGCGACCATCATGGGCGAGTGTTTCGGAGCCCCCTCCTGGTTGGCTGCGCTTGCGGATTTCGTGGTGCAGGTCAAGGGGTCGTGTATGGCCGTGTCAGGTCCTAGGGTGCTGGAAGTCGCAACTGGCGAGAAAGTGGAGAACGAGGACCTGGGAGGCTGGAAACTCCACGCGGAAACCACCGGTCAGGTGGATCGCGTGGCCGAAGACGAAGATGACTGCCTTCGCATCGTAAGGGAGTTCCTCTCCTATCTGCCCTCCAATGCCCAGGAATTCCCTCCCGTGGTGGCCCCGAGGGAAGCGGATCAGGACTCACGCCGGCAAGAACGGCTGCTCTCCATTGTCCCGGACGAGTCCCGCCGCGGCTACGACATGAATCGTCTGATACACACGATTGTGGATGACGAGCACACGTTTCCCCTGAAACCCGATTTCGATCGCAGCGTGATTACTTGCCTGGCCCGCCTCGACGGTCATACGGTGGGAATCATTGCGAATCAGCCCATGCACACCGCAGGAGCCATGGGACCCGACGGGTGCGACAAATGCTGCAGCTTCATCTGTATGTGTGATTCGTTCAATATTCCGCTGATCTTTCTGCACGACACCCCCGGGTTTCTGGTGGGCAGGGCAGCCGAACTCAAGCGCATGCCGGGCAAAATCATCGACTTCATCGAGGCCGTAGCGCTTTCCACGGTGCCGAAAATCTCACTGGTGATTCGCAAATCCTATGGCATGGCCTTCTCGAATATGTGCGGCACCGGCATGGGTGCTGATTTTGTGCTCGCCTGGCCCAACGCAGAGATCAGTTTCATGGCGCCGGAAGTGGCGGCGAATGTGGTGTATGGGGGAAAAACAGGAGAAGCCGAGGGACTTTCAGCCGCTCGGCAAAAGGCCGAACTGCAGATCAGGGCAGTTAGCGCCCCTTGGAAGGCAGCAGGCCTGCACTTGTTGGAAGACGTGATCGATCCCCGGGATACCCGGAAAACCCTGATCCGACTCCTGAACCTCGCCAGAGGACCAGGCGGGCGGCACCGCAGCCGCAGACTACTGGCAAACTGGCCCACAACCTTCTGATACCAAGTAACTTTCCGAAAGGTAAGAATTCCGGGGGAAGGAACTTCTTGCAAGAAGCCCCTTCCCCCGGAAATCCCTTTTCCCAAAGCTGGTCAAACGAGGCCGATTTCCTCGTCGGTGAGGTAGCATGCAGGGTCCGGAGCCCACACATCATCGTACACCGCTTCCGCGCGTACGCGGAAGTTTCCGCCGCAGATGTCCAGCCACCGGCACCTGGCGCATCGACCGGTCACGTGGTTCTTCTTTTCCTTGAGCTTCATCAAGAACTCATCGGAGGTGTCGGTCCAGATCCTGCTGAAGGGGCGGTCCCGCACGTTGCCGAAGCTGTGGTGGCGCCAGAACTGGTCCGCATGCACAGACCCGTCCCAGGATACACACCCGATGCCGCGTCCCGAGTTGTTCCCCTCGTTCATCTTGAGCAGTTCGAGCACCTCTTCCGCGCGAGCCGGGTCCTCGTCCTTCAGGCGGAGGTAGGTGTAAGGGCCGTCTGCGTGGTTGTCCACGGTGAGCACTTCCACGGGGAATCCTTTCCCATGGAGCGACCTGGTGCGGTCAAGAATCAGGTCCACGACCTCGCGAGTCTGTTGGTGGTCGAGGTCTTCGCTCATCAGGTTGGTGCCCCGGCCTGCGTACACCAGATGGTAGAAGCATATGCGCGGGATACGTGCCTGTTCCACTAGATCGAATATGCCGGGAATTTCGTGATAATTCAGCCTATTGATGGTGAATCTGAGGCCCACCTTGAGCCCCACATCACGGCAGTTGTCTATGGCAGCCATCGCTCTGCCGAACGCACCCCTTACCTGCCGAAAGGCATCATGGACCTGCTCGAGGCCGTCGAGGCTTATCCCCACGTAAGACAAGCCGATCTCGTGGAGCTTCGAGGCCAGTTCGCGGCTGATGAGCGTTCCGTTGGTGGAGACCACGGCTCTGCGCCCACTCTGGGCCGCGTAACGTATGAGCTCGAGTATGTCCTTTCTCACCAGGGGCTCGCCCCCGGAAAAGAGTATCACCGGGGCTCCGAACTCGGCCAGATCATCGATGAGGGCTTTCCCTTCCTCGATGGTGAGTTCACCGGAGTAGTCTTTGTCCTCTGACTGAGCGTAACAGTGTATGCATTTCAGGTTGCAGCGGCGGGTCACGTTCCAGACCACCACGGGCTTCTTGTCCGCGGCGAACTGAAGAAGGTGAGAAGGCAAATCCTGCGATTTTCGTCCGTATCGCAAGGGGTCGGATGCTTCGACCGCTCCGCAGTATAGCTTCGATATTCCTATCATGAGCAGAACCTCACCGGCTTGACTGAGATTACAATAGCGCGTGTTTCGTCGTCATGCAAACCCCTGGGCAGGATTCACACGTTCTTTCCATGCCAAGTCCGAGCCCATTTGCAGAGCACCGTTGAGATAGTGGTCGTGTGCTAAGTGCCCGTGACAAAATAACCTTTCCAGCTACGGTAAATTAGAGAACCATCTTGGCTTGCCTCGCTTCCCGTAGGTTCAAACCGACGGCTATTCACGGGCTGCCCTTTCGGGGCAGAAGAGGCCCGCGCCCTGCTGGGCGCACTTTGAATAGCCATGGGTTTCGACCCATGGACAGGGAGCACAAGACACGACAGAGCTATTTTTGCCGCGGGCCTTAAGACCTTATCCATGGGAGATCGAGAGGACCGCGCTCATACTGCGAGAGGGGCCGGCAGCGGGGCGTGCATCCGCACCAAGAGCAGCCTCGGGAAGACCGTGGCACCGCGGTGCCGGCCGGATGACCGTCTGGTCTCTGATCTTTGGTTGGTCTTTTTTCCCCGGCAGTGCTATCCTTGAAGAAGAGAATCACATGTGATCCGCCGTTCGGATCCCACAGCCTGGAAGGGGGTCGGCAATGTCCGTGAAGATCGTTATCACAAGGCTTTTCAAGGCCGAGAAGATTGAGGCTGCGTATCAACTTCTTGCGGAGCTGCGATCCAAGGCTACCGTGCAGAACGGCTACCTGAGCGGGGAGACACTTGTCTCCGCGGACAACCCTCACAAAGTGGTGGTGGTAAGCTCTTGGCTGAGCCGCAAACGGTGGGATGAGTGGTACAGTTCACCCAAGCGTGCGGCGTTCTCCGAGAAGATCGCTCCGCTCCTTGATGCCCCGGAATCGTACGAAGTCTTCCTGGTGGGCAGGACGAGCCCCGAATGGGTCCATATGGCGTAGACCGACAGACGGTTGGTCTCTGTTTCAAAATCCCCCCTGCCCCCTTTTCTGAAGGGGGGTGAAGAAGGGACGCGGCATTTCCCCCCTTTCACCAGTTACGTTGGATTTCTTCTCTTTTCGAGAAGAAATATTCAGTTCAGGAGCTCTGGGAGAAAGCGACGTGCCCTTCTTCGCTTGCGTAGAACCAACTCGCCCCGCCCTCGGTCTTCATGCGGACCGAGAAAGGTCGACGCGAATTTTGGTTGCGGCTCCCAGCCGCTTTCCCCCGGAAGTCTTACCTTTCGGAAATCGACCTGGCGTCAGAATTCGTCGGATACGTAGATCACTTTGCTTCCCTGGGGTTCGAAGAGGAATGGGAGTTCCTGGAGATCCCGGAGTGCTTCCCGGACGCGGCCTTGATTCTGCTTTTCCACGTAAAAGAGCAGGAAGCCGCCTCCGCCTGCGCCGAGGAGTTTTCCGCCTATGGCCCCTGCGCTGCGCGCGGTCTCATAGTACCGGTTGATGGCGTCGTTGCTGATGGTAGCGACCACGGATCTCTTGAGCTGCCAGCCTTCGTGGAGTAACTCACCGAAACGGTTGAGCGAGCGCCCTTCTCGCAGGATTTCCAGCGCGGCATCACAGAGGTCTCTCATGTTCGTGAGAACCTCCATCTTTGTGTGAGTGGTCGCTTTCTGGACTTCCAGGATATCTCCGGCTCGGCGCGTCATGCCCGTGTAGAACATGAGCAGGTTATCTTGCAGCGCCTCTTTGGTTTCCCTGGTGCAGATTACCGGGTCCACGAATACGGTTTCGTCGGGGTTGAACCGGATTCGGCACATCCCGCCGTATGCCGCAATGTACTGGTCCTGCTTGCCGATGGGGTCTCCGAGGCGTTCGATTTCGATCCGGCAGGCTTCCCGGGCGAGCTGTTCCGCAGAGACGTACCTACCCTGAAACGTGTAGAGTGCGTTGAGAAGTCCCACCGCGTACGTGCTCGACGATCCGAGGCCGGTTCCCGCGGGGATATCGGCCATGGAGGTGATTTCCACCCGCTCGAGCACGCCGGTGATCTTCATGGCTTCCCGGATGATGGGGTGGCGTATCTCTTCCACGGAATCGACCGGCTCGGTCTGGGAGTACTTGAGCAGTATCTTGTTCGGGAAGTATTTCGTGAGCCGGTTCACGGTGATGTACACGTACTTGTTCAGGGTGGTGCTCACCACACATCCCTGACTCTTCGTGTAGTACGACGGCAGATCGGTCCCCCCGCCGCAAAAGCTGATTCTGAGGGGCGTACGCGTGATGATCATCTGCGGGCTTTCTTTGGGAACATGGAGCCCTACTTCATTCCGCCGCCGAGAAAGGCCTTCTGAACCTCCGGATTGTTGATAAGCTTCTCCGCACTGTCTTCAAGGATGATCCTGCCCGTCTCGAGGATATAGCCCCGTTCGGCGATCTGTAGCGCGGCGCGGGCGTTCTGTTCCACCATGAGCACGGAGATCTTCCGTTCGGATCTGAGTCTCTCGACGATCTCGAAAATGAATCGTACCACAAGAGGCGCCAGCCCCAAGGATGGTTCGTCGAGCAACAGGATCTTGGGTCTGCTCATGAGCGCCCTGCCGATGGCAAGCATCTGTTGCTCGCCTCCGGAGAGAGTTCCCGAGAGCTGTGAGCTTCGCTCTCGCAGGCGAGGAAACATCTCCATAACGCCCTGGATGTCCTGGGCAATCTGGGCCTTGTCTTCGGAACCGTACCGGGAATAGGCGCCGAGCTTGAGGTTATCCATGACAGACATGCTCGCAAAGATCTGACGGCCCTCCGGGACCAGCGCGATCCCCCGTCGCACGATCTGATATGCAGGCATGCGGCTAATATCCTGGCCGTCCACGGAGATGCGCCCCTTGGTAGCCGTCACAAGGCCGCAAATCGTATGGATGAGTGTCGATTTGCCCGCGCCATTGGCTCCGAGGAGGGTCACGCACTCGCCGTCACCCAGCCGCAAGGAAAGGTTCTTCAGCACCTGGACCTTGTCGTAAGATACGTCAAGGGCGTCCACTTCGAGCATGTACTACCCCGCCTGGGCCGCAGGCCTGCCCAAATAGGCCTCGATGACCGCGTCGTTGCACTGCACTTCCGCAGGGGTTCCTTCCGCAATCTTCTGGCCGTAATTAAGCACGATGATCCGATCCGAAATATTCATGACAAGGCTCATGTCGTGCTCGATTAGAAGCACAGTAATGCCCTTATCGCGAATCTTGCCGATCAGGCCGGCCAACCCTTCGGTCTCTTGGGGATTCAGGCCCCCTGCAGGCTCGTCCAGCAGGATGACCTCGGGTTCGAGAGCCAGGGCCCGGGCGATTTCGAGGTGCCGCTGAAACCCGAAGGGCATGGAGAGGCCGTCCAGGTGCGCTTTATCCGCGAGTCCCACGAATGCGAGGTACTCCATGGCCTTCGTGCGAATGGCGTCTTCGTCCCTGCGACTGGACGGGAGCTTCAGGGCACATGAGACGAACCCCGAGGACGTCTTGACATGCCGTGATACCATCACGTTTTCGAGCGCGGTCATATGACGAAAAAGCTTGAGGTTCTGGAAGGTCCGTGCGATTCCCACTCGGGCCACCTGGTAGGACGTGAGATTGGTGATGTCACGTGCGTCGAAGCGCACCTGCCCCTTGGAGGGAATGATAGCGCCGGAAATGACGTTGATGAGCGTCGTCTTCCCCGCTCCGTTGGGGCCGATGATGGACGTAATCGTCCCCTTCCCCACGGAGGCTGACACGTTCCCGAGGGCCGTCACTCCGCCGAATCGGACGTATATGCCGTCAACTGCCAGGATCTCCTTCACGTGTCACCCGTCTTGGCTTTCTTCTCGAATGTGAAGAGTTTCTGGATCAATCCCACGATGCCGTGAGGCATGAACATCATTATCAGCAGTAGGATCAGACCGTACACGAGGATGTCGAAGTCGTGGAAGAATCGTAGTGATTCTGGGAGTGCCGTCATGATGATCGTCCCGACCAGCGCGCCCCACACATTCATCATCCCGCCAACGGCCACCATGACGAGAAACAGAATCGACTCGTTGATGGAAAACGTCACCGGCGATATGAACCCTACGCAGTGGGCATACAAGGAACCGGCAATGGACGCGAGCCCCGCGGATATGACGAAGATACCGAGCTTCAGGGGAGTCGTATTGACTCCCATGGCTCTGGCAGCCTCCTCGTTGCCGTGAATCGCCCGCAGCGCCCGTCCGATCCTCGAGTGGATCAGGTTCAGTGAGAGCAGCATGGCGAGGCACACGACACCCCACACGAGGTAGAATCTCACGTACTGCTCGGCAAGCTCTACCGATCCCCACTTCAAGGCGCCGACCGCAGGGATGTCCACCAACCCCGACGGCCCACCTGTCAACGCGCGATACGGCTGGAGCCATTCGGTCAAGTGCGCAGGGTTCCAGCCGAGTTTCGCGCCGAACCATGCGATAAATCGCGTGATATCTTCCGTGTCGGCCTTGAGGACCACGTGGATGATCTCGCCGATCCCCAGGGTGGCCATGGCGAGATAGTGGCCGCGCAGCTTCAGGGTAGGTATGCCCACGAGGAATGCCACCAACGCATTCAAACAAATCCCCGCTGCAACCCCTGCCCACGGGTTGCAGCCGAACTGCACGGTCAGTATCGCGGAGCTGTACGCTCCAATCGCGAAAAAGCCCGCCTGTCCGATCGAGATCTGGCCGGCGTACCCGAGCAGCAGGGAAAGGCCGATGCAGACCAGGCTGTTGATTCCGGCAAAGGTGGCCACCCTCAAATAGTACGGATTTTTCAGCGCAAGCGGAAACACCACGATGATTGCCGCGAATATCAAGAGGGTGACGAAATTGCTGCGCCCCATAGCATCTCCGTTCAAGGGGTAGCGTTTACCTGGAATGAATGGGTTTCCCCGGCCGCCGGCCATGCCGGCTCTCCAGGGGTCCGGACTGTTGCTCTCCGTCTGCGCCGTTGTCGCGGCAAGTCAGTCTGATGCGCTCCAAGGAAGGCGCTCTCGGCCTCACCCTTTGCGGAAGGTTCCACGCCTCCCACAGCGCACGCCGGACGTAAGAAGTCAGAACTCCTTGAATCGTGCCGCTTCGGCACTGCCGAACAGACCACTGGGCTTCCAAAACAGGACGAGCAGCAGGATGATAAGGGAAATCGCGTCCTTGTAGCCCGATGATATGAGACCGGTTCCCAATGCCTCGAGCACTCCAAGAATGAAGCCGGCCGCCACCGCGCCGTAGCCGTTTCCCAGTCCTCCCAAAACCGCCGCGCCAAACCCTTTGAGGGCCAACATGGGGCCTCGGTCGTAATCCATGAGAGTGATGGGGGTGACCATGTACCCCGCGACCGCTCCCACCATGGCCGACATGGCGAACGAGAGGAGGATCATCCAGCGATCATTAATCCCCATGAGCTTCGCGATGTCACGGTTGAAGGCGCATGCCTGCATGGCCTTGCCGGTCATGGTGAAGCCGAAAAAGAACCCGACGAGGACCACTACTGCGGCAATGACTATCACCACCAGCACAGTCTGGGGCAGCACCGTCGCCCCAAGAATACGGATCGGCTCCTCAGGGACGAAGTGGTCCATGAAGTACGGATCCTTGCCGAACACGAACATGGCGATGCCGCGCACGAGTATCGACAGGGCTACGGTGATGATGATGAGCTGTACTACCGTCGGATTGCGCATGGATTCGATCGTTGTCTTGCGCAGAAGCGCATATCCGATCGCCACGACCACTCCCGCCACGAGCACTGAAACCGGAGTCGATTTCCCGGCCACCCAGTGGGTCAGCCAGAACGCGACCGCGAACATCCCTCCGTAATGAAAAGCGGTGAGGTGATCGGTCGGCTCGATGGCGAGCTTCTCCATCAGCATTCCCGCAATCGTCGTCACTCCCACGGCGAGCACCGCGGCCACGGGAACGGCAATGTGCGGGCCGAGACCGTAGGTGCCGGCAGCTTGCACGAAGGTCACGCCAAAGAGTCCGCCAAGCATGACGAACTCCCCCTGCGCCAAGTTGATGATGCTGGTGGAGTTGTATACCATGGTGAACCCGAGCCCCACCATTGCGTAGATCGCGCCGATGGTGATGCCGGAGAACATGTATTGGAGTATGTCGCTGAGAGAAATCATGCCGGAGGCTCCGGTTCAGACGACGACGGACGTCCGGTAAGGGGGGGCTCACCCTCACGCCCGCGGACGTCAGGAACAGAAAGCTTCTTTTGGGGCAGACCGCCTGCCTGCCCCAAAATCCCCACATTACATCAGCGCCTCTGAGGGGTGTCCCTCACTGACGCGTCCACCCCAGCCCTACTTCTTCTGGGACAACGGAATGATCTTTCCCCCTTTGTCCACGACGAGCAGCTCGAGAGACCCGTCCTTGTCCAGACCGGTGTGGTCTTTGGGGCTCATATTGAAGACCCCGGCGGTGCCTACCCAGCCCTTGGTTTCTTCCAGGCCGTCTCGGATCAACTTCCTCGCCTGGGTCAGATCCATGTCGGGTGTGATCTTCTTCGCCTTCATCGCATTGATCACCAGCCACAGCGAGTCGTACGCATGGCCCCCGAATGTGCTTACAGGCGGTCCGTGCAGCTTCTCGTACGCGGTCTTGTATTGGGTCAGCACTTTCTTCTGCGCATGGTCCGCGGGAAGCGCGTCCACCACCAGCAAGCGGCCGGCAGGAAAGATAATGCCTTCTGCGGCAGGGCCCGCGGCACTGATATATTTCGGATTACCGAACCCGTGGCTCAGGAAGAGAGGGATCTTCATCCCCAATTGCTTCATATTCTTGGGAATGATCGACTGCGCGGGAACGATCGTCCATCCCACTACCGCACCGGCCCCGCTGGACCCGATCTTCTTGAGTTGTGCGGTCATATCGGTGTCGGCAGGCCCGAAGGTTTCATCTCCCACCACTTCGAGCCCCATCTCTTTGGCGTAGTGCTGGAGCTGCTTACGGCCCTGCTGTCCGAATGCCACCGTATCGGTGATCAGCGCGATTTTGGAGATCCCCATCTTCTTGATTTGCTCAAGAATCCTTACCGCCACATGGGAGTCCAACTGGGGGGTCTTGAAGACGAATGTCGACTCTGCGATGGGGGTCACAATAGCTTCCGCGGCCGCGGCGGAAACGAGAGGAACTTTTCCCTTTTCCATGATGGGTTTGATCGCAAGACTCGAACCGCTCAAGGACGGCCCTATGATTGCGAGGACGTTTTCCTTATTGACAAGTTTCTCGGCCGCGTTGACGGCTTTGGCCTCCACACCCTCGTCGTCCTCTACAAGCACCTGGAGGGGAAAACCGTTGACCCCACCGGCCTTATTGACCTCTTCGACAATCATTGTCGCGGTCTTCTTCTCAGGATCGCCCAGCCACGATGCCTTCCCGGTCACCGCGAAGATGGCCCCCACCTTGAGTGGTTTCTTCTCCTGGGCCTGCACGATCGCTGCCAGTGCAAGGGCGACTACCAGTGCCGTCACGATTGCGAGTATCGTCCGTCCTTTCATCTACCTCTCCTTTCTGTTGCTGTATCCGTGCTGCGGGAAGTCCGAGCGCCGAAGCTTGCCTGCGACGTCGGACGCATTCCATCGCCTCGGGGATGACGCCGCCGGCGCGTCACCACCAACGGCCGGACCGTGGGATCGAACATCGGGGGGTAACGAAGGTCCACTCCTTCCCTGATTCGCGTGAGCGCGTATGAGGTGAAAAGGCCTGAATGCTTCCTGCGAATTGAAACGAAACCATCACATGAGAGGGGAATGCGTACCGTATCAACCATTAGTCTCTTCGCGGGCCGACGAAGACTGCGGGCGGTCCCTGAGCCGGTGGCAGATCTACAGTCTGCGCCCGGCGGGTAGCAGCCATTCTTTGTCGTGGCGCACCGGTATTTCCGGCTCGCGACCCTGTCGCGGCTCGCGGCAGCCCGTTGCCAATCGAGACATGAAGACGAGTAGGCCAGCCCGCGGTGAGCTCGATTGCGCGGGGCGACTCTTAGAAACGCATGCAAGGCAGGTTACCGGTACACCCCTCCCCTTGTCAAGGGAAACATGACGTTTTCGTTCAACCTGCCGAAATCGAGAGCGCTGCGCAGCCCAGGCTCTGTCTGGTTCCGGCAATCCCGTGCCAGGACTCTTCGGACACCTGTGCAGCGATCCTGATGCCCTCGCCGAACCAGCTCTGGAGCTCAGATGAAGCTGGTTCGTTCCGGTAGTTGAGTCATTACCCCCGCGCGACCCATCAATCCCACTGAGACCGGACAGAGAGTGGTGTCCGTCACGTGCGGCGACTCTCCGGAAATTCATTGGAATGAACAGCTCTCCTCGTGGTCCACGGGACCGACCACCTCACGGCGGATCTTCTCGGGGATCGCCAAGTAGGTCTCGGCATATTGGTAGGCCTTTTCATACTCGCCCAGGAACGCATGGAGCGATGAGAGGAAGTAAAGGGCACGTGCCTGGCCGTGTGTGTCTCCGAGGCTTTCTGCAACGTCCAAAGCCTTTCTGAGACATTCCATGGCCTTCGAGTATTCTTCCAGGTATCCGTAGGTGATTGCCAACTCACACTGGGTTCGCCCGACCATAACCATGGAGGGGATTCCTTCATACTTCTCGATGGATTGCTTCAAACATTCCGCGGAATTGGAGTACTGCCCGAATTGGCGATGAAGAAAACCCAAGTTTGCGAGGGAGTTGCCCTCTGCCCACGTCCAACCAAGCTCTCTCTTGATGACGAGCGATCTGTTATAGCTCTCCACGGCCTTTGAATACTCCCCGTGAGTAGCATGCACGATCCCCAGCGAGTTCAGGGTCGAGGCCTGCCCCCCACGATCCTGAAGGACTCTGAGTATGATCCCGGCCCATTCATAGTTGGCGACCGCCCGCTCATACATGTTCTTGGCCTTCCAAGGGTCACGCTCGGAAGCGACCTCCTCTTCCAATTGACGCCCCTCATCGCAGAGTTTGCGCGCATAGTTGTCCAGCCGATCTACCACAAGAAATCCGGCACCCACACAAAGTAGGGTGAGCAGCACCGCGACGGTGGAGATGATTGCCGTGCGTTTTGACATGGAGGTTTCCCCGACTTTCCCACCGTGACAGCGGGCTTCATTGATGAAGAGCGTGGTACCTGCGTCCCCCCGTCCGTTCCCTGTGCGGCTCGGACGCGGCCGGAAGCCTCTGAAGGACCTTTTCCGTATCATGAGAGCAATGAAAGATATGTGAAGGGAGCTTGGCCTGCTACAGGGTGTGGCACGTGCGCCAAGCATCGTACCACAATCCGGGAGAACATGACCCCAAAGGAGGAACAATCAGAACCCAGGTCCCCCTACTCCTCGACGTGCAAAACCCAGGCGCTGCAGTACTCCACAAAAGTCTTGACATGCGCGGCCGCCCTGTCTCGGTCGTAGCACATCAGCAGTCTTCTCATGATCGGGAAGGTACCGTCTCGAACGGTCTTCTCGGTCAACGGAATTGCCGGGGAGTCCTGCGTCACCCTGAGTGCAAGGGGCTTGAGGTTCGCTTCCTTGGGTCCCCCGTCGACCACGAGCTGAGACCGACAGTAGGTAATGGCTCCCTTACGGGATTCGGTCAGTTTGATGGTCTGGCGAATCGTCCGGACCTGCACGGCTGACTCGGTGATCTCGCCACCGGTGACCGACCCGGTCAGAAAGGACCGCATCGCCGAATCCGGCGGCATGGTCACCACCTCAATCGGCTCGTCCGCACCTCCGACCTGTTTCCAGTTGGTGATCGTACCCCCGAAGATGCCGCGGAACTGCTCCAAGCTCAACTCACTCACCGGGTTGAGGGGATTAACCACAATGGCGATGGCGTCGTTTCCCAGAGATCCCTCGACAAGGTTGATTCCTTTTTCCCCGGCCTCCCGACGTTCGGAGTCGGAGAGCGCTCTAGCCAGCATAGCAACGTCGGCCGTCCTGTCCAGCAATGCCCTGAACCCCTGACCGTGAGTGTTTCCATGCACCACCAGCACCACGTCCGGGTGTGTCTTCTGGTACTCGGCCACCGCCTGCCCGATGAGCGCGGCAACCGTGGTCGCACCCATGATGACAATCTTCGGCTTCTCGGTTTCCGGCGGCGTGCCTTCTGCCAAGCCGACCGTTCCGCAGATGATCGCCGCGCACAGCAGACCTAGTCCGATAACTGATCTCATGGAATCCACCTCCCCTTTGCTTTCCTGCAACAGCCTTTCACACGGCCACGTCGGCCGACACGCTCAGGCGCTCATCCCCTCAGCGGCCTCGTCTCCTCAAGAAAGCCCTTTCTCGGGGCTTTCGGGTCGACACTGACGGCAACCCTCTTCCCCTTTCACAGACTGTCGTTTTCGGGGATGAGCCAAGTTTCGAGGGTCCACGGAATGCGGAAGGTCGACAAATCTGCTCAATTATAAACAGTGACTCGACATCGGTCAACACGCGGTTCCGCGGGCGACCCCAGGCAGATGTTTCGACCCCCAGTCGGAACACGTGCGGGCCAAGGAAGGCCGGCGTTACTATTGGTCCCGGGTTCCGGCCGCCTTGTGCTTCTGCAGTCGATTCCTGGCTTAGTGCCCCTTTTCGTAAATACGGTTCCGGATCCGCGGGGGCGTTGTGACACAGTCGTAGGGGCCGGCGTCCCCCGGATCGAGTCCGGGGCAGGCTCTGCCGGACCGCCGCCGACCGGCACGGAGGCCGGTCGCTACCATGGGAGAGTCTGAAGAATACGAGACCCAACTTACGAACTGGAGTACTTAGGGAGGTCAGAAGGAAGGGGGACAGCGCTCGCGCAAGGCATTGCGGAAGATTCGTCACGCGCCCCTCAGACTGCGGGGTTCAGATGCGTGCAAAGCGCCGGTAACAGGCGGGCACGAGCGGAATCGGTAGTAGTCGGCTGGGCGTGCGGGCAAGTGAGAACGGCGGTTTCAGGTAGTCCCGCAGCCCATGCCAACCAATCACGTTCCGGGGAGACGGCAACGCACACAAGCTATCGCGTGCGCGCCTCAGTCGAAATCCCAGTACCACTCAGTTGAAGTCCTAGGAGAGTACACCGAGCCGCCGTACGGGGTAATCGTCCATCCCGGGCTGCGGTAGTATCTGTAAGAGTAGGGGCTGCTCCAGCCATAGTAATTGGTCGACGGTACGCCGCCCCAGCCATAGTAGTAAGTGGGGCTTCCACCCCAGCCGTAATACATGCCGCCGCCCCTGTGATGCGGGCCACGGGCAAAGGCAAAGCTTGCCGCCAGCACCAACACTAGTGCCGCTACGCCGACAACGATAAGTATTCTTTTCATCGTCTAGCCTCCTTCGAGGGTCTTCATGTACATACAGTTCCGGCTGAAGAATCTCGCGCTCTTTTTTTTACTATTCTGATCGGCAATGGGCAACCTTCCACAATGTCAGTGGGTTATGCACTGCGACAACCCCGAGCAGGAATCGTTCCCACTTGTGACTTGAGAACACCAGGCTCCGGCACCTCCATGTTTTAACCCCCCAAGTCAGGCGCAGTGAGTTTTCTTGGGGGCTCCGGAGCTTCTGTCCCTGCGGGCCGCACCGTGATAGTGCCACGCGTTGAAGACTGCGGAAAGTCTCACCCTCCCCTTGCCCCTCTCATCAAGGGAGGGGAACAGCAAACCCTCTCCCCTGGCGGGAGTAGGGAAGGGAGAGGGGGTCCGAATCCACTTTAGCATTCCCGCGATTTTCGAGGCGCGTGACGAGAACAGCCGTGGGTTTCACCCTACAAAACGAGCGAAAAGAAGCGTACGTGACCAGCATTGGGACCGGTCTCCATTCCTTAATTCCCCGCCGACGGCCAACGGCAAAACCTGTTGACTGGAGAATCACATGGGAGTAACCTGTCTGGCTTACATAGACCATGGAGCAGAACCGTGAAAGGTCGAATCGAGATTGACAAGGAAACATGCAAGGGTTGCGGTCTGTGCATCACCGTGTGCCCAAAGAAGCTCATCGAAGTATCAGACTACTTGAACACCAAAGGCTACTATCCGGCCTCGTTCAAGGGGATCGAATGCAGCGAGGACAAGAAATTGCAGTGCACCGGCTGCGCACTGTGCGCGATCACGTGTCCGGACATCGCCATAGAAGTCTACAGAGATAAGAAAGAACCCACTCAGGCCGGCGATAGCGCTTCCGAGGAAGGATGACATGGCTGAAAAAAGACTCATGCGTGGCACCCACGTGTTGGGTGAAGCCGCAATAAGGGCAGGTTGTCGCGCATACTTCGGGTACCCGATCACTCCCCAGAACGAACTCCCCGAATACATGGCCGCAGCTTTCGCAAAGATGGATGACGCTGTATTCGTCCAGGCGGAAAGCGAGCTGGCTTCGATCAACATGGTTATGGGCGCGGCAATGGCCGGAGCCAGGGCGATGACCTCGTCATCGAGCCCCGGGATCAGCCTCAAGCAAGAGGGAATCTCCTATATCGCAGCCATGGAGCTTCCCGCGGTGATCGTGAACATGATGCGGGGAGGCCCCGGTCTCGGGAACATCGCACCTTCACAGGGAGATTACTTCCAGGCTACACGAGGCGGCGGTCACGGCGACTATCGCACCATCGTGCTGGCTCCCGCATACGGGCAAGAGATCGCGGACATGACCCGCATGGCCTTCGAGTTGGGCGACCACTACCGCACTCCGGTCATGATCCTGGGCGACGGCATGATGGGGCAAATGATGGAGCCTGTGGTGTTTCCCGAACCGATCGACCCCAAGAGATTGCCTCCGAAGCCGTGGGTCCTCGACGGTGCGAAGGGGCGCCCAAGCCGGATCATACGGTCTTTGTGGCTCGATATGGCGCTTGAAGAAGAGGTGAATTGGCGACTCGCGCGGAAATATGAGACCATAGTCCGGGAAATCCCCGACCAGGAGATCTACCTTGCGGACGACGCGGAGATCGTGATCGTCGCCTACGGCACTGCGGCCCGTATCGCCAAGGGAGGTGTGCATCGCCTCCGTGACGCGGGATTCAAGGTGGGACTTTTCCGACCGAAGACTCTGTGGCCGTTTCCTGAGGCGCGGTTGGCCGCTCTCAGCAGGAACCTTCGAGAAATCGTGGTCTTCGAGATGAGTACAGGACAAATGCTTGAAGACGTGAGGCTCGCGGTGGAAGGACGGAGTCCCGTATCATTCTACGGTCGTCCGGGCGGAGTCGTACCGACCCCCGAAGAGATAGCCCGGGCAGTCTCCGCGAGATACCACCGCCTGGACGCCCGCCGGGCGGCAGGGGGAAGCAACCGGTAATCGTTCTCATGGAAATGCGAGCGCTGGGGGTAGAGGCGTTTTACTAATAACCCTCGATTTCTTTTCTTTTCGAGAAGAAATCTTCGGTTCAGCAGCTCTGGGAGAAAGCAACGTGCCTTTTCTTCGCGTGCGTAGAACCAACTCTCCCCGCCCTGGGTCTCCATGCGGGCCGAGGAAGGTCGACGCGAATTTGGTTGCGGCTCCCAGCCGTCGTTTTGAAAAACGCCCCTTCCCCCAGACGCCCATCCCCCTAAACTTTTGGAGCATTGCGGCTCCCGCTGGTCGCCGCAGTGTGTTGCATGAGTGAGCGGGACTGCATCTCCATGATTTGTTGTGGCCGCTTGCGGGCATGGCGGTTCTCTGGAGATACAGAGCCCGGAAAGGAGTAAGCACCACAGTGGAAAAGATATTCGCACGACCTGCAGCGCTCAAGAAGACCCCCTTCCATTACTGCCCCGGATGCGGTCACAGCTTAATCCACCGGCTGGTGGCCGAGGTCATCGACGAGATGGGGGTGAGGGATAAGACCATCGGAGTTCCCCCCGCGGGATGCGCGGTGCTCGCGTACAATTACTTCGACGTAGATATGGGAGAGGCGCCACACGGTAGAGCAGCGGCAGTTGCGACCGGCATCAAGAGAATGCTCCCCGACCGTCTGGTCTTCACGTATCAGGGAGACGGAGACATCGCAGCCATCGGGACCGCAGAAGTCATTCACGCGGCGAACCGAGGCGAACGGGTCACCGCAATCTTTGTCAACAACGCGGTCTACGGTATGACCGGCGGACAGATGGCTCCCACCACCCTTACCGGGCAGGTTACCACCACCTCGCCCGGGGGACGAATCCCTCTGCGCGACGGCAATCCGTTGGATCTCAGTGAGATGCTCGCACTCACCGACGGCAGCGTGTACATCGAGAGGACCTCGGTCTCCTCTCCAAAGGGAATAATCAGAACCAAGAAGGCCATTCGAAAGGCATTTGCCATCCAGATGGAGGACAGGGGTTTCACGCTGGTGGAGGTCCTGTCCCCGTGCCCGACGAACTGGAAGATGAGCCCTGTGGAGGCGGCGCGTTGGGTAGACGAAGTGATGAGCAAGAGATATCCCCCCAAGGTGATTAAGGATGTTGCTTAAGTTGGTTTTTTCGGGTTTCGGAGGTCAGGGGGTGCTGATGATGGGATACGTCCTCGCGTTCGCGGCTATGGAAGAGGACAGACACGTCACATTCCTTCCTGCGTACGGCGCGGAAATGCGCGGCGGCACTGCAAACTGCACGGTAGTGATCTCCGATAAAGAGATCGCGTCACCCGTGGCCTCACATCCGGACGTGGTGGTGGCCATGAATTATCCGTCCATGGTCAAGTACCAGAATATGGTCAAATCCGGAGGATTCGTGTTCCTCAACAGCGACCTGATCTCCGAGGATCTCCCCCGAGCCGATGTGAAGGTCGTGAAGGTGCCTGCCAATGCCCTCGCTCACGAGATGGGAAACGATCGGGTGCTGAACCTGATCATGCTTGGAGCAGTGGCTGCGGTCACGGGGATCGTGTCCCCGGACGGCCTCGAAAAGGCTGTCGGGAAGGTCCTCGAGGGGAAAAAGCAAGCCCTGATCGATATCAATAGAGCTGCCCTTGCCAATGGCCGGGAGTTCATCAATTCCGGGAGGAGTGCATGAAGACCGTCAAGGATTTTGCCGTAAGGCTGGACAATCGGCCGGGCGCTCTCTCGGAACTGAGCGACCTGCTCGGATCCAACGGAATCGAGATCCTCGCCCTTACCGTACGCACAGAAGGCCCAACGGGGACCATAAACTTCGTGTCCACCGACCCGGTCAGAGCGGTGGCCATTTTGGAAGGCGCGGGGTATACGGTCTCCACGAACGAGATCCTTGCGGCCGAGTGCCCTCAACACCCCGGAGGACTTGCTGCGATACTCAAGCCCTTGAAACTCGAGGGAGTCAACGTAGAATATCTGTACTCCTGCGTCGGCCGGCACGGAGCAGGTGACGCGACGGTCATCCTGCTGGGGATCGATAATCTCCAGGCCGCTCACGACGCACTTACCGGAGAATGGATCAGGCTCTACGGCGAAGAACTCTACAACTTCTGATTTGCGCCGAGGCTCGCGTGCTGGGGTAACCCGTGTGTACCCGGGTTATCCCCCGTATGCTCGCCCCATTGCTGACCAGTTGCGACCTACCTCACGCAACTGAACATGAAGCCCGCATTACCCTCACCCTCCATCAAGGACTTCCTATTCGATTGCCGTTAATGGTATACTGGGCGCCAGCCGGTCAAGCGTCCGGAGGTACCCAATCAGCGACATGGCCAATGTGCACGATTCACTCGTCAAGGACTTCTTTTCCCTTTCCGACGTGGCTGAGGACGTCCTGCTGCATATTCTCCCCGGTGAGTCGGCCTTGGTTGAATGGCTCGACCGCAGGGGAACCAGGCATTAATCGCGTTACCTTGTGGGGCGGGCACTGTATGCCGCTTCGTCATGGCTCCCACGCTGGGAAGGCGGTACGGACAGGAATCGGACATTGCTTCCGGCCACAGATCTAACCTCTGGTCCGCAGAAGGAAGCGCCTTACTCGACTCATGACCATTGGCGACGAGATGGATGCGGCGTGAGGGGGATGTACTATAGTGCCACGCGTTGAGAATTGCGGGAACTTTCACCCTCCCCTAACCCCTCCCATCAAGGGAGGGGAATAGCAAGCCCTGTCGCCTAGTGGTTGTAGGGAAGGGAGAGTGGGTTTGTGTCTACT
>JBFMAA010000072.1:0-15014 GCA_040755955.1 Thermodesulfobacteriota bacterium
CCCCCCCCCCCCCCCCCCCCCCCCCCCCCCCCCCCCCCCGAAACTGCATTTTCCGGCGAAGCGGGCTCGGAGGGAGAGGATCTTGCGGAGAAGAGAGAAGGAAATCACCGACAAGGCGCTGATGGACGCGATCATTGCCGGGGCGCGCGTTTGCCGACTGGGCCTTTGTCGGGACAACATCCCGTACGTGGTTCCCGTCAACTTCGGGCACAAAGACGGCAGTCTGTACATCCACAGTGCCCGCGAGGGCCTCAAGATGGAGATCCTGAAAGTGAACAACAGGGTCTGTGTTGAGATGGAAGTGGATGTGGAGGTGGTGCCTGCAGACGCGCCCTGCGACTGGACAGTGCAGTACTACAGCATTATCGGTTTCGGCACGGCACATATTGTGCTCGACCCTCAGGAAAAGGTGCGAGGGCTGGATATCATCATGGAGCATCACCGCGCTCCGTCGCAACAGCCGTACCCGCCAGGGCTCATCGAGAAGGTTGCCATAATCCGCATCGACGTGGAACGCATGACCGGGAAGAAGTCCGGGTATTAAGCGCGTACGTCGGCCGGCGTTCAGCCTGCCGCAGTTGTCAACGCTGGACACTACAAAGCGGTGAATGATCATCTTTCCCGCTGAACCGGTTCGTTCAGAGAGGGTTTCGGAGTGTTCCGCGCTGACCTCGTGATGATTTCCATTCGGCAGGTAATCCGACACAGACGTCGTTACCGGGGTGTGGTATTGGGTCTTTCCCTGGGGGTCTTGGGTTTGATGGTGATTCTCCCGCTGGGGGATGCCCTGATCGACTTTCTCAGCGACAACCTCGAACAACTCGCCGACGCGAAGATCATTCGCGCGGGCTGGGATCAGAGGAAATCGTTCCTGAGACACCCCGCGAGCTATTCCTTCAAGGACGTCGAGGTGCTCAGGACGTTTCGGGGAGTGTTGTCCGCGTCACCCGCGGTGTCGAGGTGGCACGTCCTGGACAGGGGCCACAAGCGGACGGCTCCGGTCAGGCTGATGGGAGTGGACGAATCGTTCTTCCGGACCACGGGGATTGCGGTATCGTCCGGCAGGAAGATCACGGAGGAAGACGTGCGCTCCGGCCGCCGGGTATGCGTGGTGGGGCCCCGCATCGTTTCGTGGCTGTTCCCGAAGGATCTGAACCCCATCGGGGGTACGGTGTCGATAGACGGGTACCTGTTCCAGATCGTGGGAGTTGTCGGAGGGTTGGAGTTCAATGTGCTCTGGCGAACGGCCTTTGTGCCGATTTCCGTGGCGCGGTCGCAATTTGTCGGTATGCACGACATTGGCGAGCTCTACGTGAGGGCCGTGAACTGGGAAGCCGTCCCGGGCTTGCACGAGGATGTGAAGGAGCTGCTCATTCACAATCACGCGGCCAATGCGGACGCCATCACGGTGACATACGAAGGTGCGAGAATAGAAAAGATAAACAACGCGGTGTTCGTCGTGAAGGGTCTGATCTGGACTGCGCTGGTACTGACCATTATCCTTGGGGGTCTGGGTATCACGTTTACCATGTTGGCTGCCGTCACGGAACGAACCACTGAGATCGGCCTCAAACGAGCCCTCGGTGCCACGGATTCGGCGATTCTGCATCAGTTTCTCATCGAGGCCGTCTGTATCAGCGTCATAGGAGCACTTCTGGGCATGCTGGGGGGGTTGGTTTGTGTCGCGGTCCTCAAAGAGGAGCTCGGCCTGGAACCGACCCATCGACTTCTTCTTATGGCAACACTGGGGGGGTCTGTGGGTTCTGCGATCCTGGGGGTCCTTGCCGGCCTGGTTCCCGCGAGAAGGGCAACCAGAATCGACCCGGTCGACGCCATGCGATTCGAGTGACGCCCGTCGCTGAAGTAGTGCTTCTTACTGATAACGTTCTTCGATGCAAGCGTTCAGTCTGATGGCCGATGAATGCACGTAAACGTTCAACCGGCTCGCAGAAGAATGAACCTCCGAGCCACAAAGACACCAAGAAAGCCGGTTCACTGGAATGGCAGCCTGATGAGTCATCTTTGACTTCTTCGTGCCTTGGTGCTTTGTGGTTTATCTTCGGTGCCCACAACGGATACCCCCTGAGCGGTTACTTCACATGTACGACTGCGGGCTGCAAGGACAAGCCCGGAGCCTACGACCTGTACGCCCTGATCGCCAGTCCCTGCGGATCGGCTGCGGCGAGCAGTTTGGCCTTTTCGAGCTCATGGAGCCGCGAGTACTCGGCGAACTTGGAGTCTGCGCCGGGCGCGTGGCGGTCCCGCAAGAATGCCTGCATCAGGGTGAAGTACACGAACACCATGTCGTGAGCCGGCGGAACAGGCGGGTTATTGCTCCCCGAAGCGCAGGAAAGCTCGGGCGGTAGGTAGCTGTGGTATACGCCGTACCCCGACGAAACGGTGCTCGACGGAGCAGGCCACACGTGGAGCGTGCCGTTCTGTGCCACGTAGTATTCCGGGGTTCCTTTTGTGGTGTCCGCAGTCCGGAGCGAGTTGAACTCCGAGAAGCTCGGCAGCGGCACCATGGGTTCACGTTGGCCGCTGAACCGGACCTGATGCACATGCTGGCAGTCCGGAATCGAGGCGAGCAGCTCCGCCTGAGACGCTCCGGATGTGGCCGTGATCCAGGTTTCCCTGCGCCAGTAGTCGTCCTTGGCGAGGTCTTCCCGGCAGCGGTTGAGGGAACGCAGAATGAACTCATCGGAGATGAATCCGCCCACACTCTCGTTGAACAAGTCTCTGACCGTGTCGACGATGGTGCCGACTCTGCCGGAACAGTTGCTGGACATGGTACCTCCTTTTCATGTGTATGCGCCGGGGGAAGGGGCGTTTCACGATAAGAATTCGTAAGCGTTCAGAGAGGTTCGTTCCCGGAGGGCTTTCTGACAAGAGCTTAAGGGGATGGGGGTCACGCGGCAACAGAGCTCGCACTGCCCGAGAAACGGGTGATCAGATCGAGGCACATCTCGTCGACTCCCCATTTGATCCCCCATGCGGGGTAGTCGGCGCGGAATTTCGACGTATCGCTGAGGTACACTCGATGGTCGCCGTGTCGAGGCAAGTCCGCGAAGCGTGTCTCAAGCGTCAGTCCCGAGAGCTCCCGGAGCCTGCGGATCGCTTCCAGGATCGACACGCTGTTCTGTCGGCCGCCTCCGAGGTTGTACACGGTCCCGGGTGCAGGAGGGTTCGCGCAGATCATGTAGATCGCGGTGACGAAATCGTACGAGTGTATGATGTCCCGAACCTGCTTGCCTTGGTATCCGAACACCGTGTACGGTCGGCCTTCCATAAGACACCTTGCCATATACGCGAGGAACCCGTGCAGTTCCGCAGGTGAATGCCCCGAACCGGTCATGCAGTTGCCTCGCAGGCAGACGGTACGCATCCCGTAGCTGATGCCGTACTCTTGCACAAACAGGTCCGCGGCGGCCTTGCCGGTGCCGTAGATGCCTCGACCGTCGCCCGGTTCGAGGGGAAAGCGCTCATTGATGCCGGCCCACGACCAACCGCCACAAGAAGTCGACAGTTCCGACTTTGCTAGTCCCGGCACGAGTCGGGTCCTCGCCTCTTCCGGGCCTCGTTCGCAGTGACCGGCCTCCCTGCGGGTCGTGTGGTGGTCCGCAGGCGCGGCCGGAGGACTTCCGCCGCATCGAGGCTCCGGGGTCTCCAATCCGGTATGGGAAAAGGCTTCGACAGCGAAGTCGAATCGGGAATCCGTTTCCACGTACGGAATGTCGTTGACCGGGCCGTACACCTTGCTCGACGAACAAAACACAAAAGGCGCCTCCGGAGTGTATTTCCGGCACGCCTCCAGAAGGTGTAGGGTCCCCGCCACATTGACGCGGAAGTCCGTCGCAGGTTCCTTGCGAGCAAGTTCGTGAGCAGGCTGCGCTGCGCAGTGTATCAACCGGTCGGGTCGCACGGTCTTGACCAGATCTTCGACCGAGGCTGAATCTCGGATATCTATATTGTGGTTCATGAAGTGTTTCGTCTGACTCAGCAGGGATTCCAGATTCCAGGAGGTGTCTCCGTCCGCTCCGAAGAATCTCGCCCGAAGGTTGTTGTCCACGCCGTGGACCCGAAATCCTCCTGCATCGAACAACCGTACGGCCTCTGAACCGATCAGACCGGCCGAGCCCGTGATCAAGACTGTCTGGTTGGGCATGTGTGCTCCTCTAGGTGCAACGGAATCGCGATTTCCGGGAAAAGGACTTGCGGCAGAAGGCGGTTGTGGGCCTTGACAAGGGCGGGGACAAATCCCCATGGCGGTGCCCATGGACGGACTACGGCGGCTTGAGCCGAGCTCAAAACCGCATGACGGGCCATTCGGACGCACCGGCCGCTCGGTCCTTGCGCCGGAATAAGAGAGATCTTGCCCGATGCCGACGAGAGCCGCTCGTGAATCACCATCGTTGGGGACAAACCCGGCCGTGCCGGATCGACACTCCTTGCACGGAGACCGGCTTGTCCCCGCCCGCTCATTATCAGGCCGTCGGGTTAGTAGACCCAGATCAGAGGCCGTGGGAGTTCCGGGTCAGCGTCGAGATGTACAAAGTCCTTCCCGATCCCGATGCGAGGAAATACCGCCAACGCGGCTGAAATCAGGCTGTGTCGGAGGTGTGCATCCTTGCACAGAATATCGACCGCATGGCTCATTCCCTTCTTGGGAAGATGCGCGGATCTCGGGGACCCGCCCACCTTGAGGTTGAACCGCTCGCAGCGGGTTCCCGACACTACGGACAAAGGGACGCCGAGCTCGTCGCGTATTCTGTCCAGTGCTGCGACCACATCCGGGGAGATCACCACTACATGATCACAAAGCCCCTCACACTTGCATGTGAACTCCCGGGGCGTGAAGTGTTTCACGTGCTCCCACGAGGAGCCGGCGGGTTGCATGGGTTCCGGTTGTGGGGGCTTCTCGCTTGTCACGCAGCTCGGATTGAGTCCTTTCTTGTCCCCCGTGGGTGCGTGCTGTCCGCCGCGTCCGCCACCGGAGCCGCTTGCCGACTTCGTCCGCCGGTTGTCGGCACTTCCGGTCTGTTTCTCCCGCGGGTTGTCGATACCTGCGGCGTGCGTGGAACCGAGCCTGCGTGCCTTATTCCGCGCCACCGACCGGGCGTGTCGGGCGCGCCGGCTGGTTGCCGAAGACGGCCATTTCGTGGGTGCTTCGCGAGGTATTCCGGTCATCCTCTTCCTGGTAGGCATCAAGCCACCTCCTTGTTGGCCAGGCGAAGGAAGGTGAGAATCAACGGCAGGAGCAGGCCTTCCAACTTGAGTCCGGTGTCATTGTCCACGAGTCCCGTCGCGGTTGCGACCGCCACCGCGAAGGCCACTCCGGAAGTGAGGACGGTCTTGGAACAGTACCACGGCTTCTGTTCAGCCATTTCTATCCCTCCTAGCGAAAGAGAAGGTCGAAGAATCCCTTGACCGCTCCGGCAAGGGCGACGGCGAGACCTCCCAGGAACACTTTCTGCTGAGTCTTGATGGTGAGCTGTTCGTGCTTCAGTTGGCAGATATCGACAGAATGTCGTTCCCGTCTGGTCTCGATGATTCGCAGGATGTTTCTCAGGGCTTGTTTGATTTCGCGGATATCTTCGCCTTGGGTCTCGATCTTGGCATTGAGAATGCCCATTTCAGCCCTGAGCAGTTCTTTGAGGTCGTTGATTTCGGTCATCTTGTGTGAACCTCCCGGATGTGCGCCTCAGGAGCAATTCCATGGCCTCGATGACCGCGTCGGACGTGATGCCGGCCATGCAGGGATGCCCCTCGATAGGACAGACGACTTGATCCATGGCCCACTGATCGCCATGAATGCAGGGGCGCTCCCTGACGACGGTGCGAGTCGTCGGCCCCGTGTCTCCCTCCTTTCCGACCGGCATAGGAACAGGTGAACCCGGGCACTCTCCCTGGAGGTTGATGATCCGGTCGTTTTCGTACCCGAAATGACGGGGCTTGGAACGGCCCCACAGGACCACGCTCGGAGTTCCGAGCGCTGCGGCCGCGTGATGGGTCATGGTATCCACGCTCACCAGCATCGCCGCGTCGCGAATACACGCGAAGACGGATCTCAGTGGCTTGCCGCATAGGTCATGGTCCACGCCGGGCACGAGGGGCTCTTCCTCGGAACCCCTGAGCTGAACTACTTCGAGGCCTTCGGAATGCGCGAACGTGATCACCTTGTCCCAGCGATCCGCCGGCCAGTTCTTGGTGCCGCTGACCTGAAAGAAGTCGAATGTCCGAGCCGTGGACCACGGAGCGATGACGAGGTACCGTGAATCGTCCGGAATCCGAGGTGGTTCGCCGGCAGGGACCTCGAAGTTCCCGTACAGCCGCGGAATAAGGCTGGCCGGCGCAGGGAGATCGAACATCCTGCAATAGGCTTCGGCAAGATGTCCTTCCCATCGATTCGCGCCTGCCCACGCATACACCGATTGTTCCAGCCGCACGGTGCGCTGGGCATCGAGCGGATGCGCGGCCATCCGGTCCACAGCCGGATTGCCGTCAAGCACGGCCGAGGCCCATGGTGCGTACACGGCGATGTTTCGGTCAGGGTTCAGGTCGCGCAGGACCGCCAGCATAGGGGTGGCCATGAGTCCGTCTCCGATCCCGTGGGACAGACTCACGTGGATTCCCGGCTGCATGGTCTTCCTCTGGGCCATGAAGGTGCGATGGTCGTTGACGTATAGGTCCGGTGAGTGGCCGCGTGCTCCGCCGTTGGCACCTTTGAGATGCCAGGCCACGGCCAGAGGATCTACGCAGAGTGCGGCCCCTTCCACATGGAGTCGCCAGGAAGCCTGGGTCTCGTCTCTGTGTTGGCGATAGAGGTTGGGTTCAAAGCCTCCGATGCGTTCGAGCCACGTCCTGCTGAAGAGAACGTTTGCAGTGAGGTGTTCCACGGGTATGGGTTCCGTCGTCGAGTGCCTGAACCACTGGATGTTGACCAAGTCGGACAGCCCGTCTATGCTCCCGTGCCTGTACCGAGGGTCGTCTTCCTCAAGGGTTTCCGGTTCCTGCCCGGGGTGGAGAAAGAGACCGCCGCAGGCTCCCACACTCTTGTCTCCCATGATAAGTGCAAGTCGGCCAAGGTAGTCGGGTTCGAGCCACGCGTCGTCGTCGACTCGGAAGAATAGCGGATTCTCCGGCCTCGATGCCGCAAATCCCACCTGATACGCTGCTCCGATGCGACCTGATCGAGGCCCTGTGGCGATACGGATGTCGTGGCCGGTCCGGCCCATTTCACTGAATAGCCGGGGATAGACTCCAAGGCTTTCCCACGGAACCGGCGTGTCGGAATCATCGACGATCACCAGGTCCCAGTCGGTGTAGCGCTGTCGGATAAGGCTCCAAAGGAGCTGGTGAAGCATGTCGGTCCTGTGTTTGGTCGAAACGCAGACTGAGATTCGCATGTGTGCCCCCGAAAGATTTCTGGGAACTGGAGTTTCCGGTCGCGGCCGGGACGTCCATAACGGTTGAAGGGTGCAGCGCGTCCTGGTTTCGGATAGCCCATCCGAATAATTAAGTCCTCGGAGGATTTGTATCCGTTTCACTGCTTCCCGCGCCCGGCGCTCACGCACCGGGCTACTATCTGCCGCCCCTCCGGGGCTCCAGAGGCCCACGCTCAGTCCCGCAGGGACGTAAGTCCCGAGTTGCAGAAATGCGCCGTGACATCAGCAAGGTACCGAAGTGCGCGGCACCCACGGTTGAAAGAGGGCAACCTCCTGCTCCACCGGATCCCTACCTGTGGGGCAGGCCTGCAAAGAATAGCCCCCTCACGCAATGCCTGCGACGTGGTGCAGATCTTCTGTGGCTTGATCCGGGTTCGACACCCCATTTCTTTGCGCTGGTGAGGACCGGACGGCAGGGGCCCGTTTCACTTCCCTTTTTCCTAAAGGGGGGCAGGGAGGATTTTCTGGCAGCGTATGTCACCGGCCTCGCCTCTCAATCGCGGGACTAGCGATAGCTCCCGGGCCAGGGGTAGAGTGCCTTGATCGCGTTCTTCTCGGGCACCGCTGCGTTGACTATGTCGGCAAAGGCTTGTCCGTCGGAGATCATCTCGAGGATGAGGTGGTTGACTCCGCCGGTTTCGACGTACTTCTCTCTGCGTCGCGAGCGGAGGAGATCGGTCTGGACTGCAAGAAACGCGGCCCATTCCGGGGATTCAGCACCCAGCAAGGTCTTGAGGCCTGTGGCGTGCGCTTCCAGATTCGCAGCGAGGTACTCGGTCTCACCGGCAATGTGAGCGGCCTCCACGGCAAGAACCAGTTCCCCGCTTTCCGGCGGAAAGCCGAACGGTGCTCCGGCCCGAAATCCGAGAGGAATAACCCCCACGGCTCGAAGTTCATCGATCAGTCGTTCCGAGTAGCCCATGTGTATGCTCCTATCCGTAAATCTCCCCCATGAAGGAGGCGTGTCCGTACGTGCCATCGATGTAGGAATAGTAGACGGCCCCGCTGGTATAGCCGTTGATGTTCCGTCTCAGAGGCCAGATGTCATACAACCCATAGGCACGGTGACATGCCATCTGGCATCCGGCGGTCCAGGAGTTGGCAGAGCTTTCTGGTGCCGGACTGTCCGTGGCGAACCCAATGGCAATTTGTACCATTGCATTGGTAAAATAGCCGTAGTGAGCGAAGAACCGCATGCTGGACCCATGGATCAGTATCTGTGTACGGAAATCGTCGCCGTTCATCCATGCTCCCCAGGTTGCGGGCATCGCATTCAGGTTCTCTGATGAGCCGCCGGTGTAGATCCGCCACTTCCCACAGTTCTTGATGATTTGATTGTGTCGGTTGGCCACCAACCGTCTGTCCGGCACATCGACCGGACCTTGTTTCCCGGTCTGAATGCTCTGAGGACAGATCATCCCGAGGTACACTCTGCCCGCGTCGCCGCTCTTCACCCATATGCCGTTGGAGACCGTCGGCTGAGTCGTTGCGGCTTCGAGTGTCAATGCAGTCCCGTTCATGTACGCATACACGTAGGAGACGCTGCCGGCAGTGAGCGATGCGCAATCGAGACTGATGCCGCTTTCCGGAATGCTCACCAGTCCGGACCCGGGAACATGAATGAACCGGCCGCTGTACTGACCATAAACCAACGGCGGAACATGGTCTGCGGTGCTGTTCAGTATTACATTCAGGGAGCCCCGTTCGAGGGAGTATGAGCCGGGGTAGATGAACGTCCAGGTTTCGGCTCCGTCGAGTCTCCTCTTGGAGTAGGTGCCGTCCGGCAGCATAGATCCCAGGACCGGCTGCGGTAGTTTGCTCGACAGGGCATAGCTCTTCGCCGCGGTTCCGGTGCATACCACGTGGTATCTCGTGCCGCGGGAGAGTTGCTGCGCAGAAAACGAGTGACGCACCCACCCGGGAGAGGCACCGCAATCAACCGATCCGAGATCCGCGATCTGAGTGCCCGGATCTCCGAAGCTATCCGCGTGGAGGGCCAGGTTGACATTTCCTTGCGTGGTGACCGCGGCAACGTGGACCGAAAGCGACGTGAGGGACATGTCGCATTCCTGTATCCAGGAGAACGCGACGGAATCGTTGGCTCCGTTGAGGGTCCACTCGGTCGCGCCGGTGGTCTGGTAGTATGACGGGGGCACGAACAGACGACCCTGAGGGACCACAGTCTGCTGGGCTAGCAAAGCCTGCCCCTGCCCGGGAGAGGTCCTCATGCGTCACCTCCACCCTACCACCGAGACGTTCACTGTCCCGGAGGGAGCTGCTACCGTGAGTAACGTCGTGTCTGCCTCGACCACGAGAGGGAGATCCTCGAGGGACAGTCCGTCAGCGGTCAGCCGGACCTGCTCTGAACCCGCCGCGGTTCCGGTGAACCTCGCGAGTTCCGTGAGCCCTTCTATGTGGACGAGCACCTCCTTCACATCGACCGGAAGGGAGATCGCCTGACCTGCGGTGCCGACACCCGCGAACCGCCTCGTGACGACCTCCGAGCCACGTCCGGTAAGCGGTATGCCATTGTCGTCTCTGAGTGTGGGACGAATCCCCAAGGGACACCTCCTATGGTTGTGGGAGACTTATGGGTTTGAAACGGGTAGGATTTCCCGGCAAGAAACCGTGCACTGCCTCGACCAGCCGGAGTCACCCAGTACCAGAAGTTTCACGGGATGGGGGTCTGGGGCATAGGCGCCAACTTCAGAGCACGCGTTGCCTTAGCATCCTCCCCCTCACCCTTCCCTCTCTCTCCAGGAGAGAGGGTTTCCGAATCCCCCTCCCCTCGCGGGAGGGGGTAGGGGGAAGGGGATAACTGCCTGAAATGTCGAACTCCGTTGTCTGCAAGTGAGCGCCTATGGGGTCTTGGGGAAGGGGCGTTTTTCAAGACGCAGCCGGGAGCGGCAACCAAACGGCTGGGAGGCGCAACCAAAATTCGCGTCGACCTTTCTCGGTCCGCATGAAAACCCAGGGCGGGGCGAGTTGGTTCTACGCAACCGGAAAAAGGGCACTTTGCGCTCTCCTGGAGCTGCTGAACACAAGATTTCTCCTCGAAAAGAGAAGAAGTCGAAGGTTATTAGTAAAACGCCTCTTCCCCCAGCGCATTTCCATAACAAGGACAGGCGCTTCGTGTGCTGCTACAGTCTGTCTCTCTGGTACCGAACAACCGCGCCGATGAGTGCGACGGGGATGTGCGCGGCGACAGAACCGGAATCCCGTGTGATCTTGAAGACTACCAGGTCTCCGTGGCTGAAGTTGGTGCCTGATTCGGGTTCGTTGTCCTTGAATCCGTAGACTTGAGCCCAGGTGGAGGTCATCAGCCTCGCCTGCCCGGAATAGGCCGTGTTTCCGCTGTAGTTGATTTCCTGGAAGTCCGTACCGTTGTTGGTGAGGGTGGTGTAGATGACGCCGCTCATTTCCGAGGCCTCGGCTATTTTGGCAAAGCTCAGTTTCCATGCCACCTTTCCGGAGGCGGAGTTCACGGTCTGTTCGGGCGTGCCGGTGCTCGTGTACACCAGCTTGAGGCCGAGGTCGTCAGTGACAAGCATCTGTTGGGGGACACGCCAGACCAGGTATGCGTCGTCGTTATGGGACGGCATTGCCAGACCCGCGACTCGGGTGTCTGCGACTTCGTCGTAGTCCGCGTCTCCGCAGTGGGGGAAGTCGGTCGGAGCTCCGCCGGATTTGCCGATCCATGCGAAGCTCTGCACAGGGAAGAATTCCTCGTGATACTGGACTGCAGGTGGGGTCCAGCCTGTTTTCCTCGGTGATTTTCGGCTCAGGACTGCCATGAAAAACTCCTTGTGATGGTAATGTCGGAGAGGCGCTCGGGAGCGGCGCCGGCGGTAGACTTACGAGATGTGACGACGGTCTCGCCTCATTGAGGGACGGCAAAGGTGAGCGTCGAAAGGCAAGTGAGTGAACCACCACACAAAGACACGGGGAAAGAGGATTCCCAGGACCCTTAGGACCCGGATCGTCCGTTGACTACTTGGTGGCTTGATGCCTTTGTGGTCTGTTATTGAAGTAGAGCGCGGATGCCGGCTGAATGGTTACGCTGAGCGCATTCGGCAAGGATCATCCATCTTGGTGGCTTGGACTCGCGGAGGGGTGAGCGTTCGGCCCGGAGGACTAAGCGTTGAACCACCAAGGCTTGAAGACGTCGGGGAAGCTTGTTTCCCAGAATGGCAGCCTGAAATCGCTCTCGGTGGCTCATTTGTCAAGTTTTTCACCGGTTGCGAGGTTTGTGGCTGCGCTTCCCCTGTAGTCTCCGGTTTCAACATAGGTGGAACCAACCCTCCCCGCCATCGGAACGCGTGCGAGCCGAAGAAGGCCGACGCTATTATTGGCCGCGGCTCCCAGCCGCTCTGTGTCTTGGTGTCTTTGTGGTTTGTTTGCCCCTCGTGCCGTCACTGCCCCTTGGCAGCCTGGACTTGCAAGAACTGAGCGAGCGCATTAAGGTCTGTGGGTTGGGGTCCCATGGGGCCGCCGTGTTCGAGGAGTCTGGCGGGGGTGTCGGGTGCGGCCGGCTTTCGAGAACCGTCTCCATAATGCGAGGCCCAGTAGCCGGACCCCGCACTGACTGCGGCGCCGTCGGACCCGGCCCCACCGGCACTTCCCTGCTCGCTCTGTGCGCCGCCTGGTTGCGCGACACCCTGCTCGACCCGCTTGAGCACGCGATCCGCGCCTTCGACGCCAATCAGGTCAAGGTAACGCTTGAACAGTTCCGCGAAGGAGATCCGGTACCCCTCGGACGACAGCACGGGCTGGAATTTGGCCAGCGTCGGCAGCGCTCGTTCAATCGACTGGGCCTTGGCAATGCGGGTCGAGTCCTGCCTCGTGATCGTGGCCACCACCTTATACCGACCGGACTGGATCTCCTGAGCTCGCACCACAAGCGGACGATCCTGGCCGTTGATGTCCTGGATCATCACGAGCTGGTCTTCCAGCAGGAACTGCTGCACCAACGATAGCCCCAGCTTTCCCAGCGGTTCCAAGAACGTCCTGGCAAAGAGGTCCACGCGAGTGGCAAAGGCTGACCCCGCGGATTCACTGAGCAGATGCGCCTCGGTCGCAGTCTTGGCTCGACCCGCCACCCCCAGCGTGATGTCCGAGACCGACGTCCGCTTCTCCAGCAAGTTGTTGAGATAGCTGACCAGGGAATTGATCTCCTGCTGGGGGAAGCTCAACACGGGAAACGGCTGAATGTCGCCCGGATCGTCCACAAGCCAGATCTTTCCCGGATAGACCGCGTTGCTCTCCGTGCTGATCTGTCGAGCCGCAGACGAGCCCCGGCGCACGATGAGCTGAGCGTTCGCGGTGAGCCTCGCATTGTCCTGGGACTGACTGATGAACTGCGATATCGAGTGAATCAGGTCGAGGTTCGATTCAACGGCTCCCATGCCGAACGGACCGGGCAAGGGAGTGTAATGCGCTGCCACGAACGGCCTCAGACCGGACCAGAGCACCGGGGCATCAAGCAGTCGGATCATGACCCCGTTCTCGGGGGAGTCGTCACCCCTGTCCGTGACAATGGTGCAGACACACTCCTTGAAGCCCTCTTTGGTGGGGACCCGGCCGTGCCATTCCCAGATCGTCAGCTTGGCAACATCGTCGGCCATGAGATCGTCCGTGTCTCTGTCCCGGAGCAACTCCGAAGCCATGGGGCTCGATCCCCGTGAGCTCCCTTCCCATCGCCGCAGAAAGTCCGCCCGGTTGAGGTCATAGACCCCGCGCTTGAACTGCTCATCGAGGTAGTTGAACGTGGTGTCGGCCTTGTGACCGATCCCCGTATGGCGCTGCACGTCGTTGTGGGTGGCGGTCCAGTCCACGAGCACCTTGTCCAGCGGGATCACCTGCACCACAGGGCAGTCGAAGACTTTCCCGTGATCCTGCACCAGTTCGAGTGTCCGGTCGTTCCAGCGCTGCCTTGTCACATCCTTCGAGTACCAGAACACCTTCGCATACACGGACCCGTAGAGCACAAGATGCTGGAGGATCTCATACAGTCGAATGTTGATCTGCCCCTGGCCAAGCTTGGACAAGAGCAGCTCCTGCAACTTGTACGACGCGGGGAAGTCGTGCTCGCCGGCCGGTGGTCCTGGTGCCACATCCGCTGCCACCGAAAGCCAGTCCGGACCGTTGAATACCGCCTGGTAGGCCCTGTCGGCCCATGAATCCACGATGTACGAGGGTGTCAGCACGATGTCCGCCTGCCACCGCTCGCTTGACGAAGGCGTCCTTGCCTGCGCTCCCCGTGATTCGACCGCCGATAACTCAGACCCGGAACTCCATGAATTCAGTCCTCTGCGGTTGTGGTACAGGTCTTCCAGGAGTTTCCAGCGTGGTACCTTGCGGCTCACGAATTCCTGAGACGCCTTGCACCATTGACTCACGTACTCGAATGCCTCATCCTGAAGCCTCTTCGGCACAGAGGCGCCTGACTCGGGTGTCGTGTTGGGCTGATACGGGGTTGCCGAGCTTGCGGTCGGCCGAACTGTCTGTGCTGAACGATTCATGTCCGGATTCCTCCTTGACCGCAGGCCGGTCAGGACTTCGCAGTTGAGATGAGCCTGAACGAATCCCCTTTGCACAGCGCGGGGATACCGTCTTCGTCTCGCACACGCGCATCACAGAGCTGCTCAATGATCTTCTTGCGGGCGATATGCCAGAGCTCCCAATTCGAGATGAACCTCTGATGTTGGGGGAAGTCGAGGTCATATTCCTCCTTCTTCGCCCTCAGTTGCTTCATCTCTTCGAGTATCATCGCGTTGAGCCCTGGGTCGATCTCCCGTGGAACGGTCCAATCGCACCAGTGAGACTTCATGAGAAGGGCCTCGACACGAGTATGGTGTGGAGCTCCGTGAATGAGTTCATGCTATCTAACTTTGTGAGACCAGTCAACTCTTCGTTGGAAAACCTCACTGCGCCCTTCGAGTCACGTCGAGCGAAAGCGCACCTCACGCAGTCCCCTACCTGTGAAGCCGCACATTGTGACCGTCATCCGCAATGTAAAGGTAAGGGATTGAACCACGAGGATACCAGGCAATGTCGTCTGAACGGCTACCAAGGCGGGATGGAAGGGCCGGCGCACCGTGACGCACCGGCCTCGCTCTTCTCCTTTACATTCGTGATGGAGCTGCCGCCTCAATGAGCCGGCAGCCGTTTCCTGTCTTGAATTCGTACAGGACGGTGAGTCGAGTACCGAATCCTTCACCAAGGAAGCTGCCGGTCATTTGCCGGCCTTCGGTTTGACCGTGCGCGACAACTGATCAGATTCGTCCATCTTGGCTGCCTCGGCCTCAATCGCTTTGAGGTGCTGCCGAATCTTTTCCTGCTGTGCTTGCTGAGCATCCCACTTCACCCGAAGAGAGTGGTCGTTTTCTCCTGCTGAGGCAAAAGGAACCCAAGACACCAACGCTGCAAGAGCCAGCATGACTATCAGATTTCTCATCGCTCGTCTCCTTTACATCCGTGATGGAGCTGCCGCCTCAATGAGCCGGCAGCCGTTTCCCGTCTTGAATTCGTACAGGACGGTGAGTCGAGTACCGAATCCTTCACCAAGGC
>JBFMAA010000072.1:15114-29102 GCA_040755955.1 Thermodesulfobacteriota bacterium
CTTTGAGGTGTTGCCGAATCTTTTCCTGCTGTGCTTGCTCAGCATCCCACTTCACCCGAAGAGAGTGGTCGTTTTCTCCTGCTGAGGCAGAAGGAACCCAAGACACCAACGCTGCAAGAGTCAGCATGACAATCAGATTTCTCATCGCTCTTCTCCTTTACATCCGTGATGGAGCTGCCGCCTCAATGAGCCGGCAGCCGTTTCCTGTCTTGAATTCGTACAGGACGGTGAGTCGAGTACCGAACCCTTCACCAAGGCACCTGCCGGTCATTTGCCGGTCTTGGGTTTGACCGTGCGCGGTTTGAACGTGCGTGGAACCAACCCTCCCCGCCATCGGAACGCGTGCGAGCCGAGGAAGGTCGACGCGATTATTGGTTGCGGCTCCCAGCGGCTCTGTGGTCCCGCCACAGGTACCGCAGTCCGGGGAACCGTCGACTGGACCTCCTTGCGAGAGGCCATGGCCGACCGCGTTGCCGGGACAGTTGGGTCTTCCGCGGGTAGTAGAAGCCGTTGTTCCACACTTCCGGCGACCCCGTTGTTCGGATCTGGACCGGAACGCAGGGGTACAAACCTATCGAATATCCCGCCGAGACGGTGCGTGCCCGAAGGTCGGCTTAGATCAGAAGAACAACTGCGCTTAGGTTCTGGAGGCTATTCTGAACTGGGAGGATTCTTGCCGAGCGAGACCGCTCGCTGGGGGGGTGAATAGACAAGGACGGGGTGGAGAAAGTTCCCACAAGCGAGAAGGACTTCACGTCCTGAGATACTGCGGGGATGGTGACGACAAGCGAATGGTGCCTTGAACCCGAGCATGAGATCTCACACGAGCAGTTGCCGCTCATAAGCGGGTCGCAGCCACGTGCGGAACTCGATCCATCGCCATTCGTGCCTTCAGAGGAAGAAGGGTGTTGGTGGGCGCGATCTTCGTCTTCGCCAGACCCATGCATGGCATAACAACATCCTGCGCATGCAGACCCCGAACCTACCAGAACGAGGCACGTGATGAGGATGATCACGGTTCCGAAGGTTCTTGTTCGACGCGTTTTCATTGGATGACCTCTGCTGTGCCCACGCAGGTCTTGTCGTCTACTTCCTTCTACCGGCGTGAACACGAATTCCCGCGCTCCTTTTTTTGTCTTTATCTCTTTTATCGTACCTGTTCAGCCGGACGCCACGGGCACTATGAGTGCGGAAGGGCGTTTCAGGCTGCATGGCATGTTGCGACGGGCATCTGCGGCCTACGACGGGGATGGAGCTTGACACCAAAACGCACAGGAGGCTAAGCTCAACCTTAGCGAGTCCGGAGGTGCCCCGGAAGACTCCGATTCCAAGCGAGGCCAAGCCCATGAAGAGCCCGGTCACTCGAGAGATCGTCAATGAGCTCAACTGCACGGTGCTGGATGATCAAGCCCACGCGCTGCGGTTGGCAGACCTGATCATAGGCCTGCTGCGCACGTCTGAGGACGACTTCGGCATCATCAAGCAGACCGGTTGGTACAAGGACATCTGGAGGTTCCTCGGGGGGCCGACGCTCGAGAGGGTCGGCGCGGCCTGTCAGAGGGCATTCCAGGCTCAGTCCTTGGCGATGGCTCTATTGAAGCTCACTGCGCTGAGGACTCCCCAGGGCTTGGGAATCGTGGTCTTCATGGCGGACGAGATCGCTCACCTGAGAGATCGGTTCGGCGACTCGGCGGTGCCCGACAGCGGGCTGACCTCCGCGATCGCCGAGCTGGCCCGAGGCATACGAAGTCCCCAAGGGCCGAACCTCGACGAACAGGACCTGCCCAAAGAGACCCGCATATTCATCGTGAGGGCCATGATCGCCACCGCAAGAATAGACCAGCGCCTCGATGAAACCGAAGTGGATCTGATATCACGCAAGATCGAGTCACTGGGCCTGGGAGAAGACGAGCAGAGCAGTATCCGAGCCGAGATCTTCGACCCGAAGCCCTTCCGGATCGAGTTGGAAAGCCTTGAGGGTTACCGAGTGCGCCATCTGCTCTATCGGAACGTCGCGGCCGTGGTGCTGGCTGACGGGGCGATCCACGTGAAGGAAAAGGCCCTTCTCGAGAAGCTCGTCCGCGACCTCGGCGTCAAGAGACAAGATGCGGCACGCATCGAGCGTGAACTCACGCAGATACAGTCCGTATCAGGACTGGATGATCTTGTTGCCGCGGTGGTCCGCAATGCCGAACCCGAGAGGTTGCGGATTTCGGCCGGCACAGGCGAGGAGACGACTGCCCCCGACGTGAAAAGCCGGGAACTTACGCAACGTAAGCTCTCGGAATCATGGCTGACCTATATCGGAACTCTGGCGGATTTCAGCAGGAATTTCCTGCAAGCCCCGCTCATTCGACGCATCGAGGGGTATCATCGTGCCACAGGCATCCTCGCGGGCTTCGACATCATGGCCGAGGCGGCCATCCGTGATGAGGTGCTCAGCGCGGCTGAAGCGTTTTGCACACTGTCCAGTCGCAGTATAGACGACAATCTCATCCGCATGTTCCCCACCATCGGTTCCGAGTTCGGAGTGCTCTGGTCGGAGACCGTAGCCCAACGAGTGGCTTCGTCAGTGCGCGATGATCTGCAGGAATGTTTCCGGAATTTGGAAGACGCGTCCCGTTACCAGACTCGACTTCGCGAACTGGACGAGCCGGTTCTTGAAGAGATCAATTCGAGCCTCCTCCAGGGGATTCAGATGGGGGGGACACTTGTTGGGCTTGAATCAGGCGCCATATCCACTGCGGCTCTGCACGGGTCGTACGGCTGGCTCAACCGGGATCGGCTTGATCCGGTGGCCGCGGACCTCTTCGATGCACACAGTGAGCGTCTGGGGTTGTTCTATCTCGCATTTGACGACGCGCTGGACGAGATCGCGACCCGGTTTTGGGAAACAGGCGTCAGGTATTTCGAAGAGACGCTTGTTACGCTACTGGCAGGATTGGAGCCGGGATTCGAGCCGCTCTCGGGATTCTTCGTCCCCCCCGCCGAGGCAGATTCATGGCAGAGGCGCGCGGCTCTCTGGGAAGACCACGCGGAGTCGCCCGCCGGCCCGGCCCGTGAAGCCCCTCGTGATCTTGAGCAGACCGGCATCATCGAGCCCCGAGTGCCGCGATGCCGCGAATGCGGAGCTGAGCCTGCCAACAGAGTTCTCTGGGGCAGAAGGCTGTGTGACAAATGTTACGAGAAGAACGACTTCAAGGCTGTGATCAAGGATGCGCTCAAGAAGTCCGTGACGGGCGGTGGCATCTATCTGGCTCCCGAGATTCCGCCGGCGAAGCTCAAGAACGCTCGGCAAAGCTGCGAAGTGGCCGACGATGACGAGACCATCGCGCTCATCGACTGCACGCTGTTCGGATCGGCCAGTGATTGCGTGATGTTCTGTGAGTCGGGGATTTACGGCCGCAACTTGCGTCAGCCGGTGTCGTTCATTCCGTACCACGCGCTTCCCGGGGCCGTGATCATCGAATCCGTGGACGACATGCACTGCATATGGGTGGGCGAAAAGGGACTGATGAATCTCAAAGGGAGCGACGTGCCGAGAAACGAGATGCTCGACCTGCTGAAACGACTCCAGAGGCTGGCTCGGGACAAATGGAGCACGACCGACACCCAAACCGACCACCGATAGTTTCGATCCGCGAGCATCGAGGTGCGGCGGCATGACATACGACGAAAGGCCGTGGCTGCAATTTTATGATCCTTGGGTGACACCCGAGGTGGTTGTGCCTGAAAGCACACTGGTTCAGCGTATCGGACAGGCTGCAACGCAATTCCCCAACAAACCCGCGCTTCACTTCCTCGGACTCACGATGGATTACGGTGAGCTCATCTCTCAGGCTCACCGTTTCAGCCAGGCCCTTCTCGCGTACGGGTGCAAACCCGGTGATGTGGTAGCGATCAACTTGCCGAATATTCCGCAGTTCGTGGTAGCGTTGGCAGGATCGCTCAGGGTCGGCTGCGCGGTTTCCGGAATTTCGCCGCTGCTCGCTCCGCCGGAACTGGCGTACGAGCTCAACGACTCACGAGCGAAGGTCCTGGTCACCCTGGACGCGATCTTCGAGCATCGCCTGAAGCGGGTCGCGGATCAGATACCCGCGCTCAGTCACGTGATCGCCACCGGTATTCTGGATTACCTCTCACCGGTGAAGCGGTGGCTGGGACGGCTGCTGAAGAAGGTCCCCAGCGGCCGAGTCGGTGCCCTCCAGGGAAAACACGTGGTCGCATTCAAGGAGGTGCTCTCAGGCTTCCCGGACTCGGAACCTGCCGTGGAGGTTACTCCGGACCATCACTGCCTCGTCCAGTATACGGGGGGAACGACCGGTCTCCCCAAAGGGACCATACTCACCCACCGCAACCTGATTGCGAACCTCACTCAAGTCGAGACATGGCTCCAGGTCAAGCTCGGCACAGAGACGCTCCTGTCCGGCTTCCCTTTTTTTCACCTTGCCGGCCTGGGATTCTGTGGGCTGGCCCTTTCTCTGGGAGGGACTCAGGTCCTCATCCCCAACCCGAGAGACACCAGGCGAATTGTCGGCGAGATGCAAAGGTATCACCCGACCTTTCTGCTCAATGTGCCGTCTCTGTACATGATGCTCATGGAAGACCCCGCATTCCGCAAGCTGGACTTTTCGGCAGCTCGGTTGTGGGTGTCGGGCGCGTCCCCTTTCCCCGCAGAGGCGATCCGCGAACTCGAGGCGATCATAGGACCGGGCAAAGTCATGGAAGTCTACGGAATGACCGAAGCAAGCCCTTTGATCACCATGAATCCCCTCGAACGGCTCCGAAAGACAGGGACGGTGGGCGTTCCGATCCCGAGCACCCGAGTCAGACTGGTCGACCTGGACCAGGGCACGCACCAGGTCCCGGTGGGAACAGAGGGCGAGCTGATCGCCTCCGGCCCCCAGGTCATGAAGGGGTACCTCAACAAACCCAAAGAAACCGCTTATGCGCTCCGGGAACACGACGGCGAGATCTGGCTCCACACAGGAGACATCGCTCGCATGGACCAGGACGGGTTCTTCACCATCGTGGATCGTTCCAAGGACATGCTCAACGTGGCGGGGTTCAAAGTGTTCTCACGGGAGGTCGAGGAGAAGCTCTACGAGCACCCTGCGATAGAAGTCTGTGCGATTGTGGGCGTGCCGAACCCCAAGCGCCCGGGAACCGAGATCGTGAAGCTGGTGGTCCAGCCCAAGGCCGCATTCAGAGAGCAGGACACGGAGAAGCTCAAGTCCGATATCATCGCGTTTGCCAGGGAGCACTTCGCTCCGTACAAGGTGCCCAAATTGGTGGAATTCACCAACGCTCTTCCTATGACTCCCGTGGGCAAGGTGGACAAGAAAGCCCTACGATAGCCCGCCGCAATGAGCAAGTCTTCGCTACTGGGCAAGAAACTCCGGCTCAACAGAGAAGAAATGCGGCCAATTCAAACCAATACCAATGGGAGACGTCTGTCCGCGTACGCTGACAAAGGAGCGGCTCAACTCCTCACCACATTGCACCCATGTGAGCAGCATATGAAAAGGCAATGCTTTTCCGCCTGTGGCACGTCTGATGAGATCATCCACTTCTCTGAGAGGTCCTCGGACTGCTCTTCTCATGCTCTGCGCTCTCTGCGGCCTCTGCGGTGAATCTTCTTCCTCCCGGTGAACGCTTACCTGCCTTCTTACCTTGCAAATGCCCGGTAAACGCCTTATCGTGGAGTGACGATAAAACAAGGAGGACAGATGCCCAGGAAAGGGTCGAACCGAACAGCCTCACCGGATCCGAACCTGCAGCAACTTTTCGACGTGGAAACGCTCGCCCGGATCTGCAAGGCGCTGGGCCACCCGGCCCGGATCAAGATTGTGAACTACCTTAGGAAAACGGATAGGTGCGTCTGCGGAAAAATCGTTAAGATGTTGCCCCTAGCCCAATCTACGGTGAGCCAGCATCTGAAGTGCCTGAAGCAGGCTGGTCTGATAAAGGGGGAGATTGAAGGCCTGAACACCTGCTATTGTCTGGACACAGACGTTCTTGAAAGATTTAGGAGAACCGTTGAATCCCTCTAATGATCCCTCATGAGCACTGCAATGGACCCCTCGCCCCACGGACCCTCGGCAAGAAATCAGTCCGGGTTTAGCAGGAAGAATCACGTTCCCCGCCTCGTGGACTTCAGCGAACCGCATTCATAGATAGATAGGGACTTACCAAGAGTTCGCTATGAGCCCTTGCGGGGGTCGGATTTTCTTCTTGACACGGCGTCTTTGTATCGTTTATCGTCGAATTACGATGACAAGTGGAGGGAACGACAAAGACCAACCCAGGATTTCAACTGAAAACGCGTTCATCAACAAGGGAGGTAAGGGCATGACTGACCTGTTTCACGAAAGGGAGATGGGGGGATTTCCCCTAATGGGTGCTTCGTCAACCTGTTGTCTGTCGTCTAAGGGAAGGCCGTCCGCGTGCGGCAATCCCAAAGATGGATACTGGAACAAAGGCAAACTGCTTATTTCGGCGGTAATCATAATTGCCGCGATTGGAGTGGGAGCCGGTTCGCTCGTGAGGGTGATCTCTGCTCAATAGTGGGCTGGAATCGTGATTTGAAAGGAGGGATTTATGCCGGATTTACAACTCCTCGACAGGGTTTTCCATTTCATAATGGAAACTTTCGTAAAGACCGGTCATGCACCGCATTACACGGAAATCGCCGGAGAATTAGCCGTCCATCCAGAGGAAGGGAAAGGGCTGTTGCATGAGCTGATGGAAACCGGGACTGCCATGTGGTTGTACCCCGGCACAGACTTGATTGTTTCATTTGCCCCCTTCAGTAACCTATCAACTCAGTACCGGATTTCAGTCGATGGGCAGCAGAAATGGTTCGGACAGTGAGGTTTTGAATCCCTGGCGGTCTGCTGGGCCTTTCCGGGACATGTTGTTGCGATTGATGCTCCGTGTTTGGATTGCGGAGATTCGATCCACATTGAAGTCTGTGACGGGATAATCCAAGCACAGGTCCCTCATGAAATCTGCGGTTATATCGATCTGCCCATGAACAAGTGGGCAAAAAATTGGCCGTACACATGAAATCGTATCCATCTTTTCCGGTCGGAAAAGCATGTGGAAAACTGGTCGGAATTCCATGCAGGAACGGAGGAGGGCATACTCCCTCTCTCCGACATCATGGACATCATGAGCACTCCGCGCCACAGCGCAAAGCTGAATGGCAAGTACATGTCCACGGGCTCCGAATATGCACCGCTATTCTTTCGGAAACTGAAAGAGGTAACAGGCAGTTCGCCCTTTTGGAATCCGAATCCCGTTTCAAGTGGAGGGTAGCCCAAATGTTCGAATGGTCTGCCGCGCGCTCGCCGGATCAGCAAACTTGTGAGGCACGTTGCTTCGCTGCAGTTTGGGGCAACCAAGAATGGGAGCAAGGAATCGGCAGGCTCTTCTGCAGGACGATTTCTGCAGAACAGGAGGAGTCGCATGAGGGAATGGAGCGCGGCCGGGTATTGTGAAGCCCCGGGCTGTTGCACGGCACCGTTTGCCCCGGAGGCCAAATAGATTGCTTGGTGCTCCCTTCCGCGCATGCGGGGGCGGACCGCGTGGTCTCGGCCTTGCGGTAGCTGGAGGGGCCGGCGTCCCCCGGATCGAGTCCGGGGCAGGCTCTGCCGGGCCACCTCCGACGGGCACGGAGACCGGTCGCTACAACGTGGGAGTCTGGAGAATTCGCGACCCAACTTGCAGGCGAGTCTACTTAGGCCCACGCAGGGACATTCCCACCTTGAGCAGCCTCGCCACCCGGGCGGCGGCCTGTTCGATGAGGACCTCGGCAGAGGCCATGGCTTGTTCGATGGTCGTGGGCCTGGCCAGGACGCTCTCGATGGCATCTACGCCGTGTTTCAGGACCTCTTCCGCTCCGTCCCCGAGGCTCCCCGAGAGGCACACCACGGGCTTGCCGTGGAGTCTGGCAGCGCGAGCCACTCCCACAGGGGCTTTGCCGAACGCGGTCTGAAAATCCGTCCTCCCTTCCCCGGTGATGACCAGATCCACCTGTCTGACCAGCGCATCGAACCCGGTCGCGGCGAGGACTATCTCGATCCCCGGGCGCAGGACCGCGCCCGTGAACCAGATCAGGCCTGCTCCCAGTCCTCCGGCAGCACCTGCTCCGGGGACGCGTGCAGCGTCCTTCCCCGTGGCTCGCCGTGCCTCCTCTGCAAAGACCTCCAAAGCCGCATCCAGTTCGGCCACCATGCTCGGAGTGGCCCCTTTTTGGGGTCCGTACACGTGGGTAGCCCCGTCCGGGCCGCAGAGAGGGTTCGTCACGTCGCATGCCACGAGGACCTCTGTCTGGGCCAGGCGAGTGTCTGTGTCGGCAACGTCAATGCGGGCCAGCCCGGCCAGAGCCGCCCCACCTGGCGGGAGCGGTCGCCCGTCGCGGTCGAGGAATCTCGCTCCCAGTGCCGAAGCCATTCCCGCTCCGCCATCGTTCGTCGCGCTCCCGCCAATCCCGACTATTACGCGCCGAAGACCGTGGTCGAGTGCGGCTCTGATGAGCTGCCCGGTACCGTATGTGGTGGTGATCCTGGGGTCGCGAGACTCGGACGGTATCAAGGTCAACCCTGAAGCCGCAGCCATTTCGATCACCGCGGTCTTGCTGTCGCCAAGGACTCCCCAGAGGGCCCGAACGTGCTCGCCGAGCGGTCCACTGACCGTCTCCTCGACCGTGTGACCGCCCGTGCCGGCTACGAGAGCCTCGACGGTGCCTTCCCCGCCGTCCGCGATGGGGACCTTGTGGATTCCCGCATCCGGGAAGACCGCGAGGAAGCCTCGCTCCATTGCGTCCGCGACCGCGACCGCGGACGCGCTTCCTTTGTACGAATCTGGAGCTATGACGATGCGCATGGGGCACAACCTCTGCGAATACAGGACGCGTTCCGACCCATGGGCGGGTTGAAAAGCCCGCCCCACAAGATCAGGCCGGTCCGGAGTCGGGGATGACTCCCGTCATCACCAATTCCCGGGAATATGGAGCGCTCGTGGCCGGGAGTCAAGCGAGGCTTGTGGTGCGGCCACACTTGACGTGGGCGGCAATCTCGTAGTAGTTCGGTTGCAGATTGCCATCCGATTTTCATTGTCCGTTGGCTCCGCCTCACAGGCATCGCGGTGCACAAAGGAGGGAACATGGGTTTCAGGGAGCGGATTTGCGGCTACCACCAGCCGAGCAAGATAGTGGGCAAGCCGCCGGACATCATGTCAGACGATAGGGTCTTTCTCGCGTGGCAACGGAGCCACATGGCCAACGAGCGAACCTTTCTCTCGTGGAGCCGCACGAGCATCTCGCTCTTGGCGTTCGGGTTCGTGATCGAGAAGTTCGAGCTGTTCATGCAGCACCTGATTCATCTGACCGGTGGGACACAGTCATTTCCCGTCCACAAAAGCATGGTGTACTTAAGTCTCTTCTCCTTTGCCATGGCCGGCATCGCGATCATGATTTCCGGATGGCGCTTTCTCGCGGTCAGGAGGCACATCAACCGCGGAGAGGCCTCTTTTTCGATCCTTCCGGACGTGCTGGTGGTAGTCTCGGTTATCGTGATCATTGTGATGACCCTGGCGCTGTCGTTTCCGAGGCTTCTGGAGATCGGCGGAGCATGACGGCAAGTCGCGTTCAGGAAGGCAGGATTTTCCGGGGGAAACCCTTTTACCAATAACGTTCGATTTCTTCTTTTTTCGAGAAGAAATCTTCAGTTCAGCAGCTCTGGGAGTAAGCAACGTGCCTGTTCTTCGCTTGCGTAGAACCAACTCGCCCCGACAGGGTGCAGCGCGTCTTGGTTTCGGATAACCCAGCGGAATAATGAGGCCCTGGGAGGGCTTGCACCCGTTTCACTGCTTGGGGCTCCCGGGGCTTACGCACCGGGCTACTATCTGCCGCCCCTCTGGGGCTCCAAAGGCGGACGTTCAGTCCCGCAGGGACGTAAGAAAGGAGGCCGGGACGTCAGTCCCGGGTTGCAGAAATGCACCGTGACATCATTGAGATACCAAAGTGCGCGGCACCCGCCCCGCCCTGGGTCTCCGTGCGGACCGAGGAAGGTGGACGCGATTATTGGCTACAGCTCCCAGCCGTTTGGTTGCGGCTCCCAGCCGTCGTTTTGAAAAAGGGTTGTCCCCGGGACCCCCTTCCGAAAACTTTTGAAACATCGGGTGGTTCTGACCATGCCGCGGGTTCCCGGGATGTCGGGCGGTGACTTTCATGCTCGGTTGTGGCCGCCATCCATGACTATTCTTGGGGATGGGGGTCCGACGAGCGATTTTCGCTCTCCGCGTGTCTTTTCCACACAACCCCTGTTCAGCTTTCTGAGCCTTCCTGAGCGGCTTCTGGAGCCCGTGCCGGGTGTCGCTGCCTGAAACGAGGCCGACTGTCCGCGAGTCTATACCGCTCGTTGCAGGCCTTGCCGATGATGCTCCTGGCGACCCGTGTCTCGGTAAGACAGAACACTTGCCGTCCGACCCCGAAGCGCAGACATGGCACGGGGGTTGCAAAATAGGTGGTCACTACACGTCACCATTCGGAGGGCCGTCACGGATGAGTCAGAACTGCTGGGAGTTCTTTGATTGCGATAAGAAAGACACGTGTCCCGCATACCCTCACAACGGCAAGCTGTGCTGGAGCGTGGGAGGAACGCTGTGCCGGAACGAGGTGCAGGGCGACTACCCGGAGAAGATCGGCGCCTGCCGGAACGGTTGCGACTACTACAGGGGTTTGATGAACTAGGCAATTGATGCCTGAGCAGCATTATGACATTGAGCGCGCTGCCAAGTGACCTGCCGGGAAGACCCCTTCTTCTTATTGAGGCACGATTTCCGGGGGCAGAGACCTGCGGAGGTGGGTCCCTTTCCCCCGGGCCCTATGGGCGCTCACTCAAGGACTTGCTCTTGCTCGGGTTTTGGCTTCCAGCCCGGCACTGACGGGACCGGGTACATTCCGTGGCACCTTCGGGGCCATGGTCACGGCGTCCGGTGGGACATGTCGCGGCCTTTCCACGCAGAGTGAGCGAGGAATGGCTTCCCGAGCGTCCTGAAGCCGCGCACCCGAAATGATTGTGGTTCGCGGCCGTTGGTGCAGGGAACGACAACCAGGGGGGATGTACGGCTACCAACCACCAGCGAGCAGTCTATTCGAGGGGGATTCCTTGGTACCCCCTTCTTTCACGATTTCACTGGGCCGGCGGATCCAATCAGCCCCTGATCAAGACTATATGTTCACGCACCTACCCAATAGTCTCTGCCGGCCCTCCTCTCACCATTCGCACGCGTTCCACCACGGAGACAAGGGGACTCACCACCAAGACACAAAGGCACCAAGAAAGCCTGTCCACAAGAATTCCGGCCTGTGAATTGTTCGTTGATTTCTTTGTGTCTTGGTGCCTTTGTGGTCTGTCTTCGGGGCCCAAAACGGATACCCCTGAACGGCTACGCTTGGTGGGGTGCCGCGCACTCTGGTACCCAAATGATGTCAGGGTGCATTTCTGCGCCCCGGGACTCACGTCCCGGGCTACTTTCTTACGTCCCTGCGGGACTGAACGTGCGCCTCCGGGGCCCCATAGAGGCGGCAGATAGTAGCCCGGTGCGTAAGCGCCGGGAGCCCGACGCAGTGAAGCGCGAACAAGCCCTCCGATGGCTTAATTATTCCGATGGGTTATCCGAAACCGAAACGCGCTGCACCCCGCTTGGTGGTTGATTCCCATGCCTTCCTGGTGAGCGCCCACGATCTCACAGATACCCATCCGAGGATTCCGCGTCAAACGCGTGGGGGATGACCTCCACTGTTCGAGGGCTTCGCATGTCGACCACTGCCACGTCGAAGCGCATGGGCGGCGGAGTTCCCGGCCGGTTTGCCAGGTACACCAGCGCGGCCTTGATGATCTTGCGCTGTTTGGTGCGGTTCACCGAGTAGACCGGGTCCACGGTATTCGCGGAGTACCTGGCCCTCACCTCCACGAAGACCAGCTCTTCCCCGTGCATGGCGATGAGGTCAATCTCACCCACCCGACAGAAGAAATTCCGCTCGATGATCCGGTACCCCCGGGATTCCAGGTGCTCGGCCGCGAGCTGCTCGGCCCGGTTGCCCTTCGCACGGGTGCTGGGACGCGTCTTCATGGCAATGAAGTCTCCGGGGGAAGGGACTTCTCAGTCGGTGCAGCGCGTTTTCGTTTGGGATAACCGATTGGAATGATTGGGTGCGAACCGCTGCTGCACTTCGTTTCGTTGTCACCTGAGCCCGGCGCTCACGCACCGGGCTACTGTCTGTCGCGCCTTTCGGGCTTCGCCCACGCAGATTGAGTCCCGAAGGGACGATAGAGAGTCACCCGGGACGTAAGTCCCGGGTGACAGGAATGCTGGGGGCATCATTGAATTGCCGGAATGCGCGGCACCTCTTCTCAGGGTCTGCGGCGAAACAACTCTGTCATCTCTCGCTCTCCTGTTCCATGGGTTGAAACCCATGGCTATTCAGAGGGCGCCCATGAGGGCGCGGGACTTTCCTGCCCTGAAAGGGCAGACCAAGAATAGCCGTAGGTTTCAACCTACGCGAACTGAGGCGAGTCGATGGGGGTCCTCTTCCATCGCAGTTGCAAGGCCGATATTGGCGCGGGCCCTTAGTAATGACGTGGGGCAGCGGTCTTGCGGTTGCTTGTCACGCGCAGCCACATTGCGGTGCCTCTCATGTTCAAGCCGGTGATCTCACCTCGCATCAACCGTATAGAAATACACGGCAAGCGTGTCTTGCGGCACGAAATCCTTCTCGTGGAACTCGTACACGGTGGGGCTGATCTTCTTTGGTTGGCCCGGAAAGCAGACCGACACGAACTGGTCGGGCTTTTCTTTCACCAGCCTGAGGATGAAGTCCCCGATAGGGCCTTTCCAGTTGCGGCCGGTGCCGAGCACATATGCCACTTTCGTGTAGAACACCATCACCGATTCAGCACCTTTGTTCATGGCCACTCTGATTCGGTTTTCGACCGCGCGCTTCGTCCGCTCGTCCAGGCAATCTTCGTCTGCTCTCTCATCTTCCTTCCCGGTGAAGGAGTTCCAGAGGCGGCTAAGGTCTGCTCCAGACTGGTTCTTCCAGATCGCTTGATCAATGCCAGCCCACCCGTGTCCGGTCACAGGTGCATATTCGTGCTCTACCGCGATTTCCTTCCTTGCAGGAAAGGTCATACTCCATGACATGATTTGAGACATGTGCCACCACGCACCCAATTCTCTTCTCACCGCTCCCAGCTTACCCTCCAGCGCCCCCAGGCCTTTGCTGCGGACACGAAAGAAAATCTCATCGTCAGACAACCCCAGCCAGCGCAATTCGCCTGTCACATCGCGACCATCTAACATGGCCTTACACTCATAGTGAGTGACCACGGGTCTTCCGTCCTCGAGCACCTTGAAGGTTTTCCAAATCCTCTCAGTGAGGTGCATTCCGGTTGCATCGCCCCTTCCCGGAGGATAAGCAGGTAACGGAAACGCGACAGGCGTGTGAATATCCTGGTCGGTCTCGTTGAGAAAGCGGTATTTGACTCTGACCATCCGTGGCGATATTTCGAGCACTTCCTCAAGCATTCGGATATTGTCGCTCTTGAGCAACTCAATGCCGCCCGCGCCCAAGGCGGCTATTGAATCGTTGGCCGGCGTCTCCAGGGGCCAAGTCAAGATCGCCAGGAGAACAAACAGCGCAGCGATGACGGCGCGGAGGCACGCCTGCTTCACGCAAGGGTTTCCTGCACGCCTGCAAATTACTGAACGTGATCTTCCATTCATGTTACGGTGATGACCCTTGAAGTTCGCAGAACGTTGCACCGCGTGCCTCAATGGCGGCGTGAGGCACGCTGTGCGGCACAGCAAAGCACATTGGGATACCTACTCAAGAACCCTCAGCTACCATTCCGCCCTCCGCGGCGACCAGCGGGAGCCGCCCAGTACCAAAAGTTTTAGGGGAAGGGGGTCTGGGGGAA
>JBFMAA010000073.1:0-28969 GCA_040755955.1 Thermodesulfobacteriota bacterium
ACTGGCAACCTGATTAATGCAATAAGCGTGCCCACGTTCATGGCAAGACCGATAGGTGTGTACAAAATCCGGAAAGACGGGCAACAAAATCAACCAAGAACGCGTTTCGCTCCGAAAACCAACACGGGCATGTCTGTCACCCTGGGGCCGGCTGTCATTTCTCAAACATTTTGCAAGAGGCTCTAATAACGTTCGACTTCTTATCCTTTCGAGAAGAAATCTGCAGTTCAGCGGCTCTGGGAGTAAGCAACGTGGCTTCTTTCGCTTGCGTAGAACCAACTCGCCCCGCCCTGGGTCTCCATGCGGGCCGAGGAAGGTGGACGCGATTATTGGCTACGGCTCCCAGCCGTTTGGTTGCGGCTCCCAGCCGTCGTTTTGAGAAAGGGTTGTCCCTCGGACCTCATTGGTGGTTCACTCTTCCGCTCTCAAAGTGATCGTTACCCAGCATTCACCGCCGCGGCGGAATTGACTCAGAGCGACTGGCCAGGGTTTCCGATTCCAGGATCTCCTCGACGATGTACCACGGTCGGTCTCGCGTTTCCTCGTAGGTCCTGACCAGATATTCCCCGATCACTCCGAGCGCAACAAGCACCATTCCGCAAAGCCCTATCGAAAGCGTACAGAGGAAGAATACGGGCCACAAGTCAGGAAACCCTCGTGCTAGTCCGACTGCGGTGCCCACCATGCCTCCAAGCAGAGCCGAAACCACAAAGATCACGCCGGCCCAGAAGATCATCCTCACCGGCAAACGAGAAAACGGGATGATCCCGTCCAGCGCGATATTCACCGCTCCAGAGAACGATATCTGGGTTCTGCCGGTCAGTCTCGGGTCCCGTTCGAATGGGACGATCGCTGTGGAAAACCCAGTGGCAGCGGTAATCCCCCGAAGAAATCCGTGGCGCTCCCTGAACCGGCACGCCTGAGTCACGACGGTCCGGTCGAGCAACCTGAAGTCCCCTGTGTTCTTGGGGACCTTCACCTCGGAGACGTGGTCGAGTATCCAGTAGAAGAGCTCAGCAGCCTTGAGGTACGCAAGGCCTTCACCCTTGCGGGATGTGCGCTGAGCAATGACCACGTTGAACCCCTCTTGCCACTTTGCGAGCATTTCTGTAATCAATTCTGGGGGATCCTGCAGGTCTGCGTCCATGATGACGCAGACGTCGCCTCGGGCGTGCTCGAGACCGGCCATGAGCGAAATCGGCTTGCCTATCCTTCGGGAGAAACAGACCAAACGCACAGGCTCACCCTTATGAATGCTCGAGACGATCTCTTCACGGGTGTGGTCGGGACTGGGGTCCATGGCGAACACCACCTCCCAGTCGCATCCGACTGATTGGAACACGGCCCTGAGTCTCTGCAGAAGCGGCTTGACGTTGTCCGCCTCGCGATAAATGGGGACTACCACGCTCACGAGCGGGGCTTCGGATCGATTTCGGTCTCGCAACGTACGGTTCCTTCTATCAGAAAGTTTTCCGGGGGAAACCCTGTATCAGAAAATGCGATTTCCGGAAGAAGGAACTTCTTGCAAGAAGTTCCTTTGCCCGGACCCCCATCCTCAAGAACGGTCTTGGCTTGCCGCCACAACGAAGGATGAAAATCCCATGCCGATAGCTCAAGAACTCCTTGGATGGTGAGCACCATCCAATATTCTAAGAGTTTTCGGAAGGGGGTCCGGGGGACGACCCTTTTGCAAAAGGGTTTCCCCCGGAAGACTTTTATGGGAACTCTTGGAGCATGGCGGCTCCCGCTGGTCGCCGCGGAGAATGCCTGCTCGTCGAGACGCCGGTGGGGTAGCATTTTCATGCTTGGTTGTGACCGCTCGCGGTCACGGAGGTTTTGTAAAAGGGTTGCCCCCGGACTCCCTTCCGAAAACTTTTGTAACATCACGTGGTTCTGGCCATGCCGCGAGTCCTCGGGATGTCGAGAGGTGACTTTCATGCTTGGTTGTGGCCCCGTGCGGTCATGGTGGATCTGAGGGTCGATTTCTTCTCTTCTCGCGAAGAATTGTCCGGCCCGGCAACTCCAGAAGAGCGCACAGTGCCTTTCTTCCGCTTCGTGGAACCAACTCGCCCCGCCCTGGATCTCCATGCGGACCGAGGAAGGTGGACGCGATTATTGGCTACGGCTCCCAGCCGTTTGGCTGCGGCTCCCAGCCGCTCCGTGCACAGGCTTCTAGCAGATAGATCGGTCCGGTTCAAGAAAAATGGGATTTGCTGCCCTGTTCGGCAGTACCTTACTTCCCTTTTGAGTCCGTTTGACGTATACTAGGGCGAGTGACGGTGGAGCAGCGTTTTTTAGACCTTTTCACCATGTACGCCCCCAGGAGACAAGACGGCAAAGCTGTAATGGGGAAGTAGTTGCATTTTATGAAAGAGGGATTATGACCACGATTCAAGTCGAAAACCTTAGCGATATCAAAAGGAAGGTTACCGTCGAGGTTCCTCGGGAGATCGTTGAGAACACCATCACCACCCGATACAAGGAACTTGGCAAAACTGCCCAAATTAAGGGCTTCCGGAAAGGGAAGGTCCCTCTGAGCATTCTCAAGGGCTACTTCCGAAAAGAAGTGGAAGCAGAGGCAGTGCGGGAGATCATCGAACAGACCCTGGAACCCAAGCTCAAAGAAGAAAATATCACCACTCTCTCAGTGGTGAAGATCGATCCGGAGACCCTCGCGGAAGATAAGCCCTTCATTTACACTGCGGAAATCGAGGTGCCTCCGAAGGTCGAGGTAGCGGACTATAAGGGGTTGGACCTCGTGCCGCCGCCGACTACGGTGGAACAGGCCGCGATAGATGGGGAGATCGAGGCACTGCGGGGGCAACACGCTCGCCTGATTCCGCTGGCCGAGGGAGCCCAGACCTCAAGCGGGGATCATGTGGTGGTCGATGTCGCCGCGGAATGCGAAGGGCAGGAATTGAAGGAACTCACCGTGTCGGAGTATCACCTGGAGCTGGGAAGAGACTTCTTTGTGCCCGATTTCGACTCACAGCTTGAAGGGATGAAGAACGGCGAGACAAGGCGCTTCTCCATGGACTTCGGGGAGGAGTTTCCCCGTAAAGCCTTGGCCGGAAAAAGCGTCTCGTTTGCAGTGACCCTCAAAGACGCCAAGCAACGGGTTCTTCCGGCACTCGACGATGACTTCGCCAAAGATCTTGGAGAGTTCGAGACCCTCGATCAGCTCAAGGCATCGGTGGGCGACCGTGTGCAGAAGGCCCTCGAACTGAAGTCGGGCCAGCAACTCAGGGAACAGATTATCACGGCGCTCATAGAAAAGCATGCTATCGAAGTTCCCGAATTCATGATCGAGTCGCAAATAGACAGGTACGTCGATCAGACCCTCGGTTCACTGATCAACTACGGGATAGATCCGAGAACGGTGCCGCCTGACATGCGCCCCAAACGCGACAACTTCCGGGATGCGTCGGTCCGTATGGTGAAGGCTGGCCTGATTCTCAAGGCGATAAGCGAGGCGGAAAACCTGGCCGTGTCTGATGAAGAGCTTCAGGCCGGGATCGAGGAGAGAGCCAGGGAAGCGAACGTCTCCTCAGACCATATGCGGGATCAGATCGAAAAGGCCGGCGCCTTGGACGAGTTTCGAAACGCCCTCTTGAACGATAAGGTCTTCGATCTGATCAAGGCCCACGCTACGTTTTCGGAGGCAGCTCCCCCGGCATCGGAGGATCCGCCAGAACCCGAAGACGCCCCCAAACCAACCAAGAAGAAAAGGAAAGAACGTTCAGATGCTGGTACCAATAGTCGTTGAACAGACAAGCAGAGGCGAAAGATCGTACGATATCTACTCACGGCTTCTCAGGGAACGGATAGTCTTTCTCGGCAGCCCAGTCGATGACGTCATCGCGAACTTGGTGATTGCCCAACTTCTCTTCCTTGAGAGCGAAGAGCCGGAAAAGGACATAAACTTTTACATCAATTCACCGGGCGGCCTCGTGACCTCGGGACTGGCCATTTACGATACCATGCAGTATATTAAACCTGACATCCAGACTATCTGTATAGGTCAGGCATCCAGCATGGCAGCCCTACTTCTCGCAGCAGGAACGCAGGGAAAGCGATACGCCCTCCCTCACTCGCGAATTCTGATCCATCAGCCGATGGGCGGGTTCCAAGGTCAGGCGACGGACATCGAAATCCATGCCAAAGAGATCCTGCGGATGAGAAGTGAACTCAACAAGATCCTGGTGAGACATACCGGGCAAACCCTCGAGAGAATAGAAGTGGATACCGAACGGGACTACTTCATGAGCGGCCTCGAGGCAAAGGAATACGGAATCGTGGACAAAGTGATCTACAACAGGGAATCAGGAAATGGTGGGCAAAGACCTACGAGTGTGAGCTAGTTCCCGGCCGGTACATTAGTACGCACCGTCTGCCTGGACGGAGACAAAGCTCAAGGAGGATTTCATGGCGGGCAGAAAAGGCAATTTCTCTTCACTATACTGCTCCTTCTGCGGTAAGAGCCAGGATGAGGTCAGGAAACTCATCGCAGGCCCCACTGTGTACATCTGCGACGAATGTATTGAACTGTGCAATGAGATTATCGCGGAAGAATACCAGAAAGAAGAGATCGGGCGCACCCGCGCAAAGGTTCCGACCCCTTCGGAAATCAAGAAGGCCCTGGACGATTACGTGATCGGCCAGAACAAGGCAAAGAAGATTCTGTCCGTTGCGGTTCATAACCACTACAAGCGAATCGAGTCCAAACCGGACCTCGACGGAATCGAGTTGCAGAAGAGCAACATACTGCTGATAGGGCCGACAGGGTGCGGGAAGACCCTACTGGCCCAAACACTGGCACGCATACTCAACGTCCCGTTTGCCATCGCGGACGCCACGACCCTGACCGAAGCCGGGTACGTGGGCGAGGACGTGGAAAACATCATACTGACCCTGCTGCAGAATGCGGACTATGACATAGCCCGTGCAAGCCGAGGGATTGTCTACATCGACGAGATAGACAAAATCTCCAGGAAGACCGAGAACCCGAGCATCACCCGAGACGTGTCCGGCGAAGGAGTGCAGCAGGCCCTCCTGAAGATCGTGGAAGGGACCATGGCCAACGTCCCCCCCAAGGGCGGCCGGAAGCACCCGCAACAGGAATTCCTCCAAGTGGACACGACCAACATCCTGTTCGTTTGCGGCGGAGCGTTCGTCGGCCTTGAAAAGGTCGTGCACCAGCGCATGAACATGAAGTCGATGGGCTTCAACGCGCAAATCGGCAAGCCCGAAACCCGGGAACTCGGCAATATCCTGGAATACGTTCAGCCGGAAGACCTCATACACTACGGACTCATCCCGGAATTCGTCGGGAGAATGCCCGTCAACGCGACACTGCATGAGCTCGACGAAGAAGCCCTGATCCGGATACTCCTCGAGCCGAAAAACGCACTGGTAAAGCAGTACAAGAAGCTCTTCGGGTTCGAGCACGTCAACCTGCGATTCACGGACGAGGCTCTCAAAGCGATCTCGCAGGAAGCCCTCTGTCGCAAGACCGGCGCTCGAGGACTGCGTTCCATTCTGGAGGCCGCAATGCTGGAGATCATGTACGAGCTTCCCGAGTACAAAAACCTCCAAGAGGTCATCGTGAACGAGGACGTGATCCGAAAGAACGCGGAGTGCATACTGGTGTTCGAAAAAGAGGCCGAATCCGCTTCATAGAGGCGTCACCGTCTCCTTATGGACCGGGAGCAGGCTCCAGGGTCTGATCGACAGGAACACGCCGGGATACGTCCCGGCATACTTACGAGTGAGGAACGTGAGCCATGTTTTTCGCGAAGAAGGAACCCCCTCCTTCGATCAGAACCCTGATACTGCCGCTGTTGCCTCTCAGGGATATCGTCGTGTTCCCCCACATGGTGGTCCCCCTGTTCGTGGGACGAGACCGGTCCGTTGAGGCGCTGGAATCTGCGATGAAGTCCAACAAGACGATCTTTCTGTCGTCTCAGAGGAACGCTCAGCAGACCAACCCCCGACACGAAGATATTTACGAAGTCGGCACGATCGGCCAAATCATCCAGATGCTGCGGCTTCCGGACAGCACCATCAAGGTGTTCGTGGAAGGGCGCCGCCGGGCGAAGATACGCCGGTTCCTCGATGACGAGCGGTTCTTCCACGTGGATGTCGAGATCCTGGAAGACGTCGTGAACCTCAGGGAAGTGGAAGTCCAGGCAATGGTTCGCGGGCTCAAAGGGGTGTTTCAGAATTACCTTTCCCACAATAAGAAAATACCCCAGGAATTTGTCGCGGGCATCAGAAACATGACTGACCCTTCGAGGCTCGCGGACAGCATCGCAGGCCAATTGAACCTCAAGCTCGAGCAGAAGCAGACGCTTCTGGAATGCGTGCCGCTTAAAGAGCGCGTCGAACAACTCCTCGAATTGATGCAGAACGAGATCGAGATCGCGGAAATCGAGAAGAAGATTCGTGAACGTGTCAAGAAAGGCATGGAGAAAAGCCAGAAAGAGTACTACCTGAACGAGCAAATGCGCGCCATCCAGAAGGAGATGGGCGAAAAAGACGACTTTAAGAACGAAGTCGCGGAACTCGAAGAACAGATTGCCAAGAAGAAACTCCCCCAGGAAGCCGAGGCCAAGGTAAAGAAAGAGATCCGCAAGCTGAAACTCATGTCCCCCATGTCCGCGGAAGCCACGGTGGTGCGCAACTACGTGGACTGGTTCCTCGCATTGCCATGGACCCGGCTCTCGGAATCCGACCTGAGCATCGACGACGCGCAGCGCATCCTCGACGAAGATCACTACGGTCTGAAGGAAGTCAAGGAGCGCATCATAGAGTATCTGGCGGTGCAGAAGCTGGTGAAGAAGACCCGAGGGCCCATCCTGTGCCTGGTTGGCCCTCCGGGAGTGGGAAAGACTTCGCTGGCCAAATCTGTGGCAAGAGCCACCGGGCGAGACTTCGTCAGGATTTCTCTGGGCGGAGTGCGGGATGAGGCCGAAATACGAGGTCACCGAAGGACGTACATAGGGGCTCTTCCGGGAAAAATCATCCAGAGCATGCGCAAGATCAAGACGATCAACCCGGTGATGCTGCTGGACGAAGTCGACAAGATGAGCATGGATTTCCGAGGCGACCCGTCCGCGGCGTTGCTGGAAGTCCTGGACCCGGAACAGAATCACGCGTTCAACGACCACTATCTCGACGTGGACTATGACCTTTCACAGATCATGTTCATCACCACGGCCAATACCCTGCACGGCATTCCGGCTCCCCTGCAGGACCGTATGGAGATCATTCGCCTTCCGGGATACACGGAGTTGGAGAAGCTGAAGATCGGAGAGAATTTCCTCATTTCCAAACAGCAGGAAGCCAACGGTCTCAGCCCGGAACACGTAGTCCTGACCCGGAAGACGATCCTGCGCATAGTCAGGCGCTACACTCGAGAGGCCGGAGTGCGAAATCTCGAGCGTCAGATAGCCAAGATCCTGCGGAAAGTTGCTCGTCATGTCGTGGCCGGAGACACCCAGAGCACCCTGGAAATCGACCACACTCAGGTTGGCCGGTATTTGGGTGTGCCGAAGTTCCGGTATCGTGTCAGGGAAGAGGAAGACAAGATCGGTATCGCCACAGGACTCGCATGGACAGAGGCCGGCGGTGACATCCTGATCATAGAGGTTGCGCTGATGCCCGGTTCCGGGAAACTCATGGTTACCGGCAAACTGGGCGAAGTGATGCAGGAATCGGCACGCGCGGCGATGAGCTATGTGCGTTCCAGAGCCTGGGGACTGGGATTGAAGGCGGACTTCTACAACAGCATCGACATCCATATCCACGTGCCCGAAGGAGCGACGCCCAAGGATGGTCCTTCCGCGGGTATTACGATTGCCTGCGCGATTGTGTCCGCGCTCACGAAACACTCATTCCCGAGTGACCTGGCGATGACCGGTGAAATCACCCTGCGTGGTCGCGTGCTGCCGATCGGAGGACTCAAGGAGAAGCTTTTGGCAGCCAAACGGGGCCTGATATCAAGGGTGATCATTCCGCAGGAGAACGAGCGAGACCTGACCGAAGTCCCGAAACGTATACGCAAGGGTCTCGAAATTATACCGCTGGCCCACATGGACGAGGTGCTCAGGGTTGTGTTTGCGGCTATGGAACAGACGATCTTCTCGGATGAGGGGCTCGCAATAGAGTCGTCATTTCATCTCAAGCAGTGATATGAATTATTTCGAAAAAAAGGGGAAACTTTGGCATTGGGTAAGGCGTCTTATTCGTTAGCGGTTCAAGAGGGGTGCAATATGCTCAAGATGGAAGGCTCCAGAGTCAAGATGACTCCGGAGAATGTACACAAGATGCTGAAAGATGGCCTATCATTCAAGGAGATAGCGGCCAGATGCGACGTGTTTGAGGATGCTATCGATGCGGCACTGGTGAGGTGGCTCAATCAGGGGCGTTGGCCTGTGGAAGACGACGTGGCCGCGTAGCGGAGTTCACCCCACTTGACTTGTTGACCAGCACGACGCAATGCCGATCAGACCTGTTTCTCGCACGCCTAAGCCTTGACCAGGGCAGACCTATCCGGTCAGCCGGAGGCAGAGGTCTGCCCCCCCAAACCGCCGTATTCCCCACTTTCCCCAGGTATCCAGTCCCAGCAATTCTGCACCATTTCGGGCACTGAGGCTATTTACAAAGGAATCGGATGTGATATAGTCGCCCCCGCATGGGCGGACAAGGGATATTCGCCCGGACCACATGCAGGAGGCCGCGGGATGGGCAACCATAATGATGGTACTCGCAACCTTGGGCACTTGGGAGGGAACGGGAAGCCGGTTACGGGGTGGACCAAGATTCATTCGTGGATGTTTCTGGTAATCGTGACAGCCAGCCTTGCCATTATCGGATTCCAGAACAGGTACCACTATTTCGCTCCCCAGGGATCCGGAAACACCTACAGAGTGGACAAACTCTTCGGTACCCTCCAGCAGTTTGATGGCGACCGTGGATGGGTCAAAGCCGATCTGATCCGGGACTTGTCTCCGGAGGAACCGACCCGGCCTCGGACTGCGGCTCCTCCTCTCAGTGAGTCCGCGGTCGGCACTCCCGGGACGCCTGCACTACCCGGCACCCCTCCAAGACTCCCCCGAGTGGACCTCGACGTTCCCAAACGAGGAATTCCGAGTCCCGAAGCGCCTCCTGTGGAACCGCCCGGACGAGTCAGCGTGCAGGCGCCCCCGGCCCCGGTCGTCCCTACTCCGTCACCGCGCAAGGAAGCCGGCAGAGCAGAAAACCTGCGGGTGTTCAAGGAAACCTTCGATGACTTTGGCGACGAGGAGTTCAAACTCGCTCACGACGATCTGTACCCGGCCTGGAAGAAGAACATAAACCCGGCCGGAACCTGGCGCGAATTTCTGGGGGTGTACAGAGAGTTCGTCCAATGGTGGATGGACAGTGGAGCTCCGAACGAGCCCGGTTTCAAGCTTTGGGAGAAGTTCATCGAGACCAAAGGGCACTAGGTGGAGCCCACTTTCCGGCACACGTGAGCGCTCAGCCTGTCCCCTTGATCACCACCAGCAGCATCTTGAACCGCTCGTGCGCGTCCAGCGCATGAGGTATGCCGGCCGGCATCACCACCACCTCTCCGGCCTTGACCAACACGGTCTTTTCACCGATCGTGATCGAGGCTGTTCCATCGAGCACATGCACAAACGCGTCGCCTGCCGCAGTATGGGAGCTCAGCCCTTCGCCTTTGTCGAATGCGAAGAGGGTCAGGCTCACCACCTTGTTTTGGGCAAACGTCCGACTCACCACTCGCCCTTCCTCGTAGTCTACGAGCCCCGTCAAGATCTGTGGTTCCGCAATCGGAATGTTCTTCACGAATGTTCCTTCAGCCATGCTGTTCTCCTGACCGCGACCTTTCACCGCGCGTGCAACAAGGATAAGATCCACGCGTCCACCGGAAAGAAGAAGACACACCACATGAGCACAGAGAACCCCGCGGAAGATTGACGCGATTCTTGGCCGCGGCCCCCGGCTGCTCCGCTCCCTCTGCGCTGCGGTGACGTCTTCCCTCTGCGCCGATGTCTCACGTCACGACTTCTGCCGGAAGAATGTCGCAGCTTGAGGGGAAGCACCGTTTCTTCGCTCTGGAGAGCATCCCGATGTGGTACATCTCTTCCGCGATAAGCCGGTCGATCTCGTCTTTTCCTTCGGTGTCGGGCAACATGTGTTTCAGTCCGAGCAGGAATTGCACGGATTCCTTTTCGAACTCAATGGCCATATCCACGGCTTCGACGGGTTCGTGAATCCGGGGGAGACGTTCCAGAGCAGTATCTTGGGTGAACACGTGGGTATCGGCAACGGTTTCAAGGTAGCTCTGCGCGAGGCCCTCGGGATCCCAAGCCGTGCCCTCGGGGAAGTGCTCGGGAAGCCTGCATCGAACGGATTTGAAGCACCCGATGTGTTCTTGCTCGAGTTCGGCAAGGTCTTCGAAGACCTTCTTGATCACCGGGTCCTGTGCCGATTCCGCGGCATGGGCGTACATGGCATGGCCGTTTTCTTTGAGTCGAATCGCCATTGAGAACACTTCATCAGCGGTTCCGAATACAAACATCTCGCACCTCCATTGCCGAAGAGCATCCACAGGGTGAAAACCCCGGGCGTTGCGATGAGTCGCTGCGGCTCCGCAGGGTATGCCGGGTGCCGGAAATCTCGACCGATGGGCAGGCGCCTGGAAAGCCTGCCTCACAAACCAGGCTTCACAGGAATCGGACATGCCTTTGGCAACCTCTACAAAGAAGGGTAAGTCTCTTCGGGGCCGGTGTCAAACGAAGGGAGTCTCGCATCATCAAGAAATGGGTCGCGGTGGCAGCGTCGTGAGAAAGGTCACCTGCGAATGCTCCTGGGGACGTGTCTTCGAGTAACGACGTTTCCCCAGGAGATCGCGTTACCCTAGGGGGGTGCCGCGCACTTTGGTACGTCAATGATGTCACGGTGCATTTCTGCAACCCGGGACTGACGTCCCGGGCTACTTTCTTACGTCCCTGCGGGACTAAAGTGCTCCTCCGAGCCCCGGAGAGGCGGCAGATAGTAGCCCGGTGCGTGAGCGCGGGGAATCCGAGACAACGAAACGGATTTGACTCTCCGAACCGGCAATTGATGAACGTCCAAAGTCGCACCGATGATCCCGAGCCTCAGCCGGCATTTTCAATCTGTGGGCATCTGCGAAATGTGCCGAAGCGTTGCCACGTCCCCGAGAGGCACTGCAACCAGTCCGACTCAGTCATTCCGATCTGTTATCCGAAACCAGAACGCGCTGCACCCACCCTTGGGGCAGTTGCTTCTGCTGTAGGACGGTCTCCGGGAGCTCCTTCGCTGAACCGGGCTTCCCGGCACCTACCACGAGTGGGTAATCGCCTCGTTTGGGCAAGCCGCGACGCAGGGGAGCACAGGCCTGTGGTTGGGCGGTTTGCAGGGACCGCACTCGTATTTTAGCTTCTTTTTTTTGTCCTGGCGAACCACGACGAGCGGGTCTTCACGGAACGGATCGTGAGGGTCCTCGTCCAGCACCTCAAAGACCTGGGCTGGGCACGCGTTCACGCAATCGCCACAACCGTTGCACTTGTCCGTGTCGATTGTGATGAAGTAATCGCCGGAACCGTCGCTGTATCCGTAGCTTGCCATCATGGGGTCTATCCTTTTGCGGGAACCGATGAGCCCACAAAACTGTCATAGCTTGCCGCCACACCGAACGATGAACGTCAGCGCCCGACATTCCGAGAACTCGCCGCATGGTCAGAACCACCCGATGTTTCCAAAGTTTTCGGAAAGCGGTCCGGGGGAAGGAACTTGTTGCAAGAAGTTCCTTCCCCCGGAAATCGCATTTTCTGATAAAGGGTTTCCCCCGGGAAAGTTTCAGGTCTCACCCGTCTACTTCCGTCCCTTCCCGTTTTGGCAGAGGGCCAGGGCGAACAGGGCTGCTCCCACGGCTCCCGCGAGCTGGGTATCCCATGTGGTCTTCATAGGTTCCAGGCCGAGCTTCTTCTTGAGCCGGTCGGTGACGCCGCGGTTCTTTGCCATGCCGCCGGTGATCGCGAACTGGGGTTCCACTCCGACCCGCTTGATGAGGGAAAAGATCCGGTCCACCATCGCGGCACAATATGCGGCAAGCACCTCGTTGGTTTTGAACCCCTTGCGGAGAAGTCCCGTAGCCTCGGATTTCGCATACACCACGCAGGTGCTCGACACCGGCGCGGGTTCCCGGTCGACGTCGAAGGACCTGTCGCCCACGTCGCCGATCGGTACGGACAGAAGATCCGCAAAGACCTCCATGCCCCGACCTGTTCCTGCCGCGCACTTGTCGTTCATGAGGAAGTTGGTCACCTTCCCTTTGTCATCGCAGCGAATGGCCTTGATGTCCTGGCCGCCCACGTCGAGCACTGTGCGCACCTCGGGGCCGTAGATGAAGTTGGCACCGCGGGCGTGGCATGCGATCTCAGTCACGGTCCGATCGGCCATGGGCACGTTCACTCGACCGTATCCCGTCCCGATGCAATAATGGATCCCTTCGAGGGTAAGGTCGGTCTTCTCAAGCGCGAAGTTCAAGGCATTGCGCGCGCTGTTGGGGCTGTTGGAACCGGTTCTCATGTTGCCATACGCGAACATCTCACCGTCCACCATTATCACGGCCTGCGAGCTCACCGACCCCACATCGATGCCGCAGGTTATGCATTTCCCCTTCTTCCAGTCGACCTTGGGATTGACCCAGTTGGTCTCTGCCCACCGCCAGAATTCTTTCTTGGTCTCCTCAGCCATCTCTATGTCCTCTGAGCCATCGCTGGGTGCAGTGTTATTTGCCTTCTTTGGCGGCCACTACAGCCGCGCCCAGGGCAGCCCCATACTCGGGTTTCTCGGGGATCCAGATCCTGTCCATCCCCAGTTCCTTCTGCAGAGCCTGCACAAAGCCCGGATTGTGGGCAAGCCCGCCGATCATGACGACATCCGGGTTAACGCCAATGCGCCTGATCATCGACGCGATTCGGCTCGCCATGGCATCATGGATGGCTTTGCTTATGTCCCTTTTTTCAGTCTTGGCATGAATCAGCCCGACCACCTCGGATTCCGCAAATATGGTGCACTGAGCGTTCATGGGGATGGTCTTCTTCGAGCTGAGAGCCAGCTCTCCTATCTCCTCCAGCGGAGTCTCCAGCGCTCTGGCCATCGCTTCGATGAAGGCTCCCGCGCCGGCAGCACACTTTTCGTTGATCGCGAAGTCTTCGACATCACCGTTGGCGTTGAACTTGGCAGCACGACCCTCTTCTGCGCCCACGTCCGTGACGGTCCGGGAGCCGGGGAAGAAGAAATTCGCGGCTGCAGCGATCGCCTTGATGTCGTTGACCTTCACATCAGCCTGGGTAATGGACTTGGCCCCGGACCCGGTTCCGCCGATGTGTTTGATGTCGGCAACCGTTATCCCGGCAGCCTGCGCGGCCTTTTCCAGGGACCCCCTGACGGCCTCGGCCTGCTCGAATCCCGTGAGCACCGAAGCGAAGCCGATTATCTTCCCATCGTGCAAAATGGCTGTCTTCGTATTCTTGGCACCACAGTCAATCCCTGCGGTGATCATGTACTACCTCCTATTGGGGAAAGGGACAGCAAGTCTTCCGGCCCTTGAAGTATCCTTCGTACCATTGCGCGTTCCAATCCTTCTTTCCCGAGAAGAAATCGAACGTTATTATAGTGCCACGCGTTGAGAATTGCGGGAACTTTCACCCTCCCCTAACCCCTCCCATCAAGGGAGGGGAATAGCAAGCCCTGTCGCCTAGTGGTTGTAGGGAAGGGAGAGTGGGTTTGAGTCTACTTTCACGGTCCCGCGAATTTCAAAGCGCGCGACTGTAGCAAAACGACGGCCGGGAGCCGCAACCAAATTCGTGGCCACCTTTCTCGGTCCGCATGCAAACCGATGGCGGGGCGAGTGGGTTCTACGCAAGCGAAGAAGGGCATGTGGCTTTTTCCCGGAGCTGCTCAACTGAAGCCTTCTTCTCGAAAAGATAAGAAATCGAACGTTATGAGCAAGATGCCTCTTCCCCCAGCGCATTTCCATGAGAACCGCCCTACACGAAATAGCCTGCCACGTACCTCAAGCCCACACTCGCGATGATGACCGCGAGGGCCGGTCGGATCACGCTGCCCGGCACGTACTTCTGCGCACTGGCCCCCAGATACATCCCCACAAAGCCGCCGATTCCGAAAAGAAAGCCGAGAAGCCAGTCAGGTTGCACGGATTGGCCCGGCGATGCGACCAGCGGTCCGAAGAACTCGTAGAACAGCGCGCCTCCCACTGAGGTGACACATGTTCCCATCAGGGTAGCCCCGGCGATGGTATGAATTGGTAAACCGAAAAACGAGACGATGAACGGCGCGATGATCGCGCCGCCCCCGATGCCGTAGACCCCTCCTATCAAGCCCACGATAAGGGAGAGGACAAAGAGGCCCAAGGTGTGGAAGCGGAATCGCTCGCCGAAGAACTCATACTCCGTGCAGGTCAGCGTCCAGCCGAGGGTCCTGATGGCAGGCAGGCCCGAATTGGCGGATGCCGCGGCTTTGTTGTTCACCTGTGCCCTCATCTTGGTTTCCGCGGCTTTCTCCGCGGTCTTCTTGCCTCTGTCCGCGATCACCTGGTAGAGCATGCGGCCGCCTATGTACAGCAGCACACAGCCGACAAAGAGCTTGAACGCCTTCGGGTCAGGAAGGTACCAGACCCGAATGAAAAAACCCAGCACGATTCCCGGCACTGTTCCTACCATGATGTTCCAGGCGAGAGGCCAGTTCATGCGGCCTTCCTTGAAATACCGGTACACCGCGCTCGGAATGCCGACGATGTTGAATACGAGGTTAGTGGGGCTCACCGCGGGGCTGGTGAACCCCAAGAAGCTCACCTGAAAGGGGAGAATGAGGAACGCGCCTGACACACCTCCCATTGACGTGAAGAAGGAGATCACCATACCCACCAGGGGAGGAATCCAGACTGCGGTTTCCACTCCAGAGACCGGAAACGTCATTACCACCTCCGCGGCCCGTCGCTTCGGGCTCGATAGCCTGCTCTCCGAACGAACGCACCTGTACTTACCGCAAGGTTCATCCTGCGGGAGGGACGAAAAGCAGATCACGTGAACCGCGTTGTCCTGAGCTCTTACTTGGGCAACCCCTTACTCACGCAGAATGCGATGAATCGGTCTCTCTCCGCATCCTTGACCAGACTGTCCCAATAGACGTGAATAGGGTTGATGAGCGGATATGTCTGATTTCGCAGCGTCTCGTCCGTGGGTTTGAGTGCCGGAGACGCCTCATCTTTCTTGATCCCCAGTACTTTGGCGTCATCCCTTACGATAAATGCCGGCCCCATCCCGATGGGGAGGTCCGTGGCAGTCGCGCAAATCCTTATAATGGAACGCCACGTCTCCGCGAACATGGTCGTTGGCCCATAGAACCGATTCTGGAGGACTTTCTCCATGAAGAACATGGCTCCACCGGATTCGGGAATACGCCTTGTAAGACATCGTATGGGGATGTCAGGCCCGCCAAGGTCTTTCCAATTGGTCCGCTCTCCAGAGAATATCTCTCTCAACTGGACGAAGGTCAGCTCGCTGACCGGATTGCGCGGGCTCGTGAATACGGCCAGCCCTGAAAAGCCGATCAGTTTTGAGTCGAGTTTCATTCCCTTACCCGTGGCCTTGTCGCTCTCTTCCGACCTCACCGGTCGGCTCGATAGGGCGATCTCGGCTCGTCTTTCGATAAGGGCTTCGAAACCCTTGCCGGCACTCGATCCCGTCACGACGATATGCACGCCGGGATTGGATGCCATGAACTCGTTCGCCCAAATCATGACTTGGTCCGACGCCATGCCGGCTCCATTCACCTTGATCAGTTTCTGGGCTTCCTCTGCCGAGCACTCGCCCATCAAGCACCCTGCGGAGAGAACTAGAAGACAAACCAGCACGTGTCGTATCTGAACACGCATTGCTACCACCTTACTTTCTGGAATTTTGCTCGCCAAGCAGCTCGGGACAGACCCAGCGGTTACGGCACTGGAGGAAACTCCTGTGCGGTGAACTGTTCCTCAGCTTCGAGCGTCGGACCCTCCACGATCAACACCGGGCGATGAGCCATCCTCAGAACGCTCCTGGCGATGCTCCCCATGACGAGATGCTTAACACCTGTACGTCCATGGGTTCCGATCACGACCAGATCGACTGATTCTTTGGCTGCCAGGGCCACTATTGTGTTCGCGGCAGAGCCTATTTCACAGAACACCTTCACCGGCTTGTCCACCGGACCCGATTCAGCGGCCAACGCATCGAGCCGCTGCTTGGCTGATTCCTTCGTGCGATCGAGGATCTGATCCATCTCGTCGCCGGCCCAATCCAGATACCCGGGAAACCTGGCGGATTCGATCACATGAACGATCAGAAGTTCGGCCCCGAACGCTTTTGCATAGTCCAGAGCCAGTTGGCGTGCGGGTTCGCTGTTCTCCGAAAAGTCCGCGCAGAAGAGGATTTTCTTTGGGGGCATCGTCTGAACCTCCATCTGAGTTGACACGTTGATGGGGGGTCTTCGAGGGGGGATGGAGGATGTGACACGTTTTTTCTCAAACGCGTGCTATAATCATAGGGACATTCCGAGCGCGGTGTCAAGTCTTTTCTCCTTTCCGCGGGAATCCCTCGGCCCCGAGTGACAGGTTACACGAGATCGGGAGATGCAAGGCTATTGCTCCGGCGGTAGCCCACGAACCATTCGCAGGCAACGTACCCTGCTGTTGGCCCGCCAGGCCGGAGATGGTAATATCGTCCGTGCGAAATCCTCGTGCAATCCACGAGATGCGGAGAAAGAGAAGCCATGCCCGAAGACGAGGTCGGAACCCCGGCGGTGACCGGCTCCCGAAAGGATTCCACACTTCCGAATCCTGCGCGCATCTATTCGGTGCCACAGGACACGGCACATCTGGACTCGACGCAGTTGGCAAAGCTCGAGCAGGCCTTCCGAGTGTGGTCGGAGGCCTCGCCGGGTAGGGAGGTCCGTGCGTCGAGGAAACGGATCTTGCTTATTTTTCTCCTCATTCGTTACACCGGTGCCCGGCTTCACGAGGTCTTGGCCCTGGATCTTGCCACGGACCTCGACTCATCCAGGCATGTGGTGCGCTTTGGCAACACAAGGGTCCCGGAGCGCCGGTCTTCACGAGACGTTGAGATCTCTGCGGGGCTGATAGCCGAGATTCGCACGGTCTGCGATGACTCGGGATTCAGGGAGACCATCGGGTCTTCGCTCAAAGTCGACGCCGGCCATGTGCGTCGCAAGTGCTATGAACTTGCGATGAAATGCGGATTCGCGCAGGAGCTCGGTTCGCCGAATGCCATACGCAGGGCCAGGGCTATCGAACTGATGCAGAGCAACGTCCCCTTACCGGTCGTGCAGAGGATTCTGGGACATTCCACCCCCAACTTGACCGCAAAACTCATGGAATTCTCACCGGAAGACATCCGCCAGGTTGCACGACATTTCATTGAAAAAGAGAGCGCAAGAAGAACGAGTGCCCGCAATACCTTCTTTGGCAAAATCGCGGAGATACGGAGAGGAGACATTCAATCTCAAGTCGAATTGGTGACCATCGGCGGCGACCCGCTGACCACGGTGATCACGAATCACAGCCTGGAAAGATTGGGGCTTAAGGTAGGCTCTCTGGTGACGGCGGAGGTCAAGGCCCCGTGGGTTATGTTGCTGAAGGCCTCGGCGGCACCGCTCTGCTCCGCGGAAAACGTCTTTCGTGGCACGGTATCGAGGATACTTCGCGGCACGCTCACTACCGAGTTCCTTGTCCACATTCACGACGGCACCGAATTGTGCGCCGTTGTGACCGAGCAGAGCAGACGCAGACTCTGTATCCGGGAGAGCGAGCCTGTATGGGTAATGTTCAACAGTTTTGCAGTAGTTCTGCACGTTGATTGACCGCGGGCGTACTTATTCGAAATGCGGGGGTGCAGATGCAGTCTTCCACGGCCCACCTGAAGTCCGAGAAATCATCGAGTCTTGCCATATTACGGGTAATGTGTCCTGCGGTCCGAGGTATCGCGGACAGGTACCTGGTCGAGCCTCTCACAGAAGCCTGATAGCCGAATGTCCCGAGGGCTTTGATGTTGCGCTGCAGCGACATCACGTCGAAGACGTACCGGAAACGCTCGAAAGATTCATTCCGGGGGTGGGTCGCAGCCTCGAAGTACCTGCGGATCAAGGAATCCACGAGCGGTTCGGGGACGGTCACGTACGAGTCCCTCAGCAAGGACGCAAGGTCGTACTGCGCAGGACCCATTCTGGCATCCTGGAAGTCGATCATGCGCAACCGCCCGTTGTGGACGATCAGATTTCGCGCATGATAGTCTCTGTGGGCAAACACCCTTGGCTCTGCAGCGAGCATAGCGCACATGACGCGGAAAAGGCGCCGTAGCGTTTCCGTGGCCTCGCCGGTTGGGTCACTCTTGGACAGTCCGCCCACAAAGTGGGTCAGAAAAAACTCCATTTCCCACATGAGCTTCTCTTCATCGAACGCGAGGTCAAAGGAACCACATCCGGTATCAAGCCCGTCAGTGGCCTTTCTCAGCTCGACCAAGAGGTCCACGGCTTGTTGGTACAGGCCGGCCAGTTCCGACTCTGTCGCACCGCGAAGCGCGTACTCGAGAAGATCGTCACCCAGGTCCTCCTGCACCACGATCGTCTTCGTCTGGTCGCTTTGTATCAGGCCAGGAACGGGGAGCCCGAGACCCGCCAGGAATCCCTGCACTTCAAGAAATACGGACTGGTCCCCCGGCTTTGGGGCTACCGACACGATCTCGGTCCTGCCGTTCGCGTAGTGCATACGGGCGTAGGTTCTGGTGGACGCGTCACCAAGCAAAGGCTCGACACGGACCGGAACCGGGCCCTGCCAGTCGGGTGAGTCGATGAAGCGCGCGAGCTTTTCAGAAGCCGGTGTATTCATGAGTCCCTTCGCATTACGAATCCTGATCGCGCCGCGTACGCATTTCCATGAGAAGCTGGTCAAAGCGCTCTTTCGGAAGTACAATATATCACAGATCAATGAAGATTCCTGATCCCCCGGAAGGCGGCAGATCGGGAAGGACAGATACCATGCCTGTGCAGGACTCCATTTTGGCCATAATCCGGAAAAGGCCCGGAACACACAAACACACACTTTGCGACGTGTTTCACCTCACACGCTACCGGCTGCATCGGGTGTTTCGTCATATCGCGAGAGAACTTCAGGGCCAGACGCTGATACACGATGACGAGCACGGCGTCTGGATACTCGATATGGACCCCGGCAAATGTTCAGGAACGGACTGGGTTGGCGCGGATAAGGGAGGTCATCGTCAATGCGTGCGAGAGCCGGAATTCCCCGATGGGTGCTGCTATCTCCACTCCCATTGGGAAAACCCGGAAATGATCGCGTTCGAGAGACGTCTCCATTGCCTCACCGGCCCAAGAGATCCATCGGCCGAGCGACTCAGCGAACTGAGTCTCCCGATCCTGGAGGAGCTGCGGAACGAACTCTGGACCATAAGCCCCAGAACGCTTCGGGACCACGAAGCCAAGCTGGCTTTCCTCAGAATGCTCACTGCCGCGACGGCAAGGCGGCGCTACAAAGACGAGCTCCGACGGCGTCACGAAGAACCCCAAATGCCCCCGGAGTTTGCACGCCGGCACCGCATGTCGTCAGGTAGCCCGTTCGAGTTCGTTCTGCGGAAGCATTTCGAGTGCCTGGAACTGCCCTGTACCGCCACGAAAGAGCAGGTGCTGCAGGCATGGCGTCGACTGGCCAGACTGCATCATCCCGACATGGCCGACGGCAGCGAGGAGATCATGAAGACCATCAACCTGGCAAAGGAAAAAATCTTCAGTATCCGATGTTGGAACAGGCCGAAGCGCAGGAGTAAAACGGAGTGAGAGCCAAGAATTACCGGTACGGCCCCGTCCCACCGCGGACTGGCCCGTGCTGCGGCAAGGGGCTGTTGCTCGTCATCGGTCTCGTACCGCGAGGATAAGGCCGCGGAGAGTATGTGGTCTTCGGGTATGCTCCGGCAACAGGGCCGTATTTCGTCGGAACGGGTCCGGGGACTCCGCAGGGGACAGGAACGCACGCAGGCGGCGCACAGAGTAGAGGCGCAGGCCTCCACGCGGGCACCGGGTGCAGAGGCGCACAATAGGGCGGCCGGTATGGCTGGACCTGTCCGGGAAGGCAACTCGGAGGGCAGGAGAATTTGTCCTGACATGCGTCCAAGAGCTTGAACGGACTAGCAAAAAGCGAGGCCGCAAGGTCCACGGTCCCTTCGAGGACCCTGTCGATGGCTGATTCCGCACAAATGGGACGCGCAGGCAATGGATAGTAGCCCATGGGTGGCGGGCATGAGGCCATTGGCAGAACCTGAGGCGGGCAGACGGGTCCGCCTGCATGCACGCCAATACTTCCGGTCAGCATCATTACCGCGACAACCATCCCGGCGAGAACCACAGGTCTCGAACTCATGGGAACTCCTTGGGCGACGATTCAGTCCCGGCAGCATCGTCGGCCGGCCCGTATCGGGCAACCCCTCGCATCCGGCTGCTTGCTGCACAGGCCGTTCGAGCTACGCGTTAAATCCTAACGGGAACACGATTGGCCACACTATAACAAACCATAACGTGATTTGTCAACTAGGATATGCAAGCGGTTAAAGTTGTTAGTCTCTCAACGGATTACTCTCCTTCATCAAGGAGATCAGGTTCCTGAAACGTCTCTTTGCCCGGGGTTACCGGAAATCCTACCCGTCCGCAGCCGAAATCGGGAGATCGGCACTCACCTATGGACTCGATCACTTGGTGCTGCCATTCGCCCGCTTTGAAGGCCCACTCCTGCAGTAGCCCATTCAAGACAGGCTCGTGGTTCTTGTCGAAACGGAGTTTCCCCCTGCATCCCTCAACTTCGGCTTCCTTCATCAATTGCAGAATCTCAGAGTGCTCAAACTTATCGGCTTTGCGCCGCGACAACGCATCCGTGATTACCGCTGCGATATCATACCCTTCCGCAACACGTGCCACATCGGACACATCTCGGCCCAGCGACGTCTTTATCCGGGAAAGCAGCTTGACCGGGTCGTTGAGGTAGGCCAGCGTTTTGACCCCGGCCCCTGATTCTCCCGCAGCCGTCAACACCTCCGGGAACGCGGTCAATTGAGCAGGACCGACCACAGGGCACTCGATCGGAGGTGAAGCATTCCGAAATGCCTTGAGGAACGCCACTGCCTTCTTACCCCGAAACGCAGCAAAGACGCCGCTGGGCTTAATCTGGCGTATGGCATCGAGAATCGCATCGATCTCCTTGGGATCGTCCCCCTGGACCATGATGCGATCGGCGAACGTTCCCCCTGCCCGCTCGAAATGAAAGGCGAAGAAATCTGCCTGTTCGTTGCAGATGCTCTCATCATTTCCCGTAACAAGCACTTTCGGTCCTACGTGCTTCATGAACCAGGAACCCAGCGGCTGTGCGGACTGATAGGTCGTCACTCCCACTCGGAACGTTCCGGGCCGGCAAAGCTCTCCACCGACCAGTCGCACTGCAGGATTCAGGACGAACATGATCGTGGTCACCCCTGCAACCCCGTGAATCGCCTTCTCTGAAGCCTCGACACCAAGAGGGCCTATCAGAAACTCGACCTTCTCGTTGAAGACCAAGTCTGTCATCGACTCGACAACCCGGTCTTCTTCGGGACCGATGTCTTTGCGAATCAACTGGAACTTCACGCGTTCGGGCCGCTTCTCCTTCAAGAAAAGGTCGAAGCCTGCCTGGAGGGACCGGGCCTCCGCCGCGAGGGGTCCTGAATCGGGAAGTATGAAGCCGACCTTGACCGGCATTTCCTGCGGAGCAGCGAGGGTGGGCGCTCCGACGCAGAGTGTCAACACACAGACGCACGCACCGATGAGAACAGACCGCCAAGAAGGAGAGAGGACACGGTGGTGAGGCCGATGCCGCTCGACAGGATTGTTCATGTACCGCTCCGTTGGGCAGTTCGAATCTGCCGGGCTAGATCTTCTTTCCCCACCCAGTGCTGCAAGGGAAAACCTGATGATTCCGTTGAGAGTGCGGACGTAGGTCGGAGGGTGATTCATCTTGGATTCCTGGCCTTTTTTGTCCGGATACTACCTCAAAGGGCCTCCCGTGTAAAGAATGCGGACGCCCAGACTGGACTCCCGGACTACAGGGGGGGCTCGGACAAAGAACCAGGGAATCCGACCCGGCAGTTTGTTCCATCCCGGTGTCCGGAGAGAAAATCCTCGTCGCACGCCGGGACCACTTGATCCTGAGCAAGGGGGCGTCCGGCAAAACCCGGAATACCCCCAGCAATCACGCTTACGGCATGGGCCGTCCCCAAGAATACGTGTTCCCCGCAGGGATCCCTGCGGCGGCGGGTCGAGCTGCCGCTTTTTTCGGGTATCTGTACTTGCTTGTCTGTTTCATCATCACAGGCGGAGGTGCCGGAAGAACCTCTGCGCGCATACACACCACCTTGCAGCTACATGCAAAGAATGAGTCCTGCGTGCATTTCGCCATGGCACATTCTGCCGCGGCTCCGGGAGAAGGGCCGTTGCCAAGATACATTGCCCCGCGGAAATTCTTCACCGTGGCCACGTACATGCACGGAGGTCCGCAGACAGGTGGGGCTGCTGCCGGAACCGCACACACCGGCGGAGGACACGGCTGTATCGCGCGCGGAGCCGGACCAGCCAAGCATGCCGTTCCCGCACCAATTACCAACACTAATCCCATCGTAACAACAACGAGACTCCTGTTCATTTCATACCTCCAAGTGTCAACCACTTTATCCTACTTCGCGGCCCACCGTCCAGATCTTTTTGTCGGAAGGACTTCCGATTCTCTTCCGGACCGCGAAGGTTTTCCTGCATATTGCGCTCTGGTCAAGCCATGTCGGGCTTGAACGACGGCTGGCCCGTCCCCTCAAGGACCGCCTGCCAAATGCGCCCGTCGAGATCGACACGCTTGCGACCTCCCACGGCAAGCTGGAAAGGCACGTGCACGAACTCGTCGTTCCATATGCCGACGAACATGTTCGTTCTGCCGGCCATTGCCGCATGAACCGCATTTTGTGCCAGAAAACCGCAGAAAACCGCGTCACCGGCCGTCGCAGGCACTGACCGAATGAAGTAGCTCGGATCTATGTATTTCAGGTTGAGCTCAAGACCCTTGCCTGCGAAGTGCTCGGTGATCTTCTGTTTCAGGAACAGCCCGATATCGCCCAGCTTCACGTTCCCCGAGAGGTCGGTTCCTTCACCGCTGCAATATATCTGGCCTGCTCCTTCCGCGACCACTATGACTGCATGGCCTCTCTCTCGAAGGCGCTTCTCCAGGACTTCGAGAAATCCGTGGGGACCTTCCAGGTCGAAATCCGCTTCCGGGATCAGGACAAAGTTGGCGTCGCGACCCGCGAGCGCTGCGGTGCACGCAATGAAGCCCGAATGCCTGCCCATCACCTTGACGAGCCCTACCCCATTGGGAGCTCCCAGAGCTTCCGCATGGGCCGACTCGAGCACTCGGGCCGCCACGGTGACCGCGGTGTTGAACCCGAAAGACCTGGCCAGGAACATGATATCATTGTCTATCGTCTTGGGTATTCCGATGACGCTGATCTTCCCGCCTCGGCTTTGGGTCTCCTCGACGATCGTGGCCGCCGCGTGAAAGGTGCCGTCGCCCCCGATCACGAACAAGGCCCCTATGTTCATCCGCTCGAGTGCGTCGACAATCTGGCCCACGTCCTGGGGGCCTCGGGAAGAGGAGAGCACCGTCCCGCCGAGCTGATGAATATCCGACACCGTCTCAGGGGTGAGCTCCCACACCGAGTGGCCGAACTTCGGGATGAACCCCTGCAGACCGTACCTGATTCCCAAGATGTTCCGCACGCCGTACGCGTGGTACAAACTCAGGACAAGCGACCGGATCACGTTGTTGACGCCGGGACAGAGGCCACCGCAGGTAACCAGAGCGCACTTCAGCTTGCTCGGATCGAAAAAGATCTGCCTGCGAGCGCCTGCCTTTTCGAACGCGATCGGCGTCCCGGAGGAAACAACCTCCCCCTGGCAACCGGACAACGACACGTCGAACAGCACGCGTTCCGAGTCGTTCACAAAGTGCCCTGACCGCAAGGGAGACGCTATCTTGGGCGTGCCAAGCGAGTCGATGCGTGTATTCACGGGACCGGATGACATTCGCTCCTCGAAGAAACGCTCAACTGGACTTCATAGCCGATTTCAGGAATGAATCACCATACCTCAGATAGAAAAAAAAATCAATCCGCTCGTTCGAGGGACGCTCCAATTCCTTGAAATCACCCCACAACCAAGGCTCTCACACGTTGAATCGGAACAGGATGATGTCGCCGTCTTGGACCACGTAATCACGGCCTTCCAGGCGTGTCTTGCCCGCTTTTTGAGCTGCGGCCATGGAGCCCGCTTCTCGGAAGTCCCGGTACGAGACCACTTCGGCCCTGATGAAGCCCCGTTCCATGTCGGAATGCACCGTGCCCGCGGCCTTGAGCGCGGTCTGGCCGGCCTTGAGTTGCCAGGCGCGCACTTCAGGTTCTCCCGCGGTGAAAAAGACGATCAGATTCAGAAGCTTGAACGAGGATCTGATGATACGGTCCTTGGCGCCTTCCTCGAACTGGAGTTCGGCAAGAAATTCCTTGGCATCTTCCGGGTCGAGCCGCGCTATTTCCGCCTCGGAATCGGCATACAGCCAGTCCATTGCCAGGCCCTCCTGTGGGCCGCACCAGTCTTGGATCTCTTGGGCAACTTCCTGGATTCGGCTGCGCTCCGTGTCGTCCCCCGCGTTCAGCAGCACCAGTTCCGGCTTGGCCGACAGGAATGCAAAGCCCCGGAGCCGGTCCGATTCCCACGCGGGGGGGAACGTCCGCAGTGCCCTGCCCTGGTCCAGAACAACCTTGGCCTGCTCCAAGAGCCCCAGCTCCTCCGCGAGCTCCTTCCTGCCCCGCTGAATGTCTCGTGAAATCCGTTCGATCCGCTTCTCCACGACCACGAGGTCGGAAAGAATCATCTCTTCCTCGACGGCCTGGTAGTCCGGAAGACCCCTGGGGGGACCCGAGAGGTCAGAGCTGAACATCCGCACACAGTGGACCAACGCGTCAACCGGACGCACATGGGAGAGCACCTTGTCGCCGATCTCGTGCTCCGGCGTGCGTTCACCGGAGAAGCCTGCGATATCCAGGTATTCCACGAACACCGGCGTCGTCTTCTTGGGATGATGGTAGTCCGTCAGGTAGTCGAGCCGGTCGTCTTTCACCTTGACCACACCAACTCCGGGTTCGGGATGGCCCTTCTTGCCCCCGGATTCTATGCCGCCGGTAAGAGCCTTGAACACGGTGCTCTTACCGCTTCCGGGCAGTCCTACGATTCCCAGCTTCAATTGAGCATGTCCTTTCCACAGCCTGTTCTCTCCTGAGCTCGTGCTCGGGAGAGTGTCCCGAGTATACCATGGAAATGGGAATTCTGGGGGGAGGGGCGGAAAGACAAGACGCGACACGACATGGCAAGCAAGTTGACAGATAAAGATCATGGAAAGAGGAGTACTTAGGGATGAAGAACCCCTGTGGGACAATTATTGTCAGTGAGTGACGGGACGCGCGTGCGGGATGGATCGCAGGTCTCCGGCAGATGCCGGGCACTGTCCGGCGGGCTCGTGGCGCGTTTCTTGCACCACGAAAAAATCACAGAGTACTTCATCCGCATGCAGGGGGATCGGGATCGCGCACGGGGCTCGCGAGGTCGGGTCCTATTGCTGCGGCCTGGTGAACCGTATGTACACTCTTACGTAATCGTCCGTTTGCGACCGCCTGGGAGGCTGTACGCCCGAGCCCGCTCCGGAAACGAGCGCGCCGTGATTGAGAAGTTCCGAATTCATCGCGCCGTACGCGGACGACGGGATTGCAACGCCCAGGACAATCTCTCCGTCGGCATTCTTGACCTGTTCCTCCACGATTCGGCCATTCAATCGGGGAAGCACGTGGTGCTTGAATGATTCCGCGACGGTCGCGGCAGTATGACTCTCCACGGTAACATTGTCCGCGCCCACGATGTCCGCGATGGTGGGGTTTCGCAGGCTTTTGCTCAGGGTGCCGTATTCCCCGGTCAAGCGTCTTTTCGGGGCCATGGCAAGAGGTCGAATCTCGGGAGCATCTACGGGGAGGGAGACTTGAGGACGGCGTCGCTTCTCAGCGGGAACGGTCGTCTGGGGGCCGGGCGGGGCAGTAACGCCTGCCTCGGGACCGCTGGTGGCGGGCTCCTGCCGTACCATGGACACCAACGACGCCGGGTCCAGTGGAGGCCCTTGGTACAGCAGGACCCCCAGGACCGCACAGGCGACTAACGCGCACACCCCCACCGGGATCGGGATGTGCCTCGCGGAAAACGAGAAAAACTCTCTGATGTGGTCCAGGTACGAGGGGGGGCGTAGTTCGTCGAGTCTTCGGTTGAGCTGTCTCAGGAAATCCGGTGGCGGCTCCACCGGTTCGATCCGGGACAGAGCGTGCACCGCGAGACCGTACCACTGAAATTCTTCCCGGCAGTCTGGACAGGCGTCGAAGTGTCGTGCTGCCTGCTCGCTCAATTCCCGACTGCCGTCTCCGTCCTGAAGGGCCAGGAACGATCCACAAATGAGATTGCATTCCTTCATGAGAGGACCTTCTTCAGTTTGTCTTTCACGATCATCCGCGCCCGGTGAAGGCGGGATTTAGTCGTCCCTTCGGGGAGATTGAGCATGTGCGCGATCTCCTCGTAGGAAAAGCCTTCGATATCTCTCAGGATGACGATCTCCCGGTGATCGGGTTCCAGGTCATCGATCGCATCCTGCACGATTTTCTGTATTTGTGCGCCCGCGAGCAATTCCTCGGGGTTCGCGGACGGGTCCGGAACCGAGCTATCCGTCGGTTCACGGTCGTCGTCCCCGTCGCTGTGGCTGCGATTTCCCAACAGGCCGCGCCGCTTGAGATACTTGAACCTGTTCTTGCCCCTGTTACTCGCAATCTGGAAGAGCCAGGTCGAGAACTTGGCATCACCTCGGAATCGCTTGATGTTCTGGAATGCCGCGGTGAAGATCTCCTGAGCAAGATCACTCGCCTCTTCCGGATCGTTCACGAACCTGTACGCCAAATTATAGATTCTTTTGTGGTACTTTTCAACAAGCCGGTCAAAGGCCTTCCTATTGCCTTGGACGCACTCCTTCACCAGTTGGTCGTCGCTTTCTTCCGGAGCCTCGACAATGGCCCCGACAAACCAACTTACCCAATTCAGACACAGAAGCCCTAGAATGGTTTCAAGAAATCTTTCCACCGAACGGATTTTGTCTCCAGTGCAGACCTTTCCCGTAGATAAGGGGAAGGGAGCCGCAAAGTCAAGCCCTAAGATCCACGTCCCGCGGCCGTGCGCGGGGAAATCGTCCTTCCTGTGGGCTCACCGACCATCGAGTATCTCCCGCACTTTTCCGGCAAGCTTGTCCACGTTGAAGGGTTTCTGCATGAACTGCACCCCCTTGTCCAGTACTCCGTGATGGACTATGAAATTCTCTGTATAACCTGATACGTAGAGCACCTTGATCCCCGGCCTGCGGATCGAAATCGCCTCAAAGAGAGCTCTGCCGTCCATTTGGGGCAAGACCACGTCGGTAAGCAGCATGTCGATCGCTTCGCGGTAATTCTCGGATATCTCGATCGCCTCCAGCGGGGTCGATGCACAGAGGGGATTGTATCCGAGCATCGAAAGCGCCTCACATGCAAGCTGTCGCACCATCTCCTCATCTTCGACGATCAGCACGGTTTCGCTTCCGAGTGGCCTCACATGGGCGGTTTCGGCCACCGCGCGCGGTGCCGGGGTCTCGTCGGTCCTCGGCAGATAGATCTTGAACGTGGTACCCCGACCAGGTTCACTGTATACGGTCACATGGCCGCGATGCTGCTTCACGATGCCATACACGGTGGAAAGTCCGAGGCCGGTTCCCACGCCCTTCTCTTTCGTGGTGAAGAACGGCTCGAATACGCAGGACAGTGTCTTGGCATCCATGCCCAACCCGCTGTCGCTCACACAAAAAGTGACATATTCCCCGGGCATTACCTCGGGATACATGCGACAGTAGTTCTCGTCGAGCACCGCGTTCGATGTTTCGATCGTCAGCTTGCCGCCGTGAGGCATCGCGTCGCGGGCGTTTACCACGAGGTTCATGAGAATCTGCTGAATCTGGACCTGATCCGCCCTCACCACTCCTGCGGACGGGTCCAGACGTGTGACGAGTTCGATGTCTTCGCCGACCAGTCGTGTGAGAAGCCCCTCGATGTCGGAGATGATCTCGTTGAGTTGCAGAGGAATCATCTCCAGCACCTGCTTGCGACTGAACGCGAGAAGCTGCCGAGTGAGATCCGCTGCCTTTTCCGCGGCACTGATAATGTAAGAGAGCTTCTCCCGTGCCGTGCCTCTTTCCGGAAGTTCGGCCACCAGCAAGTTGGCGTATCCCATGACCGCGGTCAGTATGTTGTTGAAATCGTGGGCCAGTCCGCCGGCCATGCGCCCTATGGCTTCCATTTTTGCGGCCTGCCCGAGCTTTGCCTCAAGCACTTTGCGCTGGGTAATGTCAGTCAGGACCACGAGCATGCCCGCGGGGTGTCCCTCGTGATCGTGATAGCGCGACGCACTCAGGCTCATTTCGCGCAGGTGCCCGTCACAGGTGAATCGTTTCGTTTCAAAACCGCTGCAGGGAATACCCTCATCAACGAGTCTTCTTATGAAGACCATGCTCGCTTCTCGTTCGGAATCGGGCATATACGGTATTCGGCGGCCACGAACGTCTTCCAGGGTCCACCCGAACATCTCGGTGAATGAGTCATTCACATATTTCGCAAAC
>JBFMAA010000074.1:0-28808 GCA_040755955.1 Thermodesulfobacteriota bacterium
TTATAAGGTCTTGATTTCATTAATCGTCCCACAACTCCCCGATCCCTCGGTGTCCAGCGGCCTACCATCTGGGTAAGGCTCAGCCCTTGATGGGAGGGGGAAGGGGGAGGGTGACGGAACCAATCCTAATGAGCGGCAGTATAGCGCCGTGTGCGATGCTCAGGTCACACCAGCCTTCAGGAACGGGTTGAACTATGCCGCGAATTTCAAGGGCGCGTGACTATTCTTCCCGGTGAAGGGTTGCGAAAGAACATGTCCCAAGACAACAATAAGCTGGACGCTGCGTCCAACCGGCAGGAACTCCCCTCCCGGGGGAAGAGTTCCGCCGGGAGAACGTCCGGGTCCAAGGCCATCACGGTCCTGCTCGTGGATGATTCATTGCTGGCGCTGACCGGCCTGAAGAAGCTACTCGCAACCGTCCCGGGCATCGAAGTGGTGGGAACCGCCCGGAACGGGAAGGAGGCGTTGGCCCTGATCCCTGAATTGGACCCGAAGGTGATCTGCACGGATCTCCACATGCCGGTCATGGACGGCTTGGCATTCACCGGAGCGGTGATGGGTGCATTCCCCCGTCCCATTCTCGTGGTGAGCGTCTCGGTGGAAGAGGGTTCCCTCAATGTCTTCAGGCTCTTGGACGCCGGAGCCATCGATGTCTGTGCAAAGCCCCTCGGCGGTTTCGACCAGGAAGCATCCGCGTTTGCGGCCGAGTTGGCGAGCAAGATTAAGATCGCTGCGGGCGTACACGTGGTGCGCAAGGCGATGCCGGCCGGACCGATCGCTCGTGAGCCTGCTGCGCACCCCCAGAAACTCGTCACATGGCCGACACCGGTCAGAGTCGTCGTTGTGGGCGCGTCGACTGGCGGCCCTCACGTGCTGAGGCAGATCTTCTCGTCATTGCCCGCGAACTTCCCGATCCCTGTGGTGTGCGTGCAGCACATCGCGGAGGGGTTCTCGCAAGGGCTCGTGGAGTGGCTTTCCTCCCAGTGCCGAGTTCGCGTCACCACGGCTCGACGCGGCGGCATCCCCGAAGGCGGGACCGTATACTTTTCTCCCGAAGGCGTGCACCTGCAGTTCAACGAGCAGGGCCAATTTGCCACCTCCGCGGGTCCCGCAGTGAACGGGCACCGGCCGTCGGTCACGGTGCTCATGGAGTCCGCGGCCCGGGTGTACGGCAACACAGCGGCAGGTATTTTGCTCACTGGGATGGGCGACGACGGGGCCCAAGGTATGAGGGCGATCCACCTGGCCGGTGGAATGACTATTGTACAGGATGAGGCAAGCTCGGTGGTCTTCGGCATGCCCAAGCAAGCGATTGCCCTCGGTGTTGCTCGGTTTGTAATGCCGCCGGAAAAGATCGCGGCGGCATTGAAACAGCTCGGATAGAATGAGGGGGAGCAGTCCACATGCATGAGAAACCCCACATATTGGTGGTAGAAGACAGTCAAGTGCAGGCGGAGTTGTTGCGGCGCCTGCTGGAACATCACGGATACCGCGTCTCGATCGCAATCAATGGCCGGGAAGCCCTCGCGGTCTTGCATCGCTCCACGCCTCGCCTGATTCTCACGGACATCATCATGCCGGAAATGGACGGGTACGAGCTGACCGCCCATGTCAAAGACGACGACACCCTTCGACACATTCCTATCCTGCTGCTTACCACGTTGTCCGACCCGGAAGACGTGGTCCGAGGACTGGAGACCCAAGCAGACGGCTATCTCACAAAACCGTACGATCCTCAATACCTGTTGTCGAAGATCCGTTCGACTCTCGATGCTCCTGCCGATCGGAGCGCGCGGGAGCAGTTGCAGGAATTCCATATCACCTTGAAAGGAAAACCCCTCAAACTGACCGTCGATCCACGGGGATTCCTGAAGCTCCTTCTCTCCAGCTACGAGAACACGGTCCATACCAACCAGAGCTTGTTGCGGGCTCAAGCCGAGCTGAGCGTGCTCAACGAGCAGCTCGAACTTAAGGTGAAGGAACGAACGGAGCATCTCGATGCTGAAATAGAGCAACGCCGGGCAATCGAAGCCAACCTCGTCGAGAACAACCAGCGCCTGCATATGCTCACCGTCGAGCTCGAACGGAAGACCACAGAAGTGCAGCTCATGACCCAGCAGCTCTGGCAGACCGCCAAGCTGGCAACCATAGGCGAATTGGCCGCGAGCATTGCCCATGAGCTGAACAACCCGCTGGCGACGGTAAGCCTTCGTGCCGAGGCCTTGCTTTCCAGGACTCCGTCGGATCACCGCGATCGCCACTCCCTGGAGATCATCGCGCAAGAAATAGAGCGCATGGGAAATCTCGTGGCCAATCTCCTGCAGTTCAGCCGTAAGTATCAGCAGCAGATCTCCACCATAGACCTGTGCGACGAGCTGGACAAGACGCTCGAGCTGATACGCGGCCATCTCCGAAACCACGGGATTACGGTGGCTGTGGAATGCGCCTCGGGCCTGCCTCTCATCCGAGCGGACCGCCAGCAGCTCAGGCAGGTGTTTCTCAACCTGTTCACCAACGCGAGCGACGCCATGCCCAGTGGGGGAACCTTGACGATTCGCTGCGGGGTCGTTGAGAAGGTGGAGCTGGAGGTCCTGATAGAGATTTCCGACACTGGCATCGGTATTGCCCCGGAGCACCTGGCAAAGGTCCTGGAGCCCTTCTTCACGACAAAACCCGAAGGGAAGGGCACAGGCCTGGGGTTGCCTATTTGCAAGCGAATTGTGAAGGATCACGGCGGCTCGATGGAGATCACGAGCGAAGTTGGTAAGGGAACGACGGTGTCCATCGTCCTTCCCGTGGCGAGCGGCACCAATGCAGCGTACCTACGAGCCGTCGAGGGAGGGGAAAGATGACGACCGAACTGGGAACGGTCTTCGTTGTGGACGACGAGGTGGAGCTGATGAACGCCCTTTGCGAGATCCTGAACGAGCGGGGATACCTGACGACCGGTTTCACTGACGGGGAAGAAGCTCTGAAGGCCCTTGAAGTGCAGGAAGTCGACGTCCTCGTCTCCGACGTCATGATGCCCGGAATGGATGGGATCGCGCTGCTGAGATCCGCTCTGAACATCGACACGAACATCGTCGGCATCATGATGACCGGTCACGGCACGATCCAGACGGCAGTGGAGGCGATGAAGAGCGGAGCGTTCGACTACGTGCTCAAGCCGTTCAAAGTGGCGGAACTCGTGCCCGTGCTCAGTCGCGCCATGGAGGTCCGCAGGCTTCGGATCGAGAACGTGCAGTTGCGCGAAACCGTGGCAATCTACGAGCTGACCAAGGCCCTTTCCTTCAGCTCCGATCTGAACACGGTCTTGAACAAGGTGGCGGAGGCCGCGCTGCAGCAGAGCGACGCGGACGGGAGCTCGGTCCTGTTGCCCACGGCTGATGGAGAGCATCTGTACGTTGCGGCCACCGGCGGAAAACACGGGAAAGCGGTCCTTGGCGAGCGCTCGAGGATTGGCGATAGCATTAGCGGTTGGGCGGCAATGAAGAAGGAGCCGCTCCTCGTGGACCAGACCTCCGACGAAGACTGGCTGATCCCCCTGAAACGGCAACCGGAGATACTCTCGAGCATCGCCATGCCGATGCTCTCCTCGGGAAGACTCGTCGGCGTGTTGAACGTCAACAACACCCATCAAGCCAGACCCTTCACCTTAGGCCAGGTCAAAGCATTGAGCATCCTGGCGAGCATAGCTGCAACCGCATTGGACGCGGCCTCGCTCTTTTCACGCGTGAAACGGGCTGAGGAGAAATATCGCACGCTGGTTGAGCAGCTTTCTGCCATAACGTACGTCGTGTCGTTCGATGGGGGATTCCGGCCTGTTTATGTGAGCCCACAGATTGAGACTCAGCTCGGTATCTCGGCTGAGGACTGGATCCGCGATCCTGAATTCTGGAGAGCATGCATCCACGAGCATGATCGACCCAGAGTCATGGAGGATCTGGCCAAGTGCCTCTCGTGTGGGGACCGGTTCGTCTCCGAATATCGCATCGTGACGCCGGCCGGGCGGACGGTGTGGCTGCACGATGAGGCTGTCCCCATCTCCTGCAAGGGAGACCGGCCCGAGGTGCTCCAGGGCGTGATCGTGGACCTGACGCAGGTGAAAGAGGCCGAGCAGGCACTCAGAGCCACGGAAGCGATGAATCGCCTGCTCATCGAGGAATCGCCCCTCGGCATCGGGATTACTCGGCGAGGTCATGTGAGCTATGCGAACCCGGAGATCGCGAGACTTTTCGGGTGTGATTCCGCGGAAGCAATGGTCGGCTCGCCCCTGGAAGCATTCATCGCCCCCGAACAGAAGGATTTGCTCCGTAACCGCCAAATCGACTGGCTCAAAGGCAAGTCCGTGTCGCCATACCTCGACCTCCGCGGGGTGCGAAAGAACGGTGAGGAGTTCGACATGCAGGTCTGGCCCAAGACCGTGATCCATGGGGGTGAGCCGGCGGTTCTCCACTTCGTCATGGACTCAACGGAGGAGAAGAGCCTGCGCGCACAGCTCATCCAGGCACAGAAGCTGGAGGCGGTCGGCACGCTCGCAGGAGGGGTTGCGCATGATTTCAACAATATCCTCACCGTTGTGTCCGGTTTTTCCGAGCTTCTGCTTGTAGACAAGTCACCGGGCTCCACTGAATACGAAGACCTGGAAAGAGTCCTTTCAGCCTCCAAGCAGGGAGCGGAATTGGTGAAAAGACTGCTGACCTTCAGCAGAAAGGCGGAGGCGTACCCGCATCCTCTGAATCTCAATAACGAGATCGCTCAGATGCAGAAACTCTTATCCAGAACGATTCCCAAGATGATAGAAATCGAGCTTGTCCTCGATCCCAACGTGCACACGGTCAATGCCGATTCGGTCCAGATCGGGCAATTGCTCATGAATCTCGCGGTCAACGCCAAGGATGCGATGCCCGACGGCGGAAAGCTCGTCATGGCAACGAAGAACGTTTCCCTGGATGAGGAATATTGCAGAGCGTATCTCGGGGCCAAGGCCGGGGATTATGTGCGGCTAACCGTCTCGGACACGGGCCAGGGAATGGATCAGGAGACCGTCAGGCGCATCTTCGAGCCCTTCTTCACCACGAAGGCTCCAGGTGCCGGAACGGGGTTGGGCCTCGCCACGGTGTATGGTATCGTGAAGCAGCACGGTGGCCACATCACGTGCAGCAGTGAGCCGAACCGCGGCACGAGCTTCGCGGTCTATTTCCCTGCGGTGCACCTCGATCGTGCCGGTGCCGGTGCACCGGACCCGCACGCGACTCCTCCCGGCGGGACCGAGAAGATTCTCGTGGTAGATGACGAGGAACTCGTCAGGGAGCTCGGGACCCGATTGCTCAGCCGCGTCGGATATACGGTCCTGACCGCGGCCAACGGCGAGGACGCTCTGGGTATCTACGAGAAGGAAGGGAATGGTATCTCACTGGTGATTCTCGACCTCGTGATGCCTCGACTGGGGGGCAGACAGTGCCTGGACAGGCTCTTGAAGACCGACCCCCGTGCGAAGGTCATTATCTCCAGCGGATATTTCGTCGAGGGACGGACTCGAGAGATGGTCGAGGCAGGGGCCAAAGCGTTCGTTACCAAGCCGTTCAGGGGGCACGATCTGCTCAAGACGGTGCGCGACGTCTTGGATGCGCGATGACCACCATCTGGACTACTTGCTCACCTTCAGCACTGTGACGAAACGCAGGCAAGAGCATTCCCCAAAATCCGCAAACCAATTGTTACGGTCGTGGCGGTTTGGGCTGTTTTCTTACCGGAATCTTCCCCAATCGCCTTCTGGAACGGGTCAAGTGCTTGACTCAGCTAAAGCGGAGATGCAGCTTCATGAATACTCGGAAGTGTACCGCCAGCGGTGGATTCTGCCACGCGTCTGTGGTGCCATGCTTTGGTCGTGACTAAACGCAAGTTCCGGGCAAGCTTACAATGACTGGCCGCGCAAGTACCTGCGTTGGAAGTACTTTCGCCCCATATGTTGCGAAGATGTGTAGTCACGAAGAGTGTCACTCTTGCCTTGACCTATATGCAATGTCATGGCATCTAATCGGTTAGGGCAACGAGACATGGATCAGTACATGTAGTTAAGAACGTTCGTAACCACAAGGGTAAGATTTACACCTCTTACCTGCTCCGTAGGTCCTATCGAGTCGGAAACAAGGTGAAGAAGGAGACGGTCGGAAACCTCTCTCACCTTCCTGAGCCTCTGATAGACTTAATCCGCCGATACCTCAAGGGCGAACAGTTCGCGGGTGTTGATGAGCTGTTCGATATCGAGCGCAGCCTTCCGCATGGACATGTAGCAGCGGTCCTCGGGACGCTCAGGGGGCTTGCTGTGGATCAGTTGCTGGGGAAGAGGCCGAGCCGAAAGAAGACTCTGTGCGTTGCTATGATCGTTGCGCGGATTCTTGATCCCTGTTCCAAGCTGGCCACCTGCAGGGAACTTGACGAGGAGAGCCCGTCTCACTCTTTGGGCGAGGTACTGGGAATAGGGCAAGTCGATGTTGACGAGATGTACGGGGCTATGGACTGGCTCTTGACGCGACAGTCCGGGATCGAGGATGGATTTGCCCGCCGACACCTCTCGGAGGGGGCTTTGTGTCTCTATGACGTGACGAGTAGCTACTTTGAAGGCCGGAAGTGTCCTTTGGCCAAACGGGGGCTGAACCGGGACGGCAAGAAAGGCAAGCTACAGATCGTAATTGGCCTTCTGTGTAATGCACAGGGATGCCCCGTCTCCATAGAGGTCTTTGACGGCAATACCGCAGATCCAAAGACCCTGGTTCCCCAGATTGAGAAGCTGCGTACCCGGTTTGGGCTCGGCCGTGTCGTGCCTGTGAGAGACCGGGGCATGATTACCGACGCCCGCCTGGTTGAAGACGTTCGTCCCAATGCGGGCCTGGACTGGATCACCGCACTGCGGGCTCCGGCCATTCGGGAGTTGGCTGATGCGGGCTTGGTTCAGCTATCGCTGCTCGATCAGATGGACTTGGCAGAGATAACCCATCCTGACTATCCGGGAGAGCGGCTTATCGTCTGCAGGAATCCCTTGCTCGCCGAAGATCGGGCCCGTACGCGCCAAGAGCTCATCGAAGCTACCGAGAAGGGCCTGAACAAAATCGTCGAGGCGACCACGAGATCGAAGCGTCGGCTCAAAGGGACCGACAAGATAGCCATGAAGGTCGGAAAGGCCCTGGGCCGGTTCAAAGTCGGAAAATACTTCAAGACCGAGATCACCGATGAGAGCTTCCGCTATTGCCGAAACAAAGACCGAATCGACAGGGATGCGGAACTCGACGGCTTCTACGTCATCCGGACCAACGTGCCGGGAGAAGAACTCTCCGCCTCGGACACAGTCCGTGCGTACAAGAGCCTATCCGTTGTGGAACGGGCTTTCCGCAGTCTCAAGACCGTAGATCTCAAGATACGGCCCATACATCATCACTTGGGCGATCGAGTGAAGGCGCACGTCTTCCTGTGCATGCTCGCATACTACGTCGAGTGGCACATGCGCAGCGCACTCGCTCCTATACTGTTCGATGACGACCACAAAGCCGAGGCTCAGGCTTTGCGCAAATCGGTTGTAGCTCCGGCCGCCCGCTCCGATCATGCTCTGGCAAAGGCTCAGAAGAGGCGAACCGACGACGGCATCCCGATCCACAGCTTCCAGACCCTGCTTGAGCACCTGGGCACACTCACCAAGAACCTCGTGAGAGTCCCTCTCTCTGGCCACACCTTCTCCAGATTTTCCAGACCTTCTCCTACCCAACAAAAGGCCTTCGACCTCCTCGGTATCTCCTACTCAATGTAGTCACGAACCAAACACTAACTTGCCACTATTTCGTATTACTATCACAGTGTTACTTAGTTACAACCCAGGAACTTGAGATTAGACCGCTGGTAGCGAAATCCGGATCGGCGGGTCATATCACTTCGTCAAAGCCGGGAATTTCATGGTGAAGTTGGGTGCTGACTCCACAGACAAGAAGGTCTCCCTGCCCGGGCATTACCCTGAGAACAATAGCTGGGCGATTCTTGACTTGCCCGTCAGCATGAGGCAGCGGTGTCAGGACAACGTCACCTTCTGTCATTGACGAAGATCCTCGGTGCTATACTCAGGTTCGTCGGGTCCGTAGGCACCGGACAGCGCCTTCCGGGCGGCCAAGATCCAATCCTCTTCCGCCACTGCCTCGAATGATGGCAACACGGTCACCATGAGGGGTGAGTTCGGGGGGATCTCGAACGGCTCGTCGAGGACAATCCGTTCGCCATCAAAATGCGCTTTCAGGGTTACTGCAGGCATATCGGCACCGCTCGTACGCCGGAGTGGCTCCAGCGCCAGGTTTTCGAGGGACTCAACACCGTTTCTTCAGCGAGGCGCCTTCGGGGCCTCCCCCGTACTTGTTGCAGATCCCGGCCGGGCACGTTCTCAACCGTTAGCACAAGTGCCTCAAACCCACAAGAGTCCCCCGAGCGAGCACCACGCAGCGGCACATGGTGCGGATAACCGGCGACGACGAGGCGCGCCGGACGTGCCATGGAGCCACTTGATGAGAGGACCGCCCAACCGTCACGAATAAATCAGCGAGGTGTCCCAGCGAATTCACCAAGGGACGCGGGTCAACAAAATCAGTCTTGTGTTCCGGAAGTCACGGTTTCTTCGCCCAAAGAAAGGGCCACAGACTCGTTTCTTGCCGGTTTGGAAGAAAAAGTGACAATCTTACGCCCTGCTTGTAGTTCCTTTCTTCTCAAATCCTCGGCGATCTTCCGTAGATCGTAGTCGAACCGTGCCGCATGTTGCCGGCGTGCAGCTCGCACCTCTTCGACAATTGGATCCTTGAACATGATTACTCCTCCATGAGCTCTTCCGGCGTGCAGTGCGTAGGATGGGGTGAGTCCTCGAACCCCATCGTTCGAGAGAAGACGGCCGGCGATGGGGTTCACTGCGTTCACCCCTTCCTTGTATGCGTCATTCGCCCGTTTTGACTCCTTCAAGATCTCCACCATCCCACCCATCCTGATACAGTCCTCGCCGCAGATAGTCATGGAAGCTCGAATATGGCCAATCAGCCGGGCTCCGGACGTATCCGTGTTTGACCGGATTCCAATGGATATAATCCACGCGCCGTTCGAGGTCCTTGTCGTCTCGGATCAAGTGCTCCCAGAATCTGCGTTGCCAAACGCCGCGCTCGCCCTTACTGAGTCGACTCTGCGAAATCCGTTCGGTCTTCGCGATTCCTTGGGAGAACCGGCCTTTAATCAAGGCCCATCGTCCTGCGAAATCCGAATCGCCAGGAGGAAGGGTCCAAATACAGTGCAAATGGTCGGGTAAAATAACGACCGCATCCAGCCGCAACGCGTGTCGCTGTCGAACGGTGCGAAACGCGGCACGCAGCAAATCAATACGCTCCACCAATAATCGATTTCCGCGCCGCTCTGCGAGGTTGACAGTAAAAAACCACGTGCCTCCGGGCGACCACGCACGACGGTATTCACTCATCGAGACGATCCACCAAACGCGTCGGCGCCGGAAAGCGGCCACCGATGGGGTTCGATGACTCACCCCATCCTACGCGGGCTGAGGCTGCTCAGATCAGGATCCAATCGCAAGCGCTGCGATGCGAACATCGAATGGCTTGACTCCTTGTTCCAACAGATCGTAGAAACGAAGCCGGTCCGACTCGTCAAAGAAAATATCCCGGCCACCGTTCCCGCGTAGCATCATATGATACACAGCGCCCGGATAGTGAATGCGTGCCATCAGACTGCCATTCACTCGAATACCGATAGCCTGACCCCGACGCTGCCAGGCTTCATCAAGACTTATCGTTCGCTGCCAATATTGCTATGGCACTGTCAGCGTTATCAGTAGTGATTGTTCCTATGCAGTAGAATCCTCTCGACAGCAGGTCCTTTTCAACCGCCCAACTTCCTATTGCCCCCATAACGATCCGATTGAACATCAGAAGGCCAACGGCATATGAAATGAAATATCCTGACATAATCACGGCAACCGCACAAGCATCAGAGAATAGCAGGAGAAGTCCGATAAACCACAACTCGTGGAATAGAGCCCATAGGCCTGGCACGGAACATGCGGCCCAGTTCCATCCCGGCTGAAGAGCCTTTATGTTCCCTTTTGCGTGCTTAAACACTTTGTAGGTATCCATCTCTTGCCTCCTGTTGCGATGCGAACATCGAATCGCTTGACTGCTTCTTCCAACAGATCGTAGAAACGAAGCCGGGCCGACTCGTCAAAGAAAACATCCCGGCCACCGTTCCCGCGTAGCATCGCATGATACACAGCGCCCGGATAGTGAATGCGCGCTCTCCTTGCCATCAGACTCCCGTACACTCGAATATCAATATGTCAAGCCTGACCCCGACAGGACGGGTAGCACGCTGCTGTCACATAGACGAGGAAGATGAAGTTCCCGACTAGATCGCGTTCTACTTAGCAACGGCGATGACTGCCGCGATGACTGCCGCGATGGCGGCGCATACTGAAGCTATCGCTGAGATGAAAGCGAATTTCCAGAGTCCGGACTCGCGGATCGACCGCTCAGCCTCGATAACACGCCTCTGCAGTTCTGCATCGTCCGCCCGCTTGTGACGGCCGGAGTTACTTTGAATGATCGGACCGCCTTGCGTGTCGATGCCTAATTCCCGCGCCCGTTTCTCAAGTTCGTCACCGTGCAAAAGCTTCTTCATACGTCCTCCAGATTGGCTTGCACCGCCGAACAACAATTAAAGGGTCCGCATAAGATGCGGAGTCCTTAATCTCTATCCCCACAACACGCTTCAAGGTATCTCGCCAGAGGGGTTTAAACCGGAATTTTGCCGCGGTCTTCCCCTTGTGCCCGTTTTGGCACCGAGCGGGGTTGAGAGATTGGTCCGCCGACCTCGAAAAGCTGTGAGTGGGGTATCCCGTGCGACCCGACTCAGGCAAAACCGTCGCCACTTGGCCGAAAAGGTCCCTTATATCCTTATTCTGAGCGTAATCCACCCTCCGGCCCTCCGTCAACTGTTTTCTGCACCGCACTCGTCACCCGCACACAGCTTGGTAGTACCGGGCCAAGGGGAGGGCCGACGCCAAATGGACTTGCCACTTCCTGCCCAGATATGCGACCTTCGCTCCCATCTCGATCAGACGTTTGATCAGCCATTCCGTGGACAGACAGCTCTACCGGCAAAGAACCTGATCATTCTTGCAGGGTCTGCCCCGCGTAACGGGCCCCAACTCGAGTTCATTCCTCCTCCCGTTTGTAGATCACGCCGGTAGTAAAGTCGTGCTTGAATACCTGATCGTAAGCACTCTTGAGGTCGGAGGGATCGTGGCTCTTGGGCAGCGGCCGGACCCAGGATTTGAGGTTCTCCCAGGTCTTGAACGTCTTGTCGAAGGTCAGGCAGGTGGTCATGATGTGGAATATGGCAAACCCCTTGTGTTGCACCCCTTGCATGAGCACGTCCGCGATCCGTTCCGGGTCGCCGGCGAACAGCCTCGCTACAAACGATGCCCCGTACGTGAGCGCCATCAACGTCGCATTGAGGGGCTTGTCCGTCGTGCCGTACGGGCTGGCCTTGGTCGTGGTCCCGATTTGCGAGCTCGGTGACGGCTGACCCTTGGTGAGTCCGTATATGGAGTTGTCGAACAGGAGGTACTTGATGTCCACGTTCCTTCGGGCTGCGTGCGCAAGATGACCGCCCCCAATCGCCAGGCCGTCTCCGTCGCCGCCCACCGCGAACACGGTCAGATCAGGGTTGGCATACTTGACTCCGGTGGCCGTCGGCAGGGTTCGTCCGTGCACCGTGTGAAGACCGTACGTGCCGGAAAAGAACGCGTAACGGCCTGCGCATCCGATACCCGAGACCGTCACGATCTGATGCAAGGGCAACCCGAGCCTCTGAATACAGGCGCTCAGGCCGTGGTGTATGCCGAAATACCCGCATCCGGGGCACCACGTGGGCAACGAACCCGACCTGGCCTTGAAAGTCTCGGACTCTCCAATTTCACGCACTCTTTTCGCCAGGGTTTCCCCGGAAGTCTTCATCGATCACCGCCTCTCAGGAAGTAAGAGTTCACCGCAGAGACACAGAGGACACAGAGAAATCCGGCAAGATTGCTGTTTCCCCGGTGTTCATCACGTCCCTGCGGCAAATTGTCGACTCTTTCGTGGTTCATTATTCTTGGCGTCTTTGTGGTTTTGTGGTGAATTTATTAGGGATTGCCATTCTTCCCGGCAAAGGATTCGGGGTGCCGTGAACCGTTATCTCAGAAGTTCTTCGATTCGATCAAGTATGGCCGTGGGAGAGATGGGCACGCCGGTCACCCTGTTGAGCCTTTGCACTCCGTTTCTGCTCAGGCAGGCCACAAGGTTGGCGAATTGCCCCTCAAAGTTGAGCTCCGGAATCAGCACGTAGTTGCAGCGTTCCATGAACTCGCGGATGATCTCCTCATGCAGCGGATACAAAGACGTGACCTTCAAGGCCCCTGCGTTGATCCCTTTGGTTCGGGCCATGGCCACGGCTTCGAGCACCGACCCGACCGTGGAGCCCCAACTCACTACCCCGATCTCCATGCGTCCATTCGAGTGGAATTCCCGAGGCAGCGGCAGTTCGCCGAGCGCGCGGTGCAGCTTGCGGTAGCGTTTCTCCATCATCGCGGTATGAACCTCCGGGGTGTAGTCCGGCTTCCCGGATTCCGTGTGCTCGAGGCCTGAGGCAACGAACTGAAACCCCTCCATACCCGGCACGGCTCGCGGAGAAATCCCCGATTCGGTCAGCTCGTAACGCTTGTAGGGCCCGTCGGAACGGACCGGTCTGCTGTTCCCGTCTGACGTTTCCTCGGCCGTGGCCTGGGGGAGCGGGAGATTCTCGACTCGATTGTCCAGGTAGAAGTCGGTGAGCACCACGACAGGCGTCTGATACCGCTCTGCGAGCTGGAAGCTCCGTACCACATACTCGTAGCACTCGGCCACGTTGGTCGGCGCGATCACGATCCGGGCCGAGTCGCCGGGTCCCCCGAATATGGCCGCGGAAAGATCCGACTGCTCCGTCTTTGTGGGCAAGCCCGTGGATGGTCCGCCTCTTTGCGCGTCGAGAATTACCGCAGGAATCTCCGCCATCACGCCGTGGGTGATGAGCTCGGTCATGAGCGCGAAGCCAGGCCCCGAGGTCGCGGTCATACTCCGCACTCCTGCGTAACCGGCTCCCAGCACTGCGCCGATGGACGATATCTCGTCCTCCATCTGGGTGACTCGTCCTCCCCGCTTCGGCAGCTCCTTCGCGAGGTATTCCATGATCGGGGTCGCAGGCGTGATGGGATACCCGAAATAGAGCTTCAGGCCCGCGTCAAGCGCTGCCTTGCCGATGGCCAAATTCCCCGACATCATCACCCGTTCCGGGCCCCCCGGGGTCTCCGGGAGCACGAACACCTCTCGCAACCGGCCGGCAAACTTGTCCCGAGCGTACCGATAGCCGGCGCCAAAGCACTTGAGGTTCGCATCAACGACCTTCTCTCCTTTGGACCCGAACTTCTTTCTGATCACGTCCTCAAGCAGCCGAGTCGGCACTCCGAACACCGCGGCAAATCCTCCCAGTGCAACGATGTTTCGCCCCCGGTGACTCCCTGAAGCCGCTGCGGCAAGGTCGGCAAAGGGCATACCGAACAGTCTCGTTCCCGGCTCCACGTGGCCGGCAATGGAGAGCCCTTCTTCCACGTAGCTCGGCGGTTTGTCGTCGAAGAAGACCGCGGCGTCTTCGGACAGGAACGGGACCCTCGATCGAGACTCCTTGTCGTCGAGGGAAATCAGCACGTGAGTCTCGTCCCGAAGAGCCAGGATCTCTTCATCCCCTATGCGGGAGCGAGTCACACAACGGCCGAACCCCCGGATCTCCGCGGGGTACGAATCGAATCCCAATACCGAAAAGCCACCTGCAGACATGGCCTCGTTGAGCAGACCTCCCGCGGCGATGGTGCCGTCCCCTGCCATTCCGCACACTTCTACCGTCACATCCACTTTATTGATGACGTTCAATTTCTCCTCCCGCCAAGAGGAAGTCTTCACCTCCGTGGCTCTGGGAATAGTCAAAGTGACTTCTTTCGCGTGCGTAGAACCAACCGGCCCCGCCCTGGGTCTCCATGCGGATCGAGAAAGGTCGACGCGAATCTTGGTTGCGGTTCACAGCCGCCTTTGGGCATGTTAGAACTCCATCCACCACGAGGTGTTCACCGCAACTCCCTCAACGCAGAAGATCCTCTCCGGTTCCATCTTGAGGACTTCTCCCACGCAATTGGCCGCGGCTATCTTCCCGAGGTTCCTTGCGTTCTCATGCCCGATCGAGACCCAGTAGTCGCAGATCTCCGGACAGTAGACCTGCGCGCAATCGCCGGCTGCGTACACTCGATCGAAACGGGTTTTCAGGGTCTCGTCCACCAGCACGCCACGCTGCACGTGAAGCCCCGATCGTGCCAGGAACCGCACGGCAGGGACCAGTCCGAAGAAGGCTCCCGCGATCGCGCCCCGGGTGCACGACTGATCGGTTTCCACCTCGATCGCTGATTCCGAGAGACGAGTGACTCTTCTGACCTTGTGGCCTCTGACGACTTCCACGCCTTTTCCCGCGAGCCGTGTCTCCACCTGCTCGAACACACGGGGTTCCGCTCGAAGCGGCCAGAACGATTCGCCCGAAAGGATGAAGCTCACCTTCTTGCCCATGGAGAGCAATGCTTTCACCAATGCCAGCGAGGTGAGGTCGCCGCCGACGATCACCACCGACTCTGCCTGGGCGAGCCTGTCGATCCACACCCGCGCATCATCGAGCGTCTTGAGGGTGAGCATCAGGTCCCGGAACGGCAGGAGCGGTTCAGGAATGCGGGGTTTACCTCCGACGGCTATGATCAGCCCGTCGTACCGGACCACTTCCTTGTGAGCCAGGATCAGCTCCCTCGACGGGAAGTTGATCTCCGCCACTTCCTGTCCGAGTCTCAGTTTGATCCCGTTCTCCTTGTAAAACCCGAGAGGATTCACATACAAGTCCTCCTCGGTAAGCGTGCCCGCAATGAGGTCCGGGAGCAGGTGCGGGCGGTAGTAGTTGGCGGTCTCTCGGCTCACCATCGTGACTCGTGCGTCGGGCGCCTTCTGCCTGATGGTGAGCGCGGCCTGGTTCGCGGACGGTCCATTGCCGATGATGACATAATGCTCCTGGCTCATGGTTTCCTCTCCGTCTGGAGCATCCGCTCCACCAGTTCCACCTTCGAGACCGAAATGCAGTCCATGGGGCAGACTCGGACGCACTCTCCGCAGCGGATACATCTCGAGTTGTCGATCACCACTGCGTTGACTTTCCGCCAATTGGTCGTCTCCACCAACCCGGTGATGGCGCCCACCTCGTTGGTGTTGACCCTTTCCACGAGCTTGATGCAATCCCGCGGGGCAACGTCGATGCAATAGCGGCAGTAGATGCACCGGGCCATGTCGATCTCGTAGTGCAGATAGCAGAGGTAGCAGCGCTTGGCTTCTTCGTGAGCCGTGTCTCGCGGATAGCCGAGCTCCACTTCGGTCGCAGGGGAGTTGAGCCTCTCTTGGATCGACGGAACCAGCGGCATCTGCTGCCGTGGGAGGAAGTCCCAGGATCGTTGACGGTCGGTGATGCGCGCCTCTTCGACCCGGACCGCCCATTGCCGGAAGCTCTTGCCGGTGAGGTCCTGAGCGATTTGCTCAGCCGCACGTCTTCCTGCCGCGATCGACTCGATGACGGTGGAGGGTCCGGTCAGGTAGTCGCCTGTCACGTACAAATTCGGCACCGACGCGCGGAAAGTTTGGGGATCCCCCACGAGCACGCCTCGACGGTCCTTGTCACCGGGGGCTGAGATGGGTTCCGAACCCTGCCCTATGGCAACGAGGACCGAATCAGCGGGCATGATGAAGGTGCTCCCTTCGATTGGGAAGGTTTGGCGTCGGCCGTTAGGCAGGCGTTCCCCGAGTCTGGTACGCACGAATTCGACCCCTTCGACCTTGCCGTTTCCCACGATGCGTGTCGAGACCAAGAGCGACTCGATGGTGACCCCTTCGTGTTTGGTCTCGAGGATTTCGTCGCGGGTGACCCGCAGGTCGTCTTCCGTGGCCCGGATGCAGATGGACACGTCTTCGCCCCCCAGTCTGAGCGCGGTTCGTGCGCAGTCGAACGCGGTGAATCCCGCGCCGATGACGACGACTCGCTTGCCCACCGTGGCTGCGTTGCCGGCAGCCGCGTCGATCACGAATTGGAGCCCCGACCGGACTCCTTCCAGGTCTTCCCCTGGGAGTCCCAGGGGCTTGGCGGTGTAGCACCCCGCGGCAATCAGGACCGCGTCGTACTGGGTGAGCAGTTCGTCCACCGAGACGTCGATCCCCACTCGCACGCCGGTCCGGAGCGTGATCCCGAGCCGCAGAATGCCGTCGATTTCCTCCCGAAGTATGTCCCGGGGCAGTCGAAAGGCCGGGATGCCGTACCGGAGCATGCCGCCGGGTTCGTCGAATGCATCGAGGATGGTGACATCCATGCCGACCGTGGCCAGATCGTGAGCTGCTGCCAGACCGGCGGGTCCCGAGCCGACCACGCAGACGCGCTTCCCCTGCGGAGCAAAGAGCTTCTCCATGTACAGGTGCCCGGATTCGCGCAGGTCTGCGGCAGCTCGCTTGATACGGCAGATCCCCACTGAGGTGCCCAGCTCGCGTTCCCCGTGTCGGCATTTGTCCTCGCAGGGACGCGAGCATATGCGGCCGAGGACTCCGGGCAGGATGTTCACGATCCGGTTGAGCTCGTACGACCGGCTGTACCGCTCGAGGAACAGGGTTCGTATGTACGCGGGGATGTTGGTGTGTGCAGGACAGGCCCCCTGACATGGAACGGTGACCTGCATGTAACGGAAATCCGCGGGATCGGTAGAGTAGGTGATCCGTTTGACGATTTCCAGTTCCGTTTCGAGATCGCTTCCTGAGTGGAGCTGTTTGTCCGGCATGGGTAACCCCTCACAGGCAATGCCGTGGAATGGGACTGATACAAAGTCGATTTCCGAACTCATCCGCAGCCAGAATGGCCGGCCACGTTGAGCGATTGCTACCATTGCGCGTTCTAAGAAGTGACTTCAGGCTCCCGGTGGGACAGGCATCTTGCCTGTCGTCCTGTTGGTAACCTCACCTGTTTGAAGTCGCATTGGAATGACTCATCCTGGGCACGGAGCGCGATCACGGATTGTAGCAGGCAAGTTTCCGTCTTGCAATGGTTCAAGAAGCTGGTCATGGGTCAGTTTCAGTCTTCCTCCCCATGCTATTCCCGGCAAGCTTGACCTATCGCGCACCCATGCGGTATCTTTTCTTGCCCGATGGGGTACTTGGTGCGTCACAGCTCAGCGCGAGATCGTTCGCACCGATCGTGAAGGTGCGGCCGGCCGTTGAACCGCGAGAATAGGGACGACCGGGCTCTGGCGCGCACCGACAGATCCCGGGAGCGAAGAAAAAATGCGTTTTGGCGTTCCCGGGGGTTCATCTGGACAATGGAAAAGGTAAGAGTTCACCGCAGAGACACAGAGGACGCAGAGAAGAACAAGAAAAGATCTTGAAAAAGCTATGCTTTTCTATCGCAGGCTCACCTCATAGGCTGCTGTTGAGCATGAGCGATTCGCGAATTTCTCTTCTTATTCTCTGTGCTCTCTGCGCCTCTGCGGTGAGTCTTCTTCTTCCCGGTGAACGGTTACTGGAAAAGGATGGGCAGGTCGATGTGCAGGGGCCTCGGCTTCAGCAGGAGCAGCCTGTGCTCAGAGCACACACGGGATCGGTTGGGGTGCCGGAAGTATCTTGCCCGGTGAATGGCGAAGTTGTTACGGGTCCTTATCTGGGAAGATCAGAGTAGTTTCGAATAAGGGCATGCTTCTATGATCACCAAAGTCCTCATAGATAATTTCAAGTCTCTTAATGCTTTTGAGCTTTCTTGCCAACGGCTGACATGCTTGATCGGCGTCAATAGTTCGGGGAAGAGCGCAATCCTGCAATCGATAGATTTTCTCTCCGCTATTGCCCTGGGCAACGTCACAGATTGGCTCAAGGCAAGGGATTGGAAGGCGGGTGATATCCGTTCACGCCTCAGAGGACGGGCTCGTTTGACAATTCCCTTCCGATTGGAGTTTAGGATCAGGGGGATGCAGTATTATTGGTCAGGACTATTTAATACGAATTCGTTGAGTTGCAGTAGCGAGCTCGTTATCAATACGTCAAGAAAAGATAGTCCTCTTCTGAGACTGGAAAAGGGGCAATACCGCATGGAAAGCCCCGCCCGTTCAGTCGATTTTGACTATGAAGGATCAATTCTGGCCTCGCTTAAGGAAGATATCTTATCCGACGAATTAAGGGAAATAAGACGCTTTCTCCGGTCGATCAAATCATTGGAACTGCTAAACCCTCTTCTTCTGAGAAAACGAGCGCGAACAACGGAAGATGATTTAGGATTGGGCGGGGAAAGACTGTCGGCCTTCTTGTACAGTCTGTCTGCTGAAAGACGGAAGCGTATTTACGGTCAAATGCGGCATCTCTTCGAGTCACTTAGCAGCTACTCGATTCGATCGAAACGATCAGGATGGAAAGAACTACGGATTCTTGAGCAGTTTGGAGAATCACCGGTGGAGACTGAAGCGCGACATATCAGTGACGGCTTTTTGAGGATTCTAGCCATCTTTTCTCAATTGCAGACAGATCATTCAGTGTTGCTCTTCGATGAGATTGAAGATGGCCTCAACCACGAGGTAATGGAATACCTTGTCGATGAAATCCTCAAATCGTCTCAGCAGGTGTTCTTTACCACCCATAGCCCCATGATACTGAATTTTATGGAAGATCGGACTGCAGAGGAATCTGTTATGCTCATATATCGCGATGCCGATTCAGGGGAAACGAAGGCATGTAGATTCTTTGACATTCGTCAGATCAAGGAGAAACTGGAGTATATGGGGCCCGGCGAAGTCTTTGCAAACGTCGATTTGGGGGATCTCCCATGATAGAGATGCTTCTCTCCGGGGAAGGTCCTTCAGATATCGGTGAAAAAGACCCTCAAAACGGGACATTCAACCATGGCCCAATTGCTGTTCTGACCAGTAGGATCTTGGCATGGAATCATAAGCATGATGTTACGTTTCATTTCAGGACAAGAGCGGAATTGAAAAGCCATGTTATGACGCTGAAAGGAAAACCGAAAGGACAGAAAGGGACTGCGGGCAAAGGACATTCGCTCCTGGCCTTCAAACTCGCTTGGGTGGCGAAAGAGAACAATTGCGACGTTGCGGTATTGATGAGAGATGCCGATAACCGAGACTTCACAGAAGTATATGAAGAAATTAGAAGTGGCTTCGTGGCGGCACGCTTTGATCGCGGTATCCCTGCGGTGCCTGTGCCAAAGAGTGAAGCATGGATAATCTGTTGTGTGGATCCTGGAGAGAGTGACCGTATTGAACGCAGGTCGGAGGATATGAAAGCCCTATTGGAGCAAAAACTCCGGTTGCATCAGACGCCTGATAACATAGAAAGTTGGCGAGATATTGTAAGTAGTTGTGATCTATGTGCTGTTCGGCCCCCCAGCTTTGTGCGGTACAAGAGAGATATGGAAGGGGCTGTAAGGTACCTCTATTAGAAGTTGGTGCAGCAGCGGTACGAGTAGCGGCCCGGAGCGAAAACGCGGCCGGGTATGTTCAGGCCTGGGAGGCATGACCCCAGGGCGGGGCTCTTCCCAGGCACCATGCACCACGACCAAAGCGTGAGAAGGTTCAGATCGGACGCTCCGTGCCCGTTGTGCTCGAGCGCAGCAGCATGGTGTGTTCTCGATAAGTAGTGGAAGCCCTGCAAACTGACGCCCGGCCACTCGTACCGGCATGGGGGATTCGGTCACTTTCACATACCCGGACTTCAACCGGCGAGAACGTACCACTACCTTCTGCCTTGCTTTGCCGGATTCCGTAGAAGTCACCTGTGCCCGTGTCCCCTGACCTACCCGGCAGCAACCCACGAGAAGTTCCCTGACAAGCGAGGTTCCACGCCATGATTGCGAGACATTGGAGAGGTATTGCCAAACCGGGCGAAGCCGGCAGGTACATCGGCCATCTCAAGACCGACACCTTTCCCAAACTGGCCGCCATTCACGGATTCATCAGCGCGTCGATCCTGACGAGAGAACTCGAGCACGGAACGGAGTTTCTGGTGATCACGCGTTGGGATTCCATGGACGCAATCGAGCAATTTGCCGGGCCATCTGCGGAGGAGGCGGTGGTTCCCGCATCCGTGCAGAGCATGATGGTTGAGTTCGACCAAAGGGTCATCCATTATGAAGTGGTCGAAGACTACCGCCCCAAGTCGAACTGACACCAGGATCGAGCTTCGTGAGGCGAGAAAAGACGAGCTTGCCGTGGCCCCAACGAGCCGCGAATTGCACAGTCCCACTGAAGTCTGTCGGATCTCTGAAGAAGATATGGAACCCCCGACGTTTTCCTAATCCCGCGAACGAAGAGAGTTGACGCTTCCCCTCCCTCGTTGGGAAGGGCACCAGGCATGGGCGTCAAAATAGGAATCACGGTCCAGCATTACCCGGCCTTGTAAGGCCCGGCTATTGTGGGTCGTCCCCCGGGACTCCACCACTCCCAAGCCCCGAGGGGGCGACTGAGAATAGCCGGCTGTTTCAGCGCCGGGCTGCAAGGACCGAACACCCTGAGGCCAGGCAAGTCGTTCATTTGACGCCTATGGAGGCAAGGGGAGGGTGAGACCGCACGCGGTTTTCAACATGGGGCACCATATCGCTTGACAGGTTTGTTAAGCATCTTTACTATAATGCTCGCGGCGATTCTCAGGGAGCATATTCGGTGACGCGCACACCTTCCCACCAGGCGGTTCAAGAGGCCACGGCCCTTTTCAACAGGGTCATCACGAAGTTCAACAGGATCGAGAAACGACCAAGGGATTTCGGCACCGGCGAGCCTTTGACCCGCAGCGAGATTCACTTTCTTGCCTATGTGGCGGACAAGCCCCTGTCCACGGTCACGGAATTAGCCGCACGCTTGGGTGTGACCAAGGCAGCGGTTTCCCAGATACACGCCAAGCTCGAGAAAAGAGGCTACGTACAGAGGCTGAGGCGCATCGACAACGACAAGGAAGTACTGCTCGCACTTACGGAGAAAGGGGAAAGGGCGAAGGCCGGGCACGACGAATTCCACCGCGAGCTCTTCAAGCAACGGCTCAGCAACCTGACCGAGCAGGATATTCGGTCTTTTGTGGAGATTCTCGCGAGGATCGAGGCCTTTGCCGACGAGTACATGAAGGGGAGTTGATTCTCGGCCTACTATGTTCACCAACTTAACCAAATGCGGCTGGGAGCCGCTACCAAAATTCGCGTCCCCCTTTCTCGGTCCGCATGAAGACCCAAGCGGGACGAGTAGGTTCTACGCAACCGAATATGCACACGTTGCTTGCTCCCAGAGCCGCCGACCTGAAGACTTCTTCTCCAAAACAGAAGAAATCGGACGTTATTGATAAAGGGATCATCACCGATCGAGGAGTTGCATTATGAAGAAGAGGCTTCTGTACGTTGGAGGCGTTATCCTGGCGGTACTCGTCCTCGTGTACGTGTTCCGCCAACCGCTGATCCTGCGGGTGACGGGCATTCGGCCCTTCGTGGAAGACCGGTTCGCCGGCTGGGTCGACATGGGTGTGGACGAAGCGGAACTGGACCGCACCTTGCGCGGCATCCACGACCCGCAGGGAGACGGTTCGGGGTCATGGGTGTATGAGCTGTCCCGGGCCGCGGCCGGCCATGAGCGAGCGGCCGGGGAGGCTGACCACGCGGGTCAGAAAGAAACCGCGGCCCGGGAATACCGGAAGGCCGCGATCTTCTACTACCTTGCACGCTTCCCTTTTGTGGGTTCTCCTGCAAAGGAAAAGGCCTATCAAGCACACATACGGTGCTACCTCAAGGCCGCCGAATCGCTCACTCCTCCTTTGCACGTGGTGCGCATCCCCTTTGAAGGCAAGGAGATCGTTACGTATCTGCGAATCCCTGCCACGGAGAGGCCGCCGGTGGTGCTCTTCACTGGCGGCGTAGACACATGGAAGAGCGACTTTGATCAGGTGGTAGAACCCATTCTGCAGCAGGGGCTTGCGGTGATGGCTGTAGACATGCCCGGCACAGGGGAGAGTCAGTGGCCCCTAGCCCCGGAGTCGGACCGGGTATATGCCAGAGTTTTCGAGTACTTGAAGACCCGCCCGGATCTCGACGGCAGCAGAGTGGGCGTGTTGATGCTCAGTTTCGGCGGCTACTTCGCCGTGCGTCTTGCCCTGACGAATCCGGACGTGAAGGCAGCGATCAACGTCGGGGGCCCGATCTCCTTGTGTTTTGCGCCCGAACACATCCGGAAGGTGCCGAATGTGATGATCAAAACCATCGCCCGCGCTATGCGTGTGGAAAAGGACCTGCCATTGGAGGAGCTCGTGCGCAAGACGAGCCCCTTCTCTCTGGCCGACCTACTCAAGCACCCTAAACACCGGGGGCGCCTGCTGAGCATCAACGGCGACCAGGACCACCTGGTCACCATAGATGACCTCTACGTCATTTCCAAGCTGGGTGTGGCGCAGGACGAGTGGGTATACAAGGGCGACGGTCATTGCGCGCCGCGCAACATCAAGGATTGGGCGCCCAAGGCTGCCGCGTGGTTGAAGCGAAGCCTCTGAATCGGCCACAAAGCGTCCTCGTCGCGAGCAAAAGCAATGTGAGCGTTCACCGCGGACATGCAGAGAGCGCAGAGAAACAGCCGATGAAGAGACATGACTTGCATTGGGTGCCGCGCATGTTGGTACTTAAATGATATCACGGTGCACTTCTGCAACCCGGGACTTACGGCCCGGGCCACTATCTTACGTCCCTTCGGGGCGCGACGTATGCCTCGGGAGCCCCGGAGGGGCGGCAGACAGTAGCCCGGTGCGTGAGCGCCGGGAAACCGAGACAACGAAACGGGTTCGAGTCCCATATTGGCAGTCGACGAACGTCCATAACCGCACCGATGATCCCGAACGGCAGCCCGTATTTTCGATTTGCGGGCATCCGCGAAATCTGCAGATGTGTTGCCACGTCCCCGAGAGGCACTGCAATCAGCGTTACTTAATCATTCCAATCTGTTATCCGAACCAAAATGCGCTGCACCCACTTGCATTGCTCTGTGCTATCGCTCAGCTGCGTGGACGGTCGCGAAGGTTTGTCGCAAGAACCCGGGTCAACAGTGGGGTGTATGGCTTCTATTGCCCCGCAGCCTGGAATCTGAACGTGCGTGAAACCAACCTTTCCGGCCAAAGGAAGAAATGAAACCTCACTACTAAAAGGCACGGAGAAGCGGCGGCGGTGGCGGGAGAATATGCCTGAGCCTCGGCAACGGACACCACGGCCGGCTCACCCGCACCGAAGACTTCACGTATACAGGCCCACTGCTCCAGACGCGTGCGTATACCGCGTGACGGTGTTTCGCATGGGTCTTCATGGTATGTCTGTGCCACCCCGCGTGGCGCACACTGCGCCTGTCTCGATATACGCCTGTGTGCCAGTAGTGCTTGTGCCAGCCATGACTTGCGCTCCGCCACCATTTCCCCTCACGCGCCGTATCCGACGCGAGGCTGTGGTGCCGGCCGTGCGCCGACAGGATTTCGGGCATCATCCACGCCATCCCCAACAGAGCCAGAGCAATCACACCGGTCGCTGCAATCGTTCTCATGGTAGTTCCTCCCAGGAGCTGTCTCAGGGTTGAGTCTGATTGTACTGGTGGGAGAATACCGAGGTTCCTGACAATCCGGGAAATATTTTTTGTTCCATGCCCTGAATCAGGCGCCAGAGAGTACCATTCCGGAGTACGGTCACTCATACCAATGCGCAGTCAAAGGAGTGACATCGGATGGACCGGCAGGGACGCCGGTCCCCACCATCAATAGTGGCGGCGGCCCTCAGTGCCCGCCATTCTTACTTGCTTGAAAACGCGTTGGTATCTGTCGGCCCAGGACAGACATGACTCTCGCAAAGCACGCGAAGGCATTCTCTCTTCCCGGCGTTCTTTGCGAGAGAACATCTATCGTCATGCGCCTTGCAAGTCGCGGGCTTCTTAAGGCTACCAAGATCCTCCTCACCGTTCCCTCCCCCGCGAGGGGAGAGGGTTTGCGTTTCCCCTCCCTTGATGGGAGGGGAAAGGGGAGGGTGCGATCTTCCGCAATTTTCATTGCGGGCCACGAGAATGGGAGCACCGGCTTCATCATTTCATATGTGGTCTCGGGAGGGGTTCAAGAAATCGGGCAGGAGGGGGTATGCAAGGGTGGACGTCTTGCCGGGCTCTCTGCTACAATCCCATGTTCATGCGGACCCCCGACCTCACGGAAGATGGAGGCATTATGCAACACCTGTCCGGCAGAAAACCGGCATCACGATACGCGGCCACGGCAAAGGTCAAGGCGCTCCATGTCGGCTCCCGGCAAACCCTGTTCCTGATCGCATGCTTCGCGTCCCTGATCGTCGCGTCGTGCGGACAACCACAGGGACACGTAAACCGGGAGTTTCCCCCGATTCCCGTGGAGATCGCGAAAGCCGACCAGAAGGACATGCCGTTCTTTCTTGAAGGCATCGGCAACGTCGCGGCCTTCAACAGCGTGGAAATCAAGTCCCGAGTCACGGGGGAACTCCTCAAACGCCACTTCACTCAGGGGGATCGGATCGCGAAGGGGCAAAGACTCTTCACGATAGACCCCGCGCCGTTCGAAGCAAAGGTCCGAGAAGCCGAAGCAAGGGTCAACCAGGCCGCAGTGCAGTACCGCCAGTCGAAAAAAGACTTCGAGCGATTTCAGGGGTTGCACTCGGAAAAAGCGGTAAGCCTTGAACAGCTCGAAACAAAAGAAGTGGATATGAACTCCAAGCTCTACGAGATGGAGCTGCGCAAGGCCGAACTCGAAACCGCGAAACTCAACCTGAGCTACTGCTTCATCGACTCGCCCCTGGAAGGCCAGTCAGGCGAGATACTCGTGGATGACCACAACATTGTCAACGCCAACCAGGACCCGCTCGTCACCGTCAAGCAGCTTCATCCGATCAAAGTGAAATTCTCGGTGCCGGGGAAGTTCCTGGAGGAGATCAAGGACGGCCAGGCTCGGAAACCCTTGGAGGTTGAGGCCAACGTCCAAGGGTTCGACAAACCCGAAACAGGCAGGCTCACCCTCATCGACAACCGTATCAACCTCAAAACCGGCATGATCGGGCTCGAAGCGACCTTCGACAACCCCAAGGACAGACTCTGGCCCGGACAGTTCGTCAGCGTGCGGCTCAAGCTCAGCACCACCCGTGACGCGGTGGTGGTCACGAGCCTGGCGGTCAACCAGGGGCCGACCGGACAGTACGTGTGGTTGGTGAAGGAAGACCAGACGGTGGATATGCGCCCCATCAAGGTTGCGCGCAGCGGAAACGGCATGCACATCGTGTCCGAGGGTCTCGCAAAGAGTGATACCGTAGTCTCGGACGGACAGCTCATGCTGCGACCGGGGGCCAAGATCATCACTCGAGCGCAAATGGCCGAGATGATGAAGCAAACCTCAAAGGAGCCCTCCAAGGAGGCCGGAAAGAAATGAGCAAGACCGAGCTGTTCATACGCCGTCCGGTCCTCACCACGACCATTCTCGCGTCCATGATGTTTGCGGGAGTTATCGGTTACCTGAACCTACCGGTTGCCGCGCTCCCCCAAGTCGATTTCCCTACCCTTGCGGTCAACGCGTCTCTGCCGGGCGCAGACCCCGAAACCATAGCCGCAAGCGTCGCCACCCCTTTGGAAAAGCAATTCTCCACGATTCAAGGGCTCAGAACCATGAGCTCCACCAGCAGCGCGGGCACCACACGCATCACGTTGCAGTTCGACCTGACTCGCAGCATCGACGCGGCAGCCATGGATGTGCAGGCCGCCATCACTACGGCAAGCGGCTTGTTGCCTCCCAACATGCCCTCTCCCCCCAGCTTTCAGAAAGTCAACCCGGCAGAACGACCGATCTATTACATGGCCATGTACTCCGATGCCATGCCGCTGTACAAAGTGAACGAGTACGCGACCACGTACGTCTCCAATGTGCTTTCCACCATTCCGGGAGTGGCACAGGTAGTCAACTACAGCCAGCAGAAGTTCACGGTGCGAGTGCATGTGGATCCCAATCTCCTGGCCGCGAAGAACATCTCCCTGACGCAAGTGAAGGATGCCATCGTCTCCCAGAATGTGAACCTTCCCTTGGGGACGCTCGACGGAAAGGATCGGACTCATACCGTAAAAGCCTCGGGGCAGCTTATGGAGGCAAAGGAGTACGCGCCGATCATCGTGTCGTATGTGGAAGGCCAGCCGGTCAGACTCGACGACGTCGCGAAGGTCGAGAACAGCGTGTACGCGGACAAGATCACTTGCTACTACAAGGGCAAGCGATGCATTGCGTTGGCGGTGCAGCGGCAGCCCGGGTCCAACACGATCGACATTGTGGATCACATCGAGAAGATGATGCCCACAATTCGCGCATCACTCCCGCCCACGGTCGGTCTCGACGTGATCTACGACATGTCCGAGTCGATCAGGGAATCCGCGGATGACGTGAAGTTCACGCTCGTGTTGGCGGTGATCATGGTCGTGGTGGTGGTGTTCATCTTTCTGCGAAACCTCTCCGCCACATTCATCGCAAGCGTCGCGATTCCGTTGTCGATTGTGTTCACGTTCGCGGTGATGTATTTCCTGAAGTTTTCGCTGAACAATCTCTCTCTCATGGCCTTGGTGTTGTGCGTGGGCTTTGTGGTGGACGACGCGATCGTGGTCCTCGAGAACGTGTTCCGGCACCTCGAATCAGGCAAGAAGCCCTTTCAGGCAGCAATTGACGGCGCACGGCAGATCGTGTTCACGATCGTCTCGATGACATCGAGCCTGGCCGTGGTGTTTGTGCCGATCGTCTTCATGGCGGGGATCTACGGCAGAGTGCTCAACGAGTTCGCAGTCACCATAGTGGTCGCGATCCTCGTGTCAGGGTTGGTGGCGCTTATCGGGACGCCGATGCTTTCGAGCCGACTCCTTCGGCCATCGAGCAGACTTGCCGAACAGGACCCGGTGTTCGGTGCGATGCTGAAGTTCTACAGGAGGACTCTTGGCATCGCGGTGCGTCACCGGTTTGTCACGGTGGCGATCGCGGTCATGATGCTGGGCGCAAGTCTGTACTTGTTCAAGATCATGCCCAAAGGCTTCGTGCCGAACGTGGACATGAACTACTTGATCGGCTTTGCCATCGCCGGTCAAGGGATTTCCCCGGAGGCCATGGACCGCAAGCTCCAGGAGCTCGCCCCGCGACTCGAAACCAATCCTAACATCCGCACGATCCTGAATGTGGCGGGGTATCCTCAGCGCAACCAGGGGTTCACGATTGCGTTTCTCAAGAACCGTCCCCCAAGGACGGAATCCGCAAACAAGGTCATGGGAGAGCTCATGCCCTTGGCCGGTTCGGTACCCGGTCTGCTGGTGTTCTACTCAGTGCCGCCGCTCATCGAGGTCAGGACGGAAATGGCAGCGAACCCTTACCTGTTTGTCATGCAGTCCGCGGATACGAAGACCCTCTTCAGCGAAGCCTCTAAGATCACCCGGGCAATGTCCGGACTCCCACAGATCAGCAAGGTCAACTCGAACCTGTACGTGGAGAACCCCGAAACGTTCGTCAGGATCAATCGTGACATGGCGGGTTCCGTGGGGATCACCGCCAACGACGTGGAACAGGCGGCCTATTCGTCCTATGCAGACCGCGAAATAGCCAACATTTACGCCACGACCGACACCTACAAGGTGATGCTTGAGGTTGAGCCGAAGTGGCAGCTATTTTCCGAGCAGCTTTCCACCCTGCACCTCAAGAATCCCGAGGGGGAAATGGTCAGGCTGGATGCGGTCACGGATCTCATTCCGGCTGTGGGACCGCTTACCGTGAATCACTATGGGCAACTCCCCTCGGTGACGGTGTCATTCGACACCGCGGCGGGCCATTCGATAGGAGATGCCACTGAGGCTGTCCGGGACCTCGCGAAGAAGATGCTTCCCGATTCCGTGAGCTTCCGATTTGGGGGGAGCGCGGAGGCGTTCGAGGAGTCAATGGCCAGCCTCACGGTTCTGTTTATTGCCGCGATTATCGTGATCTACCTGATCCTTGCGTGTCTGTACGAGAGTTTTCTGCACCCATGGACCATTATTGCAGGCTTGCCCTCCGCTGCCTTCGGGGGCTTGCTGGTTCTGTGGCTTTGCCGTTTCGAGCTGGACTTGTACGCGTTTGTGGGGCTGTTCATGCTCATCGGGATCGTGAAGAAGAACGCGATCATGGTGGTGGATTTCGCGCTCGAGGCGGAACGTCAGGGTAAATCTCCCATGGAGGCAGCCATAGAAGGCTCTCTGGTTCGGTTCAGGCCAATCATGATGACTACCATGGCGGCAATAGCGGGGATGCTTCCCATCGCGTGGGGTTACGGAGCAGGCGGCGAATACCGACAACCGTTGGGATTGGCCGTGGTCGGCGGGTTGCTCCTTTCCCAGGTGGTGACGCTGTACCTGACTCCGGTGGTCTACTCGTACATGGCTTCCTTGCAGGAAATGCTCAGGACAAGGGGCGCCAAGAAGCGTGAACTTCTCGGAATACCGGACTGATACCAAGTCGCTTTCCGAAAGGCAGTCTTCCGGGGGAAACCCCTTATCTGAAAATTCGATTTCCGGGGGGCGGGACATAATTGACGGA
>JBFMAA010000075.1:0-28712 GCA_040755955.1 Thermodesulfobacteriota bacterium
TCCGATCACGAAATCAGGCCCCAACGTTGTTGAGAGGAACTTGTAGCGGCCGGCGTCCCTGCCGGCCGGCACGGAGGCCGGCCGCTACGACAGAAGATCTGCCACATACGTTACCGTATTAAGGACACGGAGCACTTAGGGCCGTGCACTGGCTCACTGTGCTGCGGCTGAGTGCCGGACATCAGGAGGGCTCAAGAGCGCTTCGGTGTAGGCGCCTCCCAGGACCCGGCCTTCGCGTGCGATCACCCAATCGAAGACCTGACCTTCTTCTACCTCGACGCGGCTCCCCTTGCTGAGGTCCGTTCTCAAGACAGGGTCGTTCTCCACGTGTCCCAGAATCAAGTTCTCGGTCCACTTGTCGAGGGATACCCACATCCATTCGTATTCGCCCTCGGCAACCGGAAAGCCCACCTTCACCGCGTGCACGGCTCCTTCCAGGTGCCCTTGGTCGAGAAAGCTCCGTTTGAACTCGATAAGCCCCTGCTGGGCCTGTCGGTGAGCTAGCAGCAGACGGCTCTTGAGAACGTGCTTCTCCGCGTGGGGTGGAGCACTCGCCGGCGGCTCCGCTGGCTCAGGGGTGGGAGGCGGTGCGAGTTCCGGGAATCGGTATCCGCGGGATTCCATAATGCGCAACACGTGTCTGAGCGTGCTTGGGTTCCGAGGGTCGTAATCAGCGACGTACGGGAACACCTGAAGACTCCCCACGGGAAAGTGGCCTTCTTCGTCTCCGGGCCTCGGTTCAAGGTCAAGAAGGAATGGGGTGCGATGCAACTCCACAGGGGGCATCGGCGGTTCACCTCGCAACGTCCTTTCGATCAGGGTTCGGGCTGCCCCGACCATCAGTCGCCGACCGTATGGCGCGTAGTCTGTGGGGACTTCCTCGATCTCGATTTCAGGCAGGCCGAACTTCTGCATGCCATGGCTGTGGATCCATGCGATCCCTTTTTCGTCGAGCGTGTCGAAACGGACATGGGTTTCGACGAGATTGTGCAGGGGATTCGTCACCACATCGGCCTTCCAGCGAGCGGTCCCCCATAGGGTGTGGGAAATCGCGTCCTGGACTATCCCGTTGGTGAGTGACCTGACTGCTTCCACCGCGAGCACTCCGGTGACAATGTGGTCCAGGGACCGGCACTCTTGGATCACGAGCCTCACGCGGACTATCATGGCGGCATTGACGACTTTGGCGCGGTCGTCCGCGGACAAATCCCGAGAATTACGTGGAATCAACTCTTCAGGATACTCGAAAGACCCCGGCGCGTCCCGCTTGAGAAGATGATCCGTGGTGAGTCTCTTCTTCCCGAGGTATTCATCCAGGAATTTGGGAAACGTCTGCCCGTCGGGTCGGTCGGAGAGAGATTTGTCAAGATAGTCCCGCACGGCTCCCCAACCAGGGACCTCGGTCCCCGGAGCGAATATCCAGTATTCGAGTACCGATTCGGGCTGTTGTTGTGTGGCAGCGAGGGGTTTCGATCGTTCCGCGACGGGGGCTGTTGCCTTGCGATCCGGTCGTCCTGCCGGCACGCCGGAGCGCTCGCGGTTGCGTGTTACCAGGTCAAGGGCTCTGCGCCCGAACGATTGCAGGCTCTTTGCGCTCTTGTTGCCCCAGAGACGTTTCAAGGGCCGAATCACGCCCCCGAAGCCGGTTCCGGACCCACGTTTGAGCTCCTTGAGCACGTGCTTCACCAGCGGGCTGTCCGAATCGAGGGCAGGGTGGGCCTCCAAGAGGGCTCGAGCCTTGTCGATAGCTCCCATGCCGAGGTGCCCGAGGACAAGCTTGGCCACGTCCTCATCCGCCGTTTGAGCCCCGAGAACCGTGAGAAGGTGAGTGCCGGTGCGCACCGCTTGAGCGTAATCGCTCTTGGCGAGCTGCACGGTGAGCAGGCAACGGACGAGATCGACCTCTTCCGGCTTCGCGGCAAGGGCCCTCATCAGAAAAGGTTCCGCCTTCCGGGGTTCGCCGAGGCGGGTGAAACCGATTCCCAACGCTTTCACCCCTTCGACAGTCGGCCCGTAGTGGCGGATCATTGCCTCCAGGGCGAGCACCACTTCCTTGCTGATATCACCACCGCTGAGGATTCGACTCGAAAAAGCGAGGATTTTATGAGCAACGTCCTCGGGGATGGGTTCGTCCTCGGTTCGGAGGCGTTGAGGCGGCATGGGGGTGGCGCAATGGGGGCAGATGATCGGCTCTTCTGAACCGGAGAAGTACCGTCTTTCCGAGACGTTCTGGAGGTATCCGCATTCCGGGCATCGCAACTGGATCATGGGAACGTTCCTCGAATCCTTGGTAGCAACCCCATGTGCCACAGGGGTTTATAGTTCATGGCGACACGATACCTTTCACAAAAACCAGCATCTGTCAATAAAAACGAGGCTATTTAATATTGTGTTGCGTTCTTCTTGGAACTGCGTGTACATACCCCTCCATGTGCGGAATCTGTGGCATCGTCGATTTCTCGAAGCCGCCAATGACCTCGGTGGTGCAACACATGTCCGAGGCGATGCGTCACCGCGGGCCCGACGCAGGCGGTGTGTACGCGTTCGGGCCTTGCGTATTGGGTCACAGGCGTCTCTCCATACTCGATTTATCCGATGCGGCGAATCAGCCGATGGTCTCAGAAGACGGCCAGGTGGGGTTGGTCTTTAACGGGGAGATATACAACTTCCAGCCCATTCGTGCGGCGCTCTTGAGCAAGGGTCACCGCTTCAAGACCGAATCGGACACCGAGGTGCTGCTTCAACTTTACCGGGAAAAGGGTCCGGAGATGATGGCGGACCTCAACGGCATGTGCGCGTTCGCGATCTGGGACGACCAAGCTCGCCGACTCGTGATGGGCCGGGACAGAATGGGCAAGAAGCCCCTGTACTACCGGGCCGATCAAGGGAGGATCGCGTTCGCGTCCGAGCCTACCGCGCTCCTTTGCGATCCCAACGTCACCCGAGACGTGTGGGACCAGGCAGTGAGCGAGTTTTTTCTCTACGACTTCATTCCCGGCTCACACACCATATTCAAGGGAGTGCACAGGCTGCCGCCGGCTTCTGTGGCGGTGTTCGATGAGGGAGGCTTGAGGATCAGGTCGTATTGGGAGCCGCCGTGTCCTCGAACCGATCTCTCCGATTCGCGGCAACCGGCCGAACGTCTGCGGGAGCTCCTCGACGACGCGGTCCGCATGAGGCTGATCTCCGACGTGCCTCTAGGGGCTTTTCTCAGCGGGGGGATAGATTCCACGTTGATCACCGCGCTGATGACTCGGCACAGCTTGGGCAGGGTGAAGACGTTCAGCATCAGTTTTCCCGGCACGACACATGACGAGTCACGGTGGTCTCGGATCGCGGCTCATCGGGTTGGGTCGGACCACTCGGAACACGCGGTGGACCTGAGCATCGAGGAGCTCTTGCCTGAGTTGGTGCGTCATTTTGGCGAGCCTTTCGGTGATTCGTCCGCGATCCCCACTTGGCATCTCTGCCGGGAAACGAGGCGGCACGTGACGGTAGCGCTCTCAGGGGACGGAGGAGACGAGCTCTTCGGCGGATATGAGCGGTACCTTGCAAGGCGTCTTCAGGTCTTGTACGAGCTGCTCCCCGAGCGTCTCCGGGACCGCGTGATCGAACCCCTGATCGACCGCGTGCCCGCGACCACTGACTACTACGGCACGAATCTGTCGAAGAAGCTCAAACTTTTCGTCCAAGCGGCAAGGCGTATGCGGGAGGACCCTTTGGCGGTGATTCCGAGGACCTTCTCGCTCGCTGAGGCCCGGGAGCTTACCCAGACCGGGTACGCCCCGGAGCTGGACCCCGTGTACGAGGTTGCCCGCCAGTGGTCTGGACTGGACCCGGTCACTCGGATGCTCTTCTCGGACATGCAGACCTACCTCGCGGAGGACATCCTCACCAAGGTAGATCGGATGAGTATGGCCCATTCCCTGGAGGTGAGGGCTCCTTTGCTCGACTATCGGGTGGTGGAATTCGCGTGCGAGTTGCCGCTCAGGTGCAAGATTCGAGGCATGACGACCAAGCGCGTGCTGAAGGCAGCATCACGCGGCCTTGTGCCGGGAGAGATCATCCGCCGCTCGAAGTATGGCTTTCAGGTGCCGCTGGGGACCTGGTTCAAGGGGGGGCTTCGGAACTGGGCTCGCGAGCGACTGCTGGACTCGGGTCACGGACTGCTCAATCAGCGGTTCGTTGAGCGCCTCTGGAACGAACACCTTGCCGGAAAGGCCGACCACACGCACAAGCTCTGGTCTGTGATCGTCTTCAACGAGTGGTTCGCCGCGCGACGGCCCGTCTGAATTGATAGGGTATTGTGGGACAGCCCCTAATGTGTCGCCTCCGCTGTGTCGAGCCATGCAGCGAGGGCTGATTCGCTCGGCAGATCAAGCAGTTCTTCCCCGAGTCGTTCCAGAGCTTCGAGGGGCAATTTTCGGACACGGTCCTGCAAGGCATGGTCGAGGCATCCGAATTTCCGGGAGAGCAGACGAATCGTCAGCGATGCCGTCCCCTCTTTCATGCCCTCTTTCATGCCTTCTTTCATGCCTTCCTGCACCCACTTCGGCTGGTGTTCGGCAAGGCGCTCAGCAAACAGTTCGTCGATCAGTCTGTCCATTCTTGGGTCTCCTGTGTGAGTGAGAGCCGACCTCAGGGCTTCTCGGCAGTCCCCCGGCGTGGCGCGTTCGGTTGCCGCACCCAGATATCGTAACACGGATTCCAGGAATTCCAGGGCGGTCTGTTCCGGCATCAGCAGGAGCAACTTGAAAATGTCCGGGAGCCGCTCTCTCAGGTCGTCACTCTGGATGTGTTTCATAAGGAGCAAGCCGATGCCTGCCATACCGACCGCCTTCAGCTCCGCGTCCGAATAAGTGGAGAGGTCAATGAGACGGTAGGTGAAATCCAAGAGGCCCAGTCTCAGGGACTCGGGACCTTGGTACCGCGAAGCGAAGTCGAGGGGGACGTTCCATTTGGCCGTCCCGTGATAAAGAACCACGGCAACACGGGCGGTACGGAACCACCCGACTCCCTGGCCGCGTATTCCCAAATGCGAGTCATGTAACGCAAGAGCTGAAACGCGACGTCCGGGGAGGGATAGCTCTTGTGTTCGAACAGAATGTAGAGAAAACCCTGGCCCTCTTCCTTGAAGTCCACCTCGTAGAGCAGATCCGAAAAGTACTCCCGCAAGCTCGAGTCCACAAACGAATCCTTGCGTAACCGAAAGCTCCCCGGTCGAATCAGGTTCGATACATGAGGGGCAAGCACGAGCAACAGAAATACCTCAGCACCCTCAAGTAGGGAAAGGAGCTTCTTGAAGAATCGATCGTGCGGATTGGTTATGTCCGACATGCCGGCCTCGGCGCGTTCGTTTCCGTGCCGGCCAGTATACCATCAGTGACAATCGATGCGGAAGAGGCAAAAGTTCATCGCAGCGCGGCTTCGGCTCAGCTCGCCTCCCGGATTGTCTCGATGCAGGGGAAGTGGTATCATCCCAGAGCATTTCACCGGAACCGAGAAGACTGCGCCTATGAACGAGACGGAAATCGGGATCTTGTCCCTGATTGAAGAACGGCAAGAGCAGATCCGCGCCTTTGGAGTGAAACGACTGGGATTGTTCGGTTCGTTCGCCCGCGGACACGCGCGTGAAGACAGTGATGTGGACTTGCTCGTCGAATTTGAAGAGGGTCGCAAGACCTTTGATGCATTCATGCAACTGGCCTTCTTCCTTGAAGATCTGTTCGGGCGCCGCGTCGAGTTGATCACGCCGGAATCCTTGAGCCCGTTCATCGGTCCGCATATTTTGCAGGAGGTCAAGTATGTCCGCATCGGCGCTTGAATACCTCCATCATATCCGCCTCGAAACCCAATACGTGGGAAAATGTTCAGACGGTTTGAGGCGGGAGGATTTTCTGAGGGATGAAACACTGAAGCGAGCATTTGCCAGGAGCATCGAGGTGATCGGCGAAGCTGCAAAACATATTCCGGATGAATTGCGGCAGAAATACCCGCAGGTGGAATGGCGTGCTCTCTCCGGAATGCGTGACCGGCTCATACACGCGTATTTCGGCGTGGACTACGAGATTGTGTGGGACGTGGCCGTTCACAAGCTTCCTGTACTGGATCGGGAAATCCAAAGGATCATCGCTCGGGAGACCGCGGAAGCGTGATGCGTTTCCCGCTTCCCGCCTTGCCTTGGCCCTCCATATGTGGTATCATTTCGACAAGGCCATGTGTTTGATGGAAGTGGTTTATCAACGATTTGCCGCGGTGGATCGTAAGGCGAGCAATGACCATGATCGTCAAATTCTGGGGCGTTCACGGAAGCCTCCCCACTCCGGGAACGAAGACCCTCAAGTACGGCGGGAACACCGCATGCGTCGAGGTGCGATGCGATCATGCCCTGATCATACTCGATGCGGGTAGCGGCATCCGTGAACTCGGGGACCACCTGCTCGTCAGATCCCGAAACGACCCCACCGGCAACGGGCGGATCCAAGGTCACATACTATTCTCGCATTTTCACTGGGACCACATTCAAGGCTTTCCGTTTTTTGCCCCGATGTACGTCAAGGGGAACGAATTCCACCTGTACGGGTTTGTAAGCCGCAACAGTAACGTGGAGAAGACCCTTCGACGACAAATGAGCTCCCCCAACTTCCCGCTGACCATGGACGACTTCGCAGCACGGGTCCACTTTCACGATCTCAACCGGGGAGACAGTATCCGGCTGGATGATGTCACGGTCAAAACAGCCGCGCTCAACCATCCCGGGGGGAGCATCGCATATCGTATCGAACACGAAGGCCGATCAGTCACGTACGCTACGGACGCGGAATACGCGGACGGTCCGGACAAAATGGTCGTGGAACTCGCGCGAGATACTGACCTGCTCATCAGCGACAGCATGTTCACTCCCGAGCAGTATCACGGGTTGTGGGACGGTCTGCCGAGAAAATCGTGGGGTCACGGCACCTGGGATACGGCTGTGGAACTGGCTCAGGCCTCGGGAGCGAAGAAGCTGGTCCTTTTCCATCATGGCAACGAGGACAAGATCACGGAACGCATAGCCAACGAGGCACGGGACAGATTTCCCCTCACGTTGGCCGCATACGAAGGATTGGAGATCATCGTACACTAGATGTCACCTGCGATGAGATCCAAACGCTCTGTTATCCAGTCAGGTCGGGTTTCCAGACCACCCGCGAACATTCGCAGCGCACGCGCGTGCAAGGTTGAATTTCTTCGTTCCCCCAGAGGAAATCATCAGCTCGGCAGCTCCAGAATTACGCAAAGTCCCTTTCCTGTGCTGCGGAGAACCAACTCGCGCCTGCCGGCGGTTTTCATGCGGACCGACCAAGCAGGACGCGAATCTTGGTTGCGGCTGTCGGCCGCCGGCCGGAGAGACGACGGGGAATCGGATACGCCGCATAGAGCGGTCTACCCTTCGTGAGGTTTTGTGTGAGCAAGAGAAAGATCAACGCAAAACAAGCGGTAAGAGATATTCTTCTGGGGCTCTCCGATTCGGAGATGATGGAGAAATACGAGCTGTCGTCCCGCGGACTTCAGAGCCTGTTCGAGAAGCTCATTGCGGAAGGCCTCGTCGAAGCACGAGACGTGGACGAGAGAGTGCCCTTGCATTCCAGGACGGTCACGGTCGATCTGTACCGATGTCCTGCTTGCCAGATGCCGCAATTCGAGCCCTTTGATGTGTGTCCCCAGTGCGGCGTCATAGTGACGAAGTTCAGAACCGGGGACCAGGCTTCCAAGCCTCGCGTGTCTTCACAGGGCAAACCCTCTGAATTTGCTCCTGCCCCGGCACTCACGGGTGAACCGGCCGCGCCGGGAGACGTGCCTCCCGCAACGCTCGACCCCCTGTCAGACATCGTCGTGCCGGAGATGAAGCTCGGTGACATCCCTGAGGCAGACCCTTTACCTATCGCAGGACGGGGGATCAAGAAGGCAGGGTTAGGCTCCGCACCGGCCGCGCCCATTCTGTTGCCCTCGTTTCTGGACCGACGTATCCAGCGTTCCAAAGGGGAGACGGTCGTCCCGGTCACGCAGATAAGCGGTCTCAAGTGGAAATTCAAGACAGAGGGGCAAATCTTTGCCTCACCGGTAATCACCGACGGAGTGGTGATTTTCGGAAGCTGGGACGGAATCCTGTACGCAGTGGAGCTCGCGACCGGCAACGAGATGTGGCGCTTTCAGACCGAAGGAGCAATTCATGCCAGTGCCGCGGTCGCGTACGGAACCGTCTTCTTCGGGAGCCTCGACGGTTTCTTCTACGCGCTCGACCTCTTGACCGGCAAGGAAGAGTGGCGCTTCGAGACTGGAGCCCCCATATACTCGAGTCCCACCGTCGTGGGAGGGTTTGTGTATTTCACTAGTTACAACGGCACATTGTACGCGCTGGAGTCGGCTTCGGGAGAGCTCCACTGGCACTATGACACTCACAAGGCATCGAGATCAGCTCCGGCGATTTTTCAGAAAGTGGTATGTTTCGGCTGTAACGACGGGTACATGTATGCCATCGAATGAGCGCTCGTGTCCGTCGGAGAAGGCGTGCGGTGAAGGGGGAACCCCAAGAGGCATGGTCCCGAAAGCTTCAATCATTCGAAGACTCAAGCTTGTCCCAGTGTTTCATTTCGCAGTGAACATCCTGGGGGCTTTGCTCACGTTCTTCTACTTCACCGCGGTGGAACGCGTGTTCTTTGTGGACAGGTACTCCGGGAGTCTGTTTGGGGTCTTCAAGCTCTTCGTGTGCATGTGGCTTATTGTGGTTCCGACTGCCCATGTGTCGGCGTTGAGATCGTTCTACGCCTTGGTCCCTCGGATTCGGGAGCGGTTCGACACGGCGCCGGTCGAGGAATTGCGCGAATTGGCCGGGAGAATCATGAATCTCCCCTTGAAATTCGTGCTCCTGAGTTCCATTGGTTGGCTGTGCGGCGGTCTCATTTTCGGCTTCACTCCCAAGTGGTTGCAGGGGCTGTTTGCATTTCGTTTAGAGCCGTCCTTGAGGCTGTTCTTCGGGATCGTGTGTGTGGGCGCGCCATTGACGCTCTTCTTCAACTTCTTTCTTCTCGAGTGGTTGACGAGGGACACGATTCGGAAGTACTTCCCCAGCGAGGCATTGCTCACGGTGCCCCCGTCGATGCGCATCAATGTGCTGCCGAAGATGTTCGCGGTTTCCCTGATGATAGGTACGCTCCCCGTCTCGGTGATGAGCTACATCACCATTCACCAGATCTGTGAGGTGCAAGCCGGCAGACAGGCCATTTCGAGCTTCCTGTCACAAATGCCTGTGGTGATAGTGTTTCTCCTGGCTGTTGCGGTGTGGACCGCGACGTTTCTTTCGATTTCCATCTCTCGGAGCGTATCCTTCCCGCTCAGGAAGGCCGCGGACACCATGGACTTGCTGGGCCAGGGGGATTTGACGGTGCGGATTCCCGTGATCTCCAACGACGAGATAGGCGTGATGGCCGCGGGTTTCAACAGGATGGCCGAGGGTCTCCAGGAGCGGGACCACATAAGGGCCACGTTCGGGCGGTACCTGAGCGCGGATGTGGTTACCGAGATACTCAAGTCTCCGGACAAGCCGAACACCGGAGGAGAACTGCTGGACATCACCGTGGTGGTGACGGATCTTCGGGGCTTCACACGGCTGACACGCGCGCTCGAGGCCCGTTTGGTCCTGGAAGTCCTGAACAGGTACCTGGAAACGATGACCGACGTCATCCTCGCACACGAGGGGACTATTGACGAGTTCACGGGGGACGGGATACTCGTCTTTTTTGGCGCGCCACGGCGTGTTCCGGATCATCAGCATCGCGCGGTGCGGTGCGCCTTGGCTATGCAGGCTGCCATGGACCTGGTCAATGAGGGGAATCTACAGCGAGGTCTCCCGCGTCTCGAGATGGGGATCGGCATCAACAGTGGCCAATTGGTGGTGGGCAACATTGGTTCGGAGAAGCGCTTCAAGTACGGCGCGGTGGGTGATCCGATCAACGTTGCGTTTCGCATACAGTCCGAAGCCGAGGGTGGAGAGATTCTTGTCGCGCCGGCGGTCCATAAGGCGCTGGCCGGGTGCCTGCACGTCATCAACGACCGGGAAGTGCTCCTCAAGGGCCTGGATGAACCCCTGCGCGTCTGCCGGGTCATCGGGATCAATGCCTGATCCCGGAAGGGCCATGGACCAAATGAAAGACTACCACATTAATCTATTCCACAGTGAAGAGGACGATGGGTACATCGCGGATATTCCCGACCTCACTCACTGTTCCGCCTTTGGGGAAACTCAGGAAGAGGCCCTTCGGGAAGTGTTGAAAGCCAAGGAAGCATGGCTTGCTGCCGCCGTAGAGCAGGGAACCCCGATTCCGGAACCCCGATATCGTCCGGTAGTCTCTCAGGGTACGTAGACACGCGGAAAATAATGGCCGATCTCGACGGAGACTCGGTGCAATCCTTGCGAACCGGGACACAGATGAGAAGCCTCATCGCTGTAATTGAGAGACTGCTGAAGGCTGCCCGCACTTTTCGCTCAGGCGTACAAAACGTCACCCCTTGACCCGCGACCATGCGCCTCCATCGAAGCGCGTTCACAAGGCTATTGCGAAATGGAGGGGGTCCGAGTACACTCTTCCGGCTCCGAACTCCAAAAAACCACCATGACCGGGAGCGGTCACAACCCAGGATGAAGATGCTACTCCCACGGGAGTTGTGAGCAGGAGGCATTCTCCGCGGCGACCAGCGGGAGCCGCACTATCCCAAGAGTTCTTGAAGATGGGGGTCCGGGGGAAGGAACTTCTTGCAAGACGTTCCTCCCCCCGGAAATCGCATTTTCTGATAAAGGATTGCACACCCCGTTGGAGGAGAAAGGCCGACAAATAGGGCCTGTCCCGAAATAGCCGTGCGAATCCGCCGGCCTCGTCACCCCCGGCGAAAGCTTAATTCCAGGTCCTGTGAAGAAGGCTGGATTCCGGCTTCCGCCTGAATGACGGGGGCAACCCCTTGGGTCCCAGCGTCGGGGGTTGTGATGCCTATTCTGAAACGGTCATATAGGGAAGAAAGGCATGCACATCGTCGCATACATCTCCCGTGGTAATGCCCCTGTTGCCGAAGCCACGTACAGGCCGGGACTGTTCGTGGAGGTGCGCGTGGCCAAGGAATTCCAAGACCTGGAGATCGACATACCGCTGCAACATTCCGAGAACGGACGGCTCGCAGGCACGTGGGAACTCTCTTTGGACCGGTACTTCAACGAGGGGCTGTTCGATTCCAGAGACACGGTGTTCCGAGGCGAGATGCCGCGATGCGGGGCCGCACGGGAACACAAATCGCTGTTCCATAAGGCTTCGTACTCGCTCAAGAAAGATCTGGAACGCTGGGGCTACACCGTGGAGATCGAATTCATATAGCGATTTGATATAATGGGCCCTGATATTGTGGAGCGGTCCGCCACCGGCACGAGGAGTCCCACATGGGCACCACGGCAAAGAGGGAAGCGACGTACGAGGATCTCTATCGGATCCCGGAGCACATGACCGGGGAGATCATCGATGGAGAGCTGATCGTTACCCCAAGACCTGCGAGAAGGCACGCAGAGGCCGCTTCATCCCTGGGAGGAGAGCTCGTTCCTCCCTATCGATTCGGAAGAGGCGGACCCGGGGGGTGGCTCATCTATGATGAACCGGAGATCCATCTCGGAAAACATGTCTTGGTTCCGGACTTGGGGGGCTGGAAAAGAGAAAGGCTCAATACCCCGCCGGCAGAGCATCGCTTCATGATCTCCCCCGACTGGATTTGCGAGATACTCTCACCGGGGACCGCGCGCATCGACAGAATCAGGAAGATGCGTATCTATGCCGAGTACGGAGTGCCGTACGCCTGGATAATCGACCCGATCCTCATGACGCTCGAGGTGTTCCAGCTCGAATCGGGCACGTGGGTCATTCGTGGTCTTCACGAAGGCCGTGAGCGGGTCCGGGCCGAGCCTTTCACTGAAGTGGAGATTGGCCTTGCCAACCTTTGGATGGAGGAGCCGCCTGGAGATGCAACCGAGCCCGGGTAAACGCGGCTCGCGGACGGTTTGGCGCAGAAGCCCTTACTTCATGGGAACCACCATGTCCGCGGGCCGGGCACAACGAGGCATGGAAATGCAGTCCCGCTCAGTCATGGAACACGCTGCGGCGACCAGCGGGAGCCGCACTATCTCAAAAGTTTAGGGGGATGGGGGTCTGGGGGAAGGGGCGTTTTTCAAAACGACGGCTGGGTGCCGCAACCAAATTCGCGTCCACCTTCCTCGGTCCGCATGAAGGCCGATGGCGGGGTGAGTTGGTTCTACGCAAGCGAAGAAAGGCTCCTCGCTTTCTCCCAGAGCTGCCGGCCTGAAGATTTCTTCTCGAAAAAAGGAGAAATCGAACCTTATTAGTAAAACGCCTCTTCCCCCAGAATTCGCATTTCCTCCTCTCGGAAGGGCTACCACCGGCGTCCGCGGCCTGCATCACGCAGCAGGTTGCGATACTTCTCGGACATACGTACCGCCTCGGGATCTGTTCTCAGCTCTTCGACCGTGTAACGCATCTTGGTGACCCAGTTGGGGCGTTCATTGGTAGTGCCCGGCACGTTCTGCCGCCGGGGGTCGAGGAAGAGGTCTTCTTGGCTCACCATGACGAGTCTTGCGGGGGTGTGGATCACGAACTTCAGCACCGCGGAATGGAGATGATCCGTGGGAAAGGGCTGGATCCAGGCTTCGTGAGCCACGTGGGCAGGCAGAAACCCTTCCTGGACGAGCTTCTCGATGATCTTGGCCTTGTGAATATGACGGTCTTCGCGGAAGGATTTCTCCCTGAGCCGGTCCAGCATGCCGATCGTGGTGACTTCATCGATGTCCAGGCCGCCCCAAAACTCCGCGAGCGTGGGCAGATCATGGGTCGATATGGAGACCAGAGCGTGTTGGGGGTATGCGTAATGGGGGATCAGATCCCCGTTCCCGTCTCGCTCGAAGTAGAACAACCTGTAAGAAAACACGCCCCGTGACATGAGACGGTCCCGGAAATCGTACGGCACCGTCCCGAGATCCTCTCCGACAATGAGTGTCCGATTCCGTGCGCTTTGGAGCACGAGCAGATTCAGCAGATCCTTTTCCCTGTCCCGCACGTATACTCCGTGGGCAGCGGATTGGCCCCGGGGAATCCAGAAGAGCCTGCTAAACTGCATCACGTGGTCGATCCGCAAGGCTCCCCCGTGCGTGCAACTGGCTGCCAGTCTGCGAAGGAACGGCTCGTACCCGTAAGTCCGGACGCGGTCCGTGTCTGGTGGCGAGAAACCCCAGTTCTGACCGTCAGGGGCAAATGCATCGGGCGGTGCGCCTACATTGAAGCCGTCATGATAGCAGTCCTGCGCAGCCCAGACGTCCGCACCGCTGCGGTCCACCGCGAGGGCTTCGTCGTGGAACAACCCGATGACCATACCCTTACCGGTGGCGTGCTGCTGCACGTTGCGCAACTGTGCGTCGACCTGCCACTGAAGATACATCCAGAACCGGACTTCATCCTCGTGAGTCCGGCGAAAGGTGCGCACTGCCTCGGAAGCGGGATCGCGGAATTCCTTGGGCCATTCCTGCCAGGTGTTCGCGGGCGGAGACGCATTGCGGAAATGCTCATCCAACGCGCAGAATGTGGCGAATCGGCGCAAGTGTATCCCTTCCCGGTCCACGTAGTTCCTGAATGCGGTCCACCGTGGTTGGCGCGAGGACGGTGAGCTGTGGAGTTCCATGAACGTGCGAAACACTTCCCTCAGCACCCGCAGCTTGAGCTGTGCGACCTCTTCATACCGGACGTGTTCGGCCTCACGGAGTCTTCGTATGGTGAGCAACATGTCCCGGGCTTCCACGATCTGCCGAGCGGCCTTGGAGTCGACAAAATCCGGGATCGCGGGCACGTCAAGGTATATGTAGTTGCGGTACAGACGGCTGGACGGACTGTACGGACTGCTGTTGAACGGGCTTCTGTTGAACAGCGCGTGGAGCGGGTTCAAGCCGACGAAATCTACCTGGAGATCGTCCGCTGCCCAGTCCACGATACGCGTGAGGTCTCCGAAATCGCCGATCCCCCAGTTGACGCGGGACCGGACGCCATACAGTGCAATGCCGATCCCTGCGACTCTCCGGCCGGTCTCGAAATCTGCCGGCACGTGTGCCTGCTGCGGGCAGACGATCCAGCGGCATGAACCTGAATATACCCGTGATTGAAAGAGCGCCTCGGCCTCCACCCGATGAATTCCGACGGCAAGGTCCCGAGGAAAGGGTATTGTTGCGAGCAACGAGTTTTCAGGGAGTTCCGCGCGTATCACCGTTTCGGTCGGTTCCGGCTGGAAGGTTCGCTCGCCGGCAGAGTCAAGGACGATCTTGAGATTCACCGGGCCCGGACCCAGGGCGAGCTGGCGCAACTCCTGGTTGGGGAAAAGGCGTATGGAGAAGGTCTCTGGAAGTTCGCCAATCGAGGCGACCAGGACCTGAGCGCCTCGACTGACCCGAGCCGGATCAAGGGAAATCCCCTTCGATGCGAGGATCATCTTTGCGGTATCGGGGTCAGTGTGATGGGGCTTTCCCCAGTTGTCGTAATAGACCGGTTCGACTCCGCAGGCCTGGGCCAATCTGACGATGGTGTCACCCATGACAAACCTCTGAAACGACCCCCCGACTAGGGAATGTGCGGAAATTCCTGAGAGGTCGCGCTTTTTCGTTGACCGGATTATGTCTCAGAAGCTAATAAAATAACAGGAAATTCTTGAATCGTGACCGTTCAGGGAGCATCCGTCTTCCGCCGTGAAAACATACAAGACACCAAGACACAAAGAATCAAACACAATTCTCGAGCTGACATTCGTATGAACAGGCTTTCTTGGCGTCTTTGTGGCTTGGTGGTTCACTTTCCCTTTTCCCCGGGCTGAATGCTCAGCAAGGTTGCATGCAATTCTTCGAGACTCGACAAGAATCTCAGGTTAAGTGGTACAGGAGATCGTACATGGATTTCAAGCTGAACGACGAACAACGGCTCATACGCAAGGCAGCCAGGGACTTCACCCGGAAGGAGCTCGCCCCGTACGCCAGGGAGTGGGAAGAAAACCACACGTTTGTGCGGGAAGTATTCGACAAGATGGGAGAGCTGGACTTTACGGGCCTTTACGTGCCGGAGGAATACGGCGGCACCGGTGTGGGGCGTCTCACGGCCGCGGTCATCTTCGAGGAGATAGCCAAGGGATGCTTCGCCACCGCGGTCTATCTCAGTGTGCACAACATGGTCACAAATCTGATCTACCAGTACGGCAACGAGGAACAGAGAGAAAAATGGGTCAAGCCCCTGGCCCGGGGTGAGAAACTCGGGGCCTACTCCCTGACCGAAGGGAGCGCGGGCTCGGATGCCGCGGCCTTGAGTTGTGCCGCGGAGAAACGCGACGGAAGCTTCGTGCTCAACGGGACCAAGCTCTACGTGACCAGCGGGGGGGTCGCGGATGTGTACGCGGTGATCGTGAGAACCGACCCCAACCAGAAACAGAAGGGGATCAGCGCGGTGGTGGTCGAAAACGGAACCCCCGGGTTCGGATTCGGGCCCTCGGAGCCGAAGATGGGTATGAACGCGTCTCCGACCACGGAATTGCATTTCAACGACTGTGGCATTCCCGAGGCCAACTTGGTGGGAGAAGAGGGGAAAGGGTTCAATATCGCGCTGTCCGCGCTCAACGGCGGCAGGATCAGCATCGGCGCATGTTCCGTGGGTCTTGCTCAGCAGGCATTCGACTACGCGCTCTCGTACGCCCACAAGCGTCAGCAGTTCGGGAAGCCGGTTATCTCGTTTCAGGGCCTGCAGTTTCTCATGGCCGACCTGATCTCGGAGATCGAAGCGTCACGCCTGATGGTCTACCGGGCAGCGTGGTTGATGGATCAGGGCGAGTCCTGCGCGATGGAGGCCGCCATGGGGAAGCGGTTCGCCACGGATTGTGCCATGCGGGTGACGACGGAGGCGGTACAGGTGCTGGGAGGGTACGGGTACATGAGGTCCTATCCTGTAGAGATGTACATGCGCGCTGCCAAGGTTGCGCAGATATTCGAAGGGACGAACCAGATTCAGAGGGTAGTGATCGGCAGAGAACTGACGAAGTTTAAAGGGGGCAAGCGCCCCGAGCTCTACTAGCGCGGTTCAGTGCGAGTACCATCGGCAACAGCGCGATGCCGCGGCGATTGCCGGTGTGGTGTCGATTTCGGAACCGAATCCAATCAGGCGGTCCTTCCGAAGAAGGACGACCCCTACATCGAGAGAGCAGGAGAGGCACTATGCCAAAGGAATCCATCCGCACAGAGAGCGTCGGAGATCGAATCCGGAAAATGCGCAAAGACAAGAACCTGGAATTGTCCGCGGTGGCAGAGACGATCGGGTGCGCTCCAGAATATCTGGAGGACATAGAGGCCAACAAGGTGGCACCCCCTGTGGGCATGCTTATTCAGATATCGAGGGCGCTGGCAGTGGACACGGCTGCACTGCTTGCGGAGGAACGAAGAAAAGAGCGGCACAAGAGCTACCGGAAGCGTACCAAGTCCTATTCATACAAGACTCTGAACCCCGGCGCGGAAGACAAGCACCTCTGGGCCTACCTCGTGACCCTGGCTCCGGAAAAGGATCACGAAATGGTGGAGTTCAAGCACGAAGGGGAGGAATTCGTGCATGTCATGGAAGGAAAGGCGGAGATTCAAGTGGGAGATGAGGTCAATGTGTTGAAGAAGGGCCAGAGTCTTCACTTCAATTCCGCGATTACGCACAAGCTCAGGAACCTGAGCGCCAAGGAGACCAAGCTCCTCGTAGTGGTGTACACCCCGTAGGTGATGACTTGAGAGAACGTTGCCTTGTCACCCGGCCCTGAAAGGCGCGGCTGATATCAGACGTCCCTCCTGGACGTCCGTGTTCCCAAGCCCCGAAGGGGTGGCTGAGCATAGCCGGACGCTACCGCGGCGGGCAAGAAGACGAAGCCCCGATAGCGCGCACAGTGCTGAAGTCAGCGCCTATGGGTCTTTACCCCGCAAACCGGGAGAAACTGACGTCGGAGAACCTTGCCCGGTCACCCGGCCTCAAAAAAAGGACGACTCCCTGGTGCCGTGTCAAGAAAATACCAGGAATATCAAGCCGGCACACCACAAGAAAAATCCGTCGATTCCGGAACCTTTTTCGCGGAGGTTTGTCGTAAAGGGTACGGGTTATGTGGGAAACGGACGTACGCCATCTCAGCCCACCACCGCATGGCAGCCCTGGGGTTGGGATGCGCGTGGAACCCGAACACACGATAACCCATATCCATACCTCCTTTCATGCCCCGAGCCCCCCCTCGGGGCATTTTTTTTGTGCGATGCCCGAGTGTCTCGTGTTAGGCTTGTAAGGAAGACGCAAACGTTCAGCCGGCTGGCCTGCGAATGAACCACCAAGCCACAAAGAAACCAAGAAAGCCCTTTGCCAAGTGCGGCCGCCTGCGGGCTGTTCCTTGATTTCTTGGTGTTCTGGTGCCTGTACGGTTGGTTCTCGGGTTGGACGGACGATCCCGCTGAACCATCAGGGGAAAACTTTCACGATGCAAGGAGGCAGCATGAGACTCGCCGGGAGAGCCGCGGTAGTCACCGGCAGCAGCAGGGGAGTGGGACGGAGCGTGGCCTTGGCGCTGGCCAGGGAAGGCGCGGACGTCCTGATCAACTACACATCCAGTGAAGGCCCGGCTCTGGAGGCAGTGGAAGAGATTCGCGGGCTTGGTCGGAAGTCCGTCGCGGTGCGGGCTGACGTCGCGGTCAAGGCCGACGTGGAGAGGATGATCGCGACCGCCAAAGAGACCTTCGGACGGGTGGACATCCTGGTGAACAACGCGGGGTTTACGCGGCCCGCGATGCTCCACAAAATGGGTGAAGCGGACTGGGATGCCGTGATGAACGCGCATCTGAAGGGGCCCTTTCTGTGCATCCAGGCCGCGTTTGGCTGCTTCAAGGAGCAGAATTACGGGAAGATCATCAATGTGAGTTCCGTGGCGGGGCTGGTGGGAACCGTGGGGCAGGTGAACTACTCGGCTGCCAAGGGGGGGCTCATCAGTTTCACAAAGAGCGTTGCGAGGGAACTTGCCCGGTACCACGTGTCCGCGAACGTGATCTCATTGGGCATCGTGGAGACGGACATGACCGAGAAGATCCGGGCGGACGAAAAGCTCGCGGAAATCTACATGAACCGGATACTGCTCAAGCGGTTCGCCAATGCGCAGGACATCTGTCCTGCGTTCGTGTTCTTCGCGTCCGAGGAGTCAGACTATGTCACCGGCCAGGTGCTTTGTGTGGACGGCGGGTACGGGATGATATGACCGGGTCCTGACGCCGGCCCTTGCGGGGGGCACGACCTCCGGCCTGGGCAGGAGGCTATTTTGGGACCGGCCCGAGTATTACTTCTGAAGGCGGTGTTGGAGGTGGGTGCAGCGCGTCCTGGTTTCAGATAACCCATCGGAGTAGTCAAGTCCTCTGAGGGGTTGTATCTGCCTCACTGCTTCCGGCGCCCGGCGCTCACCGTCTGCTGCCCCTGCGGGGCTCCGGAGGTCCGCGCTGAGTCCCGTAGGGACGCAACAAAGGAGCCCGGGACGTAAGTCCCGGGTTGCAGAAGTGCACCGTGACATCATTGATGTGCCAAAGTGCGCGGCACCCGTTGGAGGTCGGCTCCGGGAAAAAAGCCTTGACTTGCCTGGAGGCATTTGCTACAACCCCTGCGAGTAGAAACCTGTGAACCGTACATCGAAGAACGCGTTGGAGTCGCCGGATACCGATAAGCAGAGTCGTTGAGTTCCAGCGCGCGCTGCCCACAAGTCGATGGGCGCCACCAGAACAAACGGTTCCACAGGACGGCAGAAAAAACTGCTTGACATTACGCTGTTGATTTGATACCAAAACATACATTCCTGAAATATCGGATCTAATCCGGGAATGTTTTTTCACGGGTCTCCCGAACACGGGAGGAACTGTTGAAAGGAGGATTGAGGGTATGGTTAAGCGTTTGGTGCTTCTGAGCCTTATGGTTCTGGTGCTGTGCGGCGCTGGTGCGACCATCTCGGTGGCAGGCGGTCCGGCGGCAGGTGCGGCATACAGTGTTCCCCCGAATGTGCCCGGTCCACCCCCTATTTGTGGCCCTGCACAGACGAGCTATTCGGTAGTGCGTGAGCAGACAACACCTGTGCCCGCTCAGTTGAGGAGAGTGCGCGTGGTTGCTCCTTATCTGGCAGGTATCGCATGGCCGCGTAAGCCCCTGGCCTTCGTTGGAAACCCCCAGACTTTCCCCAACCCGATAGCGCCGGGTCGTTATGAGTGGCTGGTCCCCGCTGCTGAGATCCAGTACATGAAGGACCGCTGCGTGTATGTCAAGGCCAACTATGTTCGTCAGCCCTCCTGTGGCCCCGCTTTTGGGCCCGGACCTGTGCCGATGGCACCGCCCCCTGCTATGCCGGGTAAGGTGAGTAAGTAGGCGCGCGACGCGTAGGGTTTGTTGAACGAGAAGCTTTGCTCAGTTACTATGAGTTTGTCGAAAGGAGGATGAGGGTATGGTTAAGAAGCTAGGAATTCTCGGGTTCATCCTGGTCGTCGTCGCGGCGGCGGGCATGGCATGTGCCCAGACATATACGGGCTCAATCCCCGCCCCTCAGCCGTCGGTCATGCCGGCGTCGGCCCCTGCGCCGCAGCCCATGGTGATGCCGGCTGGCGGAGCGGTCAAAGGCAAGGCACCCGCGTGCGCCATTCCGAAACTTACCACCAGCATTAAGGTGCAGATGCAGTACCCGCAGCCCGTTAGGAATCCCTTCCCGATGGTCGGTGGGTGCGGCGAAATGAGACCGCCCATTCCGGTTGCGGTGCCCATGTGGAAGTTCATCGTTCCCTGGCCGCCCTTCGTGTACTACCTGCCGGTTGAGTAAGAAGCGGAAGCCCATCTGACGATACCGAAAAAGAGCCCCCGAATCGGGGGCTTTTTTGTTCGCCGGGTGGTCGTCGTGGCCTCGATGTCGGCACAACATGGCAGTCCCCCCGAAATCCCCATTGACATGAACTATCATCCCCCTTGGCGGGCTCAACGACGAACGAGCCTGGGATTCCCCGTAGAGTCCCCGAATCATCGTCACCTGCGGCGACCAGCGGGTGCCGCCCAGTACCAGAAGTTTTTGGGGATGGGGGTCCGGGGGAAGGGGCTTTTTTCAAAACGACGGCTGGGAGCCGCAACCAATTTCGCGTCGACCTTCCTCGGCCCGCATGGAGACCCGGGGCGGGGCGTGTTGGTTCTACGCAAGCGAAAGAAGCCACGTTGTTTACTCCCAGAGCCGCTGAACTGAAGATTTCTTCTCGAAAAAAGGAGAAATCGAACCTTATTAGTAAAAAGTCTCTTCACCCGGGAATCCTTATTCACAGAGGAAGCGGACCATGATCGTAATTCCCGCGATAGACCTCAAACAAGGACAATGCGTCCGTTTGAGGCAAGGTCGGATGGACTCGGCCACGGTGTTTCACCACGATCCCGCGGCACAGGCCAAGACCTGGGAAGACTGCGGAGCGGCAAGGATTCACGTGGTAGACCTGGACGGATCAACCGAAGGCCGGCCCACGAATCTCGACGCGGTCGAGGCGATCGTGCGTGCGGTGAAGATCCCGGTGCAGCTCGGTGGCGGGATTCGGGACAGGGAGACTATCGAGACGTATCTGCAGACCGGGGTCAGTACGGTGATTCTGGGCACGGTGGCAGCGCGCCACCCGGAGCGGGCCATGGAATGGATCAAGGCTCTTCCGGAGAAGATTGCAGTAGGGATCGACGCGAGGGACGGGTTCGTTGCAGTCCAAGGATGGACCGAGTCTACCAACCTGAGCGCGGTCGAGTTGGCTGCGCGTCTCCAGGAGGCCGGGCCGGCAGCGTTCATCTACACCGACATCGAGAAAGACGGCATGATGCAGGGGCCGAATATTCAGACCACAAAAGCCTTTGCAGAGGCTACGTCGATTCCGGTGATTCTGTCGGGCGGAGTGTCGTCCATGGAAGACCTCCGGCAGGCCTTGCCCCTTGAAAACTGCGGAGTCTATGGAATAATAGTCGGAAGAGCCCTGTACGAGGGTCGAATCGACCTCAGAGACGCCATCGCATTGGTAGAGACACATCATGCTCGCGAAAAGAATAATCCCCTGCCTTGACGTGAAAGACGGACGAGTCGTCAAAGGGGTCAACTTCGTCAACTTCAGAGACGCGGGTGATCCCGTTGAAAACGCTCGGTTTTACGATGAAGAAGGAGCCGATGAGCTCGTGTTCCTGGATATCACCGCCTCCCACGAAAAGCGGAGGATCATTCTCGATGTCGTGGCGCGCACCGCGGAAGAGATCTTCATGCCGCTGACCGTGGGAGGAGGCGTGCGCACGACAGGGGACATAAGAGACCTGCTCAACGCCGGAGCGGACAAGGTTTCGATCAACACCGCGGCGGTCAACAACCCCGACATCGTGCACGAAGCCTCCCAAATGTTCGGAAGCCAATGCATCGTGGTCGCGATAGACGCGAAGAAGACCGGGGAGACCCCGTCAGGATTCGAGATCTCGATCCACGGCGGCCGAACTATGACCGGCATTGACGCGGTGCAATGGGCGAAGAAGGCGGAAGAACTGGGAGCAGGAGAAATACTTCTTACCAGCATGGACGCGGACGGCACGAAGGACGGGTACGACATCCCCATGACCAAGGCGATTACCGACGTGGTGGGCATACCGTTGATCGCGTCCGGAGGCGCGGGGACCTCGGAGCACATGTTGGACGCCATAGTGCACGCGAACGCGGACGCAGTGTTGGCGGCCTCCATATTTCACTACCGGGAAATACCAATAAGAGCACTCAAAGAATACCTGAAGTCCCAAGGGATTCCTGTCCGTCCATGAATCTCACTGCAGCAAAACGACTGGAAGATCCGGATCTTGTGAGTTCGAGCTACCGCGCTCTCGAGCTGGCCGCAGTGCTCGACGTCCTTGCCGGGTACGCGCTGTCCGTACCCGGCAAGGAGGCAGTGCTGCACTCCCGGCCCGGGACCGACCTTCGCGAGGTCAGAACATGCCTCGAGACCGTCGGGGAACTCAGGGAATACATCTCCCTGGAAGGCCCGTTCGGGCTGGCGGATCTCCTCCCCATGACGGGCCTGCTGGAACGTCTGGCCAACCCGGCGGTGATCTTTGACGTACAGGAAATTCTCGCGGTGCGAGACATGCTGTGGATAGCGTCGCTGGTTCGCCGCAGAATGAGGGACCTTCCCGAACGTTTGGCGAGACTTACGGAACTGGCCCGCGTATTCGTGCCGCTGGATGCGCTCAGTCACAGAATCTCCGCGGTCTTCGATGAACATGGAGGGATTCAAGGGAACGCGAGTGCTCGGCTCAAGGACATCCGAGACAGGACCGTCTCTCTGCGCAGGCGGGTCATTCGACGCCTCGAAGGAGTCGTCGAGAACCGCGATCTGTCGCGAATCGTCCAGGAAGACTACGTCACGCTCCGCAACGACCGATACGTCATCCTGCTTCGCCCCGATTTCAAAGGCCTGCTCGACGGAATCATTCACGACCACTCGCGCAGCGGGCAATCGGTGTACGTCGAACCCCTGGAGGTAGTGGAGCTCAACAATCAGGTCGCTTCCTTGGCGGACGAAGAGCAGGAAGAGATCCGACGCATCCTGCGTGAGCTTACCGGGCAGATCCGTGACTCCAAAGAAGACCTGCTACGGGATTTTCTCGCCCTTGTGGAACTCGACGCGCTGCAAGCCAGGGCGCTGTATGCCTCAGAGACCCAAGGCGTGGCCCCGGAGTTCGTGGAGAGCGGTCTGCGTTTGTTGAAGGCGCGTCATCCACTCTTGCTGGCGCAGCCGGATATTCGGGTGGTTCCCATGGACATCATCCAGGAGGCACCCACCCCCGCGACGGTGATAAGCGGCCCCAACATGGGCGGCAAAACCGTTGCGCTCAAGATTGCGGGACTGTTCCCGCTTATGGCCCGCTGCGGCATCATGCTCCCCGCAGCGGAAGGAACCTGCTTTGCGCCGTTCCCCCGCGTCATGGCAGACATCGGGGACGAGCAGAGCCTTGCGGGCAGGATCTCGACCTTTTCGGGACACATGCTCAGGATCAAGGGCATCCTTGACACCGCGCAAGAGGACGACCTGGTCTTGCTCGACGAAGTGGGAAGCGCAACCGATCCGGAAGAAGGATCAGCGCTGGCCATGGCCATTGTGACTGAGCTCGTCCGCAAGGGCGCCCGAGTGATCGTCACCACGCACCTGACCCAGCTCAAAGCCTTTGCCGTCGGACGGCCGGAAATCAAGAACCTCAGCGTGGAACTGGACCCGAAGACTCTGCAACCGACCTTCCGCATTCTTTACGACCTGCCGGGAGAATCCCATGCCATAGAGACTGCCGAACGCATCGGCATTCCTGCGGCGGTCATCACCGAGGCCCGAGAATACGCGGACAGAGCTTCCGGCGGCACCACCAGGTTTGTGGTCGCACTCCGTGAGAAGCTTGAGGAACTGGAACGGCAACGAAACCGCCTCGATGACAAGGAAAAGACCCTGGAAGGTGAACTGGCTCGAATCCATGCCGAGAGGGCAGAGATCATTGACGAATTTCGCTCGCAGGCCAGGTCGATGATCAAAGAGGCGGAGCGCCGCATCTTCGACCTCCAGCGCTCGCTCAAGAAAGGGCTGTACCGAGAAGGCCCCCAGGCTCATCAGATGCTGAGAGGGATCGAAGAGGACGTCACCAAGACTCTGGGGGTCCCGTTGGAGAAGCCCCCCCCAGAACTGCATCCGGGAACAAGGGTCCTGGTCAGATCGCTGGGACGAGAAGGCGTGGTACGGGAAGTGCTCGAAAAGACTCGCGCGGAAGTCTCAGTGGGCACCATGAAGATCCGCGTCGAGAGCGAAGATCTGGTAATCCTTGGGGGTCAAGAAAAAAAACCTTCCAATGAGGAACGGATTAGAGTAGATATCCCCCTGGCTCGGCCAAGACGGGACGTCAACGTTATCGGCATGCGGGCCGAGGAAGCGCTTCAAGTAGTGGACAAGGCGGTTGATCAGGCGATTCTCGCCGGAATATCAGAACTGAACGTGATTCACGGCAAGGGAACGGGTCGGCTCAGACAGGCCGTGAGCGAATATCTTGCGGGGCATTCCATGGTCCGCGGAGTGCGGCCGGCTACCATCCAAGAGGGAGGAGCCGGTGTGACAGTGGTGGAGCTTGTCTCCGAATGACGCGGCCACCATGATCAATCCCCCTGAAAGCGGGCAAGCGTTCAGCCTGAGGGCCAAGAGAATCAACCATCAAACCACAAAGCTCAAAGTACCCCCGGACGTACTTTCCCCCCCGTTGGAGGTACGTGCCGGAAAGAGACGAGCACCTGGCTCCAACATACAAGACACGGAGAAAGCGACTCCTTGTCAACCGGACGAGGCGGATTGCCGATTTCCTTGTGTCTTGGTGCCTTTGTGGTTTGTTTGCAAGGCAGACGACGGACGCTCCCGAACGGTTACACCCTCGGCATCCTTGGAAGTGTTCACCCCCTCACCCTTCCCCTGGCCCACCAGGGGAGAGGGTTTGCGCCTCCCTTCCCGTGACGGGAGAGGTAAGGGGTGGGTGAGATTTACCGCAATTTCCCACGCGGGGCACTATAAGTAATTGACACATCTGACGGTTCAATGCGAATTTCCGAGTCTGACATAGCCAGAATTGCTGCCGCGGCCGATATTGTTCAGGTCATATCCGGATACGTAGACCTGAAAAAGGCCGGCAAGGACTACCGCGGGATCTGCCCATTCCACGGGGACAAGGACCCGTCTCTGTACGTATCCCCCCACAAGGGAATCTTCTACTGCTTCGGGTGTGCCACAGGGGGCAGCGTCTTCAATTTTCTCATGAAGATCGAAGGCATCCCCTTTGCAGAGGCAGTCCGTGTGTTGGCGGCGCGCTATGGGATCGAGCTGACGATCGATGAGCACTGGAGGGAATCCAAAGACCAGAAGGATCGCCTGCTCCGATGTCTCGGTCTCGCACACCAACGCTTCAGAGAGAATCTGCGCGCAAGCCGCGAGGCTCGGGAGTATGTCGATCGTCGTGACATACCGAGCGAGTGGATCGAACGCCTCGAACTTGGATACGCCCCGGATTCCTGGGACGACATGAGCCGCCACTTGACCAGAGCCGGCATAGATCCCAAGGATGCCGTGTCATGCGGGCTTCTGAAAGCCCGGCAGAGCGAAGGTTTCTACGACGCATTCCGCTCCAGGCTGATGATCCCGATACGAGACCTGAACGGTAATCTCGTCGCGTTCGGAGGGCGGATACTGGGGGAAGGTGAGCCAAAATACCTGAACTCATCGGAATCGACGGTGTTTCATAAGAAGATGGTGCTGTACGGGCTGGATTCCGCCCGGGAAGCGATCCGACGGGAAGGCTCGGCAGTACTCGTGGAAGGATACTTTGATCAGATATCCCTCCGCATAAGAGGAGTCGAGAACGCAGTCGCTCCCTTGGGGACCGCGTTCGGGAAGGAACAAGCCAGACTCCTGCGCAGATTCACGAGCAACGTGGTGACCCTCTTCGACGGAGACGAAGCGGGCCTGCGCGCGGCAAAAAGGGCTATCCCCATCTTTCTCGCAGAAGGAATCGAAGGCGGGTGCGTCGCTCTCAAGGAGGACAAAGACCCCGACGAGGCCATACGAAGAATCGGCCCCGAGGAATTCAGACAGCTCATTGCGCACGCGCAACCGATGATCGACTTCCTTCTGGACAGTCTCCACACCCAGTACGATCTGACTCGGTTGAACGGCCGAAATCTCGCCCTGGAAGAGTGTCTGCCCGTGCTTCGGGAGATTGCCGATTCCAAGGAGCGTGATTACCTTATTGAGAGATTTGCGTCCGGAATTCGGATTAGGGAAGATCGGATTCGCTCGATTCTGAAGACTCAAAGCGGCAGAATCGCACATCCACAAGAAAGAAAGGACGTTTCACGGCAAAGTCTCTTCGACCTGCCCGCGGACGAGAGAAACATCGTCAGAGGCATGCTCCTGAAAGAAGGCTTCATCCACCGGGCCACGGAAAGCGGGGTGCTCACACGTCTGCGTGAACCCATTCTCAAAGAGATTGCCCGCAGGTTGATCCAGTATAGGGAGCAGATCGGGTCTCTCGACGCGGCGGCGTTCTGCAGCTCCCTGGAGGACGAACGGATGGCCTCCATGGTGGCGAGCTGGATTCGCCCCCGAATAGAAGAAGACGATCTTCAGGATGACCAGGGAGGAGACATTGTCCTGGAAGAAACCCTGACACGAATGAGGCTGCGAAGCCTGGAGGAAAGGAAGTCCGAACTCGAGGCCAGAATCGCAAGCCTAGGCCCTAATCAAGAAGACCCGGAGCTGTTTCAGGAGTACACCGCGTTGGTGCGGCAGCTCCACAAAGCGGCAAAGTTCCAGTGAATACTCAAGACCAAGAGAGAGGTCGTTTATATGGCAGAAATAAACAGCGCCTCAGAAATGAAAGGCCTTTTCGAGCTCGCCAGAACCAAGAAATTCATGACCTACGACGAGATCAATGATCTCCTCCCTCCTGAAGTGGTGAGCTCCGGACAGATCGACGAAGTCCTCATGAAACTGATGGCGGAATACAACGTGGAATTGGTCTCCTCAGAGAAGAAGATCCCGGTGTCGGAACGCAAGAACCGGGACGGCGTCAGGTCACGCGCGGATGACGACGAAGAAGAAGAGGAAGTGGCAAGTGACGCGGAATCCGGAGTGCGTGGCAACGATCCGGTCAAGATGTACCTGCACGAGATGGGCTGTGTATCACTGCTCACCAGAGAAGGCGAAGTCGAGATCGCGAAGAGAATCGAGAAAGGCGAACAACAGGTCTTCAGCGTCATCATCGGGTGTCCGGTCACGATCAAGGAAGTGATCGCCCTCGGTGACAAGATGCGCAAGGGCACCATCCGACTCAAGGAAGTGATCGGCGGTTTTGATGACGAAGAAATGCCTGAAGGGGACGATTCCACCCAGGTCGAGAGAATCCTCGGGCTGATTGACGAGATTCGGAAGTTTGAACAACTGTGCCAGGCCACAAGAGACAAACGCGCTTCGCTTGACCCCGTGAAGCAGGCAAAACAGGTGGAACAACTCGACAACGAGCTTGCCGAGTGCCGAGATAAGGTCATGTCCTGTCTCAGGTCGATCAACCTCAACAATAACATGGTCGACCACATCGCGGGGAAGCTGAAGTTCCTGGTCCAGAAGGTGATGGCGGCAGAAGAGGAACTGCGCGCGATAGAATACGACCTCAAGGTCCCCCCGGAACAGTCCCGGGAACACTTGGAGCGCCTCAGGAAGCTGGTGGAAGAGCGGAAATCCCTGAAAGGGCTTACCCACCTTTCACCCCAGAAGGTCATCGATCTTGAGGGAAAGCTCAAGCAGGCATTGAGCCGTGTGGAAAGGCTCGAGACCGAAGCGGGTATGAGCAAAGACATGCTCAAGGTCGCGTGGGCATCATGCCGAGAAGGAGAAAAGCTGGCTCGCAAGGCCAAGAGCGAGCTGGTTCAGGCAAACCTGAGGCTTGTGGTGAGCATCGCCAAGAAATACACCAACCGCGGCCTGCAGTTTCTCGACCTCATTCAGGAAGGGAACATCGGCCTGATGAAGGCCGTCGACAAATTCGAGTACCAGCGCGGATACAAATTCAGCACCTACGCGACCTGGTGGATTCGACAGGCCATCACGCGAGCGATCGCAGACCAGGCCAGAACGATTCGTATCCCGGTCCATATGATCGAAACCATCAACAAGCTCATTCGGACATCGAGGTATCTGGTACAGGAATACGGGAGAGAACCCTCTCCGGAAGAGATCGCGGATAAGATGGAATTCCCTCTGGAAAAGGTCCGAAAGGTCCTAAAAATCGCCAAGGAACCGATCTCCCTCGAAACCCCCATCGGGGAGGAAGAAGACTCTCATCTGGGTGATTTCATCGAGGACAAGAAGATCATGTCCCCATCGGACGCGGTGGTAGGTATGAGCCTGACCGAGCAGACCCGCAAAGTCCTTGCCACCCTGACCCCAAGGGAAGAGAAGGTTCTCAGGATGAGGTTCGGCATTGGCGAACGAGCTGACCATACGCTCGAGGAAGTGGGCCAGGACTTCGACGTCACCCGGGAACGAATCCGGCAGATCGAGGCCAAAGCCCTGAAGAAACTGCGTCATCCGTCGAGGAGCAAGCGCTTGCGGCCGTTCATAGAGGGCTAGGAACCCGTCGCCAAACCCGGGGTTAAGACTCCGGGCTCTGCGCCATAAGCCCTTTCAGGGCTTGGAATTTTGCGCCTTGAAGGCAGGCACGATGAAACCGTGGGCTTCCCCCACGGAAGGAACGGAAAGATGCCTGAATCATAAGGGCTGTCCCACAATAACCGTATCATTGGACGGTGGCCCGAGGCCCTTGCAAAATCCTCTCCCTGCCCCTCCTTTAGAAAAGGAGGGGAGCCGGAGGGTGCCGCTTTTCCCCCCTTTTCTAACTGAGCCTGCCCCACATTTTTTTGCTGGACACCGTCAGTGTCCAGTGATAAGAGGGGGGCATGCTCGTATGCGGACAAGAATTCAACGACCAAATCATCGCGCGGATTGACGC
>JBFMAA010000076.1:0-28279 GCA_040755955.1 Thermodesulfobacteriota bacterium
TTGGACCGGCCTGCAACGCCTGGCCGACATAGCCAATACTTATAAGGTCTTGATTTCATTAATCGTCCCACAACTCCCCGATCCCTCGGTGTCCAGCGGCCTACCATCTGGGTAAGGCTCAGCTTTTAGTAAAGGGGGTTAAGGGGGATTTTGAAACAGTGACATGTCGGCTAGTGCTCCCTAGACCCATGGCATGGAGTTCCTGCCCCGGGGAGGCCGTTGCGCCCCCCAGCAGCCTTTTGAGGAATGTGAATGGGTAGCTCATTTGGTCATAATTTTCGGATACATACCTTTGGAGAGTCCCACGGGCCCGCGGTGGGAGTCATTGTGGACGGCGTGCCGTCTGGGCTGGACGTGGACGAGGCTCAAGTGCAGCGCGAATTGGACCGACGTCGCCCCGGCACATCCCAGTACGTATCCCCCAGGAAGGAACCTGATCAGGTGGAGATACTGTCCGGCATCGCCGGGGGGAAGACTCTGGGGACCCCCATTGCACTCTTGGTGCGCAACCGGGACGTGCGGTCCCAGGACTACCGCAGCATCGGGGAACTGTTTCGGCCTGGGCATGCGGACTACACGTATTTCAAGAAATACGGCGTCGAGCCTCAACCCGGCGGCGGCAGGGCATCAGGCCGTGAAACGGTCGGACGAGTCGCGGCAGGAGCGCTCGCCAAGGCGCTTCTCTACGCCCGGGGAATACGGATTCGGGCGTATACGCTGGGCATCGGCCAACTGCGGGCTCGGCGGATTGACACGGATTTCGCGGAACAGCACCCCTTGCGGGTGCCGGACCCGGACATGGCCGAAGAAATGGCCGCACTCGTGGACAGGGTTCGCTCAGAGGGCGACTCCATTGGCGGCATCGTGGAAGTCATCGTGGCAGGAGTCCCCGCGGGACTCGGCGACCCGGTGTTCGACAAACTGGAGGCTGTGCTCGGCTGGGCGATGCTCTCCATCGGTGCCGTCAAGGGGATTGAGTTCGGGGCGGGCTTCGCGCTGGCAGGGATGCGAGGTTCCGAGGCGAATGATCCCATCACGTCCGCGGGTTTTCTCTCGAACCATGCAGGAGGGGCGCTTGGCGGGATATCCACGGGTCAGGATCTGGTGATGCGGCTTGCGGTCAAACCCACAGCTTCCATCAGCAAGCCGCAGCGGACCATCGACATCCGGGGCGAAGACCGCACCATCGAGGTGAAGGGCCGTCACGACCCGTGTCTGTGTCCTCGCATATGTCCGGTTGCGGAGGCCATGGCGGCCATCGTCCTTGTGGATGCCCTGCTCGATCAGATAGCGCATCGGAGTAAATCGCTTTCAGAAAGGTAAGAATTCTGGGGGAAGGAACTTCTTGCAAGAAGTTCCTTCCCCCGGACCCCCATCCTCAAGAACTCTTGGTATGGTGCGGCTCCCGCTGGTCGCCGCAGAGAATGCCTGCTGCTCACAACTCCCGTGGTGTAGCATTTTCGTCCTTGGCTGTGGCCGCGAGCGGTCATGGTGGTTCTGCGGAAGGGTTGTCCCCCGAACCCCCTTCCTAAAACGTTTGATATATTGGATAGTTCTGACCATGCGGCGAGGTCCTGTGCTATCCGGCACTGACTTTCATGCCTGGTTGTGACAGCGTGCGGTCTTGGCAGGTTTGGGAAGCTCTCTTTTTCGGGAAGAGTTCTTCCCGCCTTGGCGCCGGCCTGAACGCAGACTCCCCTCAGAGGCTTTAGCATGCGAATAATGGTGATCAACGGTCCGAACATGAACATGCTCGGGAAGCGAGAACCCGGCCTGTACGGCGTACAGACGCTTCCCGAACTCGAGGCACACCTGAAGACCCTGGGCAAGGAACTCGGCATAGAAGTCCTGGCCTTCCAGTCGAACATCGAAGGAGAGCTGGTCGACGCGCTCCAGAAGGCAGGAGCGGAAACGGACGGAGTGATTCTCAACGGGGCCGCGTACACGCACACGAGCGTGGCCATCCGGGATGCGGTGTCCGCAATCGGAATCCCGGTGGTGGAGGTGCATCTCACCAACCCCCAGGCCAGGGAAGAGTTTCGGCGGGTGTCGTTTCTTGCGGGAGTGTGTGCCGGCTCGATCTCGGGATTTGGTGCGGATTCCTACGTGCTGGCGCTACGCTGGTTCGCGGGAAGCAAGCTGCAGGCCCGCCCCTGACGGCGCAAGTCGACATCGAAAGAACGCGTGTTCATGCGAGTTGCCGAACGGCCCGTCAGGTCGCTGAAGAGGTATGCGGGAACGGCCTTCGAGCTTGGTTCCTTCACCGTGTTGCGTTGGGTTCCACTTCGAGGCCCCTTAAGTGGAGCAGAATGGAGGCAACTTCGGGGTCCCGGAGCAGGTCCGCCAAGGCCTCTGCGAGAGCTACCTTGTCTTCACATATGTGCTGCTGATCCCCCCAGGTCAGTCTGCAGGGGTAGCCCTCCTTATCCTGCGACCATATGGCAATAACGAGTTGTCGTCCCGCCTTCACTTTCGGATTGGACGCGATAATAGCTGAATAATCTTGCGGGGGTCTGGGCGTCAGGGCGGGGAAGTCAGCTATTTTCCTCAGGAAATCTTCCTCAGAAGTGCGATGGCCTCTCTTGATCGAGAGCTTGCCCTCACTCTTCCTCAGAACCTGCGAGTCCAATTCGTTGAAGACCCCATCGATTTCTGTTCGAGCATCGCTTGCACGACGCGCAGAACTAAATCCCTCTTCCAGCGCTTGAGCAAAGTCAGTCATGGTTCTATCCTCCGTCCTTACCTACTTTCTCTATCACCGCGATGACGGGGAAGTGGTCGAAGATCCCGGCCCGCGAAAGTCCGTCTCGGGCAAGGGGAGTCATCGGCAGGTACTTGGTCGCGTCCTCGTTCAAGTGCCACTGCGAGCCCCCAAGAAAACCGGATGAGACAATGACTTGATCGACTGTCTTCCATCTTGTGCAATTTCCCCGTTTCAAATAACAGGTTCCTGCAAAGCTGCGCTCAGAGGAGGCTGGATCGTAAGGAATGGATTCACCAAGATGCCTCCAAAAGGGGTTATACAGGTACTCCGACTTCTTTCTCACGAGAGTCCGATCGCGGGTGGCCAAGAGATCCACTTCCATGCAGGAGTCAAACGGTTCCCGGTTGAAGTCGCCCATGAGGATGATGCGGGCATCACTCCCGTAGCACGACATCAGTTCCTCAACCTCTCCATACAACGCATGGGCCAACTTGGTCCACGGATCGTCTCTGTTGTCCCGATACACGGGGCTCGGCCAATGTGAGATAAGCAAATAGAGTGGTGGTGACCCCGTTTCGATCTGGAATTCCAGTCTATTCGCGAGTTTCAAGGATACCTTGCCGTGTCGTTCAGTCAATTTCGTGCTGCTTTCGAGGGTCAACCGGTCCGGGCGATGGATGACCCCAACGTCGAATACGAGCTTCCCGTCGGAGCCGGTGCCGTCATAGAGAGCAAAGCTTGCCGTCTTTGGCTGGTCGATCAGTCGGTCCAGGTCATCCCCCCTGACTTCGCCGAGCGCGAGGCAATCCACGTGATGGTCCACCAGCAGGCTGGCAGTGATTCTCGCAGCCTCTCGGAAATCACTTTCGGTGGCGCGGTTCTTCCCCAATGGAGATAGTCCCGTATTCCACCATGCGAAAATCAGCCTATCTTCGACGCTCAAAGCGACCTCGCCGTACCTCGGCTCCACCATCGAGTAAGTGCCCCGTGCCGTGTCCAATGGTCTGCTCATTCGAATAATACCACGCAGGGGTCAGAACATCACCTCTCAGCGCTCCCGTCAGGGCTGCGTGAAGATGAATTCTCACAGGTCGGGGAGTCACCCGCCCCATGTCGGTTGTGCGGTACCCTGCTGGTAAGACCTCCGCAGCAAGTCTTTTCATTGCATCCATGACATAGGACTGCCGCGGCCACGTCACGACCGGTCTACCGGAGGGGAGTCGCTGGCTCCCTCCTTACCGAGAAGCCGCAACAGATTACCCGACAGCACCGACCGGAGCTCCTCTCCTGAAAAGACCGCTTCTACCTTGCTTCGTTCCGAATACGGCAGACCGAAGGGGAAATCCGACCCGAAAATCATGCGGTCCACCCCGTACGTCTGAGCGAAGTCACGGATCTCGTCCCGTGATGCGAGCGCAGTGTCTACCCACACCTGTGGGTCCGAGAACACGCCGGCCCCTTTCAGTCTCCCGTAACCGCCGTTGAGCAGGCCCATGTGGGGAACGATGACCACGGTTCTGCCCGCGATGCGCCTGATGAACGACACCGTGTGATCGAATTCCTCCTCCAGGACTATGGGGAGTCTCTTCTGACAGATCTCTTCGACGGCCCGTGCGCACGCGGCGGTCTCGTAGTCGTAGACCGGCTCCCCTGCGTGACGATGCCACTTGATCCCCACGAATCCGCCGGGTATCGCGGGAAAGTCGTTCCAGATGAAATAGTACGCGAAGAGGTGTTCCCTATGCAGCAGTCCCAGAAGGTACCGGTGAACCTCCTCACGACTGCGCCGGTACTGAGGTGAGTCTCTGAACCGGGGATCATACCGATCATAGATCTCCTCCACAGGGGAGAACATCACCCCGCCGTCGATGTCCGCCTGTTCCCATTCGCTCAGGACCGTCTCAAACGGCAGCTCCAATCCGCAGTGGACGTGGCCGTCCAGCACCAGGCCACTCATCATAACCTCCTCCAGAGAGTGCCCCCCGACATTGCGAGCTACGGCAGGAACTTGCTGGGCAGTCCGTCCTGACCCTGGAACTTGAATCCGGGAATTACCATCAACGTGGACGACCCATGAGCCACCACTTTCCCCGCGGCATCGGTGACCTCCACGTCCGCGAGTCCGAGTGTCTTTCCCAGCTTTATCCTGCGTCCCACGGCAGTCAGCCGGCCGTGCTGCGCAGGAGCGAGGTAGTTGAGCTTCAGATCGACCGAAGTGATTCCGTTGGTCTCGTCCAGCTCTGCCCACAATGCCCAGAACGCAGCGGCATCGATGATCGAACAGAAGACCCCGCCGTGGACAAATCCGAAGGGCTGGAGGTGCTTGCCTTGCAGTTCTATTTCCAGTACCGAGCTGCCTATGTCGAACGATTTCAGACTCATCGACAACAGCTCGAAATAAGGGGCCTTACTTATGCCTTCGCACACTTTGCGTACGTAGTCCGGATTGAGTAGACTCATGGGTCTCCTTTCCGCAATCCTCGGCGGACTTGTCAATCTCCATGGGTATCATACCAGTTCGCCCGCAAATGATGTAGAATATCGTCGAGCCCTTTCTTGAGAAAAGGCGCGTCCCGGGAATCACATGTTCCATACTGCGGCGCATTGAAAATAGGAGTTATGTGCAGGGCCGGGAGCCCCCTCATAGGCGTCAAATTAGCGACTTGCCGGGCCACAGGGTGTTCGGCCCTTGGCTTCCGGGGCTGAATTTCAAGGCCGGGTAATGAGGGACGATTGCCCTTATTTTGACGCCTGTGGGAGGGTGACCTCACCAATCCCAGAGCGCTCCAGTATGAGAGAAAGAAGGCCGTAATGGAGAATTCGGGAACCGACAGCTCACCAAGGACCCGGACGGTGGAATTCGCACGAGGGTACGCGCAACGGCTCGTGCAATTGCTTGAAGCGATGGATTGGGACTCGGTGAGTCGAGTGATAGAGGTGTTTCTTGAAGCACGGTCGCGACGCAGTACCATCTTCTTCGTGGGAAACGGAGGGAGCGCGGCCACTGCATCCCATTTCGCGAACGACATGTGTGTGTGTGCGTCCCCCCAGGATCGGACCCCTTTCCGGGCCCTGAGCCTGACATGCAACAACTCCCACCTGACCTGCCTTGCCAACGATTTCGGATACGACACGGTCTTCTCGCTCCAGCTCAGGAACCTCATGGAACCGGGCGACGTGGTGGTGGGAATCTCCGCGAGCGGCAACTCGCCCAACGTGGTCAATGCCCTCGAATTCGCGGACCGCAACGGGGGGGTTTCAGTGGCCCTCGTCGGGTTCGACGGAGGTCGGATGAAAGAGATCGCCCGGCACTGCATTCACGTCCGGACGGACAAGGGAGAATACGGGCCTGCTGAAGACATGCACATGGTGCTCGACCACCTGATCTCCAACTACCTGGCCTCAGTCTGACCACCCGGAATTCTCATTCCACGTAATGATTCATCGGGATCGTCGGTCAAACCAAAGCCCAAACCATAAGGGCACCAAAACGCGAAGAAACCAAAGAGCAATCCTCATGCCGGCATTCTGGGGAACAGTCTTCCTTGGTGTCTTCGTGCCTTGGTGGTTCATTCTCTTGCGATCCGGTTCAAGCCTTCCTATTCCACGAAGATCACCTCAACGCGTCGGTTGAGCGAACGATTGGTATCCGAGTCGTTGGGGACTTTGGGACGGCTGAGTCCGAATCCCTGGGCGGTCACTCTGTCGGGACTTATTCCGATACGGTCGATGAGGTATTGCCTCACTTCCGCGGCTCGCTTTTCCGACAGTTCCTTGTTCTTGCGGGGATCTCCCCTATTGTCCGTGTGTCCTTCGACGATGACGGTGTACCGGTCCAGGCTCTTCGAGTTCAGGGCTCGGCCTAATTCCGCGACCTGTTCCTGGGCTTTGGGTAGGACGAGTTCGTGAGACCATTCCCGGAAGGTGATGTTGTCGAATCGGCGCCGGTCCTTCACCTTATTGAGGACGGCGAGCTCGTTGCGGGTGATGGTCCGGGAAGTGAATCCCATGGCGCTGATCTTCTTGGCAGCGGCCGGTTTTGCCTCGGCACTCTGACCCTGAGGCTCTTCACTGCCGGCCTTTCTGATTTCAGCCGCGATCTCTTGCGCCTTCTTGAAACCACCGGAGGACGCTTCGTGTGCTTTCTTGACCGAGTCGGCAATCGTCTTCAGGTCCGGATCGACCGGTTGCTTGGCAAGCCATGGCTTCAGGGCACCAAGCGCAGCCTCGAGCCGGCCTTGCTGGCAGTAGTTGGCGACCAGTCTTGTGAGCGCGTCCCTGTGTGTGCCGTCGATGGACAGAGCCTTTTCGAACTGCTCGGTCGAGCGGTCGAGGTTGTCGTTATACCTGTTGAGAAGCCTGGTCTGGGGCTTCTTTGCCGCGACGGTCGCGTCCCAGTCCTCGAAATAGGCTATTGCGATCTCCAGGAACGCCTTGCCGAGTGCCACTCGATAGGACGGGTCTGACGGGCAGAGTTCCCCTCCGAGTTCTGCGGCCAACTCGAGCCCGGTCGAGCGCTCGGACAACGTGGGGTATTTGTTGGCGTATTCGACCTGTCTCTTTGCCTTGTCGCAACCTTGGTCCGCTGCCTGAGCTCCGCCTGTGCACAGCACCCAGCAGATGGACACACACACCAGCAACCTTGAAACCGATGAGACTCCCATCTTCGGCTCCCTATACTACTGAATTGGAGATCTTCGCGGGCAGCGAAGATTTGTTGTCGGAATCCGCTTCGACCAGTCGTGTTTATGGCTGTTCTTCCCCTTCAGCGGCCGGCTGATCCGGCTTCTCCCACCATGATGAAAGGCGCCCAGAAGACGGGGTGGGCGTACTCACCACCATTCACCTTGCGCAGCTCTTGCCGCGCCTCCTGGAAGGCCTGGAGTTTGCTCTGGCCCTGCAGGACTTTGGCGAAGAACGTCTCGGCCATCCTGGTGGATGCCGTTGCCTCCGTGTTCCAGAGACTCATGAGCACCGTCCGCGAACCGGCCTGATGAAAGCTTCTCCCCATGCCCATCACGCCTTCGCCCGCGATGCGGTGCCCAAGACCGGTGCTGCAGGCAATGAGCGCAGCAACATCCACATTCATGGGCAACTCGGTGATTTGCGCACTCGTGAGCCAGTTGTAGGAGCCGGGAGGGTCGGTGCTGAGCATTAACGCGGGACCTCCGGACTCGCCTTCATCCTTGAACACCCCGTGCGTCGCGAAGAGCAGCCTGCCATATTGCGCGATCTGCGGCTGGATCTGGAGCCGGAACTCCTTGAGACTTGCGTCCTTTCCCGAATATACCTCCACGTTTTTCCCTTTGAACCTGCGCAGGCCCTTGGACCGACTGTCCTTCTCTCCCGCGTAGCTATCCAGGTTCTTGCCCTCGAACATGGTCCCCACAGCTTTTGCGAGATCCGCAGTCTCGGGCAATTCGGGGCTCAGTTTCTGGTCGCTGCAGGAGTCGCGCGACAAGAACTGGATCTCTCCCGACATGGCTGCCAACGCCTTCTTCTTGCCGGCCTTGAACGTGGACCTGCCTGAGCCCCCGAGCACCTGAAGTTGCCGTCGCATCTCCTCGCGCCTGTCGGCCTTGACGTCCTCTTCGGACCTGCATTCTACGCGAGGATCGGCCATGACGAGCAGCTTCCCTGCGGGGGAGGCGGCGGTTTTCCATTTCAGGCGTGCCAGAGTGAGAGCCGTGACGGACTGGTAATACAAGATCGGATTGCGATCCCCAAGAAACCGGATCTCTCCGGGTTTTGGACCGCGACCTCTTGGGATGGGGCTTTCCGAACCGTTCGTCACCAGCATCTCGAACGGGATCAGGGCGAGGCAATCGTCCGTTACTATGATCAGTGTCTCTTTTTCGGGAATCTGTTCAACAAAACTGCGCACAAGCGAGTCATAAATCTTCTTGGCGGCCAGAAGCGCTTGGTAATCCCACTCTTTGTGGGAGATTTCGCTTACGCGCGTCACTTCCCGAGACTGGATCTTGCTCCACACATCCCGTACGAACCCCTTTCGGACAAGGTCCACCTGTGCTTCAAGCGTCTGGCGGGCGAGGGGTACGTAGGCTGCGTCGACCATCTTGCTCCCGTGAGTGAGCCAGCCGAGCACTGCCGTGTCGGTGACCTCGTAGACGAGTGCCCACTCAGTGTCCATGATTTGAGATTCAGGCAGATCAATGGTGCTCGCGAATCTCACGGTGTAGTAATCCCTGTCCTGGGCCTTGATCGCCTTTGCGACCGCGTCGCGTTGGCTTTTCAGGCCGGCTCGAGCGGCCTCGAGTCCCTTGATACGGTTCGGGTTGCCTTTTCCTGCCACAGACTTCGCCAGTTGGAGATTCTTCGTCCTGAGCTGATCCTCGATGTCGTCGAGCTTCCGGACCAGTTGCTGGTCCACTTTGGTCGTCCGGGACCACTGGCTTTTGGCGAGGCTGTCCGCGAATGCCCTGGCTTTGGTGCCCTCGGATGCGCGGAGCGCGCTCCGCCAGAGCTCAGTATTTGTGGCCGCGTGTCCCATTTGCTGTCGGACACGCGCAAGGCCTTCGTATGCCTGGACATGCTTGATCCCGAGGACCTCTTCACCGCTGAGAAACGTTCGCTTCCCTTCTGGATCGAGGCTATCGCGGATATCCTCGGCGATGGTTTGGGCCTGTTCGAAGGCCTCTTCGGCCTGGGGCAGTTCCTTTAGCTGTTCGTAGCAGAGTCCCATTCCGACACGTGCGAGAAACTCGTACTTGAGTAGTCTCGCGGCACGCGCCTCCCCGTTGAGGGCCTTGAATCGGTCCAGGGCCTCCTTGTGTTTTCCTTCCAGGAAGAGGTGTCGTGCCCTCGCGTAATCCACAAGAAACTTGTGGTTCCTGTTCGGTCTGGGGCGGCTTGTCAGCTCCTGTTCAGCCTGTCCGATGTATTCCGCAGCGGCCCTGAGGTCCGATGTTCGTTGCCCGGCGGAGAGGGGCTCACTGACGAATTGGGGCTTCTCCATGTGCACCAGTGCGGCCTTGCAGAGTATCTCCGCGGTGGGGGATCCTATCTCTTTCCGTATGGATATAGCCTTCCGGTAGTTGTCCTCCGCGTCCAGGAGTCGTTTCTCGGCTTGTTCCGGGGTCTCTTCAGGCGGTATCAGTCGGATCTTGGCGTTTGCGATGTCCGCGAGGGTGTTGCTCAGGAAGAACCGGTCTCGGACCTTTTCCTGCAGCTCTTTTGCCGACTCGTATGCATCGAGCGCGTGCTCGAACTGACCGTAGTACTCGTAGAGATTCCCGAGGCGGAGGGTGAATATCGCGCTATCCTTGTCGTTCTTGGCTTTGTTGGCCACTTCTATGGCTGCAAGGGAGTTGTCCCGTGCCTGCTGGAACAACCCCTGATCCTTATAAAGAAGCGCGAGGTTGTGCAGGATGTTCCCCTCCACGTCCAGCCAATTCTTGCCTTTGCTGAGGGTACTCGCCTGTCTGAACTGCTCCAGGGCCTTCTCGTAATCGCCGAGAAAGAAGTGCACGAGCGCGGCGTTATTCAGGCCCTGGGCCTCGAGACGCGGGTTGCCGCTCTGCTTCCTGAGCTTCATCGACTTTTCAAACGACGCCAGGGCCGCGTCATAGTCTCCCTGATCCATCAAGACTAGGCCGATGTTGTTCAGTATGTGATCTTGTGCGAGAAGCGCACCACTTCGTTTCGCAAGGGCCAGTCCCTCACCGTAGAATCTCAGGGCGTCGTCGTACTCGGATTGCAGGGCGTGCAGGTAGCCCACCTCATTGAAGATCCAGGCATGTGCCCTGGGGTTGGGGCTTCTTTCATAGTATGTGAGTAGGTTCCGGTAGAGCGCCTCGGCGGCTTTGAGGTCCTGTGTCTTCGCGAGGATATCGGCTTTGTATCTGTTGGCCAGGACTTCCGGATGGCCCATTTGGGGGAAGCCTTTTCTCGTCGGGATCCCGTAAACCGCCTCGGCTTTTCTGAGGGAATCCTTGGCTTCCTCGAATCGGAACATGCCAAGGTATGCGTCGACCTTCCACAGATGGCAGTAAAAGAGGTTCTTGTCTTGCCCCTTTGAGATGCGGCGAAACCCCTGCTCAGCCGTTTCGAAATAGCTCAGCGCCTGGTCAAGCTCCCCGAGCCTGGTCAAGGCTCGTCCGATCATGAGTGAGGCAACGCCTCGCTCGGCCGGCTTGCCGAAGCCTGCAAAGGCCTCCTCGGACTTGCGAAACAGATCGAGCGCCTCCGGGTAACGGTCGATTTCGAGTAGGCATCGTCCCATGAAAAGGGATGCCACGGCGAGGCAGAAGCCGTCTTGGCCACAGGCGGCCTCCATTTGCCTGAAGGTCTGCATGGCCTTCTCGATGTCGCCTCTGTCGAGTTCCTGCTCCCCCTTATCCTTCAATGCAAGGACTCTCTTGGCGTCCAGCGCGCTCGCAGAGGATACTGCGAGAAGACCCAAAATGACCATGAAGCACAGCCACTTCACCACAATCGAGGACTTGTCGGCCATGGGCTAACCTCCGCGCACGGCATGTCTCGACCGCAGGCGCTCATATTGCCGGCAACATGGTCAGAGAGACCTGGGCCATATGCGAGCGGGCCGCGGTATTGACACCGATGCGTCTTCACGGTGAACAGGTCGAAGACAGACTTCCTGAGAGAGGTCCCCCCCAAAGGTCGGGTGGTCCGAACGCGAGCGGGCATGAGCCATTGTTTTCGGGTGCGCGCCGCGCTCCCCAGAGAAGCCCCTTTTCACTCATGCGATGCCGGATAATTCCCGGTCATTCAAGTATAAACCATGAGAGTCCCGAGGGGAAGTGAGACGAGGCCCCAACCGTGCAGTTTACTCCGCAACCGTCGCGTATACGGGTGAGGGTAGGGGGGCAACGCCCTCGGGACGGAGAAATGAATACCGGCTCCGTCGTAAGCCGAAATAACGGGGGAATCGCGGCCCGGGTTTCCTGCGCAGTCGAGAAGACGGAGCTCCCTTCGTGCGGCGGTAAACGGCTCAACTAACGAATATTACGAATTTTACATCAACGAAAGAATCGCCAATGATCAACCGAAAAAACAACAAATGATCACAACATAGCTATCATATGAGCGATTCTCTGCAGAGCCACATATTTCACCTGCGAGGCACTCTTTTGTGTTGACATTCCGGAAAAGGAAGTGCTAGCTTAGCATAAATTCAGTGGTGTAATCACGTTTGGTTGACCTTTATAGCGTCTGTAGTTTCCTGTTACGGAGGTAATGACGATGAGGAGGAGTCGTTTGGTTTTGTTCGTGGCTGCGCTTCTCGTGCTGGCTGTCGCGGCGCCCGGTCTCTGTGGGCCGCCTGTTGGTGCCGGAGAAGCGGGGCGCGCCGGAATGCCGGGCGCTGGTGGAGCGTATCCCGGGGCAGCACCCGGGGGTGAAGCAGCAGCTCAGGGGGCAATATCCGGGTTGACGGTCACTCCTGGCGGGGGCCTTGGCGGCTCCAGCGGAAGCGGCTCCGGAAGCCCGGCTCTGCTGGTTAGCTCGATCGGGACGAAGACCTCTTTCGTGTCGGTGCAGCGTGCTGCATACACTTTCCCTTCTGACAAATTCAAGGTGAGAATCTTCGGGGACGCGGTGAACAACTCGATCACCGCGAGCGGCAGGTATAACGAAGCGTCCGGTAACCAGATTATCGGCGCAGACCGGCGAAATGGCCATGAGCTGGATGTGACCATGACGGTCGGGCTTTACAACCTGAACGCACAGCTTGGTTACGTCCCCACAGGCCGGTACACCAAGAATATCGCCATGGGCCCGATGATCGGCGTCCAGAAGTACGTCGACAAGTTTGAGGTAACTGACAACACCACGACCGCCCTGTCCTCGGATGGCACACACTCAGCGACGCTGTTCACTCTGGGCGCTTGGGGCGAGGTGGATATTTCGGGCCTGTTTGGCGGGCTCACCGGCGGCGCTGCCGGCGGGAAGTTCCAGGGATCGAAACTGTATCTGTCTGCCATGGGCGGCTTGGGCAAAGACTGGACGAGCTTCAACTGGGAAGCTCTCGTGACCGTGTGGTCTGCTGCCAAGGGTAGCTACTTCTCGAACTCCAGGTACGGCAAGTACATCCCCGCACTTTCCACCCAGGTGGGATATATCGGTTACTATTTCACTCAAAGCCGTCAGGATGAGACCAGCTCAACATTCCTCGTCCCGGGCGCGCTTTCCACCGCTTTGGACGAAAATGTCAAGGTGGACTTCGGATCCTTCGTGGTGAGAGTGAGCGGCACCTTCTAGCTTGGAGGGGTTATCTCGCTCAACCCTATAGCGATAGTTTCTGACGAGAGAATAAGAGCCCATGGCCCCCCAACGGAGTCGTGGGCTTTTTCGCGTCACGGGCGCGTGCACGCCCCGTTCGACAAGACAGGAGCGCGCTCCCGAAATCTCTTGAAGCGCAGAGCGGCCGGTAGCCGCCTTTGTTATAGTACGCCACATTGAAAATTGCGCTAATCTCACCCCCACCCCTTGCCCCTCCCGTCAAGGGAGAGGATACGCAAACCCTCTCCCCTGGCTGGAGAGGGAAGGGTGCGGGGGATGGTGGTCGCTTCAACAACCCCCCGAATTGCAGAATGAATGGCTGCATTACAGGCCTGAGCACCGCTTGTCAGAGTTGACAGTGTGTTGCCACACTCATATATTAGGGAGAGTGGTGTGTGGGCAACACAGTGAGGAGGGGTGAACATGTACCGGAACTCTGGACGAGCGTGGGGTGCTGCAAGGAATACCGTGCTGATACTGACCCTGGGGATTATCGGAGTGCTCGCGAGCCTCCCATGCCAAGGAAATCCCCCGCCTGAAGGGCAGGTAGACCTCTATGCCGTGGTGGTGGGAGTATCCAAGTACCAGGACCCTTCCATTCCCACCTTGAATCTATCCGCCAAGGACGCGACGGATTTCGCGGACTTCATCAGGGAGCGCAAGTCCCTATACCGAAAAGCCCACATCAAACTGCTCGTCAACGCGGAAGCTACGAGAGACAACGTGACACGGGCTCTCCGGGAAGACCTGAGTCAGGCGAAGCAGGATGATATCGTCATTATCTACTTTTCCGCCCATGGTTCCCCCAATCCTGATCCCTCAATGGCCAATGAGTTCTATCTGATTACTCATGATGCCCGCCCCAGTAACCTGTACGGCACCGGAGTCCGGATGAACGATCCGAGCCTCCTCGCGGGAATCAAATCCAAAGGAGTCCTCATGGTAGCGGATACGTGCTACTCGTGGGGCTTCTTCGAAGGCCTCGAAGCCAGACCCAAGGCAATGGGCGGATACCTGGGCGGATTCGCCAAGCTGACCGGCCGGGTGGCTATTGCCTCGAGTGACTCCAGCGAATTGTCCTACGAACAGCCGGACAGATACAAGAACAGCATATTCACTCACTTCTTTCTCAAGGCTCTTCACGGCGATGCGGACTCTGGCCCCAGAGACGGCAAGCTCACCGTGAAGGAAATCTATGAGTACGTCGCCAAATCCACAAGAGACGCCACGAAGAACTTGCAGAACCCGAAGCGCTTCCCATCGGGGGGAGCGGGGGACGATACGGTGGTTTTCCATGCCCCCGTGTACTCGGATCCTCTACGGGTGGATGTGCAGTTCCAGTCCGTGGACGCGAAGGGGGATCTCAATGAACTCACCGACGGCTCGGAGTTGCGCTCCGGCGATGCGGTGGGGGTGATCTTTCGGCCGCAGTCCGACTGCTATGTGTACATATACTGGTGGGATTCCTCCGGACAAGTGGGGCAACTCTTTCCGAATCCGAGCCTGACCGATGGGGAAGAGAGGGCGAGGGCAGGGCAAACGTATTGGCTGCCTCGGAAAGGCTCGGAAGGCATGAAGCTCCGGTGGTTCGAGCTCGACGATACTCCAGGCACCGAGACCATCTACTTCGTAGCCAGTCGAGAACGAAACCGCAAGCTCGAAGACCTGTTCGCCAGCCTGCAGAGGATACCCGAGCAACAGAGGACAGGCTCGGTGGGAAAGGATATCGCGGGCAACATGGAACGGGAAATACGCCTCATGTCGATGCAGCCCATGGGAATAAAGAATAAGACGGCAATCAGGCAAGTCAGGGGCGCAAAAGGCGGCAATCGGGAAGCCCTCTTCGATGCCATGAAGAACGAGGTCAACAGCTCAGGCGCGGAGAAGGTCTTTGCCGTAACCTTCAAGCACCTGCCCAAGTAGCGGTTCATGAGGAAATCGGATTTCCGGTGGAAGGAGCGTTTTGAAAAACGCCCCTTCCACCGGGCCCCCATCCCCTAAAACTTTTGGTACCGGGCGGCTCCCGTTGGTCGCCGCAGAGTTCTCCGGCGCGAGGGGGATTAGATTTCCATGGTTCCCAGTTGCCGCTCTGGTGGAATTCTCCCCCTAGACAACCAGCGCAGCCCCTCCACGGAGCTCGCTTCGTTTCATCATGCCGAGGACTCTGTTCGCCTCGGCCAGGGGAAACGATTCGACCACGGTCCTGACAGGGACCTGTGCAGCCACCTGAAGGAGTTCCTCCGCATCCTGACGCGTGGTGTTCGCCACGCTCCTGACGGTCCTTTCTCCGTAGATGAGGCGGTAATCCATCTCGGGAATAGGCGTCATGTAGATCCCGGCCAGCGCAACAGTCCCGCCCCGGTTCAAATGCCGAAGCACTTCCGGCACCAATGGGCCGGCCGGAGCAAAGACAATCGCACTGTCCATGGGCTCCGGTGGCTGATCCCGGGCAGTGCCTACCCAGACGGCGCCAAGTTCCCGAGCCAGCTCCTGGTGCCCTCGGCTGCGCGTGAACACGTGAACCCTGATTCCTCGCTTCACGGCAATCTGAATCACTACGTGGGCCGAATTTCCAAAGCCGTACAAGCCAAGGCTTTTTCCGGGGCGGGCGTCGCTGAAACGCAACGCGCGGTACCCAATCACCCCACCGCACAGGAGAGGCGTCGCGTCCACGTCCGAGAACTCACGGGGAATCGGAAACGCGGAAGCCTCCGGGATCACCATAAACTCTGCGTAACCCCCATCGCGGTCAAGTCCCGTGAAGCGAGCCTCTTTGCAGAGGTTTTCGCGGCCCTCTCGGCAGAACGAGCATGACCCGCAACCAGAATGGAACCACGTCACTCCCACCCGATCGCCACGTGCGTGTCGGCCTGCCTGAGGACCGCACTCGTCCACTATCCCCACCACCTGATGCCCCGGCACCAGAGGCAGACGAGGAGGAACGACCTCTCCCTCAACCGTGTGCAAGTCCGTGTGGCACACTCCGCAAGCCAGAACCCGCAACCTCACCTCATCGCCCTGAGGCTCGGGAATCGAAAGCGAGCGCTCCCTCAGAGGCTTGTCCTCAACGGGGCCGGTCCGTTCAAGCAGCATGGCTCTCATGGCTGTGTTCTTTCAAGGAATTCCACCGGTTCATGGAGGTCCAACTTCCTGAGCCGCTCGATCTCGGGCATGCCCGTCTGAGCGTCCCATCCCATCACCCGAGAGTAGGCCGTGGACATAGCCTCGACGTCCAGTGTGACCCCTTTGAGCGGACCTGACTTCAGCGGAGGCTCGCCGTACACCCGCGGGTGCGGCCGAAAATCCCGCAGCGGGTTCAGCCCTTCTCTGAGATTGAATGCGTGCCGCAACTGATACACGCGCTCCCCGAGCCGGAGATATTCGTCATCCGTGAGGTCCCAGCCCGCGGCCGCATTCATCCAGGCGAAAAGGGGGAGCCTTCCTCCCACCTGTGTGCCGAAGAGACATACCCCCGCACAATCGACCAACATCTTGTAGAATGCCCCCACCGCGATCTGCGAAGCCTCTCCGGAGTACGGTTCCCCGCGGCGGACACGTTCCTGAATGGCCTTACGGAAAAGCCCCCTGATTCCTTGAAGATCCACGAATTGCTTCCCGGACGTGGTGTGCCGTCCGGGCGTCGGGTCGCAGGAATAGCTGTAAATGAACCCCCTGTCGAATCGCGGGTCATGCATGGGAGCCTCGACCCCCCCGCAATGGACGGCGTATTGCTCGGAGCCGTGGCCGATTCTTTCTGCCGCACGTTTCACCCCGTCGGCAAGCAGGTCGCCCAGACCCTCACGGTGAACGATCATCCGCGTGAGCTCCTCGATGGCCCTCACATTCCCCCAGACGAGCTCCAGCCCGCCAGTGTCCCCTTTGCTCAGGACACCGTTCATATAGCACTCCACGGCAAAGGCCACCGTAGCCCCGCAGGATATGGAGTCGATGCCGGCTCTGTTGACGAGGTCGTTCAGCCTGAAAATCGAGTCCACATCGTCGTTGAGGAGCATGGGCCCAAACGCGCAGAGCGTCTCGTATTCAGGCCGGTGCATTTTTTCCGCGGCGCCGGGAACGGCCTCCACGTGGGCCCCACATCGCACGGGACAAGAATGACACCCGTATTTCCGGATCTCACGCGAACGGACCACACCCATGCCGATTCTCTTATAACGGCCGTAGGGGAAATCGGGCTTGACCGAGCCGAGCCAGTTCTTCATGGGACTGTCGCCGCTTTCCGCGCTCATCGCGACCAGCGACGGCGTGCCGTACTCTCGCAGAAGAAGACGCCACGCTGCGGGTATCTGGCGCATGGGTAGGCGACCCGAAATCCACCCCATAACCGCCATTGACAGATCCCCGAATAGCTTTGGAGCCGACTTCCAGTCACGTATGCGACGCCTGAACAGGTCAGACGATGCGTCAATGGCAGAGCGGTCGGCTACCGGGATCCTCTTCTTCCCCGCTGCCACCACCGCTTTGAGTCTCTTGGAGCCCATCACCGCACCGAGACCGCCACGTGCCGCGATACGCCCGCGGTCGTTGCAGATCCCTGCCATATAGCTCAACCGCTCTCCAGCAGGTCCAATGCAGGCCACCTGCGCTCCCTTCGCGTGACGACCGCGCAAGAGCCTCTCGGTCTCCACGGTGTCCATGCCCCAGACATCTGAGGCATCCAAGAGCTCAGCGGTCTCGTCGTCCATGTAGAGGTAGACAGGCGACGGGCTCACGCCGGAGAAGAAGACCGCGTCCACACCGCAGCGCTTGAGGAAAGGAGCGAAGTATCCGCCACAGTTCGAGTCTCCCCATCCCCTTGAGGCCGGAGACTTGGCCACCACGGTAAATCTCCCTGAGAACAACGCTCCCGTGTCAGTGAGCACGCCCGTGGTGAACCCAAGGATGTTGCCAGGTCCGAGCGGATCCTCTCCGGGGCTCATACGGTCCCACAAGATCTTGGCTCCAAGGCCGACTCCGCTCAGGAAGCGTCGGTACAGACCCGGGTCCGGCCGTTCATATGAAACGGTGCCTGAGCTCAGGTCCACGAGGCAGATTGTCCCCCAATACCCAAAGAGTCCCTCACCTTCTTGCATGATTGCAATCCTCTCGTGTACTACTAGGGTTCACATTCCTCCCCGGCAGCGGGGGTTTGTTGTCGGAATCCGCTTCAGCAACAGGGTAATGGCTCTGGTTCCCCCGTGGCAGTGCACAGTGTGTGCGTGCGTAGAACCAACTTCGCCCGCCATCGGACTGCATGCGGGCCGAGGAAGGTTGACGCGATTATTGGTTGCGGCTCCCAGCCCCCCTGTGTGCTATTCCTCTCCCTTGGTGGGTAGGGCAAGGGGAGGGCCCAATTCTCCGCCAGTGTCGACGCGGGGCAGTACGGCAGTCACTGTGCGGGAAAGTCCTCCTTCTTCAGCTTCAGAAAGCCTTCGTACGCATCGGTTCTGCTTATGCCGAATCGCTTCTTCGCCTCGATGGCCAGGGTCTTTCCCGAATAGCCTTCACGGAGCAGGGCCTTGACCGCCTCCTCGGCAGTGAGCAACTCAGCGTGTGCGGGCTTTCCCTCGATGACTACCACGATCTCCCCCTTGACGGAACCCCTGGCCGCAAGCTCGTTCAGGAGCTCCTGAGCTGACCCGGACAGGATCTCCTCGTGGAGCTTGGTCAGTTCCCTGCACAGCACCATTCTTCTCTCGCCGAGGGTTTCCGCGGCGGATGCGAGCGTGGTGAGTATCCGCGCGGGAGTTTCGAAGACCACGGAGGTCTCCCGCCTGCCGAGGATGTCCTCGAAGAAGGCACGCCGGCGGCCCTCGGATTTCGGCACGAAGCCGCCCCAATAGAACGACGACGCATCCAGCCCCGACACGGAGAGTGCTGCCACCACCGATGATGGCCCGGGAATCGGACAGACACGGAAACCGCTTTTCAGCACGGCCGCGACCAGTCGGCCGCCCGGGTCAGAAATGGCCGGAGTGCCTGCATCGCAAATCAGCGCCACGTTCCGGCCTTGGGACAGGTGTCCAAGAATCGCTCCGCTCTTTCGAGTCTCGCTGAATTTGTGGAGGCTGATCAGTCTCGTGGAAATCTCCCAGTGGTGGAGGAGGACCCTGCTGGTTCGGGTATCTTCGCAGGCAATGAGGTCTGCCCCGCGCAACACTTCGATGGCTCTCACGGTGATGTCGCTGAGGTTGCCGATGGGGGTTGCCACTACGTATAGCACGCCGGCGGTGCTCATCTGTTCTACTGTCCTTCAAAATCTTCCCCTGCCGGGAAGATTTGTTGTGGGCATTCGCTTCAGCAAGGGGGCAGCCGGCTGCGCTTCCCCTCTTGCAGGGCGCGGTTTGAACGTGCGTGGAACCAACCAGCCCCGCCATCGGACTGCACGCGGACCGAGGAAGGTGGACGCGATTATTGGCCGCGGCTCCGAGCCGCCCGGTGATCCTCGATAGGGGTATCCTTGTACAGGTAGGAATCGCGGTAGTACTCTATCAGGGTGCCGATAAGGACCTTCAAGACCGCGGCCACCGGCACCGCCACGAGCAGCCCCACGACCCCGAAAAGCTTGGCGCCGATCAAAAGGGCAAGTATGTACGCGCCCGGATGCAGGCCCACCGCCTCACCCACGATCTTGGGGGTGATGACGTACGCCTCCACTAGCTGGATGGCAGAGATGCTCGCGACCACGTACACGACGTACACCGGATCGCCAAATTTCGCCAAGGCCATGAGCGACCCCGCGACAAGCGCCACCATAGTCCCCGCGTAAGGAATGATGAACAGCATCCCTCCCAGCATCCCCAACACCACCGGAAGGTCTATACCTATGATGAGAAACGCGGCGCTGTACATGATTGCCATGAACACGCAAATCGTCAACTGACCTCTCACAAAGGCCGCGAGCACGCGGTCTATCTCGGCCATCTTTCTGAGGACAAGGCTCCTGTGATACGCGGGAATCAAGTCCGCAACCGTCTCCTTGATGTGCTTGAACGGCACGAGGAAGTAATACACCAACACGGGAACCAACAGGACGTGCACCAGGGCGGATACAATCCCCGCGGTGGACCTGGTGAGTGTGGTCACGGAATGTTGCAGTCGTGTGCTCAACTCGGGAACAAGATTGGGAAGCTCGCGCTGGATCACGTCCAGGATTTCCCGCCACGCCCCCGGGATTTGGAGCCCGATCTCGGACATCAACGGAACCAACTGGACCCACAGCCCCGAAAAATGCTGATGAGCCTGGCCCGCAAATGCGGCAGTTTCCCTGAGGATCTTCGGGACCAGGAACAGCACCATGGACAAGACGAGAAACAGGCCCCCAAAGAGCACGACGAACGCAGCCAGCGACCGTCGGACTCCCCAAGACTCGAGGCGGTCCGTCGGCGGGTCGAGAATGTAGGCCAGAAAGAAGGCCACGAGAATCAAGGTCGTGACTGATTCCAGAGCGCGCATCAGCCAGACCACAAAGGCCATGAAACAGAGAGCTGCTCCGACTCTGATAAGAGTTCTCCACGCCGTGGGGGTCATATCCTTCACCATCCTAATCCAGGGATACCCTAACGGGAGCGCAATGGCAATACCGGCTCAGCCGTGTGACGCACTTTCCTCCGAAGACCCGGGGGTCCTGACCGTCGAATGCAGCGCCCGGTCTGGAGGCCGGAAGAGTGAGCCACCAAGGCACAAAGACACGGAGTACGCGTTTCTCGGTCATCCCGATGAGGATTGCCCGTTCTCTCTGCATTTCTTGGTGCAGTTGTGGATTGTCTTGACGGGGGAAGACGGACCACCCTGAACGGGAACCTTCGAACTCGAATATTACACGGTAACGCCCCTGGGCTTCCAGCACTCAACGGCGGGGCCTCGCGTGGATCGGCTTGACAAGGGATTGTGATCGCCGGATAATGGCATTAAGTTGATTAATTTCGTAAAGAAATGCAGCGCATGCCAGTGGCCCACGGACTCAGTTCATCGAAAGGAGGCATGTCAAATGGGCCTCAGCCTTTCGGAACAAGAGCTTGTACGTTACTCACGCAACATCGTCTTGCCGGAGATAGGTCTGGAGGGTCAGGAACGTCTCAAGTCGTCGGGTGTGCTGCTGGTAGGTGCGGGGGGGATCGGGTCTCCGTCGGCACTGTATCTTGCCGCTGCCGGTGTGGGACACCTTGGACTGGTGGACTTCGATGCGGTCGAGGTGTCGAATCTGCAGCGTCAAATCCTCTTTCAGACCCGGCACGTGGACGGCATCAAGGTCGAATGCGCCAGAGAGGCCATCCACGCACTGAACCCCCATTGCAAGGTGGCCACCCACCTCACGCGACTGAAGAGCGCGGTGACCTGCCGCGAAATCGTTCGCGGGTATGACGTGGTAATCGACGGGAGCGACAACTTCTGCACGCGGTTTCTGGTGGCCGATTGTTGCTGGATCGAGGGGGTCACCCTGGTGTCCGCGTCTGCCCTCGGATTTCAGGGCCAGCTCATGGTCGTGGTTCCCGGCGGAGAGAACCCGTGCTATCGGTGTTTGATCCCTGAGCCATCCTATGAGCAGAGGGCGGTCACATGCCGCGAGGCCGGGATCTTCGGCGGAGTCGTGGGCGTCATGGGAAGCCTCGCGGCTGTGGAGGCAGTCAAGTTCCTCCTCGGACTCGATCCGGCTGGCGCATCCCGCTTCCTGGCATACGACGGCCTTCGCTGCCGATTCGTCACCGGCGAACGGCTCCGTGATCCGGACTGCATTCTCTGCGGCGAACCTTCAGGTATCTCGGATGCTGATGAATCGGATGTGATCTCCCGCGAGAAAGGCCGTGCCCACGCTCGGGCCGCGGACTCCACACCGCGCCGATCGCGGAGCGCATGTTCGACTCAAAGTTTCTACTCGGGAAAAGAAGAAATCGAACCTCATGAGTGACACGCTCCTTCCCCCGGAAACTGCATTTTCCCCTATCTTGTCGGGAGGCACCCTTTGAATCGGATCGCGCTCATGATCTGGTTGCGCATCTTGATCGAGGTCCCTCGTCTCATCTTGTAGCTCTTGATCTTGTCCATATTTCCTGCGTCGATGGCCGCACCCAGTACGATTTCGACGGTTTTGAGGTCCGCTTCGCATTCTTTGGCCAAGCGCAGCAATTCCTCGCAGCTCTTCCCGCCCAGATCGTCCGCGAGCACCCGAGGCACTCCGCAGCAGAAGGCCGAGAGGGCACACAGTCCGACAAAAAGCAATACTGTCCAGTGTTTCAAGGCACCGATCTCCTTTCCGGTGTGGGAGGCAGCCCACGCATCGTCTCTCCCGGGAAGGTTCTAGCACAGTCTCCTCGAATTATAAACATAAAAAAGAACGAACTATTGTGGCAATTAGCGAGGAACCAGATCAGCTAAATCGGATAACTTGTTGAATCAAAAAATATGCTTCTGCAGACTAGGAGCGTTCAGACGCCGCGTTGACACGAACCCCCGGGTCTGCTACGATACTGCCTTTCAAACAACTACCGATGAGGGAAAACGACATGGCTGATGTGGAAGGACTGGTGGAGGCCGGTCACGTGAAGAGCTCCGGCTCCAGCGGGGTGTGCTGCTTTCACGTGAAGGGCTCGGCCCACATGGATTGGGGAATGAAGAACAGGCTTGCCCGGATCATCAAGCCCGACACCGGCAGAGTGGTAATGCTCGCGGTCGATCACGGGTACTTCCAGGGCCCCACGTCCGGTCTGGAGATCATGGAGGAGACCCTCAAGCCCCTGATCCCCTACGCTGATTGCCTGATGCTCACCCGAGGGATTCTCCGGACGTCCGTTCCTGCCGAGAGCCAGCTACCCATCGTGCTGAGGGTCTCCGGCGGCCAGAGCGTGCTCTCGGAACTCTCCAACGAGACATGGAACGTCTCGACAGACGAATGCATTCGCCTCAACGCGGCGGGGATGGCGCTCTCCTTTTACATCGGAGCCCCTCGCGAACACGAGACCCTCACGGCACTGGCAGATCTCATCGACGCGGGATATCAGGCCGGCATTCCGGTCCTCGGCGTCACTGCGGTGGGACGGGACATGGTGCGCGACGCCCGATACCTCAGCCTTGCCTCCAGGATCGCCGCGGAGATGGGCGTCAACATCGTCAAGACTTACTACTGTGAGAACTTCGAGCGAGTCACTTCCACGTGTCCGGTACCCATCGTCATGGCCGGCGGCAAGAAGCTTCCCGAGCTCGAAGCGCTTACCATGGCCGCCAATGCGGTCAAGGAGGGGGCTGTGGGTGTGGACATGGGGCGCAACATCTTCCAGTCGGATTGTCCCGTTGGGATGATCAAGGCGGTTCGCGCGGTGGTCCACCACGACGAAAAACCCGACACCGCACTCAAGATCTACGAGGACGAGAAGAAAGCCGGTTGAGGGCCGTCGGCAAGGTAATTCTTGCAGCTCTTATTGGCGACGGAACCGTATCGCTCACCTCGCTGCCCGCAGGTTGCAACCTGCCGCTATTCACAGTCTACCCTTTCAGGGCAGAAAAGGCCCCTCGCCCCCCGGGGCGCACTGCGAATAGCCATGGGCTTCAACCCATGGAACGGGAGCACGAGAGGTGACAGCGTTGCAGCGGTTCTCGAAAATGGTTTCCGAATCCAGAGCAGGCCGGTCCCGTGGGGCAGGCTTTCCGAAACCGTCTCAAAACCCTCGGAACATGGCACATCGTCGCGTAACCCGGCACTCACCTACCGGGCTATTTTCTGGCGTCCCTGCGGGACGCAAGCGTCCAGAGCACCCTCGGGGCGACAGATAGTAGCCGGAGCCGTCAGTCCCCGACGAGGTTTGTGCCACGATTTCCGGCCCACAAAGAGTTCTGGGACAGTATCTTCCAGCCTGCCAATCGGTGCAAGCTCATGAGAACCGCCGTATTTCGCGGTGGGCCCCAAGGGCTCAAGGAGCATCAGACTATGCGCGTGGCCATGTACTACAATAACCGTGACGTCAGGATCGAGGAAATGGAGATCCCAGCCATTGGGCCCGATGAGATGCTCGTGAAGATCTGGGCGAGCGGGATCTGCGGTAGCGACGTCATGGAGTGGTATCGCCTGGCAAAGGCTCCGCTGGTCCTGGGCCACGAAATCGCCGGCGAGATCGCCGTGGTAGGTGAGTCGGTACCATGCTGGAAGAAGGGCGATCGGGTGTTCGTGTCCCACCACGTGCCGTGCAACATGTGCCGGTTCTGTGTGTCCGGACACCACTCGGTCTGCGACACGCTGTCACGCACGAATTTCGACCCGGGCGGCTTCTGCGAATACGTGAGAGTTCCTGCAGTGAACGTGCGCAATGGCGTGTATCTGCTCCCTGATTCGGTGTCGTATGAAGAGGCGGTGTTCATCGAACCTCTCGCGTGCGTGCTGCGGGGCCAGCACCATGCAGGATGGCTTCCGGGGCGGCGAGTACTCGTAATCGGAAGCGGGATCGCCGGACTGCTCCACATACCGCTGGCACGGGTCGCAGGAGCGAGCCGCGTGTTCGCTGTGGACGTGAACCCTACTCGCCTGGACGCGGCGCTCACATTCGGAGCGGACCATGTGCTCACCGCGGGGGACGACCTCGTGGAGCGCTTCCTGGAGGCAAACGACGGCAGACTTGCGGACCTTGTCATCGTGGCCACCGGAGCCAAACCGGCCATTGAACAGGCGTTCCGTCTCGTGGAGCGGGGAGGGCGTATACTCTTTTTTGCTCCTGCCGATCCGGGTGCGGAAATCCGGATTCCGTTCAACGACGTGTGGCGGAAAGAGGTGACCACCACCACCTCGTACGCGGGGAGTCCGAGGGACATCCTCGGCGCGATCGAGCTTCTTGCGGCCAACAGGTTGCCTGTTGCCGACATGATCACGCATCGGCTGCGTCTCGAGGAGACGGCCAAGGGATTCGCACTCGTCGCGGGCGCAGCGGATTCGATCAAGGTGATCATCGAACCGCAAAGCTGACGGTTCCTCTGGAAATGCGAGCGCTGGGGGAAGGGGCGTTTTACTAATAACCTTCGATTTCTTCTTTTTTCGAGAAGAAATTTTCAGTTGAGTAGCTCTGGGAGAAAGCAACGTGCCTTTCTTCATTTGCGTAGAACCAACTCGCCCCGCCCTGGGTCTTCATGCGGGCCGAGAAAGGTGGACGCGATTATTGGCTACGGCTCCCAGCCGTTTGGTTGCGGCTCCCAGCCGTCGTTTTGAAAAACGCCCCTTCCCCCAGACCCCCATCCCCCAAAAACTTTGGGATCGGGCGGCTCCCGCTGGTCGCCGCGGCGTGTTCCATGAGTGAGTGGGACTGCATTTCCATTGCTCGTTGTGCCCGTCCCGCGGCATTTTGGTTCGTATGTGAATAGCGATTTCCAGAGGCAGGGACTTCTTGAGAAAAGTCCCTTGCTCCGGACCCCAATAGCGCTCACTTGACGGCAACGGCCTTCGACATTTCGGCAAGTTATCCCCCTCCCTCCAGGGGAGGCGATTTCGGAAACCCTCTCCCCTGGAGGGAGAGGGCAGGGTGAGGGGGGAAAGTGTAAAGGCCGGTCGTGCTGTGAAGTGAGCGGTTATGCCCGAGACCCCCATCCCCCAAAAAACTTTGGGATCGGGCGGCTGCCAGCTGCCTTAGGCAAAGGACCGGTATGCATGCTTTTCCTTTAGAAGAGATCCGGAGTCGAATAGCGCGGCTGCAGTCGCTCATGGCCCACGATGATGTCGACGCGGCGCTGATCGTGCAACGGGCAGACCTCTACTACCTGTCCGGAACCGGTCAAGATGCCCACCTCTTCGTGCCGCGGGAGGGGAATCCTCTGCTCATGGTGAGAAAGAGCCTGGAGCGCGCGATCGAGGATTCGCCCTTCGCGCACATAACCGCGATTCAGAACATCTCCGACGTGCGGGAACGGATCGCAGAGGCATTCCCTGGACCGTTCAAGACCCTGGGGATGGAGCTGGACGTGCTGCCGGTAAACTTGTTCCGCAAGTACGAGGAAGTCTTCCCCGAGGCCGCCATCGTTGACGTTTCTCCTGCGGTGCGGGCGGTTCGGATGGTGAAGTCTCCTCTGGAACTGGGACTGATTCGCAAGGCGGCAGAGATGAACGCGTCCATGTTCTCTGCGGCCGGGGAACTTCTGGAGGAAGGGATGACCGAAATGGAGTTCGCCGGTCTCCTTGAGGCTCACTACCGGAAGCTCGGTCACCAGGGTTATGTGAGAGTGCGAGGTTTCAATCAGGAGGTGTTCTACGGCCATGTCATGTCAGGGCCGAGCCTCGCGGTCCCGAGCTGTTCCGTGGGGCCTACGGGCGGCCCCGGACCCAATCCGTCATTTCCCCAGGGTGCGGGCCCCAGGCGTATCGGCCGCCATGAGCCGGTATCGGTGGACTTCGTGGGGGTGTGGCAGGGCTACGCGGTGGACCAGGCTCGGACCTACTTCCTCGGGCAGCCACCAGAGAAGTTCCGCAGGGCACACGAGAAGGCGCTCGAGATCCAGAACCGCATCGTTTCTGCGGGCATTCCGGGGACCAGAGCCGAAGACCTCTACGACCTTGCCGTGGAAATCGCTCAAGAAGCCGGCCTTCGTGAAGGGTTCCTCGGGCATCCGCAGCCGGTTGCGTTCGTGGGTCACGGAGTCGGACTGGAGCTGGACGAACTCCCTGTCCTGGGCAGGCGGTCTCCCCATGTGCTCGAACCCGGCATGGTCGTCGCAATCGAACCCAAATTCATCTTTCCCGGAGAAGGGCTGGCGGGAATCGAGAATACCTTCGTGGTCACGGAACATGGAATGGAGAGACTCACACTCCTGGACGACTCCATACGGGTGGTAGGTTGAGCCCTGGGATGCCCACCGAAAGGCTTTTCACCAAAGAGTTGATAGCGCTCAACGTGGTGATGTTTCTCGTGTACTGCAACATAGCGGTATTTTTCGAGTTTCATCACTACCTTGCGACCCTTCCCCTCGCACCGCAGTCATACGGGTTGCTCATAGGCCTGTTCTCTGCGAGTATGCTGGTGCTTCGTCCGCTGATCAGCCCATTTTTCCACCCGGGAAATGCCAGGAGATGGATAGGCATTAGCTGCGGACTTATCATCGCGTCTTTGTTCGCGTATCACGCTGCGTCCGGATTCTGGAGCATGGCGTTCGTGCGGCTATTCCACGGAACCGCGCACGTGGTGCTCGCGACCGCAGTGGTGGCCGGCCTTATCGGCTGTATCCCGCCGGACCGGAGTGCCCAAGCGTTTGGACTGGTCTCCGTAATTACGCTTCTTCCGTACGCGGTGATCCCGCCGGTGCTGGATACCGCGACCAGGATGATGGGCGGATTCCTTGGGGTGCTGGACCTCACCGCGTGGGCGATGGCACTCTCTTTTCCTCTGCTGGTAGTGATCCGGGGCGCACGGTCGGGGGATGCTGACTCTGCGAGCCAAAGGCCCGGCCGGCGGGACATTCTCGTCAACCTGCGAGATCCGCGAATACTGATCCTGTTACTTGTAGCCCTTTTGCTCTGGAGCTCGTATTCGCCGGTCTTCTACTTCCTCGGAGACCACGGGGCGAAGCTGGGAGTGGCGAATCCCGGGTGGTTCTTCACACTCTCCGGGTTCACCGAGATCGGCGTGCGGCTCGCGGGCGGGAGACGGTTCGACCGGTTGAACAAGCGACGGCTGCTCATCGGGACTCTTCTCTGGCTGATGATCGGCAATGTGGTGATGGCACAAGCGTCCCATGAGTGGACGTTTTACGGGATGGGGCTGTTCATGGGACTCGGATGGGGCGTGGCGATGCCCGTACTGAGCGGTTTGATGTTCGACTGCTCCGAGCCTCGTCTTCGCGCACTCAACACCAACCTCACGTTTCAAATGTTCCAGGCCGGGTTTTTTTTGGGCCCTGTGGTTGGGGGATTCGTGCTTGTGCATGGCGGCTACGCCGGGCTATATTCTCTTTGCGCGACCCTGACCGCGGTCGCCGCGATTGCCGCGTGGTTTCTCAGAGAGATGTGATTTCCGGGGGACAACCCTTTTTCAAAAGGCGGCTGGGAGCCGCAACCAAAATTCGCGTCCACCTTTCTCGGTCCGCATGAAGACCCAGGGCGGGGCGGGTGCCGCGCACTTTGGTATCTCAATGATGTCACGGTGCATTTCTGCAACCCGGGACTGACGTCCCGGGCTACTTTCTTACGTCCCTGCGGGACTGAACGTCCGCCTTTGGAGCCCCAGAGAGGCGGCAGATAGTAGCCCGGTGCGTAAGCCCCGGGAGCCCCAAGCAGTGAAACGGGTGCAAGCCCTCCCAGGGCCTCATTATTCCGCTGGGTTATCCGAAACCAAGACGCGCTGCACCCTGTCGGGG
>JBFMAA010000077.1:0-28131 GCA_040755955.1 Thermodesulfobacteriota bacterium
TGAGTCAGTCAGGCGCTCAAGACAGCCGCTCAGTACCAGGAACCATCGTTCAGGGCAACTACTTTCCGGCCCCCCCGCCTCAAAGTCAGCCCTTGGTTCTTGGAACATCATACAAGGGGGTCCGGGGCATAGGCGCTAACTTCAGAGCACGCGTTGCCTCAGCATCATCCCCCTCACCCTTCCCTCTCCCGCCAGGGGAGAGGGTTTCCGGATTCCCCTCCCCTCGTGGGAGGGGGCAGGGGGAGGGGGATAACTGCCTGAAATGTCGAAATGGGCTGTGGCCAAGTTAGCGTCTATGGGGGTCCGGGGGACAACCCTTTTTCAAAAGGCGGCTGGGAGCCGCGACCAAAATTCGCGTCCACCTTTTTCGGTCCGCATGAAGACCCAGGGCGGGGCCGGTTGGTTCTACGCAAGCGAAGAGAAGGCACCTTGCCTGCTCCCAGAGCTGCCGGCCCGAAGATTTCTTCTCGAAGAAAGGAGAAATCGAACCCTATTTAGTAAAAGGGTTTCCCCCGGAAGTCCTACCTTTCGGAAAGCGGCTTCTTCGCACGCGATGGGGCTTGAGGTGGTGGGTTGGGCTTGCGTTTCGCGGTTGAATGAGCTGTCGCATCCCCGATACGCTCCATGTGCGCACGATGGAAGCCGAGATTGTCCAGGTCCAGGCCCAGCTTGATTCGATAACGAGCCCGGGGCGTGTTCCGGTCGCTCACCTCCAGGACGATCAGGCCGTTGACCACCCGGCATTCCTTGACGGACAGCCCTGAGGGATCCTCCGCGGAAGTGGCGTGGAGATCCGGTGTGGAATCGGCAAATCGTTTCGCCAGGCCCGAGGATTGGGCGGGTTGAGCTGTCCAGACGGCTTCATCGCCCGATGGCGAATCTCCGAGGAGTACCAGAAGCGCGTCCTTCAAACGCACTATCCTGTGTCCAGGGAGTGGATGGGAGCCGAAATCGAGCACCACGCGCGTGCCGGAATCCGTCTTACCGACCCTGATTTCTCGCACGGCCTTGCCTTTCGGCCTCTCAATGCGCAGCCCCCGGGAAGCCTGAACCGATTCCAGGTCCACCACCAGCCGGTTCGGACTCACCAGCTCATAGGTCCTGTATCTGCCGAATTCCCCGTCAGCCTGCACAATCGCCCTTCTCCCGTCGGCGGAGAGTTTCACCTCAACGATAGTCCCGGCCTCCGAGGCCTGCGATGACTGCGCGCACCCGTCTGCCGTGATCCCCATTATCAACAACACGAGGATCTGCAACACCGCGGCGGACACCCGTTCGCGCCCCCGGAGCCCGGATCGCCGGCCGCACCCTTTATTTGGAAGTCTGCCGGGGGAAACCCTTTTACTGAAGGGTTGTCCCCCAGACCCCCTTCCGAAAACTTCTGAAACATCGGGTGGTTCTGACCATCCAACGCGTTCTTGTAATGCAGCGCACCGACTTTCCTGCGTGGTTGCGGCAGCGTGCGGCCATGGTGGTGTTGAAGAAGGGTTGCCCCCCTGACTCCCTTCCGAACGCTTGTGAGATATCGGGTGGTTCTGACCATCCACCGAGTTCCCAACAGGCGGGGCGCCGGCTTTCATGCTTGGTTGCGGCCGCGGACGGTCTCGGTGATTCATTCCCTTTCCTCCCAGGCGGAGCGATGACGGTCCATGCATTCCATCCTTGTCTATAAGGGGACATCTCGGTAGCCCGTGCCGCTGTCCCGTGCTCACCGAGAAGGCAGGTCGACTACCCGACAAGGTCGGGACGGCTCATCTTCAGAGACGTGGACCTCCAGCCGATCCTTGGCAATCTGCCGGACAACCAAGAAGGGCTCGAAACTTGCCGAGTCACGATTCCAGATGAAGGGTTTGATGTCTACAATCGACCCATGGTCCTCGAAAAGGACCGCCCACCACTCGTCCTGGTTCACATCGTAGCAGATCTTGCACTTGATGACGCCGGAGGTCTTGGCGGCAAGTTCCTTTGCGGCAGCTTCGACTCGTTGATCTTCCCACTGCCGGGGATGCCGGTCGCGCGTTACGTCGTCCGAAGCCGGAGGAGTGTCGGATTCCCTGTTCGGGAGCCGCGCACCCGGTCCAGAGGCGGCCTCGGCATTCCATGAAGAATCGGGCTGCGTTGGGGAGGCCGTTTCCTGTTCGACCGCCTCCTCTCCTGGGGGTTCGTCCTGTAATGTAGGTTTGATCAACGATTCCTGGGGACGGTCGTTGGGGGAAACAAGCGTCTCCTCCGAAAGGGTCGCGGGGCTCGATCCCACCGCGGCACTCCGAACCGACATACCGCACCCTGCCGGTATCCCTCCAGCCACCACAAGTGCTGCGAGAACCGCCAGCATGAGCAATCTGGCCGAATGTGGACCGAGATACGCCTTTTCGCTGGTTCGGAAGCGGATTCCGGCGGTGTTCGTGTGTGGTGACGGGCCTCCGAGCTGGTCACTGGTCGACCGGTAAGGACGCGGGCCCCTGAGAATCCTTCTCAACGACCCGATTCCTGGGTGCGGTGCCGTCTTAACGAAGTGGCGGACTGGCTGATCCTCTTTCATCACACACCGATTCAGACCTGTATTGACTGTGTGAGCTTCGTGGTGAATTCTTTCCTCACTCTTCTCCGGCAGCGAAGATGTGTCGCCAGAACTCGCTTCATCACCTGGTCTTGTTGAAATGTAGCGCACAGGCAGAAAACCGGCGCATCGAACCTGCGCAGAACGAGCCGGCCCCGGCATTGGTCTTGATGCGGACGGACCGAGGGGCGGCGCGCTTGATTACTTACCAAAAATATGGTATTATATCAACATGTTTATGAACACTAATAAGGTAATACCTCGTATGTTATCACAATACATTAGAATATTGGCCCTTACTGTGATCGGACTCAGCGCGGCCTGCGGCCCCGCGTGCGCGCAAGACGGGGCGTTCCCCCACGTGCCGTCCTTGGACGTGACGCTCATGGCGTTCAAGGAGCAGGGCGCGTGGTATTTTCTCTGTGAGGCTCCGCAGTTCCAGTGCCGGACTCCGCATCATTACTCGAGTTTCGGGCCTCCACCGCCTCATTGTCCGCCACCGGCAGTCTGCGCCGCGCCGGGCTGTGCCGCGGGACCCATGGTCGCGCCTGCCTTTGCCGGCCAATAGACGTGGGAAGAGACTTCTTGACGGACCGGGACAAAGAAGTATAGTCTGTCACCAACGCGAGCCCCGGAGGGTCAGGTTGTCACGGAAATGCGCTTGGTCGCAGCTCCCAGCCGCCTTCTGAAAGAAGTGCCTTCCCCCGGACGCCCAATGCTGGTAACTTGCGGACATAAGGACCCGTCAAATCTATGGGTTCACAGCCGCAGCGATTCCCCGTCAGCCCCTTCGGGGCTGGGGCGCTTGCGTCCCTAATGGACGCACCTTGCATAGCCGTAGGTTTCAACCTACGGAATGGGCCGCATTCCCATGGCTCGTGGTGACCGCCCCGGGGAAGCGGGGAACTCATGCGAACTGTGAACGGGGGGCCAACGCCCAATTACTGCGAGGCCGACCATGCATAGTATTCTTTCCGGAGCAATTAGGCTGTCGTCTGTGGCCGTGTGTGTACTGGCTCTTGCGGCCTGCGATCCCGCGGACCTCGCCAGGAGAAAAGTCCCGCCACCTATCAGAGACGCGTTGACGTTCAGTGCGCAACCGGGGGGAGTTGGGGGCGAACCCGCGGAAAAGCCCACGGTCACGATCGTATCGCCCAAGGACAAACAGGCGTACTCACCGGGTCAAGAAATTTTGTTCAGGGCATCGGGCAAACTGACCGGCGGCAAGAGCCCTCAACCCGGCGAGCTTTTCTGGCGACTGACTCCCGTGTCGGGAGAAGGACGGCTGCAGAACTGGCAAGGAGATAACAAGAAGTTGAAACTCCCTGCAGGCCACTACAAGGTCGAACTTACCGCAAAATGGGAACAACCTGCGTCTTCCTCGGGTCAGCAACCGGCCAAGCACGAGCTCACAGAGGCATCGAGCTTTGCAGTGGCCTTTGTGGGCAAGGGAAGAATCAGGATGGGTGCAGCCGGGCTCGATCAAGCAGAGATCGCGGTCACTGACCTGGACAAGGGGACGGTCACCTCCAAGACGACTTCGGGCAAGAATGGGGATTTCGATCTTCGTTTTCCTTCCCACGGGTCGTTCAAGATCGAGCCCCAGAAGCCAGGGTACAGTTTCTCTCCTCTGTACCGGCGCATCAAGTTCAGCGGCGAACGGGTCGACCTGGAGTTCACCGCGGCAAAGGCCTCGTTCACAAACATAAGATTCACGGTGGCTAAGGATTCGGAAGAGAAACCCCAGTCACTCTGCCCGAACGAAGAAGCGTACCTCAAGTTGGACGTGGTTTCCGAGGTGCCGGTGGTGAGTCTCGAGGTGTCGCTCGTCAATCCTTCGGAAGCGGAGGAAGAACCCACAGTGATAGGAGAGGTGACTGACCCGAAAGCCATCCCTTCCGGTACGGATCCGAATGCGCCAAAATATCTGATGGTCAAAATGCCCACCTCGTGGAAACAACACCATGTGAAGGAATCCTTGCGCCTGCGCGTTACCGCCAGAGACCAGGCAGATAGCCGTTTTTCCGCGGAATCTCCGGATCCGATCGTCGTGGATCTCGGGGTCTGCATGACCACCAGGGCAGCAAAGGCTCTGCAGCTCTACGACAAGGGGGATCTGGAATCCTCGCTGAGGCTGTTCTCGAGTTCCCTGGACCTGGAAAAGAACCTCGTGGCGACGGACGAGATCCAGTATGCAGCCGCAAAGAACTCCTTCAACGCGGGACTGGTTGCCTTGGAATCGGCGCTCAAGAGCCCTGCTGACAGTCCGAATGTGTCCGCGTATCTGGGGAAGGCCCTGAATCTGTTCACCGATGTGGTGAGATCCAGCCCGAGAGACCCCCAGGCTCTGCTGTTGAGGGGCCTGGCCCGCCAATTGAGGGGGGATTACGTGACCGCTTTGACTGACTATGACGCTGTGATGAAGATCACCCCTCGCATGGCCATTGCGCACAAGCTCAAGGGACTGGCCCTCGTCCGCTCGGCTCGTCCGGGGAGTGTCGACGAAGCGGTCGACGCGTTCACTGAGGCACTCACTCTCGACCAAGGAGACACGCATATCAGGAACGCGCGCAAGTCAGCCCTGAAGCTGGCCCTGGGGGAAGAGTCCGGGAAGGGAGACGAGAACGCCAAACAGGTGACCATGCCCTCGGTGAGAGATCTTTTTGATCCCAGAGCGCTCGTGAGGAAATGATTCGATTAGAGATCGAGCTCGAATTTCTGCTCCGCGATAAGACCGCCCCACTGAGCCACGGAGTGTTCCTCAGTGAGTCGGAATCCGCGGCTCTCATAAAGGCGCGCAGCCGAAACCAAGCCTCGAAAGGTCCACAGGTAGACTCTTGCGAAGCCTCTTGACCTGCAGAATCCCAGCGCCTGATCAATGAGCACTGAACCAAGCCCTTTTCCGTGGCAGTGTGGTGCGACAATGAACCAACGCAGCCGCGCTCCCTCGGTCTCGGCCTTATGGCCGTCGATTGCGATCGCGCCTGCAAATTGCCTGTCGGGGAGCACGGTCCACAGTCCGTCCCGGTTCGGGTCGAATCTCGCGACAAACTCCGAGAGCTCGCTTGCCACCTGGGTTTCAAAAGTGACGTCGAATCCCCAGTGCTCATGGTAGTACTCCCCGTGAAGTGCGACAATCCTCCCTACCACTCCGGGATAGTAGCCGAGACACAATCCAGTTTCGAGCTTCATGCAACCCTCGCACAGGAATTTGGAGTAGGTGGCGACAGACGCATTCGCGACGGGGTTCGGGAGGCTCCTTGGGCTTGCCGTTGACGGGGACATCGCCCAAGTCTATAGTGCGGACGGTGAAGAGCCGGACCGTGCACTCATGTATACGAGTGCAATTAGCACAGTTCGCTTACCCCGACAAGGAGCCCTGAAGGAACTGCTTCCATGCATCACACAGCACCCACGCGTGGACAGGGTTTGCTCGAACGGTTTCTGGCGAGACAGAGAGCCGCCATGGCAGACAGGCTGATCCCCGCACAGCTCAGAAGCGGCTGCATACTCGACATCGGGTGCGGCAGCTACCCGTATTTCCTCGTAGAGACCCGGTTCTCACGGAAGATAGGCGTTGACAGGCTCGTGGATGAGGACTACACACGGCTTTTCGCGAGCCACGACCTGGAACTGATCGGTCATGACATCGAGCGGGATGAATCCCTGCCGCTCCGGGATAGCTCATGCCATGCGGTCACCATGCTGGCTACGTTTGAGCACATCGAGCCGCACATGGGGATGAATCTGATACGAGAAATCCATCGCGTGCTGCGTCCTGGCGGAGTTCTTGTCATGACCACTCCCGCCGCGTGGACCGACAAGCTCCTCTGGTTCATGAGCCGTGTGGGGCTTGTGAGCGTTCATGAGGTAGAGGAACACAAAGCCTCGTACTCTCGGCACGCAATCGAACGGCTGCTGGGAAGTGTCTTTCCTGCTCAGAACATCGTTTCCGGTCACTTCGAGTTGCGTATGAACGTCTGGGCCGTAGCCACGAAGCCCGCTGACCCACAGGTCCCCTCCGGGACCCCCCGGACCGCCATGAAAACAAATCAGTTGAATTGAGCGGCGACATTGTTCATAATCCCATACTGCCCGTCTGGGCCACGACGCCGCCAGGAGGAGAAATGGCAGGAACAAATAAGAAAGAACGCAAAGAAAAGAAAGAAAAGCCACTGGAGAAATGGACCATAAAAGAAATGCGTGAGGAATGCCTGAAGATTGAAGGTATTCAGGGCGTTCACGGCATGAACAAAGAAGAATTGCTTGCCCACCTCAGAGAAGCCAAAGGAATACCCGCTCCGGTGGCCAAGAAGACCGTCAGTGTGCGCGAAATAAAAGCAAAAGTGCGGGAACTGCGAGACGCAAAACGACAGAAGGCAGAGGCCGGCGCGACAAGAAAACAGATCGACATTGCGAGAAAGAAGATCTCTCGACTGAAGAAACTGACGAGACAGGCCAGTTGAGCGGGGCTCGCTCCGGCCGACACGCGTCTGCCCGCGTAAGCCCCCATCCCCTCAGACTTTCGAGATTGGGGGGCTGTCCATCCGCGAAGCTCTCGTGAAATCGGGAGTAGATGCTCATGCTCCGGTGTGGGGACGCGCCATAACTGTTCTTGGGGATGGGGGCCGTATTGCCGCTTTCCATGAGAGTCGAGCTTCAGCAGAGCTGGGGCCTGCGGAACCCCTCGCGCGCACGGGTTGCACAAACCCCCTCATTTCGAATGGGGCCCGACGGCTGGCCACCCATTCGCATTGGCTGAGACCCCGAACGTGTTGTCCCCCATCGAAGCAGCGAGTCAAGACGGATCAGCTAAGGCGCCGGTGACCGCCGATTCTGCGGTCGCGCGGCCGGCCGCGAGCTCGCGGCCGCTCTGGCGCAGGATCGCTGCGGGCCTGCTGGTGGCCTCGCTGGCAATGATCGCGTTTCTCGGGGGGGTAGTGTGCTACCTCCGGGTGGGGATGGACGGCAATCGGGTAGCGCGATTAGTCAAACCCTATGTGGAGAACGCGACGGGGCTGAAGATTTCGTTCGTGTCTGCGCAGCTTTCCTGGGTTACCTTCTTGCGTGCTCGCCTGACGCTCAACGGCTTGAAGGCCGGCGCGGAAGGTCTCAACTCGTCCTATCTCTACGCCCCGGTCGCGGCCTTTGAGGTGGATCTTGCCCCGTTGCCCGCAGGGGCTTTGGTGGTGTCGCACGCCCAGTTCTCCGGTCCGCTCGCGATCCTGGCCCCACCCGCTGAGAGCGACAAGCCCACTGAACCGCCAATCCCACCGACTCCGCTCAACGGAAAGATCCCGGTGCTGAGGCCTATACTCAAAAGCCTGGACGTGCGGGACGGCAAGATTATTGCCGCCGCGTCTTCGACCTCAGAAGTGCCGGAAGAGGTCCTGTTCGACAGGGTCACTTTTCGCCTGCGCGGGGTTACTCCGCAAGGCGTGGATGCGATTGAGGCACAAGGGAACGTGGTGTCCGGGTCCTCGGTGGGGGCTTTCACCATATCCGGCAGGGGGGTGGGATTCCACCGGTCGCCTTTGCCGAGTCCTTCGAGCCTCTCGGTAAGGCTTTCGCACTGTCCTGCAAGCCCTTTCCGTCGGATCGCGTACCACCTCGGGCACGAGTTTCCCTTGGCGCGCGGGAGCATCGAACTGCACACGACTGGAGCGTGCAGACAGGGGAAATGCCTGATCACAGGTGAGCTCGACCTGGCTCAAGGCATGTTGGAGCCGGGTAGTCTGTTCCTCAAAGAGGTCCCTGTGGACCAGGCGCGGGGGCAGTTTTCTCTCGAATGGCGACCGGATTCGGTGCACGCACAGGTGAATCGACTGGAACTGCCGGGACTCACGGCAGTAATAGAGGCCAAAGCCGAGGCGATCCGATCATCCGACCCTTTCGCGATAGTGGCGGTGAGACAGGCTCAACTCGATCTTGAGAAGCTCTTCCCATTGCTTCCGTTGAAGCTTTTCAGCCCCGAGGACCGCGAACGCGTGGCCGCAACAGGGGCTACCGGCCGGATCTCGGTGACCGGTGGCGTCTGGAACGGCAAAATCTCCGATCTCCACGACGCTCGCGAATGGCAGAAGAGACTTGTCCTGGACGCGATTCTGGAAGGAGTCTCCGGATTCGTTCCCCGACTCGGGCTCCGGGTCGGCAACGCGAAAGGGAGAATCCGTCTGACCTCCGACGAAGTGGGATGTGAGAAGGTCTCACTGACCCTGGAAAACGCTGCGATAGTGGCCAACGGATGGGTCCGGGATCTCCGCGGATCCCCGACCGCGGATCTGTTCCTCTCGGTGAAGGCTGATGGAGGAGACCTGCAGTCGATCCTCGCGAACAACGCGGTGACCGCTCAACTGCCGACGTGGTCGCAGAGGATCACACAGCCCGGCGGAGGGATCTCCGCAACCCTGGACGTGAAAGGGAGCCTCTCAAAACCCATTGTGAACGGCCGAATCGTGTTGGACGCCTTCAGATGCGGAATCAGGGATTTCCCACTCTCGCTGTCAGAGGTAAGAGGTACCGTGGCCTTTGAAAAATCCGGGGCTTCCCTCTCCGGAGTCAGAGGTCTGATAGGAGGCTCGATTTTTCAGGTCGCGGGGGACATCTCCGAGTCCAAATTGGACTTGACCACGCAGTTGGGGCTCCTTTTCCACGACGTGAAAAAGATCCGAGCGGTACCCCCAGGGTGGACCTACTCGGGAAGGCTCCCTGTGGTGATTGCTCTCGGGGGTACTCCCGCGGACGCGACCTTTTCAGCGGGTCTTGACCTTACCCACAATCACCTTCAGCTTGGGAAGCTGGTGGGGAAAAAGACCGGTGTGGGGCTCACGATCAAGGCAGCCGGTAGCCGTACTCCACAGATGCTCCGCGTCGATGAGCTCAGTCTGGTCTTGGGCGCCTCCACGGTGACAGCGAAAGGCATCATCGACCGAAACGACAGGGTCGAGTTCGCCGTCAACCTTCCCCCAAAAGGACTCGAGACCGGCTCGCTCAGACAGATTGTGCACCCGTCTCTGAATCTTCAGTCAGGCGGGCGGTTCGAAGGCGACCTGCTCATCAAGGGCGATCCGAAATCGTGGGATCACCTGAAACTGAGGGCTGATCTCCGATTGCGACACGTGTCGCTGCATGTGCCGGGATTCCGTCATTCGTTTCAGGGCGTGACCGCAGACGTGCAGTGGCGAGGAAGATCGGTGCACGTCACGGTCGCCAGGGCCAAACTTGGCAGCTCCGAGTTTGCCGGCTCGTGGGCCATTCAGGGGTACGACATTCCCAAGATCGAGGTGCAGACGGAATTCCCTTTCCTGGACACCACCGATTTCGCTGGACCGCCGGAGACGGCCGCGCTCTTGACATGGCCCGAATGGATTCGCACCAACCCTGTGGTGAGGTTCGTGGCGCGAGGGAGTCTCAAAGGAGTGCTGAAGGTTGCGAAAGGGAAGACTCGCGACCGGCCGTTCTCGGACTTCCGGGGGACGTACGAGGGGATCGGCGGAGTAATAAAGGTGCCGTCCTGGGAAGTCAAGGTGGCCGATGGAATCGTGACCGGGAGTGGCGCAATCGATGTCCGGGCCGATACGAAGGAGCCCCTCTCCATCGAGTGGAATGCCGAGAAGGCACGGCTTGAGCGAGCACTTCTGTCCGATCCGGAGAGGATGAGTATCGACGGAAACCTCTCGGCAAAAGGGAACCTTAGATGGAAGACTACCGACCGACGTGAGACCCAGGGCCTGAACAAGATCGGCGAGGTCAACGTGGTGGTCACCGACGGAACCATACACAAGTTCGAAATACTCTCCAAGATCTTCACCCTGGTCAATTTGGGCTCGATTCTCAGATTCCGCTTTCCGGACATCGTCTCCCAGGGGCTTCCGTATCAGCGACTCACCTGGACGATGGACATCTTTGACCACAAGTGGAAGATTTCACATCTCAAACTCATATCCGACGCGGCGCGCATCGACGCGGACGGCATGTACTTCACCGACCAGAACCGGATCGATTTCCGGGTGAGTGTGTCTCCTCTCGTGGGCATTGACAAGATACTGTCCGAGGTGTTCGGCAACCTCCTCACCAAGGACGGAAGGACCCTCACCACCACATTCAGGGTTCGCGGCCTCTTTGGGTCCCCTGACGTCCGCCTCGAACCCTTCGACACCTTCCGCTTCGAGCCATAGCCCGGTTGCTGAGCCGGAGCACCTCGATCAGAGTCGTGAGACTCATGGCCTATGAAGTTGTCTTTCTTTCCCGTGCCGGGCGAGCATTGAAACGTCTGCGTCCCGTCGTGCAGGACCCTCCTCGGCGATCTCAGTCCCGGGGATCCACAGGTCGCTGATGAGCTTCCAGCTATGCGCCGAGTTGATGGCGGACCATGCGAGCGATGTTGAGGGCCGCGGTGTGAGATTGATCTGCCGTGTCCTTCGTGTAGCTGGTTGGCCAGTGCACCGGGTAACGGGTCTCAATGTACGCAGCATTCAGGGTGATGCAGTCCTCCTTGAGCGCAGCAAACGCTGGATCAAACGTAGAGCAAGTCTTAAGGAGATGGACAAGGTCATGAACCTTTTCCAGCGCAAGGTCTCTGGCGATGATGAAGGCTTTCAGATACTTCTCCGCCGCTTGCTGGAAATGAAAGCATAACTGGGCATAAAACTCGCTTCCGCCGTTGAGGCCGGCTTCGGCAAAGCGGAAATCTTCGTCTGCTTTTTCCAGCCATTCCTGGACGATCACAGGATTAGCCATAAAGCACTTTCCCCTCTCTCAGCACACCGAGCACGAAGGGGTCGCCCAGCGCAAGCCGATCGGCAACTTCTTCAGGACGATACACGAGGTAATCAACCGGCAGGTCGGTATCCATCAGCCTGTAAAGCTCCCGAATCCGGTCGGCTCCAAGACGCGGCACGTCGTCCTTGATGATGAACAGGTCCACATCGTGCACTTCCCCCTCGTCACGTGCTGCAGAACCGAATAAGATTATCTTGTCGGGGGAATACTTGGACACAAGCTGGTGTTTCAAGGCTTCGATACGAACGAAAATCTCCGCTCGTGTCATATCCGTTCCTTCGGAATTCGACGTTGGTGTAAGACGCCACAGACTAAGACCAATGCCCGTTCTCAGCGGTGACTTCAGGCTCCGGATGGGACAGGCATTTCGCCTGTCGCCCTGAGGTTAGCCTCACCTGTCTGAAGTCGCATTGGTATATGACCCAAGGGTGCCGGCTCAACAGTATGGGTACCCTTCTTCCCTCCCGGGTGTCAAGCGTTTCCTGTGAAAGTCTTCCGGGGGAAACCATTTTGAAAAAGGGTTTCCCCCGGACCCCCTTCCGAAAACTTTTGATATATTGGCTGGTTCTGACCATGAGGCGAGGTCGTGTGATGTCGGGCACTGACTTTCATGCTTGGTTGTGACCGTGTGCGGTCATGGTGGTTCCGATGTTCGGCGGCCGCGAAACGGGGGAATCAGGGGACCTGCAGCGACAATTACCGCTCGTACGTCGCTCGCGATATCTTCAGGATGGTCCAGATTTCGGAGAGTCTGGAATCTGACTGAGCTGCTTCCGGGGATGGGGTGTGAAAGACGTCTCGGCATCGATTTCGAGACACCGAGAGACCAAGCCGGACCATTGTTCCTGCTGTAGCAGAAGAATCTTTCACAGGGGAGCAGATTTCTCTTGACAGCATTCCTATATAGCAATATTACTATATATGAGATTGCTTCCCTTCGGAGGAATTATGACCATGCCGACCATCTCACGGAGAAAGTTCCTCGCAGCCTCGGCAGTCGGCACAGCCGCGCTGGCCGTGGGACCTTACGTGAGCTTTGATGCGTGGGCCAAGGCCCAGAACGAATCTCAGGAGACCAAGGTCACTCCCACTCTCTGCGGCGCGTGCGATAACTGGTGCGCAATCAACGTCCACACCAAAGGAGACCGCGTCTGGAAAGCCGAAGGAATCCCCGGCGCAGGCAAGAACCTCGGTGGCGTGTGCGCCAAAGGCCACGGCTTTCTCCACGAACTCTACAACCCTGACAGGATCAGAGGCCCGCTGAAAAGGGTCGGTCCGGACAAGTTCGAAGCGATTTCGTGGGAACAGGCCTTCAAGGAGATCGGGGAGAAGACTCTGGCCATCAAGGAGAAACACGGTCCGCAAAGCATATTCTGGCTCACTCACCCGCAGGCGAACCATTCGCTCAATGGGCGTTTTCTCCACGCACTCGGCTCGTCGAACATGTTTTCGCATGGCAGCACCTGCTTCATGCCGCGCAACGTCGGCTGGTGGCTCACGGTCGGCGGCAAGCCCGAAATGGACCTGGAACACAGCCGCATGATCGTCCTGTTGGGGCGCAATCCCGCAGGTGGTCTGAACCTCGGCTCGTTGAGGGAAATTTCTCGAGCCCGAAGCAACGGCGCGAGAATGGTGGTGGTAGATCCGCGTTTCAATGAATCGGCGTCATTGGCAGACCGGTGGCTTCGCATCCGTCCTGGGACCGACCTCGCGCTGGTGCTGGCACTGTCGCACGTGATCATCGAAGAAGGCCGTTGGCAGAAGGAATTCGTAGAGAAGTACACGGAAGGCTTTGCGGAATTCGCAGCCGAGGTCAAGAAGTACACCCCCGCATGGGCGCAGGAAAAGACCGGCATTTCCGCCGCGGAGATCGTGCAACTCGCCAGGGAACTCGCCGGATATGCTCCCCGCGTGTGTGTACACCGCGGGTATCACGGCGCGATGGGGACCCAGTACAAGAACAGCCTCCAGCTCGTGCGAGCCGTCGGATGCCTGTCCGGGCTCCTCGGGAACTTCAACCAGCCCGGCGGCCTGTACTTCCCTCCAAAACCCAAACTGGGGAAACTCGATCCCAAGGATTACCCGAAGCCTCCGGAAGTGCCGGACCACATGTCAGACGGCAGCGGAGATCCTGACCGTTATCCGTTGGTTCCCGCGGGGAACGGGATCGCCCACGCGATTCCGGAACTGGCACTCAAGGGCGAGCTTAAGGCAGGCTTCGTGTACCACTCGAACCCGATCAGGACCAACCCGAACCCGGCTCGAGTCATTGCCGGGTATAAGAAGCTGGAACTGCTGGTGAGCTTCGACTACGTGCTGTCTGAAACCGCGACGATCGCACACTACATTCTGCCGGAAGCGTTCTACCTGGAAAGCGACGACGTGGTGTACACAAGCCATTCGGTAAGAAGCGCACAGGTGTCGATCAGGCAGCCGGTGGTTAAGCCTCTATACGACACCAAGCCGCTGTTCGAGATACTCAAGGGCATGGCAGGCAACCTGGGAATCGGCGAGTACTTCAAGTTCACCCTGGAGGAGTATAACCGGGCATCCTTGGCGCCTCTGCACGTCACCCTGGAACGGCTCAAGAAGGAAGGGGTGATCGACACGGGAAGCCGATGGGAACCGGGTCCGCCAAAGCTCAAGACCCCGAGCGGCAAACTGGAGATGGTCTCGTCGATCCTGAAGGACTACGGGCTGCCTGCGATCCCCACATGGGAAGAGCCTCTCGTCATGCCTGACCCCAAGGATCCCCATTCGTTCCGGCTTATCCACGGCAAACAGGCCCACCACACCCACGCAAGGACGGGCAATCAGCCGTACCTCACAGAGATCACCACGCTCAACGACTGGGCCAGAGTCTGGATTCACCCGGATCGGGCCAAACTCCTGGGGCTCAGAGACGGAGATTGCATGTCCATCACCTCCACCGTAGGCAAAGGACGAGCCCGCTGCAGAATCACCGAAGGGATACATCCGGACTGCATCTTCTTGCCGAGCGGGTACGGGATGTTTTCCAGGCATTTCAAGTTCGGCAAGAAGCACGGCCAGGGAGGTTATGGGTTCGGCATCTCCTACAACGACTTTCTGCCGACCTACTTCGATCCGGTGTTGGGTCACACCATGGGGAACGAGATCATCGTGCGGGTCGAGAAGTCCACCACCCGGGGAGCGTGAGATGCCTCATTACGGAATCGCCATAGACACCACCAAGTGCATAGGTTGCCACGCGTGTCGAGTCGCGTGTCAGAACCAGAACGGGCTCGCATACGACCAGGAGTTCAACCGCATCGTGGAACGGGAACGGGGTCGGTATCCCTCTTTTGCGAAGGAATTCATACCTCTCCAGTGCAACCATTGCGAGAACGCCCCTTGTCAGCGGGTATGCCCCACAGGGGCCACGTACACCACCAAAGAAGGGGTCGTGCTCGTGAACCCCAAGACCTGCGTTGGCTGCAAATACTGCGTGGAAGCCTGCCCATACAAGATGCGCATGATCGATCACCACAAAGGGATCGTGGTCAAGTGCGTGATGTGCATAGATCTGGTTCGCCAGGGTGGAATCCCCGCATGCGTGAGCACGTGTCCTACGCAGGTCCGCATATTCGGGGACCTTGACGACCCCAACAGCGAAATTTCCCGTTTCGTGGCGACCCACAGGGCTCAGCCGCTGCGGGCAGACCTGGATACTCGGCCGAGAATCTTCTACAAGAGGAGTTAGCAATGCCCGAGAACGCATGGGGATGGCTTATCGTCACGTATCTTTTCCTGGCCGGTGCGGGCTCAGGCGCGTTCCTTTCCGCGGTTGCCTGCGATCTGCTGGCTCCGGACTGGTCCAAGGCGTTGGCTCGGGCCGGGTCGCTGGCTGCGGGGCCGTTGATCACGATAGGGACCTCGTGTCTCGTGTTCGACCTGGAAGCCGGTCTGTGGGAACCTTGGCGACAGGCATACCTCGTCTTCAACCCGACCAGCATGATCACCTGGGGCGTGATCATACTCTCCGGGTTCATACCGGTTGCCTTTCTCTACGGGTTGGCCTTGAACGGGATTACGGTTATCGGAAAGTACTTTGCAAAGTATGTGCGGACTCTCGAGATCGTCGGCTCCGTGTTTGCGGTTGCCACTGCGGGGTACACCGGAGTCCTGATCGCGGTGGTGAACGGAGTCCCCTTCTGGAACACGCCGTTGATGCCGGTGCTGTTTCTGGCTTCCGCGATGTCTACGGGCCTTGCGGTGGCGATGATCGGCGCGGCACTCATCGACGTGAGCACCATCAAGACCTTGTCCAACTTCGCCCTGGGGCACGTGATCTTCCTCGCGGTCGAGGCAGGGGTGTTGATGCTGTTGATCTTCATGTCCCTGACCCGGTCTGTGGAGGCGGCCACCTCAGCACAGATGCTGATCTCGGGAGCCTTGAGCCCCTACTTCTGGGGTCTGGTGGTGGTGATTGGCGTCGCGGTGCCGCTAGTACTGAGCGTAGTCGAGTACTACGAATACGGCGAAATGCCCAAGCTTCTGGTTGTGGGCGCTGACGTGTGCGTCCTTATCGGCGGAATGAGCCTGCGAGCACTGATCATCTACTCAGGCACACCACCGCTCATTGTGTGAGGCGTGGGAGCGTGAGGACGAAATATGCGGGGAGACCCCTTTTTGCTAATAACGTTCGATTTCTTCTTTTTTCGAGAAGAAATTTTCGGTTCAGCCGGTCTGGGAGTAAGCAACGTGCCTCTTCTTCGCTTGCGTAGAACCAACTCGCCCCGCCCTGGGTCTTCATGCGGACCGAGACAGGTGGACGCGAATTTTCGTTGCGGCTCCCAGCCGCCTTTTGCAAAAAGTGGCCTCCCCGCACCCCTCCACCAAAAACTCTTGAACCATGGCGGCTCCCGTTGGTCGCCGCAGGATGTCTGTTTGCGGTGAGGAGTTTTGGAATGTGCGCGCTTGTGTAGCTGGTCGTTGCCTCCCCCCATCGTGCCTAATCCTTGCGGGCGAGACGGCTCGATTTTCCCCTCCCTTGATGGGAGGGGTCAGGGGAGGGTGCAAATTGTGGTGAATTCTCTTGAGGACGGGGTGAGTAGATACCGATGGAAACAGTTCGGAAGCTTTCAACAGACACGCAGGCTCTCTCATGCAACGGCGCGGCGGTGCTGGGCAGGCTCTTCCGCACGGACGAACCGTTCCGCCCGGAAGAGGCACTGCCCGCGGTCCAGGCACTCCATGCAATGGCCCCGGACCTGTTCGGGAAGTGGCTTACCACGCCGGAGGCCTTCGCTGCCGAGTGGAACGTGGAGATCGAGCGCCTCGTGGGACCCGCCGGCGGATTGAGCCTGGAAGAGTCGGTGTACAAGCCCTGGACGACCGATCCGTCTCATCCCCTGGCGGGAAAGACGGGCTTCACGCGGGGCGATCCCGCGGCTCACATGGAGGCGGTGCTGGCGGCGTGCGGTGTGTGCTGGGACAGCGACGACCGACCACCGGACCACCTATCGGTATTGCTCGAGTTTCTCGGCCTGCTCATGGAGACCGGGCAGGCGCGCGCGGTTGGTCCCTTCTGCACCGATCACCTGGACTGGCTGGGGACTCTGGCAGCGCAGGCGAGACTTCAGGCCGCGGAACCTGTATTCATGGCGGTGCTCGAAAGCGCCGAGCGTCTCGTGGAAAACGTAGGGATTGTCCGGAAAAAAGGGTGAACTGAAAATCCCCCCTAACCCCCCTTTAGAAAAGGGGGGAAAAGGAGCAACTTCCTGCTCCCCTCCCTTTCTAAAGGAGGGGCCGGGGGAGGATGTTGTAAGAGCCACGGGCCACCTTCATTGACACGGTAATTGTGGGACAGGCTCTTAGCTATCAAGGATCACGGAGAATATCTATGAGTGACCAAGAGGACAAGACGGTCGAGAAAGCGGACGGGAGTGCTCCCGTCACGGAGCCCGTTTCCGAATCTGCCGTGAAGCAGGAAGCCCCGGCTGAGCCGAGGACGGCCACAACCAAGGACGAAAATGCAGCCCCCCAAGGGAGTTGTGAGCCGCAGGCCTTGTATGCGGCGACCGGCGGGAGCCGCCATACTCCAAGAGTTCTTGAAGATGGGGGTCCGGGGGAAGGAACTTCTTGCAAGAAGTTCCTTCCCCCGGAAATCGCATTTTCAGATAAACCGGAAGCGTCGGCCGAGCCGGAGACACTGCCGCCTCCCAATCACCTAGCTGAGAAGCGTGGTCGAATGGTTGCCGCAGGCGCGGTGACCGCGGTGATACTCTCCGCGATTGCGGTGCTTGTGGCGGGGATCTTCCATCTGACCGGCAGATGGATGGTCTACTGTCCCAGAGATTTGCCGGTCAACGATCCTGCACCCATACTATGGAAAGATCTCACCGCGGACAGGGAGGCAGCGAGCTCTCTCGGCGTCCCGGAAGGACTTGCGTCTCAAGCCGGTCTGAAGGCGGTGGTTCCTGAGTCGAAGTGAACTCAGCAAACATCGAACGCCAGAATCCAGTGTCCCGTGGTGCCGGATCACGACCAACGGTAAACATGCTATCCCCTCCGGCATCCGGGGCAATGCCCGGACTCTCCGGCGGCGACCAACGGGAGCCGCCCAGTACCAGAAGTTTTAGGGGATAGGGGTCTGGGGGAAGGGGCGTTTTTCAAAACGCCTCTTTCCCCAGCGCATTCTTCCACAAACGGAGTGGACAATGAAGCAAATGGATTACGCAAAAGGTTATTGGAATCCCTATGTGGCGGGGATCGCGCTTGGACTGGTGCTCACGCTGAGCTTCTACTTCATGGGAGTCGGCCTGGGCGCATCGGGCGCGTTTGCACGGACCGCCGCGGTGATCGCGCATCCCGTGAGCCCTGCCGCGGTAGAGAACAGCGGGTTGTTCAAGGAATACTACGGGCCGGGCAAGAGTCATCCTCTGAATGAGTTTCTGGTGTTCATGGTGGTCGGAGTATTTCTTGGCGGCCTTGTCGGAGTGCTGACCGCGGGCCGGTTCAAGATCATGACCGGGAAGGGCCCCAGCATCGGAGCAGGCACTCGCTGGGGGTTGGCCGTTGCCGGCGGTATTCTGGCTGGCATCGGCACGAGGTTTGCCCTAGGTTGCACGAGCGGGCAGGCTCTCAGCGGAGGCGCCACCATGGTAGTGGGTAGCTGGGTGTTCATGATGGCGGTATTTGCCGCCGCATTCGTGGGAGCGATCCTGGTAAGGAGAGAGTGGCTATGACCGGTCCATTGGATTATCTGGGAGTAATCTCTCCCGCGGGAAGCATAGTGGTGGCATTAGGGATCGGGTTCCTGTTCGGGTTCGTGCTCGAGAGGGCCGGGTTCGGCGATGCCCGCAATCTGACGAGCATCTTCTATTTCCGGGACATGCGGGTGCTGCGTGTCATGTTCACTGCGATCGTGACCGCGCTGGTGGGCTTGATCGTGCTCTCCTGGGTCGGGTTGTTCGACTACCAGGTGCTCTTGGAGTGGTCGCTGATGAAGACCTACCTATGGCCCCAGTTGGCCGGAGGGCTCATATTCGGTTGCGGATTCATACTTGGCGGGTATTGTCCCGGAACCTCCGTGGTCGGGGTCGCATCGGGTCGAGTGGACGCGGTGATGTTCGGGATCGGCATGATATTCGGCATGTGGATCTTTGCCGCGGGTTGGCCCGTATGGGGCGCGTTCTACAAGAGCTCACCCCTCGGACAGGTGACGCTCTGGCAGGTATTCGGGATCTCGAAGGAGCTTATGGGAGCCCTGATCGTGGCCATGGCTCTGGCAGCCTTCTACATGGCCGGGCTCGGCGAAAAATGGGCCCCTTACGACAAGTGATTCCAAAGGGCTTTCGAAAGGGAAAGTATCCGGGGGAAACCCTTTTGCAAAAGGGTTGTCCCCCGGACCCCCTTCCGAAAACTCTTGAAATATTGTTCGGTTGCGGTGTGCTGATCCATCAATTCGCCAGTGGTCAACTGATCCGTATATCTGGAGGTTCTTGGTGTAGGAGTCTGCTCGGCATCTTGAATGTCGGCATTCGGACTCGTGTCAATCGGAAGGGGTGTGTTGTCGGTGAGGCGACTGCTCTTCGTCCGGTTCCATCCATGAAGGGAGAGCAGTGGCGGTGGCCTCCGCGTACAGGGTTTCGGGAGCGACGTCGACTTCGTCTCCCCAGGTCAGGGTGCCCAGCTCTTCATTGACAGTGAAGCTGCGGAAGAACTCCGGGTCCTTGAAACGTTCAAATACGCCGCCTTTGTGCAGATACTTCGAGAAATCGACCGTGCCCCGCTCCCCGTCGTCGAATTCCAGCTCGACGGTGTATCCGCCCTTGTACTCAGCCCGAACGACATCGTGAATCATCATGTTTCTCCATTCAGGGTAGCGGGTCGATTTTCTCCAACGGCCTGCTGTTCCGAGCCGCCTCCCAGTTCCTCACCAACTCGTCATGGTGTTGTGATGCCCATTCGACCACAAGACCCAAGGCCCGTCCTGGGAGTCTTCCGTCCAGGACCCGCATCGTACCGATCTCGATCGCAGCACGTTCACGGCCGTAGCGTGCATGAAAGTGCGGAGGGTTATGATCGTCCCAGAACATGGCGAGCACGATTCCGTAGAAGCGGGAAATCTCCGGCATCCGTTGGCCTCCGCCCTTTCATGTCAGGGCTGCCCGCGCTTGGCCCAATACCTCTTCCGCAGGGATTTCGGGCACAAGCCCCCGCTCCATGTCATCGAGGCGGCGTTCCGCCTCGTCAGCCCACAAGGCTTCGATCTCCTCTTCGGACAGATCGTCCAGGCCTGCCATTATCCGCTTCGCGAGCTCAGCGCGTTCCTTCACGTCAAGTTTCCTGATTTCCGCTTCGAGTTCTTTGAGCTCCATGTAGTGATCCTCCAGCCTCATTGTCACCGGCCGGCGACCCCGTGTCAATGAGATTCGCCACAGGCCTGGGGGTTCTTCGTCTGGGCGCCCTGTCAGTTTGGTCCTGGTTTGCTGGAGGTTCCTCCGAACCATTGCCGTTTCAAGCCGCCGGCCCGTCGGTAAGCGCAAGCGGATACGGCCGCGGTGACTCGTCTTCCGGTTCCATCCAGGACGGGAGACCGCGGCCGGTGGCCTCCGCGTAGAGGGTCTCGGGAGCTACGTCGACTTCGTCTCCCCAGGTCAGGGTGCCGAGTTCCTCATTGACCGAGAAGTTGCGGAAGAATTCCGGGTCGTTGAACCGTTCAAATACCCCACCTTTGCGCAGATACTTCGAGAAATCGACCGTGCCCCTCGCCCCGTCGTCGAATTCCAGCTCGATACGGTACCCGCCCTTGTATTCGGCTCGAATGACATCGTGAATCATGATCCTGCGCTCAGGGATAAGCAAGAAGATTCAGCCCCGCTATGAATCGGTAGTCCCTCCGGTTTTTCGTCACAAAGGGGAAATCATACACCAACGCAGTGGCGGCAATGAGAGCATCGGCGATGAGCAAACCGGGACTCAGACGATACTGTGTCAACAAATTCACGGCTCTGTCGGAGACCGCCTCCGTCATCTTGACGATCGTGAACCCCATGAGAAAACCCTCAACGTCACGTAGCTCCGTCCGATTTCGGCAGCCGACAATGAGCTCCATCTTGGTCACAACACTGACGGCCAAGCGGGATTGTGCCGCCGCGTCCTGGAGATAGACCGCTGCCTCGCTCACACCACGTGCCGCATCGATCAGCACGTCGGTGTCGAACATAGTGGTATCAGTCAACTTGGCTTCCCCATTCTTCCTCTCGGCTCCTGCGGACCCAGGCGGTGCTGTCCTTCATGTCTTCCCGGTCCTTCCACATGCCTATAAAAGGATGCTGAGCCAGATCCGTCGGCTCGCTGCCCGCAGTAGGTCCGGAGACGGCGTACCGGGTGTGCAAGAAGTCAATGAAGTCCAGTACCGGCCGCCGAGCCTCAGCGGGCAACTCATGAAAGCGGCTCAGGAGATCTCCTTCGTTCATGGTGATCCTCCTCACGAGACACCGGCCCGGGCACGCCGGAGCACCTCTTCAGCGGGTATCTCGGTCATCAACCTCTGCGCGGGCTCATCCACAGGGCGTTCTGCCTCCTCAGTCCACAACGCTTCGACCTCCCTTTCGAGTTCTTTGAGCTCCATTTCGCGATCCTCTTGTTCCATTCTCGCCAACCTGTGGCCCTTGTCAATGAGATTTGCCGCAACCCGCCTTTCAAAGTCTTCACGAGCACGAACCGTCAAGGTTTGTGGCAATCCATCAGCGTCATGGTGTATACTCCGCGAATCGGGAACCGCTGCGACGGAGTTGCCAGTATCACTGGGGTGGCGGGCCCTGCATGCTCTGAAAGTCTCTGGGGACGGAGATCCGGGGAAAGGCTGGGAGCTTGAGCTGCTCGCCGCCGCTTCCGTAGGTTGAAACCTACGGCTATTCACCGTGCGTCCCCCCGGGACGCAAGTCCTTGAGCCACGAAGGGGCGGACCGTGGGAAGCCTGACGTACTCACCCCCGGCCTGCGGACGAGCTTGAAACGTCCCGGCGGCGACCAGCGGGAGCCGCCCAGTACCAGAAGTTTTGGGGGATGGGGGTCTGGGGGAAGGGGCGTTTTTCAAAACGACGGCTGGGAGCCGCAACCAAATTCGCGTCGACCTTCCTCGGCCCGCATGAAGACCCAGGGCGGGGCCGGTTGGTTCTACGCAAGCGAAGAGAAGGCACCTTGCCTGCTCCCAGAGCTGCCGGCCCGAAGATTTCTTCTCGAAAAAAGGAGAAATCGAACCTTATTAGTAAAACGCTCCTTCCCCCGGCGCATTCACATGAAAGGACGGCACATGGCTGATCTGATACGTTTTGGGGTGTCTATTCCGGACGATCTCCTGGACAAGTTCGACGCGCTGATCGCCCAGAAGGGGTACACGAACCGTTCCGAGGCCATCAGGGACCTGATCCGCGACAGGCTCGTGGAAGACGAATGGAACGAATCCAGCCGCGAGGTCGTGGGGACCGTCACTGTGGTATACAACCACGAACAGAGCGATCTGGCTCAGAAGCTCACCAAGATTCAGCACCAGAAGTACGACCTGATCATCACCGCGGTGCACGTCCACCTGGACGCACACAACTGCCTCGAAGTGCTCATCATGAAGGGCGCGTCGGAACTGGTGAGGAAGGCGGGCGAAGAACTCATCTCCACCAGAGGCGTGAAGCACGGCAAGATCACCATGACCACCACCGGCCAGGAAATCGAATAGACCGGAGCGCCTTGCTTTCCGGACTACGGCGGATCTCACCCTCCCCTTTCCCCTCCCATCAAGGGAGGGGAAGCGCAGACCTTCTGCCCTGGCGGGATTTCCCTCCGCGACCGTCACGACGTCACCCAACTGACGAGCCCTGGAGGTCTCGCCGCGAAGGGACTACCCTGGATGAACTCACTTCCCCCGAAAATGCCTTTCAGCCCACGAAGTTACGACAATTTTGACGTAAGCGCCGGATTCTGATATAGTCCGCTCCAACAACCCTGCGCAGAGAGCATTCGGTGTTGAGCGGCCCAAGCCGGTAAGGCTGAAAGAACGCCCCCCCGCCGTACGCGGGCTCCAAGAGAACCGCGTACGCCTCAAAGGGTGTGCTAACCTTTCCGTTCCCGGTGCTGAAGCACCCGGCTATTCTCAGTCGCTGTGTGGCTTGGGAACACTGAAGTCCCGGCGGAACGGCCGACAATAGCCTGGCATTTCAAGGCCGGGAGAGCGAGCAAGGGTGTCTTTGTCTTTGGTTCCTGCGCCCCGCGTGCCCAGATTCGCGGTCTGCCGGACCGCGACACCGATACGTGACCCTGCGCCATCCCCATTGAGAGCGAATCACATGTCGAAACCCTTTCTCCGGGTCTGCTCGGCTGATGCGGCCCGGGATATTCTACAGACATTCCAACCCCTGGGTTCGGAAGAGGTCTCGCTCGACGACTCTCTCTTTCGAGTGACGAGCGAGCCTGTGCAGGCCCCAGCAGACCTTCCTCCCTTCGACAGGTCCACCATGGACGGGTTTGCGGTCCGAGCAGCGGATACGTTCGGTTCCTCAGAAGGATCCCCCAGCCTTTTCCGGGTGGTAGGCGAAGTTCCTATGGGAAAGGTTCCCGGCATACGCCTCGGTCGCGGGGAAACGGTTCGCATCTGGACCGGCGGGGCACTCCCCGAAGGTGCTGATGCGGTGGTCATGGTCGAACACACACAGGAGCTCGATCAGCAGACTGTGGAAATCATGCAGGCGGTCGCGCCCTTCGACCACGTGGTCCGCCGAGGCGAGGACTTCACACGCGGGGAGACCCTCATCCCGCCGGGTCAGAGGCTCCGACCGCAAGACATGGGCCTGCTCGCGGCCATGGGCATGGCCCGGATCGAGGTCTTCCGGAGGCCCCGAGTTGCAGTGATCAGCTCCGGCGACGAGATCGTGCCCATGGAACAAGAACCGCCACCAGGCTGCATGAAGGACGTGAACCGGCATACGATCAGCGCGGCGGTCACCGCAGCCCATGCCACTCCGATCTGGATCGGCATCGCGGCTGACAGACTCGACGTCATATCACAAGCGATCGAGAAAGGGCTCCAAGTCGCGGACATCGTGGTGATCTCCGGCGGAAGCTCCATGGGAAGTCGTGACCTCGTCATCGAAGCCATCACCTCCCATCTGCATGGGCGAATCCTGATCCACGGCGTCTCCGTCTCGCCGGGAAAGCCTCTGATCGTGGCTCAGGTGGGCTCCTGTCCGGTGATCGGCCTGCCGGGACACCCGGTATCCGCCCTGGTCTGCTTTGACCAGTTCGTGGTGCCCCTCCTCAGGCGACTTGAAGGAGAGGGCTCTGTCGGGCCATACCTCAAGAGCACTCTGCAAGCGACGCTCGGGCGGAACGTCCCATCCAGAGAGGGCCGCACGGATTTCGTCCGGGTGAGGATTGCCGAGCAATCCGGCAAGACCGTCGCGATGCACGTTCCAGGCAAGTCAGGCATGATCTCCGGCATGGTAAGGGCTCATGGATACATTCAAATTCCCGCGGACTGCGAAGGCCTGTACAAAGGCGATCCGGTAACCGTTCATCTTTTTTCGAACTGGCTGGGAGAAGAACTTGAGACGAAACATCTATCTCGACATGAAACAGCCCCAGGAGGCACTGAACCTCTTCCTCAACCGTCTCGACAGGAGAAACTTTCCGGGCTCTGAGATCGTGCGGGTGGTGGAGTCCCGTGACCGGGTCACCGCGGAGCCTGTCTTTGCGCGCATTTCTTCGCCACACTTCCATACCGCGGCAATGGACGGGTTCGCGGTCTTGGCTCCGACGACCTTCGGAGCAGGTCCGGACAGGCCCCTGCGCTTGAGGGTCGGAGTGGACGCCTGGCCGATCAACACGGGACGACCGTTGCCCGCCAACGCCGATGCGGTTATCATGATCGAGGATGTGAACTTCCTCAGTGACGAGGAATTCGAGATCGAGAAGGCGGTCGTGCCCTGGCACAATGTGCGCCGGGTGGGCGAAGACTTCGTGGCCTCGGAGATGATAATCCCTGGCGGCCACCGGATCACGGCCTACGAAACGGGCGCGCTCCTGGCCGGGGGAGTGGTCTCCGCCCGGGTCGTGGAAAGGCCGCGGGTCCTCCTCATACCCACCGGTGACGAGCTCGTTCCCGGTGACACCCTCCGGGAGCGCGAACCCGCACCGGGAGAGACCATCGAGTTCAACACGGTCATACTGGCAGGACTGGTGGAGCAGGCCGGCGGCACCCCTCGCCGTATCCCCATTGTCCCTGACCGGTATGAGACGATAACACAGGCCATCATGGACGGAGTGCGGTCGGATGCGCACATGGTCGTGATCAACGCGGGATCGTCTGCCGGAAGCGAGGACTATACTGCCGCGGCCATCAGGGAACTGGGTGAGGTGCTCGTCCACGGAGTCGCCATGATGCCCGGAAAACCCACCATCCTCGGAATAGTCGAGAACAAGCCCGTTATGGGGAACCCTGGATATCCGGTCTCCGCAGTGCTCTCGTTCGAGGTCTTCGGCCTGCCGGTGTTGGAGGCCATGCAAAGGCTCCCCAGAGATCAGCGGCCTACCATACTTGCCACAAGCGCGCGCAAGATCCCGTCCAAACTCGGGCGTGAGGAATTTCTCAGAGTGAAGCTCGGCAAGGTCGCGAACAGGGTGATAGCTGCGCCCTTGCCAAGGGGTGCGGGATCAATCACCACGTTGACTAGGGCGGACGGGATCGTACGCATAGACAGCCGCTCGGAAGGAATCGAACAGGGGGCTTCCGTACAGGTCGAGCTCCTTCGGTCGCCTGCCCAGCTTGACCGGACGGTCGTCTGCATCGGGAGCCACGATCTGACCCTCGACATCCTGGCAAACGAGCTCATACCCCGCGGCGTGTATCTGTCATCGAGCCACGTGGGGAGCCTCGGAGGATTGCTGGCCCTCAAGAGCCGCAGCGCTCACTTTGCGACCTCCCATTTGCTTGATACTGCGACCGGCGAATACAACTGGTCGTACATCCGCACGTACCTGTCTGACATTGCGGTGAGGGTGTTCCACGGCGTGATGCGCGAGCAGGGCTTCATGGTGCGCAAGGGGAATCCCAAGCGCATCCTCGGCTTTGCGGACCTCACCCGAAACGACGTGACCTTCGTGAATCGGCAGTCAGGCGCGGGGACGCGCGTCCTGTTCGACTACCACCTGCAACTCGACGGAATAGACCCCGCGGGCATCAAAGGGTACGAACTCGAGGAGTACACGCACACTTCGGTAGCGGTGGCAGTGCTTTCGGGAGTGGCTGACGTCGGCATGGGCGTGTTAGCTGCCGCGAGAGCCCTTGGTTTGGACTTCATTCCCGTTGCCACCGAACAGTACGACCTGGTGATTCCTGAGGATTCCCTCGAGAACGAGAAGATGCTCATTCTCCTCGAAACCATGCGAGGCCCAGTCTTCAAAGACAAGGTCGCGGCCTTGGGCGGATACGGAGTGGAGCGTACGGGGGACGAGATTCTGCCCCGTTGAGGGGGCGACGCGTGCGTGGGAAGGTAGGAATGGCACCTGCACGCATGAGGGGTGTGCGAGCCCCCCTTGCAGCAGGAGGGCTGGTGCGGTTGAGTCCCGGGAATCCGTGCTGTTACGCACCTTTCGAGAGGAGGAGCGCTGCACGCGTCTCACGTTCGCGTCTGTGGGACTCCCGGGAACACTTGGGGGTTACCTTAGTGCCATCGTGCGTGCGGATTCGGCATCATCATCCCATGACCACCGTGCGCAGGGTAGCACCCCATGGGACCACATACGGGCGCGGCCATCGCAGTCGGAGCAACTCTGGCCCTCTTGACCTTGGTGATCGGCTTGTAGCATGGGGGTGGCGGACACGGCATCGCCATGGGCATTGCCTGGGGATAGCATGCCGGCGGTGGACACATCATCGCGGGACCACACATTCCGGGACCGGCCATCATGGGACCACACATTCCGTGGCCCATTGAAAAAGCAGTGACTTCGCCCATGGTAACCACGTACGCGTGTGCCATGGAACCGGCCACCAGACAAGCAAGCAGAATGGTAAGACACGCAGCGCCTATTTTACCCATACCCGCCTCCTTCCGGGATTCATTTAAGCTCCTTATCAGCTTGTTCCGATAAGTATTTATGGTTACGGCGTCAATATATCACACTTGAAGTTCTGTGTCAACTAATTGTGCCAACTTTCGATCTTTCAAAGCATATTTGTCATGGATGCGGTTCGGCGGGGGAAACCCGCCAATTTCCCCGCACCGCCTTGACCGAACTCCCTCGAAATGATATCGATTCCTCAATCTGCTCAACCGCCGGCAGGGGCCTTCTTGTGCGTGTGCGGTTGCCAAACGAATTCGCCATGCTGGGGGCCGGGAGTTCTGTGCCAAGACCCTCGCGGTACGGAACAGGCCCTGACTGGAGATAGCGCGGAATTCTGTCGCGAGAGGCTCGCCATCCGTGCCGAGGATGGTATCATCTCCCTGGAGGATGCTTATGCCCGAACGGCTCTTGAACGAGGAAGAGGCCCTGTTTGTTCTGGAAATGAGCGAGAGAGAGGCTCTTGACCGGGCCATCACCCAGGGACTGCTCAAGTCGGCAGAATCAGGGAAGAAGGGGAACAAGTTCCGAGTCATTGATTTGCTGCTCTTCGAGCTTGCCCGGATCATGGTGCGCACAGGAGTGGACGAGGAGAAGTCCCGGCGCTATTCCGAGGCGGTCCTGTCAACACGAATTCCGGACAATGAGAAGAAGCTCCTCGAATGGGTCGAGAATGAGGCGCAGGAGCTGCTCTGTTTGCTCGAGGACGGGCAATTGTCCAGGATATTCCTTCGGGGACTGGTAGACGGCAAGAAGGTCGATGTGGGCGCGGTGAAGCCGGTATTGTTCCCGACTGTCAGAACGGAGATCAACGTCTTCAGGGCGATCCGGCCGGTAGTGCTCCGGACGCGCCAGCTCAAAGGGACAGGAGGCTCCCGGCAGGTCCACACACCCGCAAAGAGATCAGATGGAACGTTATAAGCAAAACGACGGCTGGGAGCCGCAACCAAATTCGCGTCCACCTTTCTCGGTCCGCATGAAGGCCGATGGCGGGGCGGGTGCCGCGCACTTTGGTATCTCAATGATGTCACGGTGCATTTCTGCAACCCGGGACTGACGTCCCGGGCTACTTTCTTACGTCTCTGCGGGACTGAACGTCCGCCTTTGGAGCCCCAGAGGGGCGGCAGATAGTAGCCCGGTGCGTAAGCCCCGGGAGCCCCAAGCAGTGAAACGGGTGCAAGCCCTCCCAGGGCCTCATTATTCCGCTGG
>JBFMAA010000078.1:0-27895 GCA_040755955.1 Thermodesulfobacteriota bacterium
CGTCGGGCGGGGGGTAGAAATGTAGCCAGTAACGTGGACCCTGAAGACTAAACCGAACCCAAAGTTTCCTCAATTGTGACGAGGAGATAGCCGCACGAGACTTGGTTCTCTGGAAAAAAACTTCAGTCTAAAGGGGGGCAGGGGGGATCTTGTTGCCGCGCATAGGTGAACGGTCACAGCACCGGGCAGAAAAGGTCTTGACAGGCCGGTGCGCTGGGTGCACAATTCGGCCTGAAATCATTGACAAAGCATATCCCGGCTCAGGTGAACAGCGCCAAGGCAATCCGGCTCGAGTGAGTGAGCGTGCTGGGGTTGAGAATTGTCCCCGGCCGCCGATGCCCGCAGAATTTCAGGACCTCGCGGGTGAGGACGTCCCATGGGTGTAAGTTACTACTTCGGTTTAGGAGTAGCAAAGGCAGCTTATAGCCACAAGAAAGGGGTCCAAGATGAATGCAGTAGTCATCCTGATCGTAGGCTTCGTGGTTGCGATAGTGGGGTACCGGTTCTACGCCGGTTACGTCGACAGGAACATCATCAAAGCTGACCCGAAAAGGGCAACTCCGGCCAAGATGTTCATGGACGGGGTGGATTTCATGCCCACACCCAGGAGCGTGCTCTACGGCTACCAGTTCAAATCCATTGCCGGCGCGGGTCCCATCATAGGCCCGATCATCGCTCTGCAATGGGGATGGTTGCCTGCCGTGTTGTGGATACTGCTGGGCACGTTGTTCATCGGCTGGGTCCAGGACTATTCCAGCGCCATGATCGCGATGAGGCACGAGGGCGCGTCGTTCGGCGGTTTGAGTCACAGGCTGATCTCTCCCAGGGCCCGGGTGATACTTCTCTCGTTCATATATTTCTATCTGCTGCTCATTGTGGGGGCGTTCGGAGCGGTGGTGGTCGGTACAGCCTTGAAGTTGAAGGCATCGCCGATGGCTTGGTTGTTCCTGACCGGAGCGGGACTGCTTGCGGGCCAGATGATCTACCGATGGAAGATGGACATCATCATGACCACGGTGATTACCGTGCTCATCGCCATGGTCGGGATTTACGTGGGCACGGTTGCGCCGTCGGACAAAGTCTTGGGGGCTTCCCTTGCCGGTAACAAGTACCTTTGGGCGGTGGCGGCGTTTGTCTTCTGCTACTTCGCCGCGGTGTTGCCGATCTGGCGATTTGCGTTGCCGATCAACTATGTGGCCTCGTACGTCGTATTCCTGGGGCTGTTTTTCGGGATTATAGGGATTTTCGTGTCACATCCCAACCTGACGCTCCCCGCGTACACGAGTTGGGAAATCAAGATTGGTCCGATTTGGCCGATCATGTTCGTGACCATCGCATGCGGAGCCATTTCCGGATGGCATAGCATTGTCTCCAGTTCAGGAACCGCGCGGCAGCTCGAAAACGAACTGGATGCCAGACCTGTGGGTGCCGGCGTCATGTTCGTGGAAATGATGCTCGCTCTGTTCGCGCTGATCATTGCGGGCACGCTGTATGCTTCCCAGGCGGAGTACACCCAAGCGCTGGCGGCAGGTCCCGCGAGCGTCTTTGCCCAAGGTGTTGCCAAATTCCTCAATGCCGTGGGCCTTCCCATGGATTTGGGCACCTCCTACGGCAGCGTGATGATGATATTCCTGGCCATTACGATCATGCAGCTCGTGGTGCGCTTCATGAGAGTGGCGACGTCGGAACTGCTCGGGGACGTGAGCCCCGTCTTCAGGAACGCTCACGTGGGGACGATCGTCGCGAGCATTCTCGGGTTGATCCTGGTCCTTTCGGGCTGGTGGCAGTATCTGTGGGTGCTGTTCGGAGGCGCGAATCAGCTCATGGCTTCGCTGGCGTTGATGCTGATCTCCGCCTGGATGCTGTCCGAGGGCAAATCCGTGGGTTGGGCGTTTTACCCGATGCTCTTCATGTTCGTAACCACCATTGCCGCGCTGATTTACACCTCGTATGGTCTGCTCAGCAAGGTCTTCACAGGCGTATTCACGAAGACCCAGGACATCGTAGGAAACGGCTTGATGGGCTTTGTCGGGCTGTTCCTGGTGATTGCCGCGCTCATCCTGGCGGTGGAGGCTTTCAAGGCATTCGCTCGGTACCGTTCCATGAAAGGACAGCCTGCCAAGGCGTGAGGATTTGGCTCAAAACGGCCGGAAGCTTCGTGTGAGACGCGGTATTCATGCGCAGCTGCGTTCCGAGAAGTAAGATGCGGGGAACCCGCTTTATCAGAAAGTCTTGGGGGGGGGGGGGGGGGGGGGGGGGGGGGGGGGGGGGGGGGGGGGGGGGGGGGGGGGGGGGGGGGGGGGGGGGGGGGGGGGGGGGGGGGGGACCCCGCTTTAACAGAAAGTCTTCCGGGGGAACCCCTTTTGAAAAAGGGTTTCCCCCGGACCCCCTTCCGAAAACTTTTGATATATTGGATGGTTGTGACCATCTGTAGCTCGGCGCGGCAAGAAGATTGGCGTCTGACATGATTCTTGGATACCACCAGGAGCATGCACCGCAATCTTAAACCTAACCCACGAGGGAGCGCCTTTGCCACACCACCTTGACACGTTGTTGCCTGGCGGTGTGCAGGTTGCTATAAGGATTGCGTGGGGTCCCCCCTTCGCAAAAATGTGAGTTCCACAACCCCCTGCCAAAGACTCTCGGTTCATGATGCCAAAGCGTGGTGTCCAAGCCATGTGCAGAGAGTTTTCCGAAAGATGGGCCGGGGCGACAACCTGCAAAAGGGCTTCCTCCGGAATTCCCAGCTTTTCGGAAAACAGCCTGATATGCGCAAACCAAGCGTGGGGTCAACCGATCAACAGGCCCCGCCCAGCAATAGGGGAAGACTCATGTCTGAAGAAGAGAAAAAGAAGCACGGATTCTTTCAGTCCGTGAAAGAGTTCGTGTACGGCGTAGCAGCCCACGATTCAGCACGCTTCGCGATGAAAACCAGGGCGAGCATGGAACACCTGTTCATTCTGATTACCATGGGAGACATGCTGGGCGTGCCCATACTTCCACCGTATTACTCGCTGCGACTTCTGCCTTACGTGGTCCCGCAGATCTCCACCTGGAAACGCAGGATGCTCAGAGAGAAAGACCTTACCGACGCCCTGGCCTGAGAGGGACACCCCCCGGCCGGCAGCACAACCCGAATGAGAGGCAAAGCCGCATGTCTTTAGCCAAGATTTTTGAGCAGTATCCCGATCGGCGATACATCATGTTCGGCGGTAAGGGCGGACTGGGAAAGACCACCTTCTCCGCAGCCGCGTCATACTATCTGGCCAAGAAAGGGAAGAAGGTCCTGGTCTTCTCCGTGGACCCCCAGGCCTCACTCACCGACATATTCCAGAGGGACATCTTCGGCAAAGGTCCCACTGAGATCATGCCCAACCTCTACGCGCAGGAGATCGACGCGGACCAGCGAGTCAAGGAGTACCAGCAGGAGATCCGTCAGAAGATCCTGGATATGTACGGGATGGAAGCAATACCGGAAGAAATCGAGAGCTACATCCAGGCAGCAGCCGCAGAACCCGCCATGGAAGAGAGCGCAATCTTCGATCAGGTGGTCGATATCGTGGTAAAAGGGGGCTATGACTACTACATCTATGATCTCGTGCCCCTCGGACACGCCCTGTACTACCTGAGCATGGCTTCGGTCTACGACGCCTGGATAGACAAAATCACCAAGCTCCGCCAGGAGATGAGAGAATACGACCAGGTTGCCGCGGTCATGAAACGAGACAAGGAGCTTGATGAAGACGCGATTCTCAACGAACTCCTTTTCATCAAGGACAGGATCAACAAGTCCTCGGGAATCCTCACGGATAAGCAGAAGACAGCGTTCTTCTTCGTGGTCACCCCGGAGGAGATGGTGATCAACGACACCGTCAAGGCCGCCGACCTCTTTGCCAAGTTCGATGTCCCCCTGAGCGGCTATATAGTCAACCGGGTGTTGCCCGAGGAGCTCAAGGAGCAGAACATCCCCGACTACCTCAGGAATCGTTTTGCCATGCAGGACAAGTATCTGAAGGTGATCGACACGACATTCTCAGGCAAGATTCTGTCGTATGTGCCTGAAATGCATAGGGATGTTACGGGTCTTCCCATGATCGAAGAGATGGCTAGGGCCATGTTCGGCGATTTCTAGGTGGCAGGGGGTAATCTGTGAACAGCATTACGGTAAGCATGTCCAAGTTCCTCAAGGATAAGCCCGATCTCAAATACATCTTTTTTGGCGGCAAAGGCGGTGTCGGGAAGACCGTCATGGCAGGTGCGGCAGCTCTGTATGCCGCCAAGCAAGGCAAGAGGACGCTTCTGGCTTCCACCAACCCGGTGCACAGTCTGTCCAACCTGTTTGGGCAGGATGTGTTCGGACGGCCGGTCATGGTCTGCGACGAGAAGAACTGCTACGCGTTCGAGATCGACACACGGGATACCATCGAGCGTTCCAAGAAGGAGATCAGGGAGAAGATCAACTGGTTCCTGAAATTCGCGGATATCACCACCAAGGCCGAGGATTTCATAGAATCCGCGACTATGAATCCGGCTTTTGAAGAATCAGCCATGTTCGAGAACATGACGGACATCATGTTCAAGGACGAATACGATTTCTATGTCTTTGACACGGCTCCCACCGCGAATGCCCGGCGACTGCTCGGCATGTCGAAGGTCTACTCGCTTTGGGTGGAGAAGATGCTCAAGAGCCGGGAAGAGGCAAAATCTCTGCGGGAGATGCTCTCGTTCTCCAAGAAGACGGAAAAGGATCCGCTCCTTGACTATCTGCTGAGCTTCAAGGACCGAATGGGTCACGTGAAAGAGCTTCTCACGGACGACCGACTGACCGCCTTCTTCTTCGTGACTCTGCCGGAAGCCCTTCCCATCGCGGTGATCACCAGGTTCATCAACTGGTTCTACGAGTTCGGGATACCGGTGGGAGGCGTCGTTGTCAACGGGCTCATACCCAGAGACCAGGTCGCTGCGGATGCCGCGGAGTTCGTCCACAATCGCGTCCAGATGCAGGCAGAGCATATGGACCAGATTTGGAAGACCTTCGGCGACAGGGTGCGCGCGGTAGTCCCTCTTTTCGAGACCGAGGTCCAGGGAGCCGCCATGCTCAATCGCCTGGTGGACAAGTTCATTGTATAGACGCGGTTTGCTCCACGTTGCGTCAGCTTTCCGGCGCAGCGTGGATTCTCCGGTCGATGAGCGCTTCCAGTCGGCCCATATCCCAGCCCGTGCAGACCTCCGACCCATCCACGATGAATGCGGGCAAATCATAGAACTGGTGTCTTATCTTCCTCCACAGCCCGAGCGGCGACTGCGCGTCGACAACCCGGCAACGGATACGATGTCGATAGAGCTGCCTGAGTCGCTTCAACGCTTCAATAAGCCGAAGCTCGTCCTGTTTGCAGTCCTCGGGGTATTCGTCTCTCCATGCTCGTGCATGGTCCTCGAACAGCTCACGTTTCGCGAACATCATGCCACAGGTCCCACAACCGGGATCCAGTGTGGTCATGGCAACGATCTCAATTTCGACGGGCCTCATGGGCATACCTTCCTCCAGCCGTGCGAGTACATGCCAATAAGGTGGCGCACGCGAGGGAACAAGTCAAGATTCTGCGAGTCGCGAAGCTCCGGGAAAAAGCGTTGACACGGGCTAATCAATGCGGTACCCTGCTTGTATGCGCCCGTAGCTCAGTTGGACAGAGCGCAACACTCCGGATGTTGAGGTCGGACGTTCAAGTCGTCTCGGGCGCACCACGTGAAACATGCCCTGCCAGGGGCGTGCCCCTTATTTCGATGGCCATTCCGCAAGGGATGGGCGATCTGACGCAACTGCCGACGTTTGGCTACCTCAGAGATCGAACAACAACCTCATCGTGAAGAGAAACGTCCATTTGGAGACCACAATTGTGAGTTACCTTGCAGCGAGGGCAAGCAGGGATCTCATTGTTGTCGGCCATCAACAGATTACTCAGGAATGGTGGGACGCCAGACGCCTGCATTACAATCTGTTCATCTCTGAACTGGTAATCCGTGAGGCCGGAGCCGGAGACAAAGGAGTCGCTCAAAGACGGCTTGATGCTTTGGAAGAGATCCCGCTTCTCGAATTGAACGAAGAAGCATTGTCTCTGGCCGGTGAGCTTGCCAAGAGAGGACCTATTCCTGCAAGAGCAAAAGAAGACGCCTTGCACATTGCCTTGGCCACCGTACACGGGATGGATTTTCTCTTGACCTGGAATTGCCGCCATATCGCAAACGCGGAAATGCGTGCCGGCATCATGGCGGCAGCACTTTCTCAAGGGTACGAGGCCCCCGTCATCTGTACCCCCGAAGAGCTTATCGGAGAATGAGCATGTGGAAAGATCCCATCGTTGAAGAGGTGAGAGAAGCGCGCGAGGAGCATGCTGCACGGTTTGGCTATGATCTTAAAGCCATCTATGACGATCTCAAAGAAACGGAGAAACAAACGAATCGGAAGGTGGTGTCTCTCCAACCCAAGCGACCAAGGAAGGAAGCATCTGCGTCGGTAAGCTTGTAGTAATATCGGCACTCCGGATGTTGAGGTCGGACGTGCAAGTCGTCTCGGGCGCATGAGCCTACCCCTCTCTTACCTCTTCCCGGACCTGGAGTCTTGAGGCATTCCCTGTCTCCCCGAGGTCTTGCCTCGTTGGAGGGGATTGCTGTGACGACTTTCCCCCATTTTGCTTGCGTTTTCTCCCCAATCCAACTATACATGCCAAGTACGGGGTGTAGCGCAGCCTGGTTAGCGCGCGTGCCTTGGGAGCACGAGGCCGCCGGTTCAAATCCGGCCACCCCGACCAGAGTCTTCGTCTTGTGAGCGAATCGACCGCCACCTGCCGGCTGGAAGACCTCCGAGTGAGGGCTGTGAAGGAGACGGAGCGCACACCGCCGGCACTCACCCCGGGCACCTCACGTGAAACGGCTTCAGGGGGTTTGTGTGCAGCAGATGCGGGGATTGACTATGCTCGATGCAAGCACACTGCGCAGACTGACCTTGGCTCTGGGCTTCGCTCTTGTTCTGGCGGCCGCGGGCCTGTCCGTCGGTGCGGCTCAAGAAGCGGCCGAACCTCTCCTCAAACTGACCATTCTTCACATGAACGATCCTCACGGCCACTATGAGCCCTACCCCGAAGAAGGCAGTGCCGGTCTGGTGGGCGGATTTGCCAAGGCAAAGACCATCATCGATCAAATCAGACGGAAAAACGAGGAGTCAGGCCGCGAAACACTGGTTCTCATGGCCGGCGACCTCCTTATGGGCACGGTCTTCACGGAGACCTTCAAGGGGGAGCTGGGAGCCACACTTCTCAACTCAATGGGCTTCACGGCAATGACCGTGGGAAATCACGAATTCGATTACGGCGTAGGGAACCTCTTCAAGCGTCTCAAGCCGGACCTCAACTGTCCCTTGCTGAGTGCCAATATACGCGATGAATCTTTCCGTCCGCAGTTCGACATGGTCAAGGAGTCCGCAATCGGAAAGACTCGGCTGGTGTTGTTCGGACTCACCACCCGCAGTTCGAGGGCAGAGGGTCTCTTCGTCTCGGACCCCATGTGTGCGGCCAAGGATGTGCTCGACAGGTACAGGGAGAGCGACCTGATCATCGCGCTTACTCACCTGGGATCGGTCCAGGATCGGAACCTGCTGAAAGCCTGCCCTTTGATCGACGTGATCGTGGGCGGGCACTCGCACGAGAAGCTCACGCCCTCGTTCGACACTCACCCCAGACCCATAGTCCAGGCCGGCGCGTACGCGCGCTATGTAGGAAGGCTCGATCTGGAAGTCCGGGACGGGAAGGTAGAGGGCTACAAGAGCCGGCTCCTTGACCTCGATGCCGAAGTCAAGGACGACGCGGAGATCACTCGCGTCGTTTCAGAGTACCGGCGGCGAATTCCGGAATGCTGGTTCGCTTCGGTAGGATCGAGTGAGGTCTTCCTCAACGGAGCCGACCACAGGGGCTGGTCAGTGTATCGTACCGCGCCTGTGGCCAAGCTCGTCACGCACGTCATGGCCATGCACGCGGGAACTCAGGTTGCCATTACCAACGCGGGAAGCATCCGAGGAAGCTTGCCCAAGGGAGACGTCAACTATGCCGACCTGTTCCGGGTACTCCCCTTCCCGAACCGCTGCGTGAAAATGGACCTGAAGGGCGTGGACCTCCAAGAGATTCTGCGCTCCGGCGTGAAAAGCTCACGTGGGTACAGTGAGCTTCTCCAGACGTTCGGTCTGACCCTCGGCAAGGATGAGCCGGGGAACCTCGTGATCGAGAAGGTCCGGGACGAGGAGTTTGACCCCCAGAAAACCTATTCCGTGGTAACAAATGACTTTCTTGCCGATCGTCTCCACCGGCAAGGGCTGCCGAATAAGGACAAGACTCCGTCTGCCAAAGGCACGCCCTTGATCCGGGACCTGGTGGCCGATTTTATCAGAAGAAAGGGGCCTATTTCCCAGAGGTTACTCGATGAACTGAAGTGACCGGTTTTTCTCACTTGACAGCGGGGGCCTCCTAATGCCAAACTAAGGGTCTATGCCGAAGTGGCGGAACTGGTAGACGCGCTAGGTTCAGGGTCTAGTAGGCGCAAGCCTGTAGGAGTTCGAGTCTCCTCTTCGGCACCAAAACACGACGAAACAGCCGGGAACATTCCCCGGCTTTTTTGTGTGAATCTATCAACAACCTTTTGTCAGAAGGTCTTCCGGGGGAAACCCTTTTGAAGAAGGGTTGTCCCCCGGACCCCCTTCCGAAAACTTCTGAAACATCGGGTGGTTCTGACCATGCCGCGGGTCCTCGGGATGTCGGGCGCTGACTTGCATGCGTGGTTGTGCCCGCATGCGGGGAGGGGGTTGGTGTTTCAGCCCGCGCCGATTCTCGCCTTCGACGCCTCGAATGCGCGCAACGAGGTGACAAAATCGCGCTCGCTGAATACCTCCAGCGTGACAACTCCGTGAAAATCGCGCAGTAGGTTGGTGACCGGGTCGAGTCTCGATGCAGGCATTTGGGCCAGGCTTTGATGGTCTCGAGCGCCCACGCCGTGGAGGTGCACGACGCGCGTCCTCGGGAGCCATCGATCGAGCAACGGGACATCCGGCCTGCCCGTCACCCAGAGATGGCCCACGTCGACACAGAAAGACACGGGATGTGCGCGAGACACAGCGTCAAGCAGTTCCGGAGGGTGTATCTCGAGATTCTCGACACAGAGCCTCCCATAATCGCCCACAACTCCAGCGAGAAGCTCAAGCGACGATACGGAGTTTTCCAGCCACTCGGCCGGGTCATGTATTCTGTCACGGTTCCCGTCTTCAAGGTGAACGATGAATCCGTAGGGGTCGAGTTCCAGGGTTCGGTCGATCACGCGTGTGGCCGTTTCCACGGACGAGGCACTCTCCGGGTGCGCGAGCACAAGATCAAGCGGCAAATGCACCGTGTAGGTCATGTCATGGTCAGCCGCGATTCGCCTGAGCTCCGCGATCACCCCCTGATCCGGGAGATCCCGGTCCGGGTTCTTGGCCTCGAATATCACCAATTCCACGTCCATGGCCAGCCCTGCCAGTCTGCGCACGTTTGTGAGTATGTCCGCGGGATACACGTACGAAGTGGTTCCTATTCTCATCGCACTCACCTCACCTGATCGTTCGAGGGCACCCGTCTTCCGCTGTGAGCACACACCATGAAGGCACCAAGGCTCAAAGAAGTCAACACGCAATCCGCTTCATCAGGTTGACAAGGATTCGCTTTGTCCGGGTCCTCGGGACGCAATGCTTATTGCCCTGCACGCCGGGGCTGAACGCTTACCACCTTGCCGACATCGCGACCACGAAGACCGCCTCGGATAGTTCACACATTGCGCCCATCACATCGCCGTTGATCGCGGCCAAGCGCGACCGCGCGAACCCCCTGAACACAAAGGTGGTCCCGATTGCGGCCGCGAGACCCACAATTCCCGGCCAGCCACCGAGCGCGGACAGAACCAATCCGATAATACCCGCGGCTCGCACTGCCCCGCGGTCGAGACCGGTGATGAAACTCGCGGCCATGCCCTGGGCAGGAGTTCTGACCCCCGCACAACCGAGCACCATTGCGGTCCTGCCCACCACCGGCGCCAGAAACACGCCCCACGAAGGAAAGCCCTCAGCACCCAATGCCGTGGCCTTTGTCCCAATCATCAAGATCAGTCCTGCCGCGCCGAATGTCCCGATCCTCGAATCCTTCATGATTTCAAGACGTCTCTCCGGGCTGGCGGGCACCATCAGCGCGTCGCAACAATCTGCCCAGCCGTCCAGATGAAGGCCTCCCGTGAGGACTATCCAGATCCCCACCACCAGAACCCCGAGTAGAGGCATCGGAATATGACCTCGCGCGAAATAATGGCACACACCCATGATCGCCCCAACCAACGCGCCCGCAAGGGGAAAGGCCCAAACCGATCTGCCGATCTCCGCCATGTCCGGAGGCGGATCAACCCTGATCTTGAAGACGGTCAGGAACTGCACCGCCACATCCAAGGACCGCACAAAATCCATCGTATCTCCTTAATCATTCACCGAGAGGTGCCAAGAGAATGTCAGAGTCCACCGCGGAAGTAAGCGTTCACCGCAGAGATCGCAGAGGGCGCAGAGAAATTGAGTCCTTGGCTTCCATTGCGGCAGACGAACATTCCTCCCGATTTCGTATCGGGCGCACTGATACACGACCACGGCACATCTTTTGGGTGATGTCCTGGACCTTGTATCTTCCCTGGGTTTTCTCTGCGTTCTCAGCGCCCTCTGCGGTGAATCTTCCTCTTCCGGGCGAACCGTTACATTTCTCGCATCGGAGCCTCCGTCCGTGGAACGGTCACTTCCCGTTGACTGCCCCGCAAGCCGGTGTTACTGTCATATACCCCATTCCAAGGAGGAATTCACCATGCCTTGTGATGACCGTATGAAGCGAAGGTCTTTTCTGGCTTGGGCGGGAGGCGGATTGACCGCACTGGCAGCCGGCGCAATGGGAAAAGGATTGGCATGGGCTCATCAGCCAATGCCGTTCAAGAAGGGGAACCGGAAAGACGTCCCTGCCGCGAAGGTGCAAGGGCTGGCTCCGGGTGTGCCGACCAACTTCCCCGAGGCCCGGGCGTGGCTGGTGCTGGAGAAAGACGGCTCGATCATCGCGTTCGACGAGCAATGCACACACAAGGGGTGCCAGTTTGCTTGGAATGCCTCCCAGAAGGAGTTCCAGTGTCCGTGCCACCAGAGCCGCTTCGACGCGACGGGAAAGGTGCTCGGCGGACCTACACCCAAGCCCCTGACCCGACTCAAGGTCGAAAAAGCGCAGGACGGCGCGCTCAAGCTGCTCGACTGACCGGAGGATCGCACGTGGAAATCAGCATCAAAGTGGGAACACTGTCGGTCGACGCGCTCCTCAACGACACCGCGACGGCCAGAAAGGTTGCAGAGGCACTCCCCATCAGTTCTTCCTTCAGCACGTGGGGGGACGAGATCTACTTCTCCATACCAGTGGAGTCCAGACTGGACGGCAGCGCCAAAGAGGTGGTGCAAAAAGGGGATCTTGGTTACTGGCCCACCGGCAAGGCGTTCTGCATATTCTTCGGCCCTACCCCTATGAGCGAGGGAGGCAAAATCGTGCCCGCGTCCGCGGTGAACATCATCGGCCAGATCAAGGGAGATGCCGAGATATTCAAGCAGGTGATGCGTGAGCACCACATCGTGATAGAGCCGAAGAAATGGTAGGTAACCGCGGGTTGTAGTGCCGCGACCGTCTCCGCCCTTGCCCTTTGGGTGCGGAGTGAACCACGGCCGGGAAGCCTCGACCGCTATAGTGCCCCGCGTTGAAAACTGCGGCAAATTTCACCCTCCCCTTACCCCTCCCATCAAGGGAGGGGAATAGCAAACCGGCTCCCCTGGCCGGCGAGAGAAGGGGGAAGGCGTCCGTGGCTACTTGAGCAATCCCCCGGATTTCAAGGCGAGTGACTATAGCTGGCAAGCCTGGGCCACGGCCTGCCTTGCGACCGGATGGCTGCAACAGAGTCTCGCTCCGTGAAAACTGTGCGAATCATCACTCGGCCCTCGTTTTACGGCCGCAAGCAGCCGTGCTAATTGTAGAAAAGCCCCTTGCGGGGCTACCGAAGGTTTTGCCGGCCCGCAAGTGTCTTGAGACGCCGACAGTATCCTCTATGGTCAGCCTTGACCCGCGTCGATACGTGTGGTCAACTCCGTTCCGACAGCTCCACAAGAACCCTACAACCTGAAGCACCCATACACGTTCACCGAGAACCGCGGAATCCTCTTGTCGCCGTCGTTCACGGCTGCCTCTCGGTCCTTGCGCAATCGTTGTGGTGAATGGTAAGGGTTGACCTGCGTGTCCGCCCCCTGGCGCGAGCACCGGCCCCGACGCTTCGTGACGTCAAAGAGACTTGCAACACAAGCGGGGATTGCGTATGCTCCTCAACTGTTCCTGCCGGGACCCATATCACGCACCAAGGATGTCTGCCTATGACGAATAGGTCTTCACGAACGGACGAATCGCACAGAATAGAGCTCTCCCAACTGGACATGCCCATACGGCTCCTTCTTGGCCCAGGCCCGTCGAACTGCCATCCTAGAGTGTTGCAGGCGCTCTCTGCGCCGGTGGTGGGGCACCTGGACCCCGCGTTTGTGAGCCTCATGGGAGAGGTTCAGGAACTTCTCCGATACGTCTGGCAAACCGATAACCAGTTCACCATTCCTGTGAGCGGCACTGGAAGCGCAGCCATGGAGTCGACCCTGGCCAACTCCGTCGAACCCGGCGACGTAGTGCTGATCGGAGTCAACGGGTACTTCGGGAAACGGCTCTGTGACATGGCCTCCAGATACGGTGCCGATGTCCGTCGCATGGAGCGACCTTGGGGCGAGGTCTTCACCATCGAGGAGATCGCGGAAGCCCTTGATCAGCACAAGCCTGCGATCCTGGGACTGGTGCACGGAGAGACCTCCACCGGCGCCCTCCAACCCATGGACGGCATAGGCAAGCTCTGCCGAGAAGTCGACTGCCTGCTCCTCCTGGACACGGTCACCAGCCTCGGCGGGGTTCCGGTATACCTGGACCGATGGCACGTGGATATGGCATACAGCGGAAGCCAGAAATGCCTGAGCTGTCCGCCGGGGATCGCGCCGGTCACGTTCGGCGAGCGCGCGCTTGAAAAGATTCACCGCCGCAGGACCCGAGTCCCCAACTGGTACCTCGACATGACCATGCTGGCCAAGTACTGGGGCAATGAACGCACGTACCACCACACCGCTCCGGTGAGCATGAACTTTGCGCTGCGGGAAGCGCTGCGTCTTGTGGCAGAAGAAGGCCTTGAACAGCGATGGGATAGACATCAGTCACACGCTCGGATGCTCTGGGAGGGCTTGGAGGATCTCGGCATCGGGTGCCATGTGCAAAAAAACCACCGACTCGCGAGCCTCACCACAGCCCTCGTCCCGGAAGGAGTGGACCCAAAGGCGGTCAGCGCCTATCTGCTGCGTAACTACAATATCGAGATGGCCGCAGGCCTGGGTCAGCTTGCCGGCAAGGTCTGGCGGATCGGGCTGATGGGCTTCAACAGCCGGAGAGAAACCGTGACCCTCCTGCTCGCGGCGCTCAAGAACGCACTGAAGGCGGTAAGGCAGTAACAGAGTTGGCTACATACCCGAACATTCCCCGAATCACCATTGCCGCGCTCAAAGGCGGAGCCGGCAAGACCTTCGTCACCATCGCGCTGGCCGCAGCCCTGAGAAACCGCGGCATGTCTCCCGCGCTCTTCAAGAAGGGCCCGGACTACATCGATGCAGGGTGGCTCGGATCCGCGGCCGGAGGAGTCTGTTACAACCTCGACCCGTATCTGTTCGATACCTCGACGGTGCGGTCCTCTTTCCTCCGGCGAGCCCGGGACGGCAACATCGCGATCGTGGAAGGGAACCGGGGGCTGTTCGACGGAGTCGATTCGTCGGGCAGCTACAGCACTGCGGAGCTCGCCAAAGTGCTGGACACTCCGGTGCTTCTGGTGGTAGACGCGACGAAGGTCACCAGGACGGCCGCGGCACTTGTGTTGGGGTGCAAGGTCCTGGACCCGGCCGTGGACCTCCGAGGGGTGATCCTCAACCGGGTTGCGGGAGCCCGCCACGAACGTGTGCTCCGGGAATCGATCGAGGCTGCCACGGGCATTCCGGTGATCGGCGCCATCAAAAGGCTGGGCCGGGAGAGCTTCCCCCAAAGGCATTTGGGGCTTCTGCCGCTTTACGAGCACCCGAGGGCCAAGGAGTTCATCGAAGAAGCGGCCGGGGTGGCAACGGAATCTCTGGACCTTGCACGGATCATCAGCATTGCCGAGTCCGCGGGTCCCATGGCTTGGGACGATGTCTCTTCGCCCGCGCGGTCGGCTGCCGGCCCGATGTTTCCCGGTATTCGTGTGGGAGTGCTCAAGGATTCCGCGTTCCAGTTCTACTATCCGGAAAACCTGGAGGCATTGCAGGCCAGAGGAGCAGAGCTCACGGAAATCAGCGCTTTGACCTGTGCGACTTTACCTGAGCTGGATGCGCTCTACATCGGTGGAGGCTTCCCCGAGACACATGCACAACAGCTCGCGGACAACGTCGGCTTCAAGGAGTCCATACGCCGGGCGGTGGCCGAGGGTTTGCCGGTATATGCGGAATGCGGCGGTCTCATGTACCTGTCGAAGCACCTCGTCATTGACGAGCAAAGCTATCCCATGGTCGGAGTGCTTCCGGTGAGCACCGCGCTCGAACGCACGCCGCAAGGCCACGGGTACATTCGCGTCGAGGTCGGCGGGCGAAATCCGTTCTACCCCCATGGAACGGTGCTTACGGGTCACGAATTCCACTATTCTTACGTTACGGGTCTCGAGGGGGAGGACATCTCGTATGCGTTTCGGGTGCTCCGCGGTCACGGCATCGACGGGGAAGTGGACGGCATCTGCGTCAAGAACGTGCTGGCGACGTATGTCCACGTGCACGCTCTGGGAGAGCCTCTCTGGGCTGAGGGCCTCTTGCGCAAGGCCGTGGAATTCAGGGAGAGTCGCACGGCAGAGTGCCGTGACAGCCGCCAACTGCGCACAGACGCCCGGCAGTGTCGATCCGGAGAGGAGATATGCCCATGACCCTCAACAGAATCGGAGACACGCAGGTGCCTGCCACCGAATCGGTCAACGCTGTAGCGTGGTATCGGCCTGAACAGTGGCATCGTCTGCTCGAAGTCTCGGCTGACAGGCACGAGCTGGAAGACACTTGGGCCGAATGGTACGCGAACGCTACGAAGTTCGTCCTGAGAATGCGAAGCCTGGGGGTCAAGCTCCTTCCGTTCCATGTCGATGTGGAGGAGCTGGTTCGCTGGTGCAAAGAGCGTGGGCTGCCGATCGACGGCGGCTCCCGCTCCGAGCTCGTCGCGCAGAAGATCCGACACTCGCGCGGAATCGCCGAATCGGAAGAGTCGGCCACAGATGAGCACAGCGTCGACTTCGACCGGAACCAATGAAAATCAGCCACAGATTACGCAGAGGGAGGCAGATGGAAGAAAGGCGGACAAGAGCAGGGTTCTCCTTTGCTCAGGCGCTTTATCTGGGTCGTCTGAGGCATCTGCGGACGGATTTTCCGGAAAATTTTCGCGGACGGCTGAGAAATCGACCGATAGTAGTACAGTGAGGACTCATAGCTATGGCTGAGCAGACCGCGTGTGGAATGTCTTTCCCATGAGCAATAAGAAGAAAATCGACACTATTCTTGGTCCGAAGGGAATCCTCTCTTCGTCCGTGAGCGGGTACGAGCACAGACCTCAACAGATAGAGATGGCCAGGGAGGTCTACCAGGCCCTCGACTCGGACAAGAGGCTCATCATCGAGGCCCCCACGGGAACAGGCAAGACCCTGGCGTATCTCACGGCCGCGTGTCTCTCCGGCAAGCGACTGGCCATATCCACCGGCACCAAGAACCTCCAGGAACAGATCTTCTACAAAGACATCCCGTTCGTGCGCGAACACATCTTCCCCGACCTGAAGGCCTCGCTGCTCAAGGGGCGGAGCAATTTCGTCTGTCATCCGCGGTTTCGGCGATTCCAGAGGCAGCCGTTTCTGCCGGGCTTCGTGGATCAACGGCGGATCGAGATGATCTACGAGTGGTACGTGCAGACCTGCAAGCACGGCCAGGGAGACCGCGCGGAAATGGCCGACCTGCCGGACGACGCCCCGATCTGGCCGGAGATCTGCTCTACCCCCGAGTCGTGCCTCGGACGGAAGTGCCCGGATCGGGACGACTGCTTTGTGATCAGAATGCGAGCCCGGGGCTATGATTCGCACATCATGGTGGTGAACCACCATCTGCTCGCATCGGACCTCGCGGTGCGAGACTCGGGATACGGTGAGGTGATCCCACGCTTCGAGGCGCTCATCGTGGACGAGGCCCACGGGCTGGAAGAGGCGCTGACCCAGCACTTTGGCGTGCACGTAAGCGCCTATCGCATCAACAGATTCTGCCGGGACGTGAGGGGAGCTCTCGCTGAGACGGACTGCGATGACGAGCCCTTTGAGCGAGCCCTTCTCAAGGTCGAGGAATTCACGGGACGTCTCTTTGCGGGGCTCAGGGTAACTTCGGGCGGCCGATCCGAAAGGCTGGGACAGGTGGACCCCATGGTGCAGGAAGCGCAAGTCGGGCTGTGTGCGTCCCTGGATCAGCTTTCCGCGTCCATCGAGAGGCTGCCGACCCCGACGGAAGAGCTCCGGGCCACAGCCAACCGGACCCGGCAGTTGTCCGAGGACCTGCGAATCATACTCGCGCACGAGGCGGGCGACGACTTCGCGTCCTGGATCGAACAGCGGGACAAGACGCTCATGCTGCACGCGTCCCCGGTGGATGTGGGACCTCTGGTGCACCGGCGTCTGTATGAGAAGATACCGGTAACGATCTTCACCTCGGCTACCCTTTCCTCGGGGGGGAATTTCGAGTATTTCAAGTCCCGCCTCGGCCTGGCATTGGACACGCCCCCCGGCGAGAGGATACTCGATTCTCCTTTTGACTACGCGGACCAGACCATGCTGCACATCCCGCGGGAACTCCCTGAGCCCAACGCTCCCGGCTTCATGGACCAGGTGATACCCGTCCTGGAAAGGCTTCTCATCCAGACTTCAGGGCGTGCGTTCATCCTGTTCACGTCGTACCGCAACATGACCATGGCCTACGAGCGGCTTCTGGGCAAGCTGTCGTTTCCGATGCTGATCCAGGGTTCCAGGCCGAAGAGTCGTCTGCTGGACGAGTTCAGGAGCAACCCGGGGTCGGTGTTGTTTGCCACGTCTTCGTTCTGGGAAGGGGTGGACGTGCAGGGCGAAGCTTTGTCGTGCGTGGTGGTGGACCGCTTGCCGTTCGCGCCGCCCAACGAACCGGTGATTGCCGCTCGCATCGAGAAGATACGCAATGAGGGAGGCGAACCGTTCTACTCGCTTCAGGTGCCGATGGCCGTGATCGCTCTCAAGCAGGGTCTGGGACGCCTGATCCGCACGCGGTCGGATCGAGGTGTCTTGTGCATACTCGATGTCCGAATTGTCACCAAGCCCTACGGCCGCATATTCCTCGACAGCCTCCACCAGTGCCCCATCAGCCGCGAATCGGAGGACGTGGAGCGGTTTTTCACGATTTCCGCGCACCCTGAGCCCGCGCTCACCAAGACCGTCAACTCTCCCCGAAAACGGGTCATCGTCCGGCGCAAAGCCCGGCAAGCGCGTGTGTGAGTCCTTGCCTATCTGCTCAGCAGAGGTGCGTCCAGAACCGGCGCGGGGTATGCGAGAAACACCGGATCAACGGTAACAATCGTCATGCCGTGCTCGATGGCTTGACACACCAACATGCGGTCAAAGGGGTCGCGGTGGACGGCAGGCAGGGTCGCAAGGTGACGGACGCCGGCTTCATCCAACTCCAAGCTCGCAATCCGGTGTCGTGCGCGCTGATCCGGCAGATAGTGCTCCGGCGGGGGGGCAGCGGAAGCTTGCCGAGACCATGCTTTACGATTGTTTCCCATACGGAGACCACGCTCAAGTAGACCTCGTTCCCTGAATCACGGATTCTGCCGCGCCATTCCGGCGGCAACCGCGCGTCCCCACTGATGAACCAGAGAAAAATGTGCGTATCGAGGAGCAGCCTCATCTGCCCTCAAATTCATCCAGGATGTCGTCAGGCAACGGTGCATCAAAGTCGTCCGGGACCGTAAACTCGCCCGCGCACAGGCCATATGGACGCAAGGTCTGAGCCTCGGCGCCGGCCGGTTTCATCTCGGCCACAGGTGGCCCGGCCCGTACAATTGCCACGGTTTCGCCGGCTTCCACTCGTTGCAAGTACACGCCAAGATTCTGTTCTATGTCTTCCGCACTGACTTGCATCATGACACTAGTATCCTGCCGAAACGCTCCTTCGTCAGGGTTTGCGAGCGTCTCACGTCAGTCATCAACCCTTTCTTATGGCACCCTGATCTCGGCCGAACCTGGCTCGGCCAATCGTGCACGCAATCGGATTTCTCCGTTTCGTCTGCGTCTCCGCGGCGAACTCCTACCCGCGTCTGTCCACGTCCAGTGGTTCGGCATGTCCTGCGGCAATCTGTTCTTTGGCGCGGCGAGCAGCTTCACCCAAACGGTCTTGCGTAGCCTGGAATGCCGTATCCCAGCGGATCTCGTCCTGGAGGTCTTCAAAATACTCCCGGAGATGTTCGACGACCTTGCTCTGAGCGGTTTCAGGCAACGTTTCCATCATGCGAATGACGGCCTCAATCGCTGCGGATGACATGGTCAACCTCCTTTCAGCGTCATCATCTTTGAGCAGATCCTACCGATGATTGGCGACTACCTGCAACCGCGAGCCAACTGAAACAGGCTTCACCTCGGGCCGGTACTGAAGGTGACATCCAATCGGCCTCTGGGGTCAGGTTCGAAGTTCCGGACCTCGAAGGTTAGTACGTTCTCCGAGACTTGTCTTCGCCTTATCAAGTGACTCTGGGTATCAGGAAAAAAGAATCCCGCCCTTACACGCTCTGCACCTCCCGTCTCTGCACAATCTATCGTAAAGGTGGCCTTTCCGATGGCGTCTTTCCAATACCGCCCCGTCCCGTACACGTATACTGCCGTTGAGCAAAGGAATCCACAGTTGCCGTAGTGTGCCTCGTAGCTTACTCTAATCTTCGTTTTCGCACGGGCGGGAAATGGGGCTCGCGCGGTCAGCCAATCGGTGTTATGGCCATCCGGCCAACGCAAGACATTCAGTATGCTTCTTGCTCGTTGAAGGAGACCACGCTCTTCCCGGAACGGCACGTCCCGCTCATTCACGGACGCCTCGAATCGAACAAAGTTTAAGATACCGCCTGCGGGTCCCGGTGGTCGTCCCGCCGGACCTTTCGGAAAACCGACCCATTCCTTGCTCAGTTCGCCGGTGTTGAAGAGATGGAATACCGCGTCAACATCGTATGAGTTGGGTTTCAAACGAATCACGACATCTTGAGCATCCAGTCGGATTGTTCTATGCGCTGACTTTGGCGCCGCACTTCCTCCTGATGGCGAAGCATAGTAATCCATCGGCGTGATGTCGGCGAAACCTGGACGCTCTACGAAAAGAAGTGCGAGCGCTCCCAAGAAAAGGAGCACCTGCGATGCGCGTTTCACTGTTTCCCCCTAGGGTTTACTTTCACATAAATCATTCTGTGGCTCCCCATGCCTTGAGCCACAGCACCATGTCTCTCTGCCCGGTCCGCGCAGCCCATGTGAGAGCGGTGGATCCGTCAATGTGTGGAGCGTTGACGTCCAGCCCCAGCTTCAGGAACAACATGACCACTTCAGCGTGTCCTCCCGCTGCCGCGCCTCGCATAGCCCAGCCGTAATCCGGGTCCTTCACGTCGATCTTTCCTATCCGGTCGAGGAGGAGCTTCACCACTTGAGCTTCACCGCGCCAACTGGCCATAAGGAGTGCGGTTGTGCCGTTCCTGCTCCGTTCCTCCTCACTCCTCCTGTTGATATCAGCGCCTCTATCAAGAAGCAACTTCGCGACATCCGCACCAGAGGATCTTGCTGCCAAGTGCAGTGGGGTTGCACCAAGCTTGTTGGATTGGTTGACCTCACCCCCTTTCGCCAGGAACAACTCCGCTAACGCAATCTGCCCGCTCGCGACCGCATCCATGAGCGCGGTGGAGCCGTCCTTGCGCTTCTCGTTCAGGTCAGCCCCTCTTTCAAGGAGGAGATTCACCACATCCATGTGCCCATTGGCCGCAGCCTCCATGAGGGGAGTCCAGCCGTCGCCGTGTTTTGCGTTTATGTCCGCGCCCCCATCGAGCAGCCTTTGCGCTTCAGCCTTGTCGCCGAGCATCGCGGCTACGGGAAGTGTGACTTCCGCACCGCGGGCCTTGAGGAGCTCCACCAGCTCGGTGCGCCCCAGGAGCGCAGCCCATGTGAGCGCGCTCGAACCGGCCTTGTCCTTGGCCTGTATGTCGGCACCCTTGTCCAGAAGGAGCTTCACCAGGTCGGTGTGCCCCGGGATCACGGCCCACATGAGTATCGTGGAACCGTCCTTGAGCTTGGCATTCACGTCTGCGCCTCGGTCCAAGAGCAGTTTCACCACCTCGGGGTGACGACCGCCCACCGCAACTCTCAAAACGGTGGAGCCGTTCGGTGTGGACGCGTTCACGTCCGCGCCCTTGTCCAGGAGCGTGCGCACCATCTCCTCCCGGCCTCTGTCCACAGCCGTCATCAGCGCGGTCCAGCCGTTCTCGTCCGCGGCATTCGGGTCCGCGCCTTTTTCGAGAAGCAACTCGACCGCTTTCTGGTGCCCATTTGCCGCGGCCAACATAAGGGGCGTGCGACTGCCCCAATGAGTGGTGTTCGGGTCAGCGCCCTTGTCCAGACTGCGCTTGATCCTTCTCAGGTCCCCGGACTGAGCACCCGCGACGATCGGCGGGATTTCCGGCTTCTCAAACAACGAGGACGCACTCGGCTCTTCCCAAGGCTTCAGGGCCACCAAGCCCGCCGCGACCAAAGCCAGGACCGCGGTCACGCCCCACTTCATGATCTTCCTTTTGCGTCCCTGCTTCATGGCATTCTCCTCGAGAGGACGAACAGGAAACCCACAGACAGGTTATGCTACTCCGCATTGAAAATTGCGGAATATCTCACCCTCCCCTTTCCCCTCCCATCAAGGGAGGGGAAACGCAAACCCTTTCCCCTGGCGGGAGAGAGAGCAGCGAGGGGGATCTTGGTTGCTGCAAGAGACCCGCGAATTTCAAGGCGGACGACTATAATTCGGTTACGAAAGAGGGTACCTCCCCCAGGCGTGCCGAACCAACCAATATTCCAAAAGTTTTTGGAAGGAGGTCCGGGGGAAACCCTTTTTCAGAAGGGTTTTTCCCGGTGTTCTTATTTTGCGGGCTTTGGCTGGCCCAGTCCCATGTTGATTCCGAGTGAGTTCAGTATCATCACGTCGAGCAGGTTCTTCGTGCCGAGGGAGGTCGAGTCCTGGTCTCCGGCCCCGCCGCCTGCACTCCCGAAGATGATCTGCGGAACTTTCCTCTTGGAGAACGCATCAGCCCATCGGAACTGGGCCTCTTTCCATGCGTCTATCTTGATGGCTTCGTAGTTGTCGGCCTTCATCTTGAGCTCACGGGCCTTGGATTCCCCCTCTGCCAGGAGTATCTCGGACTGCTTCTTCTGCTCCGCGGCCTGTCGTTCGAGCTTGGCCACCTGGAGCTGACGTTGAGCCGCAATCTCCGCCACTTCCTTGTCTTTCTGGGCCTTCACCACCGCCCTCACCTTGTCCATTTCTTCCTGGTACTTGGCTTCCATGACCTTGGCCTTGCCCTGGGCTTCCATGGTGAGCGCGTCCTGTTCGGCCTTGGCCGCGTTAGCTCGAGCCGTCTCCACGGACATGTACGCCTGCTGCTGAGACGAGATCTGGTCCCGCACCACCTTGTCGTAAACGAACTGCTTGATCTCGAAGTTATCCAGGGTTACGCCCGTGTTACGAAGTGGATTCTGCTGACGGACCGGATGTCCGTCCTTGTCCTTCTTGATGACCTTGACCCTTTTGGTTACCACCTCTCCGGTGATCGGGTCTTTGGTTTGCTTCAAGGTCTCCTCTGTTTCATAAAGGCCGTGGACGACCTGATCCCACGACCATTGGATGTAGTCGAGCCGCTTCTCCGAGTAGGATTCCCGCGCGCTCATAAGGTTCGCGGTGGCCCGGAGCGCGTTTCTCACCACCGGTAGGATCAGCTTCACCTCAAGGTCATTGAAGTCCTTGTACCCACGTTCAGTGACCAAGGCAATAGCCTGTTCCCGGGTCTTAGGCATTACCACTCGGCACGTTCCCGAAGCCCTTGTCAGTGAACCGTCGTTGTACCTCACTTCGATGCTCTGGTCTTCCGACTTGCCCTCTTTGGGGTCCGCGGTGAAGTAGAACGTCTCGGCCTTGGGCCATTCCGATACCTCCCCGAACGTGAACCAGAAACCGGGGGTCATCTTTGCATCGACGGTTCCGATGATCCAGGTCTGCTTGATCTGGTACTTCCCCTTCGGGACCGTGGAATAGAGACCTGCCATGAACTTCAGGACGAGTATCCCGACGATGACCACTGCGACCGGGATCATCAGTCCTTTGGCACTGAGCCAGGACGGCAGTTCCCGTGGGGCACGAGGTGACGGTGCGGGGATACGATCGATTACGTCGCCGGGGTTTGGAGGTTCCTTCATGGTGTCCTCGCTGGTGGGGTGTCCGGCCGGTGGATGGTATCCACTCGGTGGCTGGGCAAATCCGTCACGAAGAGTCGGCACGCAAGGTAGCCTAACTCACCAAGGACTTGCCCAACGGAGCTACACCCCATCTTCCGACCGTCAGCCGGCAATGTCAAGATGGACATCCGATCTCGCACGCGTTCACCGGCAACGGAGGCCGGGGTCTCATGACCGCGTTGCCGTCCCATGCTCCCAAAAAGTTCGCGGGATCGCTACGATCTCCTGCCCCCTCACTTTTCCCTCTTCTGCCAGAAGGGTGGGTGAGCTATTCCCCTTCCATGATGGGAGGGGCAAGGGGCATAGGCGTAAAAATAAGGGCAACCGTTCCTCATTCCCCGGCCTTAAAGGGCCCGGCTATTGTCAGTTGTCCCTCCGGGATTCCGACACTCCCAAGCCCCGTAGGGGCGACTGAGAATAGCCGGATGCTTCAGCACCGGGAGCCAAGGGCCGAAGACCCTGTGACGTGGCAAGTCGTCAATTTGGCGCCCATGGGGGCAAGGGGAGCGTGCAACATGCCGCACCGGCCCAGGCGGGACACCGTACATGCGTGAGGATCAAGTGTGCCTGTCGTATAGCTTGACAGTACCTGTACCAAACAGATAGACTACATGCTCTGCGCCGGGATCGTCTGCCGACACAACTGTTCTGGACTTCGGGAAAACACTCCCCACAGGTTTTCAGAGACTCCCACAGTGCGTTAAGGTGAAGACGTGACCCCCGAACTGCCGTTCGCGGGGGAGGCGATCCCACTTCACATTGGATCTGGGGCAAGGAGAACCCTTGATGACCAACACGATAGTGCTTCCCGAACCGAACGCGCTGACCGAACGGGAGATCGATCCGTCTTTGGACCTCGTCGCGGAGATAGATCGCCTGAGGCGCGAAAAAAACGCCGTTATTCTCGCCCATTACTACCAGGATGGCAGAATCCAGGATATCGCGAATCATGTGGGAGATTCCCTGGATCTCTCCCGCAAGGCAGCGGCAACTACCGCAGACGTAATCGTCTTCTGCGGAGTCCGTTTCATGGCCGAGGTAGCGAAGATCCTCTGCCCGACCCGCAAGGTGTTGATTCCTGACGCGGCTGCGGGGTGCACGCTCGAGGAATCCTGTCCGCCCGAGGAGTTCCGGCGCTTCCGGGATGACCATCCCGACCACATGGCAGTCACGTACATCAACTGTTCGGCTGATGTGAAAGCACTCTCGGACGTCATCGTGACCTCATCGAATGCGACGTCGATAGTCCGGCAACTTCCGCCCGCGCGGCCGATACTCTTTGCGCCGGACCGCCACCTGGGCAGGTGGGTCAGCGAAAAGACAGGCCGGCAGATGACGTTGTGGCACGGCTCGTGCGTGGTGCATGACCAATTCTCCGAATCCTTCCTGCTGGAACTGATGGCCAAACACCCACGCGCACTGGTGGTGGCTCACCCTGAATGTCCCGAGACGATCCTCAGCCACGCACACCACATCGGGTCGACTCGCTCGCTTCTCGAATACTCCACGACGGCACAGGCGGAAGAATTCATCGTGGCCACGGAGTCCAACCTCATTCATCAGATGAAGAAAGCCTCGCCTTCCAAGAGCTTCTTCCCGGTCCCAGGAGCGACCGGCGGCTGTACCGGCGGACTTTGTGCGCTGTGCCCGTTCATGGCCATGAACACGATGGAGAAGCTCTACTTGTGCATGGTGAACGAAGCACCACTGGTCGAAATGCCGGACGCGCTGATTGCGCACGCACGCAAGCCCCTGGAGAGGATGTTGGAGATGTCGGCCTCTCCCCAACTTGAGATTCGATGTGGCACCGCGTGAGTAAGAGTTCACCGCGGAGACACAGAGGACGCAGAGAAGAAAGAGAGAAGAATATGAAGGAATTATGCTTCTCTCCCGGTGCGCACGTGATGAATTGATTCTTGCGCGCTTGAGTCGCTGACTTCTCTTCCTATTCTCGGTGCTCTCTGCGCTTCTGCGGTGAGCCTTCTTCCTCCTGGCGAACGGTTACCCGCGTGAGGGCACCAAGTGCGCCCCGCGTTGAAGACTGTGGCAGGTCTCGCCCTCCCCTTGCCCCTCCTCCCATCAAGGGAGGGGAAGTGCAAACTGCCTGTCCCAGCGGACGAGGGAAGGGTGAGGGGGGTCCACGTCTGCTTCAAGTCTCCCGCGGATGTCAAGGAGCGTGACTCCATGAACCTGGAAGAGCCGGTAATACGGCGCATGATTGACGAAGCGATGGCCGAGGATTTGGGCTGTGGCGATATCACCTCGACGGCCGTCATCCCCGAGGAGGCTCTCTTCACGGGGACCATGGCCGCACGAGAGGAAATGGTCGTGGCCGGGCTGGAGATCGCATGCGAGGTGTTTCGCCGGCTCGCGCCCGAAGTCGTCATCGAGACCTTCGTCAGGGACGGAGAACGTGTTCCGGCCGGAACCGTCCTGGCGAGGATCAGCGGACCTGCACGGGGACTTCTTTCCGCGGAGCGCACCGCGCTCAATGTCCTGCAGCACCTCTCCGGCATCGCGACCTTGACGAGAGCCTACGTGGATCAGCTTCAAGGGACTCGGGCCACGTTGCTCGACACCCGCAAGACCATCCCCGGACTGCGCGCTGCGGCCAAGTACGCCACAAGGATGGGGGGCGCGGCCAACCACCGCATGGGTCTTCATGACGCGGTGTTGATCAAAGACAACCATATCGCGGTCTGTGGAGGAGTCGCTCAGGCGGTGGCGCGTGCCAGATCCGCTGGCCTGTCACCCGTCGAGGTGGAGGTCGACACACTGGACCAGGTGGCCGAAGCGGTGGCTGCACGCGCGGAGAGAATCCTCCTCGACAACATGGACGCACCCACGTTGCGACGTGCCGTGGAGATCGTCGCCGGCCGGGCCGAAACCGAGGCTTCCGGCGGAGTCCACCTGGAAAACATTCGGGCGATAGCCGAAGCCGGTGTGGATTTCATCTCCGTCGGCCGGATTACTCAATCGGCCCCCGCAGTGGACGTCGGGCTGGATTGGATTGCAAGGAGCTATACACACGAGCCTTGAAATTCTCAGGGCTCTTGAAGTGGACACATCCCCCTCACCCTTCCCTCATCCCGCCAGGGGAGAGGGTTTGCTGTTCCCCTCCCTTGATGGGAGGGGCAAGGGGAGGGTGAAACTCACCGCAACTGTCAATGCGGGACGCTATCGGGCACAAGGTCGATGAACGAAGAGCTGACATGTGACGTGCTGGTTATTGGGAGCGGCGCTGCTGGTCTGAGGCTTGCCTTGGGGGTCGCGGACCGTGCTCGCGTGGTCGTGCTGTCCAAGGGCTCGTATCAGGACAGCAGCACCTTCCACGCTCAGGGCGGCATCGCCGCAGTGCTGGACGACCGCGATTCCGTCGAGTCGCACATCCAGGACACGCTTGAGGCCGGCGCAGGTCTCTGCGACCCGGAAGCGGTTCGGTTCATCGTCGAACGCGGCCGCGCAGCCATTGAGCAGCTCGTGGAGAGCGGGGTGGAATTCACCCGGGAAGAAGGCCCGGATGGTAAGTGCTCGTACCATTTGACCCGCGAAGGGGGCCACAGCCGTCGCAGAGTGGTGCACGCTGCCGATGCGACCGGCCAGGCGGTGGCGAGTGCTCTGGCGAGTCGGGCCGGTGCGCATCCGAATGTCACGATTCTTGACCACCAGGTGGCTGTCGACCTGATCGTGCACGCATCGGGAGCAGGCCATGGAAGCCGTTGCGTCGGTGCGTACGTCCTGGACAAGAAGACTCAGCGGGTGCGCACCATGTTGGGGCGAGTGGTGGTATTGGCCACAGGAGGATGCAGCAAGGTCTACCTCTACACGAGCAACCCGGACGTGGTCACCGGAGACGGGATCGCCATGGCCTGGCGAGCCGGCTGCAGAGTGGCGAACATGGAGTTCACCCAATTCCATCCTACGTGTCTGTACCACCCTGAGGCGAAGTCATTCCTTTTGACCGAGGCCTTGAGGGGTGAGGGCGCGTTTCTTCGGCTCCCCGACGGCGACCGATTCATGACGAGGTTTCACCCTCTGTCCGAGCTGGCTCCCAGAGACGTCGTGGCCCGATCCATCGACCACGAGATGAAACGTCTCGGCGTTGACTGCGTGTATTTGGATATCAGCCACAAGCCGTCGAGCTTTATCAAGAGCCATTTTCCCACCGTGCACCGTCGCTGCCGTGAGTTCGGGTTCGATCTCACAAGAGAACCTGTCCCTGTGGTGCCAGCAGCTCACTTCACCTGCGGCGGCGTGATGACCGACCTCCGTGCTGAGACGGACATGCCGGGACTGTTTGCCGTCGGCGAAGTGGCCTGCACCGGTTTGCACGGGGCGAATCGAATAGCCAGCAACTCCCTGCTGGAGTGCCTGGTGGTTTCCGTGTCCGCGGGCGAAACGATACTGGAGGACCTGCGCACCGCCCCACAGCCGCCTACCGTGAAACCGTGGGATGAGCGCGGAGTCACCGATTCGGATGAAGAGGTGGTCGTTTCCCACAACTGGCATGAGTTGCGCCAATTCATGTGGGATTATGTGGGGATCGTGCGCACGACCAAGCGTCTGGAACGGGCCAAACGCCGCGCAGACATGCTGTTGCACGAAATCGACGAATATTACGGCAAGTTCCGTGTGACCGCGGACCTGCTGGAACTCCGCAACCTGGCCGTCGTCGCAGACTTGATCATCCGGTCTGCGCTCTCCCGAAAGGAGAGCCGCGGACTACACTACACGCTTGACTATCCCGAGCCCGACGCGAGCCGGAAACCGGAGGACACAGTGCTCCGGAGGAGTGACGGAAACACTTATGGCGAAAAGCGCCACAACGAGCAATGAAGACACGATTTGCCATACCGGCCCAAAGACCGTTGTCTCGGCGACCAGCGGGAGCCACCATGCTCCAAGAGTTCCCATGAACGTCTTCCGGGGGAAACCCTTTCCATGAAAATGCGATTTCAGGGGGAAGGAACTTCATTGCCCTGAGGACAATCTGAGCCTTACCCAGATGGTAGGCCGCTGGACACCGAGGGATCGGGGAGTTGTGGGACGATTAATGAAATCAAGACCTTATAAGTATTGGCTATGTCGGCCAGGCGTTGCAGGCCGGTCCAAAGGG
>JBFMAA010000079.1:0-27479 GCA_040755955.1 Thermodesulfobacteriota bacterium
GGGAAGGAACTTCTTGCAAGAAGTTCCTTCCCCCGGAAATCGCATTTTCAGATAAACTGTTTGGCGATACGCTACGGCAAACCCCAGCACGCACAGCACCGTTGCCGAAGCCGCCGCGAGCGTGAGGCTCGTAACGATTTCCGACTTTGCCGTTTCCAGCGCGGTGAGAAAGGACCCCGGCGGCTGGGCTCGCACGATGAGGACTGCCAGAGGAAGCACCGCAGAGAGGAACACCAGCAACCACATTCCCGCGGTTGCGACGACAACCCCTCCGTTTCGGCCGGGGGTGACGATCTGCTCCCGCCGCGCACCGGTGAGCCCTCCTTGGGACACTCGCCCGAGCGTGGCCCGGAGGACCGCTACCGCCACCCCTCCGCAAATGACCAGTGGGATCGCGAGGCAGGCTCCTTCCCGGAAATCATGAAACGAAGAAAAGCGACTGTAGATCTCCACCGTATATACGTTGACCGTCAGCAGTGACGGCACGGAGAAACTCACCAACGCAACAACGAAAACAAACAGCATTCCTGTGAATATGGACGGCAGAATCGAAGGCAACACGATGTAAACCACAGCCCGAGCTCTGCCTGCCACTAGCAGCGCGGCTTCTTCCATGCGTCGGTCGAAGTTCCGGACCGCCAGGATCGTCGCGAATGTGACCACAGGATAGTACGAAAGCGCAAGCACGAACACAGCCCCGCCCGTCGAGTATATGTTCGGTGCCCAGGCCTCGGTCGCCGGTGCAATCGCACGGAGCGCAGAGGCAAATACGCCGTTCGCGCCAAGAAGATCGATCCATGCGACCGCGAAAATGTGAGGCGGAACCAGAAACGAGGCTGCCACACCGCAGGTGAGCAGTTTCCTCGGTCGTGCGCGGAGATACTCCAACGCCAATCCCGCAGATGCGCCGATTAGGCCAGCCGCCACGGTGGTCCCGAGTGCGACAGTCAGGCTGTTCCGAAGGAGTGTCCATTGACGTGCGTCCAGGAACGCGGAGCGGAAGGAACCGCCGTGGCTGCTTGGGTTTTCGGGTGGATCCGATCCTCCGGGCAGAAACGCACACACCACCGGCAGCAACGCGATGATCACAAACACACCGCATGTGACCACGGAGAAGACGCAGAACCCCAAGCTTCCCGGGGCTCTCGGAATCTTGGCCTTTGGTGTGGTCACAGTCCGCACCAGCATGGTTTGCATTCTTGGCATGTGGTGTAGCCGTTCACCGGGAAGACACAGAATTCAACACAGTGGAATAACAAGTTCAATTCGTGCTGCCTGAACTGAGGAGACCATCGTGTGATTCGGTTACCCCACCGGACGGGGTGGTTTCGTAGTGTCTTTGTGGTAGATTTTTGTCTTGGCTGCGACTGCCGGCCGGTAAGGGTCTGTCCCACAATAACCGTATCAATGCCTCGGCATGTTGCCCTTGGGAAATCCTCCTCCTGCCGCCTTTAGAAATTGAGGGGAGTAGGAACATCCTCTTTTCCCCCCTTTTCTAGGGGGGTTAGGGGGGATTTTCGGCGCACCACTTATTTCCAGACAGTCACGAAGGGTTCTCAGCCCAGGAACTCGTCCTTGATGAAGCGTGCCGTGTGTGCCATGGAATCCGCGACCGCTTCGAAGCTCACGTTCATGTGCTTGATCTCGGCGATTTTCGGAGTCTTGGGCGGCGCAGTTACGGCCGGATTCAACGGAATCTGAATGGATCGCATTGCCGCCAGGGTACGTTCCACTTCCAAACTGAGGAGGTGGTCGATCAGGAGCTTTCCCGCGTCAGGGTTGGGACCGCCGGATATCAGAGCCACGGTGTTCGGAATCACGAGCGTACCCATCTCGTCGGTTCGCTGGTCCGGGAAGAGCCACGCGGCAGGGAGGCCGTCCTCCATGGCCCCGTTGGCATCGTCCGTGTCGGTGAGTCCCACCTCGAACTCACCCCGAGCCACCAGATCACGCACGGTGGCGTTCCCGGGAAGTATCGCGACCTTGTTCCGTTTCAGCCCTGCAAAGAAGGCGCGTGCCTTTTCGTCTCCCCACAGGGCGAACAGAGCCGCGGCGTGCGTTGCGGTGGTGCCGAAGAGCGGGTTGGCTATGGCTGCCTTGCCGGACCATTCGGGCTTGAGAAAGTCAAGCACGGACCGAGGCGGCGTCTTCACCTTTCCCGTGTGGTAGATAATCACCCTGCCCCTGGCCGCGAATCCGGTCCAGTACCCGTCAGGATCTCTGAAGCGGGAAGGAATCGCCTCCGCGGTCGGGGACAGATACGGCTTGATCACGCCTTTCTTCTTGAGCACGACGGTCTGGGCGGTCTCGTTGTTCCAGAACACGTCCGCGCGCGCGCGTTCCTTCTCAGCGATCAGTCTGGTGACTAGGCCCGTCGTCTTTGCCGCTTCGGTATCGTACACCGCACGCACCGGGACGCGGGTTCTGGCAGTGAATACATCAAGAATCGGCCGGGAATACATTTCGTCGAGCGCGGTGTACACCACTACGGGTGTGTCTTTCGAGGAACAGGAAGCCAACCCCCACACCGCAGCGCAACAGCCGGCGAGGAAGCCTCGTCGGGTCATGGCGGTCGGGTGCGAACGGCCGCGTTCAAGCAGTGCAGAATTCGATGCGTCCATGATCGTCACCTTGGTTCCACGGTTCTCTCACAGAGCGGCTGCGAGCCGCAACCAAACGGCTGGGAGCCGCAGCCAATAATCGCGTCCACCTTCCTCGGTCCGCATGAAGACCGAGGGCGGGGCCGGGTGGTTCCACAGCACATTCAAGCCCCAGACTCCTTTGCTGAAGCGGATTCCGAGGATGAATTTTCGCAGAGGGATGAAGAATCTGAACCATGGTAGTACAAATTCATAGGTCACGCAACCCTGTATCAGATTTCACGATCCCGAGAAGAGCCTTTCTTGGTGTTTTGACGGTTCATTCTCTTGCCGGCCGCCTGAACACTTACCCGCAGTCACGAGAGGCCGGGAGTCGGTATTGCGACATGTCCGGAGAGGGAGTATTATAGGGATGTCCCCCCAACCCGTTGCCCGCGGGAGGGTCCCACTACACAGGGAATACTCGGGCAGCCGCGTTTTCCGGGTATGAGGCAGGCTCGTACCCCTGCACGAAAGAGAGGGCAATCATGGACCTGCTCGTGGCGACCCTTCAGAGGCTCCGCAGGCGACTGGGGCTCCAACTGTGGTTGAGGCGGTTCTTTCAGGGACTTCTCGTCGCCTCCGTGGTGAGCTGCGGGTGGCTCGTGCTCACGAGATGCTTTCCCTCGCTGGGGAACGCACTGCCCGTTTGTGCCGCACTCATCGGTGTCGCCCTCGTGATCACCACCGTGCTCGCATTCCGAGAAGCGCCCAGCCTTGCTCAGACCGCCCTCGCGGCGGATCGCCGAGCCGACCTCAAGGAAAGGCTGATCAGCTCATGGGAACTGGCGGGTGTCGCGGGGCCGATGATCCGGGAGCTTCACGAGGACGCACGGCGCCACCTCAATACACTTGACCCGACAAAGCACTTTCCGTTCACCACCTCCACTGCAATGCGATGGGTGTGCGTACCGATTGCGCTTTTCGGAGTCATGTACGCGCTCATGCCCCAATTTGACTTGGGGGGCTTTCAGAAACGAGCTGCGGAAAAGGCCGCCCGCGAGTCGGCTGCCCGGGTCAAGGCGGAGAAACTGCAATCAGTCGCCAAGTCGCTCAAGGACGTGAACCAGGACGAACACCACCGCCTTTCCGACTCGGCCACCGGGATAGAGAGGGTGGCCCGCGACCTCCAGGCCGGGACTATTACGGAAAAGCTCGCCTTTGCCCGCCTGACCGAAGTGGGTAAGGAATTGCACAAGATGAATCAGGACCTCGCGGCAAAGGTGAAGATGCCACAGGCTGCGGGTACCGGATCGGGGCTGAAGGGTCGCGAAGCGGAAGATCTGAAAGCCGGCGTGTCCTCCGCGCGGGAGAAGATCAAGGAGGTCCGAAAGAGGCTTGAGACCGGCAACCTGTCCGCGGCCGAATCCGAGGCCCTTGAAAAGGAATTGACGCAAGCGGCCAGGTCTCTTGCCGGTGTTGGGGCCGCCTCGGACGAGAACCTCGCTGAAGCCCTGAGCAAACTGCGTGCAGGCCTCAAATCCAACGACCTCGATGCCGCGATCAAGGCATTGGAGTCCATGGAAATGTCCGTGAACGAGATGGGCTCCGTGCTTGAACAGCTCGAGAAGACCGAGAAGGCCATGACCAACCTTTGGGAGACTCAGCAGGCTCTCCTGGGACCAAGGGGGACGTGCCGTATCTGCGGGAAAAAGTTGCAGCCATGTCCGAGCGAGGGTGATTGCGGAGGCTGCGATCTCGGGAATAGCTGTCTCGGAATCTGCCCCGACTGCGGGCAATCCCACGGATACGGGCCGGGCATGAATGGCCGCGGTCAGGGTGAGGGGGGAGAAGTCGGACCGCTTCCGGACGTGAATGTGTCGTTGCGTCCGACCACTCTGCCGGGGCAGACCACACAGGGAAAGGCTTTGGCAACGATATTTCAGAGAGGCGCTCCCGAACGAGGAGCCAAACCGTCCGTCGAACATGTATCCGGCGAGTTCGTCAAAGTCCGCCAGGAAGCCGAAGAAGCCCTGAGCAAGGAGCAAATTCCTCCGGGGTCCAGGGAGTTTGTGCGCCAGTACTTCGGCACCATCGAACCTGGACGACGGTGACGGGGAGCCGCTGGGCCGAAGAATTGAGTTCACCGCGGAGACGCAGAGAGCACAGAGAAACAGCCGGAGAAGAAAAGACATAAGAGTTCACCACGAAGACACCAAGACACAGAGAAATCCTGTCCCTTCGCTTGAATAGCCAGAAGGGCTGAGAATGCCGGCTCGAAAAGAACGGGAAGCCCGCAAGGCACAAAGTAGGCGTTCTTGGGGTGCTTCGCGAGAGAACTTCTTTCTCTGCCCGGTGAACGGTTACAAGAATTCTTCTCGACGGACAAGAAACCCAATTTATTAATGGAAGAGTTTCCCCTGGAAACCATGCCCTGCGGAGAGCGATGTGGTGTCAGCCAATCCGGGACCTCCCAAACCGGAAGGTTTGAGCAGACGCGCATTCTTGATGGCTGTGGCTGCAGCCCTTATGCCGTCATGCAGTCGTAGCGGGACAGACAACGGGTCGGGGTACCGTGTCTGGGGAGGCAACGGTTTTCGAGACGGTCTCTTCGTGAGGCCCCGTGCGATATGCGCCAATCAGGGAGAGGTCTTCGTGATAGACATGACCGGCAGAGTCCAAGTGTTCACCGAAGCGGGGGAATTCCTTCGATGCTGGACGCTCCCGGAAAGTGAGAACGGCACTCCCACGGGTTTGACGTTCGGTCGCAACGGCAATCTGCTGATTCCCGACACCCATTACAGCCGTATTCTCGAATACACCCGGAACGGCGAGTTCGTCAGCACATGGGGATCGTACGGCACAGATCAGCCGGGAACCGTGACCAAGCGGCCGGCAGCCGCAGACGCTGATCGCGTCAGCCCAGGTCGGTCCCCATCCGGTCCGATGGCGGGCGGAGATGGTACCACCATGCTCCCGAACGCCGGTAACGGCATCAGGAACACTGCCCCGAGGTCAGGAGACGAATCAGGTGCCGCGGTGGATGGTCGCCTACCGGAGAATCATTCCGACCGCCGCGATGACGTCCGCTTCGTATATCCCACCGGTATTGCGCAGTCACCCGACGGTCTCCTATACGTCTCGGAGTACGGCATGGGGGCCGAACAGGTACGAGTATTCGATGCCACGCGAAGGCCGGTACATCAGTGGGGCAACCACGGGCAAGCTCCGGGACAGTTCAACCGAGCCATGGCACTCGCGTTCGACGATACTGCGGGAGTGTTCGTGGCGGACACGGCCAATCACAGGGTCCAACGCTTTGACCCGGACGGGAAGCTGCTCGCAGTGATCGGAACCCCAGGCACGGCTCCGGGGCAACTGAAGTTCCCCCACGGTCTTGCGATCGCTCCTGACGGAACCGTGCTCGTGGTCGAATACGGTACGCATAGGGTGTCACAGTTCTCGGTTGACGGGAACTTCATCGCGTGCCACGGAGGGCCCGGACGCGAACCCGGGCGTTTCAACGGTCCGCGGGGGATTTCCGTCTCTGCCGGCGGAACGGCATTCGTGGCGGACACGGACAATCATCGAGTCCAGCGGTTTGATTACAGGGCGGCTGGGAGCCACGACCAAGCGGCCGGGACCCGCAGCCAATAATCGCATCGGCCTTGGTCGGCCAGCCTGAAGGCCTCGGGCGGGTAAGGTCGGTTCTACGCTATGGAAGTACTTCGTAGTACAGGGTTGCAGACGAGCCACATGAACGACCTATTCTCTTATGTTCCATTCCGATTTGTGTATCCCGCGGCTCTGTTGTTGCTTCTGCTGGTGCCGTGGGGCGTGTGGCAAGGGCTGAAGGTCCACTCCCTCTCGAGGGGCCGAAGGTGGACTGTCGTAATCCTCCGAAGCGTGTCGCTCGTATGCCTCGTGTGCGCCCTGGCCGGAATCGAGACCGTGAAGACCCTTGACCGCCTGGCGGTGTTCTTCTTGCTGGATCAGTCTTACAGCGTGCCGGATGAGCTCCGCAGGGCAAGTGTGCAGATGGTCAACAACGTGTGCGCACAGTTCCAGACAGGTAAGGATCAATCCGGCGTGATTGTGTTCGGAGAGCAGGCCGGCATCGAGCTCGGCATGGGGCATGCCACGAAATTCCGGGCGATCCGGTCCCTGGTCCGCGGCGATCAGACCAATCTCGCTTCCGCGATGCGGCTGGCAATGTCCGCGTTCCCCAAAGGGACCATGAAGCGGATGGTGATCCTTTCCGACGGCAACGAAACCCAGGGACATGCCATAGAAGAGGCCAAGATCGCCCAGTCAGCGGGAATCGCGGTGGACGTGTTGCCTCTGGTCATCGACACGACAAAGGAAGTGCGAGTCAAGGAGGTCAACGCGCCCAATCGCGTCAAGGCGGACGAGCCGTTTCAGCTCAGGGCGGTCGTGCAGGCGGATCAGGATTGTGAAGCAACGCTCAGGATCTTCCAGCGGCTTCCGGAGGGACGACGGGCACTGACGCCCCGCACGGTGACACTCCAAAAGGGCGACAACGTATTCCTTCTCACTCAGGAGCTGCATTCGGCCGGCTTTTACGAATACGATGTGGTGGTCGAATCGGACGCGGACACGGTCAAGGCGAACAACGAAGGACACGCGTTCACCATGGTGCAGGGTGAACCAACCGTGCTGTACGTGGAGACTGATCCCGCGCACAGCGCTCACCTCAAGCCGGCCCTTGAGCACGAGGGCCTGAAAGTGGTGCAGACCGATCCTGCCGGGATGCCTTCCTCGCTCGCCGGGCTGGCAAGCTACGACGCGCTGATCTGTTCCAACGTGAGCGCTGCCGACCTCAACGCAGATCAGCTCAAAATCATCGAAACCGCGGTGCGTGATCTCGGGATCGGACTGGTCATGATTGGGGGTCCCGATGCGTTCGGAGCCGGCGGACTTCTGGGGACTCCGGTGGAGGCCGCACTTCCCGTTGACATGGACATTCGACAGCGCAAAATCCTCCCTCGGGGGGCGTTGGTGCTGATCATGCACACATGCGAAATCCCCGACGGCAACGTGTGGGCTCGTGAGATAGGTTTGGCTGCTCTGAACACCTTGTCCGCCCCGGACCTCATGGGAGCGATCGGGTACATGCACGGTTTCTACAAAGGAGACACGCAGCTCGTCTCTCTCGAACCTGCGGCTGACCAAAGAACAGTGGTTGATAACGGGTACATGCCCGGCTTGCTTGCTGCGGGTTCAGGGCACTCCTGGATCTTTCCCGTGCAGCCGGTGGGGGATAAGACCATGATGCGTCGTACGCTCACCAAGGCCGCCTCGTACCTGGGCGACATGCCCGACACGGGTATCGGCTTGAATATGGCGTACCATGCGCTCGTGAAAGAGGACGCGGCGGTCAAGCGGGTGGTGATGATTTCCGACGGCGACCCGGCAGCTCCCACCGCGGAGCTGTTGACCAGGCTCAACACTGCCAAAGTAGCGGTGAGCACGGTCTGTATCGCACCGCACAGCCCCAACGATGTGGACATGCTTCGATGGGTTGCGAACCAGACCGGCGGTCAATTCTACCATGTGACGGATCCGAGGAATCTTCCGCAGATCTTCACAAAGGAGGCCGCTGTCGTCAAACGCGGGATACTGATGGAGCAGGCGTTTGCCCCACGGTTGCACCACGATTCGGAGGTTCTTGCGGGTCTCGCGGGAAAATCGCTGCCGACGCTTCGTGGACACGTGCTGACCACTCCCAAAGAACGGGCCGTGGTGCCCCTTGTGTCGCCCGACGACGATCCGGTGCTTGCACATTGGAGGTACGGGCTCGGCAAGTCGGTGGCCTTCACGTCGGATGTAACCGGCCGCTGGGCTGCGGAGTGGCTGCGCTGGGAAGGATTCAACCGTTTCTGGGCACAGGCCGTGCGGTGGGCCATGAGGGAGAACTCGGAAGGGAACTTCCGGGTCGACACGAGAGTGCGAGACGGCAAAGGTCACATACGGGTCGACGCAGTAGATGAACAGGGACGATTCGTCAATTTTCTCAAGCCTCGCGCGGTGGTTGCAGGACCCGCTCCGGAGTTCGCCCGTCACGACGTGGAACTGACACAGACCGGCCCAGGTATCTACGAGGCGAGCTTCCCGCTCGGCAGTAAGGGCGCGTACGTGATCAACATCGCCTATTCTCATGCGGACGGTTCGAGCGGCCTCCTACATGGGGGTTTGTCGCTGGGATACTCCCGCGAATATGAGCACCACACCACGAATCTTCGCCTCCTCAACCGCATCGTAGCGACGTCGGGGGGCAGAATGCTCGGTCCAGCGGACAATCCGTTCACTCATGATCTCAAGATTGCTCCAACCATCACGTCCGTGTGGCAGTACCTGGCTGTGGTCGCTGTGCTGCTTCTGCCGGTCGAGATCTTCGTGCGGCGGGTGGTTATTGATTTTTCCGCCATCCTGACGCCGGTAAGAGCGTTGCTCAAGAAGATCCCCGGCCTGGCGAAGATCGTCTCCGGGCCGTCGATCGCACCCGGGCCGGTGACAGGCAGATATGCGGCTGCGACGCGGGCGGAGAGAACTGTCGATGCCGGTCCCGCTCCGGAATCGTTTGGGTCTGCTCCTCCCGAGGTTGGGCCAATCTCCGAGGACTCCAAGGCTCCTGCCGCGGAAGAGAGTCGCGAACCCACCCGGCGCCTGCTCGACGTGAAGAAGCGCGTGAGACGGGAACGGACGGGTACCGCCGGAGAGGAAGGAAAGGAACCACCAGGGCACTAAGGAGACCGTTTCTCGAATGCGGTCCCGATGTCACGGAGCGGCGCGCAAGGAGCAATAAGAAGATGTATCTGCGTAGTCTGCGCCATCTGAGGAGAAGCAGTGTATGGAAACCAGAGAGATAGCAGACCAGTTTCGTCAGGATTTCGACAGATTAACCCAGGAGATCCGGAAAGTAATCGTCGGCGCGGAGGAAGTGATAGACGGCGTCTTGACCTGCCTCTTCGCGGGAGGCCATTGTCTCCTGGAAGGAGTGCCCGGGCTCGGGAAGACGCTCCTGATTCAGACGCTTTCCCAGGCTCTGGATTTGAGGTTTTCGCGTATACAGTTCACGCCGGATATGATGCCCGCGGACATCATCGGCACCCATATGCTAGTGGATGATCAACAAGGAGGCAGGAAGTTCCGTTTCAGGCCGGGCCCCATATTCGCGAACCTGGTGCTTGCGGACGAGATCAACCGTGCCACTCCCAAGACCCAGTCTGCTCTGCTTGAGGCGATGCAGGAACGCACGGTATCGGTTGCGAGGACCGTCCACAAGCTTGATCTGCCGTTCTTTGTGATGGCGACCCAGAACCCAATCGAAATGGAAGGCACGTATCCTCTGCCGGAAGCCCAACTTGACCGCTTCTTCTTCAAGTTGATCATCGACTACCCCAGCCCGGAGAATCTCGCGCTGATCCTCGACCGCACTACAGGGAGAGAAATGCCGCAGGGAAACAAGGTCATGGACGGCCAGGAGATCCTCAAGTGGCATGGGTTCGTGCGAGGCGTTCCGGTGGCTCCGAAGGTGTCGGATTACGCGGTGAGGCTTGTCGTGGCCGCGAGGCCCGGAAACCACGACGGCATAGAATCGGTGAACAAGTATGTGCGTTTCGGCTCCAGCCCTCGGGGAGCCCAGGCATTGCTCCTTGCAGGGAAGGTCCGAGCCCTGCGAGACGGCCGATTCAACGTGAGCTTCGAGGACATCGAGCACGCGACATTGCCTGCTCTACGCCATCGGATACTGCTCAACTTCGAGGCCGAGGCGGACGGGATCAACTCGGACCGCATCGTGGCCGATCTGGTCAGGGAGGTGCCCAAGAGTCCTTAGACCAAGTCACTTCCCAAAAGGCGGCTGGGAGCCGCAACCAAATTCGCGTCGACCTTCCTCGGCCCGCATGGAGACCCAGGGCGGGGCGAGTTGCTTCTAGGCAAGCGAAGAGAGGCACGTTGCTTTCTCCCAGAGCTGCTGAACTGAAGATTTCTTCTCGAAAAGAGAAGGAAACGCACCTTATTAGTAAGAGTGCGTCCACGTCATTCCGGCGAAAGCCGGAATCCAGTCTTTCTCATATGTCATGGCCCCGGACTTCCGTCGGCCTGACGGGCTTTTCGAGTTTTTCAAGAACCTCCTCGGATTTCTTGGAGTCTTGGTGCCTTGTGTTTTCTTTTCCGGGTCGAGGAAACGCCCCGCTGAACCGTTACCATGAGTGAAGAGGAGGTCGCTGTGTTTTGCCCTAAATGCGGTGCCGAATATCGAGAAGGGTTCACGTTCTGTGCTTCGTGCGAAGTGGACCTTGTGGATGAGCTTCCGCTTCGGGAAGAGCCGGAGTTTACACATCTGGTTACCGTATACGAGGGGGGCAACCCTGCGGTCTTGGTGTTTGCCAAGTCGATTCTGGAATCGGAGGGGATCGAGTATTATTGCAAAGGTGAGGGAATACAGGACCTGTTTGGAGTCGGCCGTTTCGGCACCGGGTTCAATCCGGTTATCGGGTCAGTGAAGATCCAAGTCGCTGAGGAGAATGCAGCGAAGGCGAAAGAACTCCTCGATCACATAGAAGAAAGCGAAATCGAGCAGGCCGAAGCTGAAGACGAGTCCGATGACGTTGGGGAACCGGACAAACCGGAGGAATCGGAATCACCGGAACAACCTGAGCAACAGCCGGAGAATCAAGAGCCCGTGACCAAGACGCACGGTTGGACGGGGTTCCTTGTGGGGTTCACCGTGGCACTGATCCTGGCGGGTACGGTGTTCTTTCATTACATGTATAATCAGCCTCGATCCAAACATCGACAGGTAGCGGTAGAGACCGAAGATCGCAACAAAGACGGCAAACCGGATGCCTTCTTCTACTATGAAAAGGGAGTCCTTGTGAGGGCCGAGCAGGACAGGAATTTTGACGGCAAAATCGACGACTGGTGCTACTACAAAGGCGGGGTTGTGGACCGCTGCAATTCGGATGAGGGATTCAACGGGAAGATCAATCAACGGCAGTCTTTTAGGAATGGCATCCTATCTCGCGCCGAGATTGACACAAACAACTACGGGACGCCGGAAATTGTGGAGCTCTATTCTCATGGAGTGATTGCCGAGAAGCGTTGGTATCACGAATCGACAGGGAAGTGCTGGAAGAAGGCACTGTATAAGAACGGGCTACTGCGTGAAGAATACATAGACGAAGACTGCAACGGCACGTTCGATAGGCTCATCAAGTACAATGCTGCCGAACGTCCCGTCGAAGCAAAGTGACGCCACGCTTGCCGGAAGCGAGCAGCGGCGACAGGTCAGACCGGTGGAGCGCAATGACGGGCCGGCATCGTGGAACATTGCAGGCCGTTTTCGAGAATCCGGTTCGAGCGAATATCGCTTGGGCCGAGATAGAGAACCTGCTGCTCGCATGCGGTGCAGACATAAGCGAGGGACGTGGAGCCAGAGTACGGATTGCCCTTAACGGTGTTCGTGCCGTGTTTCATCGTCCGCATCAGCGCAAGGAGGCGGACAAAGCCGGGAAAGATGTGGCACAATGGACGGCAGAGACCCTGGAACGGGCGGCAGCACGAACCGGCAGCGAGGAAGTGCACCCGTAGGTGGGGCGGATTATGGTCCGGAACGGAGTATTCCATGAACGTTGAAGAAATTAGAGAAGAAGCTCTTCGGCTCGATCCGGAAGCCCGGGCCTACCTGGCGCGTGAGCTCTTGGCAAGCCTGGACGCGATGAGCGAAGCCGAGTTTGAGCAACTGTGGGTAGACGAAGCCATTCGCCGAGACGAGGAACTCGATAGCGGGTCCGCGCGGGCGTACCCGGCCGATGAAGTGCTCGCGCGCTCTCTGGCACGACGGAAATGAACCGATTGTGCACGATTCACGAGGCCGCGGAGACCGAAATCAACGAGGCTGCTGACTTCTATGATTTGCGAAATCCCGGGCTCGGCACAACGTTCATCGAGGAGGTTCGGCTGGCCATCGAGAGGATTGCGGAGTTTCCGGAAGCAGCGAGCCACGTTCGGGGCCGGGTGAGAAAGAATCCGATGCGCGGTTTCCCTTACTCTTTGGTCTACGCTGTCCGACCCGACGAAATCAGGATACTCGCCGTAGCGCACCACAGCAGGCGTCCATTCTACTGGCGTGGCCGCCAATGAGAGCCAGGGCGGGGCTGCAATTTCTTGCAGAAGGTGAGGGAAGATGGCCGATGTGAAAGTCTTTTACGATCAGGTTGGGCACACCTTGACGGTGTGGTTCGGAGATCCTCGCGACGAACGGGTGTGTGAAGAGACCGGAGAAGAAGTAGTGCTCATGAAAGACAAGGAAGGTCGCGTGATCGGATTCGAAAAGCTCAACTACGTAGCGGAGCATCCCGTCGGATTCCAGGTCGGGTTCCGGACTGCCTCTTCCGATGTGGAGGCACCGCACTCGCATCAACCGTGAAAGTTCTGACTCGGGGCTCCCTGCCGCGCGTGAGACTTCGACGGGGCAGATGTGCCGGCTTCGTCCGTACGGTCCGGCCGAGTGAGGTCATGGAAAGACGTTACGGATTCGTGAGAATGCTGATGCCCGATACCGGCCGGAATAGCGCGAATGCCCGCCGGAGATCGCGACCTACTCCGGCTTCCTCCGCATTAGGTGGGGGATGCAAGAGAGACAATGGAAATCGAACGCAGATATCTTGTTGACGAAGGTAACCGCAAGGTGGCAATTCAGCTTGACATAGAAGCCTTCGAGAGAATGGAGGAGACCCTGAAGACTGCGGCCTTGCCCGCTTTATGCAAGAGGAGGAACAAGGCGATGCGACGCTGGAACTCGCCCAAGCCAAGGTCTATAGGAAATAACATGGAAACACTGAACATTCCGGAACCCGAAGGGTTCAGCGAACTGTCAAAAGCGGAGCAAATCCGCTATCTCGCGGGACTTTGGGACCGCATCTCCGAGACGCCCGGTGAAATCCCGGTTCCTGAATCGCACATGGTTCTGGCTGAGGAGCGACTTGCCGAATACCGTCGAGATCCTGGCCGAGCACGGCCGGCCCATGACGTCTTGAAACGGCTCGAAGAGAAGCCATCGTGACCGAGTATAGGCTGGTCGCGGAACCGTGTGCTGATCTTGACGTCGAAGCCGCGTTCGACTGGTACGAACATGAGCAAAAAGAGCTGGGGAGGCAGTTCTTGGACGAACTGCGGGCAGCCTACGACCGGATTGCCGACGGACCGTTCGCGTACCGGGATCTCGGGAAAGGAATCCGCCGTGCGACGCTACGGCGCTTCCCTTACGCTGTGTATTTTGCGATAGGGGAAGACGAGGTTGTTGTTCTCGCGGTACTCCACGCAGCCCGAGATCCGGCGCAATGGCAGCGACGAAGGAGCTCACATCGGGGACCTCGAAGCTGAACCCTGAAACGCTAACCGTGTCTGTCACGACGGTGGTGCCCATGCACGAACAAGACCCTAAACCAAAAGGTATGCTGAGCCCGGACTTCCTCGGTAAGCTCGAACGGCTGGCCCTCGTGTCCAAGCGGGTGCAGCTCGGCGCGTCAAAGGGAGAGCGCAGGAGCAAGCGCAAAGGCATGGGCATCGAGTTCGCGGACTACCGCGACTATGTCCAGGGGGACGAATTGCGTCACGTGGACTGGAACCTCTTCGCCCGCTTGGATGCCCTGTATTTGAGGCTCTTCGAGGACCAGGAGGATCTGACGCTGCACTTGCTCATCGATGCGAGCGCGTCCATGGGATTCGGTACGCCGTCCAAGCTCGAATTCGCATGCACTCTGGCCGCGGCGATCGGGTACATCGCGCTGGTCGGGTACGATCGGGTGACCGTCGAGGCTTTCTCCGGGTCGCAACAGCGGGTCCTGCCCCCAATCCGAGGCAAGTCTTCCGCTCGCAAGCTCTTCGCCTTTCTCGAATCAGTGGAAGCCGGCGGGCCGACGCGACTTGAACGAGCCTGTCACGCACACCTGGCCAACAACCGCTTCGCGGGCATGTATATCCTGATCTCGGACTTCTTCGACCAAGACGGCTTCGACGGCTGCATACGAAAGCTCGCGGGATCGCGGTCCGATGTGCACGCGGTGCATGTGTTGGCTCCTGAGGAAATCAACCCCGATGTATCAGGGGATCTCAAGCTCATCGACAGCGAAACCGGCAAAGCCGTCGAGGTGTCGATCAACCGCGCGCTCCTGAAACGCTACCACACGGATAGGGAACTGTTCTGCGAGTCCATCAGGAAATACTGCGCGGCCCGAGGGATCGGATACCTCATGACCGGCAGCGATGCACCCATCGAAAAGATCACTCTGGAAGCACTGCGCAAAGGCGGACTGATCCGATAAGGACCGCCGCTCGGGGACACAGGTCGACCATATGGGCATACTTGAATCCATTGGACGCTTCTTCACGGGGCACTTTCTGTCACCGGGGTACTTCTGGTTCTTCGCGGTGCTTCCTTTGGTGGTTCTGTTGTACCTCCTCAAGCTGCGACGAACCGAGATCGTGATCGCGTCGACCATGCTCTGGACCAGGAGTCTCCAGGACCTGACCGCAAACGCCCCCTTCCAGAGACTCCGCCGGAATCTCCTGTTGTTCCTCCAGATACTGATTCTCCTGCTCGTGATCATCGCGCTGGCCCGGCCGTTCATGACGCACGAGGGTCCCACGGGGAACAACCTGTGCCTGATCATCGACCGTTCCGCAAGCATGAAGACTGTGGAAGGGGGGACAACCCGTGTCGAGCTCGCAAAGAAGGAGGCCCTCGATATGGTGGACACGATGGCAGGATCGGACAAGGCCATGGTGGTCGCGTTCGGGGCAAAGACCGACGTGCTCAGTGAGTTCACGGACGATAAGGAGCGCCTCCGCAAGGCCATCGCGGGCATCAAAGCCGTGGACACCGGCACAAACCTCCGAGACGTGATGCTGATTGCACGTTCCCTGGCCCCTGACAATCGTGAACTCCCCGCCGCAGTGACCGATCTGAAGCTGATCCTCCTGAGCGATGGGAAGGTCTCTGACCTGGAAGAGCTCGGTGTGCTCGGAATCGGCGTGGATTACGTCAAGATCGGGCACACCTCACACAACGCAGGCATCACGGTCTTCAACGTCCGCACACCCGAAGAAGGACAAGGACCGAAACAGGCTTTTGTTCTGGTGCATAACGAATCCGAACGCGCGCTTGCCACCACGGTCACGATCTACCTTGACGACAGGCCGCTCGGCTCATGCGAGATCAAGGCAGAGCCGGGCTCGGACGGGGAAGCGGTCCTTGAGCTGCCGGAGGTGCAAAGCGGAGTCCTCAGAGCCGAACTGGATCACCCGGACGCGCTGGCCGCGGACAATGTCGCATGGCTGGTGATGCGGCCGCGGACAAGACTCCGGGTGTTGCTTGTGGCCACGGATGGCTCCTCAGGAGCATACTTCCTTCAGCGCGCGCTCTCCCTCGACCCGAGGGTGGATCTTGCCAGGGCAAACCCCACCAATTACTCCCCAATGTCCAGATATGACCTCACCGTCTTCGAGAGCTGGAGCCCAAAACAACTTCCAGGCGGGTGTCTCGTATTCATCAACACGGTCCCTCCCGAATCCGGGGTCTCTTCTGAGGGCAAGATCGAGAACCCGCCGGTGCTGGCCGTCGATTCCGGTCACATCCTCACGAGACTTCTCAACCCTGCCGCGGTGCGTATCAATGAAGCCATGGCGCTCACGCTTCCCGCAGGCGCCCGAACACTTGTGTCGACCAGAGGTGGGCCCCTCATCGCGGACATTTCCCGGCCGGATCAGACCATCGCGGTGGTCGCCTTTGACATCGCGATGTCGAATTGGCCGCTGAATCTGTCTTTCCCGCTCTTTGTGCAAAACCTCGTGGCATGGACGCCCGATCCGGCACCGGCCGGCGAGGCATCGATCTCCACAGGCCAACCACTCACCATCATGCCGAGTCCCGACGTCGACCACGCGGACGTGACTCTGCCCGACGGCACAGACCGACGCGTGGAGATGGAACCGACACGTCCGGTCTTCTTCGCCGAGACCGAAACCGCGGGAGTGTATCGAGTGCAGAGGGGCAACGAAACCGTGCTCCACGCAGTGAACCTTCTGGACAAGAACGAGTCCTCGATCACCCCTGCTCCCCTGCTCAAAATAGGACGGGGAGAGGTCGTCGGCGAAAGCGGGAAGGTCAGGCAGAATGTCGAATACCAGCGATGGCTCCTGCTCTTTGCGCTCATCGTTTTGGCGCTTGAATGGTGGATTTACTCGAGGAGGGCACGGATTTGAACACAAGGTGGCTGGTACTGATCGCTCTATTATCACCGGTATTGAGCGGCGTCGCGGCGGCCCAAGTCGAGCTCAAGGTATTGGGCAATTACGTGTCCGCGTATCGTGACGGAAGCTGGGTTCCGGTTGACGTCCTCGTCACCAACCAAGGGCCTGATATCGATGGATCTGTCGAAGTCCGCACCATCGGCAACACAGGTGACCCCCAGAACCCGTTCTATCGGGTTCCCGCCGACTGTCCGAAGGGATCGCGGAAGCTGTTCAGGCTGTACTGTCGGCTCGCGGAGTGCATCCGGATCGAGGCCAGACTGTACGACCGTGGCCGTCTCGTGGACAAGATTCCCGCGACGAGGGACATCAGCCCCATTGGGGCTAACGACTACCTGACTCTGGTGCTCGACGAACAAGTCGGGGACTACGGGTTTCTCACGTCGGTGCTGGCGAAACCCGGCACCAAGGTCCGCCTGCACAGGGAAAACCTCAAGACCGAGACTCTCGCGTTCCTTCCGGATTACCCTCAGTGCTACAACCCCTATGACGTGATCATACTCGGAAACATCGATCCGTCGCTAATCGGCCGTCGCCACCGGGCCCTTCTGACGCAGTACGTCCGGCACGGCGGGACCCTTGTGGTCCTGTCCGGCGCTCAGGCGCAGAACTATCGGCGGACTTGGGCGGAGGAACTTGCCGGTGTCGAGATCGGACCTCAGGAAATGACCACCGGGGCAGCGCTGGCCTCTGCGGTCTTTTCCCAGGATGAGCGTGTCGGATCGAGAGTCTCCCGGCAGGGGCTGAGAGCGGTCTTAACCCCGCATGCATCGGCAGTGCAAAGGCTGGGAAATGAGCTCGTGCTCGCCACCAGGCGGCCTCACGGCCGAGGGTCGGTGATCACTCTCGCGATTGACTCGTCGAGTCAGCTCCTGCAGGACTGCGCCGGGTACAAGCAGATGTGGCTCGAGCTGTTCTCGTGCCGGCCAAAGGGACAGGATTTGAGAATCGAGCTCGCAGGCTCGCTGTGCGGTCGTGAGCTGTACCGGGAAGCCGGGGTGAAGATTCATTCCAAGGAGTCGGTTCTCGCGTATCTCGGCGTGTACTTCCTCATAGGAATCGTGGCTAACTGGCTCGTGTGCAACCACTACAAGCGGCGAGAACTCGCATGGGTGTTTCTTGTGCTCTTTTCCCTCGGATTCACCGGGTTCGCGGTGCTATTCGGCCCGGGAGGCCTGTCGGACACCACCCAACTGACTCGGCTCGAGGTCTTGCGCGTCCCCGGTGACGGGGGGTTCGCGGAGGTCCACTCATTTGTCGGGATCGTGTCCCATCGCACATCTCGAATGTCTGCTCGCCTCGCGGGCGAATTTCCCCTCGCAAACGAGGTGTCAACCGTTGCTCCCATGATGGGAGCGTTCCGGCGACCGAGGGGGCCCAGCGCGATTCCCGGGGGCGACGTCCGCGAGCCGTTCCATCTGGTCGAGGATGCGACCGCTGCGATTGACAATCTCATGGTTAGGGCCCGAGATCTGCGCGTGATCGGGGTTTCGGGTTTTCACGGCGTCCGGGGCGGGCTCGAGGGCAGCCTGGAACTGGACGGCTTCGGACTGCGGGGATTCCTCAAAAACTCCAGCGGGTTGAAGATTCGCGAGCCCTTTGTGGTCTTCAAGGGAAGGGTGCAGAAGGCAAAACATGTCAAAGGTGGCTTCGAAGTGGCTCTCACGTTCGGCGACAGCACGGCCAAGCCCAAGAAGGGGAGCCAGGCCGGTGGTGGACGCGGTCAACCCGGAAGCCCTCAGGGGCAGGCCTTGCCGGCATCGAAGACGCTTCCGAACATCAGCTCGAGGTTTGCGCATGCACTGCTTGCGCAGACTAGCCTTCCCGGAAAGTTAGCCAGCCCGCCTCCTACAGCCGCGTACGCCCCGTACCCTGGGGGACAGGCCCTCGACCCTGAGTTGGGACCGTTCATTATCGGATGGGCCGATTCACCGAGAGTTGGAGGCCTGAGCCCGGATCACGGCACGGTGGAGGAGAAAGGCGCTACGCTGGTCGTTTTCGATGTCAGACTCGACGACCGGACTTCCCGATCCGCGGGGCTTTCCGACCCGCGGAAAGAGGGCTGTGGAAAGACCCAATGGACGACCGGACCCAGGTAGACGGGAGGGGTTAATCCTCGCCCGTTTGAAGGCGAGGGATTGTGAAAAAGCTGTGACCGCTGTCATATCACACGCATAGGGGCATCAGTTCACGATATTTCGACGCCGCGAACCCCTCCTTTTCATCGTTCGGTGGGGCCTCCCGCGGACGTGGATGCCGGCGTCTTCACGAACATCCCCAGGCTGATGCCCTCTGGGAGCACCACTTCTTCGGCCTCCACGTAGTTGAACCCCGACCCTGACGCAAAGGAAGGCATGCCAAGTGCTCGGGCCATGTCGTCGTGGCGCTCGAACGCGAACGTGTAGGTCGCGCCCAGAATATGGATCATGTCGTCCACAGAACCGAACGCACCAAACAGTGCGCAGAGTTTTTCCGGATCTCCGCCTTCGGGTGGAGTCGGAGGTCCGGAGAAGTAGTTGGGGGACGAGTCGTATTCATCCTGCAGTTCGCCGCCACTGAACAGTTGGTACCAGAGGATGTCGTCATCGTGATTGAGCACTGCCAGCGCGGGGCACTCGAAGGTCTTGGAAAGCGCCTGTGCAAGGCCGGAGAGCACCTCCTGGTCTTGGGACTCGGATGCTGCGTCGTAGACCACGGTGAACCCGTCCAAGGTCGGCGACACGTGGGCGACACGTCCCATGGCGTTGAGATGATCCACTACTCGTTGCTGTGCAGGACCCTTGAGGGTGATGTTGGTGTAGAAGCTGCCCATGCATGTACGCTCCTTGCTCAGTACTCTGTTGCGCAAATACGGTGACGTATTCCCAATCGGTACGAGCAGCGCCCCGAAAGGTTCGGGTGGGACGGGCATCTTGCCCGTCATTTCTTGGCAGACACGCGAGACGCCTGTCGGCCCCATGACGTCGGAGATAAGCAACAGTATTTGTGCCGCCGGCCGCTTAGTCCTGTCATCCCGAAGCACTATCACACATTTGGGGCGAAAAGACGACTCTCGCGAAGCACCCCGAGGACGCCCAGGGATACTCTCTTCCCTTGCGTACTCCGCACTCTTTCCAAGAGCACATCTTGTCAGATCTTCTCGGTTCCTCGGTCGGACTGCCGAAGCATGCGCGACCCAGTTTGCGAACGGGAGCGCTTGGGGTCTTTGTATCTTGGTGGCACATCCTCTTGCCGGCCGGCTGCATGCCACCCATGAACCAAGACACGAACTCTCTATGGCACCACGTTGATTTTACGGTTGAAACATGGCAGCTTCATGTGGTATTATCGCGGTGATGGGAGATCTCCCGCGCATCTGCTGTAAGGTCTCCCTTCCTCGAGGAGGACCACATGCCGCTCAAACGAATTATCTGGTGTCTGGTGGCCGGCTGGCTTGTGCTTGCCGTCTCTGTTCCCGTTCAGGCTCAGGACTACCATTACCGACATATCGCGTTTTCTCAGACCATAGTCAAGGATCTCGTAAAGCTCTTGCCGAGGTCAATGGGTTATTATATCTACCAAAATCAAGATGACTTCATGCGTGGCCTTACCTTTATGACTCGTCAAATATGGGTATCGCCGTTCAAGAACAAGGATATCGAAGAGATACGTAGGGAAGCGTACGAGAGGCTCATGCGCGACATACCCTACTGCATCGAGGCCTTCAAGGGGGGCGAAATCAAACTCGACACGACCCCGTCCAATCTCTCCGGCAGACTTGGCATGATTGCGTTCTCGATTATCATGCGAAAAATCCCGGACTTACCGGACCTGGAGTACCTCGAGAGAACGATGAGGAGCTTCGAGGAAGCCGTTGCCGACAACCTTTTCGACCTCTGGGTCTACTACGACGGCTATGGAGACTTCCACTCACTCGGCGAACTCATGGAACGGCTCAGGAACGCGGACACCATGCCTGAACTCCGAAGGGTGCGAAACGCCGCGTATCCGGTGTACATGAAGCAGGATCCTTTTGCCATGTTCCGGCCTCCGTCAAAGCATGAGCGGAAGATAGTCCTCACGGACACGGATTACAACAATATGTACAACGACATGATCAACGGTCTCGTGGACGCGTACTTGTACATCTGGAAATGCTCCGGCATGGACCTTGCCCATCCTTCATTCATGCCGCCGCCGGGGACCATCATAAGCCGAAAGAGCACCCGCCGTCAGATTCTCGGCGGCACCCTGACAAGAACGGTCCGAGGTTTTGGGTCCGCGACCCCAGGTCCTCCGGGTCCTGGGGCCAAGGCCATTCGAGAATACGGCTTTCAGGAACCCGAGAGCCCTGCGGCTGCCGCGGAACACGCACCACCCAAAGGGGATGAATCCACCATCACCTCCGTGCAAAACGGCCCAAAGCGCCTCCAATGGGGAGGAGCCGGCAAGAAACGATCAGCAGGACCAACCGGCCTCCAGCCTCGAAGATCAGCGGCAAACCTTCAGTAGCGGACGGCAGGCTTCTTATTCGGATGCGATTTCCGGGGGAAGGAACTTCTTGCAAGAAGTTCCTTCCCCCGGAAAACTGTCATGGGAACTCCTGGGATAGGGCGCCTCCCGCCGGTCGCCACCACCAACGGGCGGTGCAGGGATTCCCGGTGGGGAGTTGCATTCTCAGTGTTCGTTGTGCCGGTCGCGGGGTGACGAGGCTATCGGATCGGCACGGTTGTTCCGAGACTGACCCTAGGATTCGACGCCTCCTCGGGCCGCGAAGATTCCTCGTTGTAGCCCTCGGAACACGTGAAACACGTGATCGATCAGATGTTCACCGACCAGCGAGATCTCCGGCGCGTCCTCAGGGTACGAAGAAACCACAAAGGCAAATATCCTTGCCAGCTCCGCGGGAGACATCTCCCGCGCCTGAGCCTCGAACTCCCCCAGGAGCTGCGCGCTTACCCTTCCTTCCTCAGACTGGGTGTCAAGGGCCCGGGCAAACCCGTTGAGTGTGGCATACACCGAGTACTCGCCCGCCAGAGCCGTGTCGCCCACTCCATCGACGCGATCCAGCCTGTTTCGCAAGGTCAGGTTCGCGAGGAATAGCCAAAGCGCCTCGACACGGTGTTCAGGCCCGTCTTCCCGGTATTCGACCCTCGGTGCGTACTGCCTGGCGGTCACCAACTTCACGTCCACAGCGTCCCCGACCTGTCGAAGGACGAAATCACCGGACGCGTGGTGCCAGGGGTACACCTCCTCGAACGTGTTGACGTTGTAATAGTAGGTGAGCACATACGCGGTCTGACGGTACAGCTCATTGCGCTCATGCTCGGAAAGTCGCCGGACGCCTCGTCGAAAGTCCCACACCGCAACCTCGTCGCACTTGCCGTCCTGCCCCCGGCTGAGGTGGAATTCGTGGTACTCGTCGAACCACTCGCCCATGAACATGCACATCCCGTGGGGCTTGTCCGACGAGATCTCCCAATCCTGTGCCTCGAAGTAGACCTCGGGAAGGAAACTCCGCGAAAAACAGTCTCGGAAGCGTCTGAGCAGACGGAATTCTTGTCCCAGACGTGCTTTTCCCCTCTCGGTCAGCGCGACGTTCATGACGAACGCGCAATTGGCTTCGCGGGAACGTACTCGAATCCTCGCGGGATGGTAGTCGCTGCCGTGCTTTTCGCTCACGATGTCGATCTGCGCGATGGAATCCTCCTCGCAGCCGGTCTTGGCGGAGAGGGCTTGCAGGAGCTCCTCCCGATGCGCTTCCAGGACTGCCCTTATCGCATGGAAGTAGTCCGAGTAAGTGGGTCCGTCGGATGTATCCGCGCGGGAGCCCGGTCTGCGGACAGGAATGCGCGCTCGCATATGCTCAGGTTCCGAAATCTGTTCACCGTGCGGGCCGACGTATAAGAACCGGTAATCGGTAAGCCTTGTGCGGGTCATGACGCGATGCCTCCATGGGGTCCCGGATATGGCGGTTGCCGGTAGCGAGGTGCATGCCCGTGGAGCCTCATCTTGCGGCTTGGGCCTGCCGGCCTGCGAATCGGTCGGATCCCGCGGCAACCGGAATGAGAAAGCCGAGTCCCGTGAATGCGACCAAAACCTGGGAGATTCTCCCGGAATATTGTAGCCGTTCCCGCCGCGGATGTCCGGGGTTTTTTCTTGACTTTCCACTGTATTCCGAATTACACTCCACCGATCTTTTCTTCGGGGCCGTGTACATTTTCGGCCTTTAACCCACCTGGTAAATTGGAGCCGCCCATCCCAGCGCACGCTAGGACGAATATAACTGTTTGCCGGGAGTGTTCCATTCCCGGATCAGCGATAATGATCAGCAAATTGGCTGACAATGTGCACTCTTTTGATCGCACAAGTTTAGAGAGGAGGAAGCTTAATGGGAAAACACAACACTCCCATGCTTGATGACCTGGAAAAGGGCCCGTGGCCAAGCTTTGTTTCCGATATCAAGCAGCAAGCCGCAACTGGAAAACAAAAGCTTCAAGCAGCCCCTGACGACCTGTTGGGTATCCTTGAGCTCACCTACAACGACAAGGTTACCCATTGGAAGCATGGCGGTATCGTGGGTGTTTTCGGGTACGGTGGCGGAATCATCGGTCGTTACTGCGACCAGCCGCAACAATTCCCCGGTGTTGCTCATTTCCATACCGTCCGAGTCAACCAACCGTCGAGCAAATTCTACACCACCAAGTTCCTGCGCGAGCTTATGGCCCTCTGGGAAAAATACGGAAGCGGCCTTACCAATATGCACGGCTCGACAGGCGACATAGTGCTTCTGGGCACCACCACCGATAATCTCGAGCTGCTCTTCTATGAAATGACCCATGAACTCAATCAGGACCTCGGGGGTTCCGGCTCGAACCTCAGGACTCCGGAGTGCTGTCTTGGTCAGTCCCGGTGCGAGTGGGCCTGCTACGACACGCAAGAGGCCTGCCATCAGATCACCAACGAGTACCAGGACGAGCTCCATCGACCGGCATTCCCGTACAAGTTCAAGTTCAAGTTCGACGGCTGCCCCAACGGGTGCGTGGCTTCGATCGCTCGGTCCGACATGTCCTTCATCGGTACCTGGAAAGATGACATCCGCATCGACCAGTCGGCAGTGGCCGCGTATGTGGGCGGCGACGTCCTTCCCAACGGCGGCGCGCACCGCAACAGGGACTGGGGCAAATTCAACATCGAGAAGGAAGTGATTAACCTCTGCCCCACAGGCTGCATGGCTTGGGACGGCAAGAGCCTCAAGATCAACAACAAGGAATGCACTCGCTGCATGCACTGTCTCAACGTGATGCCCAGAGCACTGCGCCCCGGCACCGAAACCGGAGCCTCTGTCCTGATGGGCGCGAAGGCCCCGATTCTCGAAGGCGCACAGCTCGGAACTCTGATCGTCCCGTTCGTGCCCATGGAGCCGCCGTTCTCTGAGATCAAAGACATCATCGAGAAGGCTTGGGATTGGTGGATGGAAGAAGGCAAGAACCGTGAGCGCATTGGTGAGCTCATGCAGCGCCAGACTCTCCAGAAGCTTATCCAGGTCCTCGAGATCGAACCGGACCCGAGGATGGTCAGCGAACCCAGATCCAACCCCTACATCTTCTGGCGTGAAGACGAAGTGGAAGGCGGCTGGACGCGTGACATCGCTGATTACCGTGCGAAACACCAGAGGTAGAGGGAGGTTAGAATATGCCTTACGACCCCAATGATCCTTTGAAGGACAGGATTACCGATATAGGTCCTCGGTACTACAAGGAATTCCTTCCGCCGGTCATCGAGAAAAACAAGGGCAAGTGGCTGTACCATGAAATCCTTGAGCCGGGCGTGCTGGTGCATGTGGCCGAATCAGGAGACAAGGTATTCACCGTGCGAGTCGGCGCGGCCCGTCTCATGAGCGTGGAGCTCATCAAGGAAGCCTGCGACGTCGCGGATAAGTACTGCGACGGGTATCTCCGCTGGACCACCCGAAACAACATCGAGTTCATGGTCGACGCAGAGTCCAAGGTCAAGCCCCTGGTGGATGACCTCAAGAACAGGAAGTTCTCCGCGGGTTCACACAAGTTCCCCGTCGGCGGAACCGGTGCGGGCGTCACCAACATCGTGCACACCCAGGGCTGGGTACACTGCCATACCCCCGCGATCGATGCCTCCGGCGTCGTGAAGGCGGTCATGGACGGTGTGTTCGAGGAATTCGGCAACATGCGCCTCCCCGCGCAGGTACGAGTCGCTCTGGCTTGCTGCCTCAACATGTGCGGCGCGGTGCACTGCTCCGACATCGCGATCCTCGGAATCCATCGCAAACCACCCATGATCGACAATGAGTGGATCGACAAACTCTGCGAACTCCCCCTAGCCATCGCAGCGTGCCCGACCGCGGCCATCAAGCCTGCCAAGACCGAATCGGGTCTCAAAAGCCTTACCGTCAACGCTGAGCGCTGCATGTTCTGCGGCAACTGCTACACCATGTGCGCCGCGATGCCTCTCGCGGATGAAGTGGGCAGCGGCATCGCGATACTCGTTGGCGGGAAGATCTCCAACAGGGTAAGCAAGCCGAAGTTCTCCAAGGTCGTGATCCCGTTCATCCCCAATGAACCTCCTCGTTGGCCGACCACGGTCAATGCCGTGAAGAGCATCATCGAGGTGTACGCAAAGGACGCCAACAAGTACGAGCGAATCGGCGAATGGGCCGAGCGAATCGGCTGGGAAAGGTTCTTCGAGAAGACCGGCCTCCCCTTCACCCATCACCTAATTGATGACTATCGATTCGCTTACACCACCTGGAGACAAAGCACCCAGTTCAAATTCTAGGTGGGTCGGGCACAAAGGAGCTGTCCATGACCGACGAAGAAGCCAAACAGGCAATACTTGACGAGCTTACCAAGAAGAGCGGAGCCAAGACGAAGTTCTACTTGAAGGATTTTTACAAGATCCTGCCGGAGATGAAACCCCGAGACGTGAAGAACCTCGTCAACAAGATGGTGCAGGAAGGCAGGCTGGAGTATTGGTCCAGCGGAAGCACCACTCTGATAGGGCTCAAGGGAGCCGGGAAACAGCATCAGGAAGAAAGTGAATAGTACGCTGCCCGGTGCATCGTGTCCTCCGGCTCTCCATAAATGCTAGTGAAGTGGGAGGGGTCATTCGGCCCCTCCTTTTTTTCTGAAGAAGGGATTTCCGGGGGACAACCCTTTTTCAAAAGGGTTTCCCCCGGGAGACTTTCATAGGAACTCTTGGAATAGTGCGGCTCCCGATGGTCGCCGCGGAGGAGGTCAACTGCGCACAACTCCCATGGGGTGGCATCTTCACCCGTGGTTGTGCCTGCCCCCCGGTGGTGGTGGTTTTGGAATTGAGTGGTCGCTCAGAACCATGGTGATCATGCAACCGAGGACAAGTGACCGGTATTTCAGAATTTCCTGGTGAAAGGGGCGTTCGTCTAAACGCCGCTTCCCCCGGAATTCGCATTTCAACGACAAGGCTACCGGGCCTTGGATGCCATGACGAGGTGATCCATACGTTCGCCGCTTCTGATCAGGCGCACGTCCGTGAACCCCGTGGACTGCAGGTCTTCCGTGATCTCCTCGAGGGTGTAGGTGTTGCCGCCCGGCGTGGCAACCAGCATATTTACCGCGAAGACGGCTCCATCGACCGGAGTGGTGCGTGAGGGGTCCATCACGTGGTCCCGGATCAGGATCGCGCCGCCGGTGATCAGGCAGTCGTGGATGCGGCGGTAGAGCACGCGGTTTTCTTCACTGTCGTTCTGGTGGATGATCGCGGACACGAGGGCCAGGTCATGTCCGGCGGGGAGAGGATCGTTCTGAAAGTCGAGGCCTACAAGCTTCACCCGGTCGAGGAGTTGCTCACGGGCGAGGCGTGTGCGTGCCATCTCGACCACCTCCGGACGATCCACGAGCGTCGCGTTGAGATGGGGCGCCTTTCTGAGGAACGCGATGGTGTAAGTTCCCGAGGCTCCTCCCACATCGATCATTCGGGTGAAGGGGCTCAGGTCTACGGAATCGGCTATCTTGTCGGCCAGATCTCTCCCTATGACGTGCATGGCTCCGATGAACGCTTCGATCTGCTCCCGAGGTCGGGCTTCGAAGGCGTTCGGGTCGGGGCTCTTGCCGTTCTTGACGATCTCGGTGAGATTGGACCAGGTCTTCCACATGCTTCCCCTGTGGAGCAGCATCGGCAGGATCGACTCCGCCGAGTCTTTTGTCAGTGCGGGAACCAGCGACGCATCGAGCGAATAGGTCCCGTCATCAGCCTTGCGCACAAGCTCCTGAGCCGCGAGCGCATCGAGGAGTATCCTGAGGGCCCTTTCGGACCATCCTTCGTCTGCGCACAGTTGCTCGACCGTCTTTGGGCCGTCCTTGAGTTTGGAGAACAAGTCGATCTCCGCCGCGGAGATCAGTATTCTGCTCAGCGTGAATCGGGCGCTCAGTTCGAGCACGGTATCTTTGTTCCAAGTCATGTCGTGTGACCTCCTGATCGGCATTTGTTCAGAAAGTGCTCCGGGGGAAACCCTTTATCAGAAAATGCGATTTCCGGGGGGGGGGAGTTATTTAAAAAAAAAAATTAAAC
>JBFMAA010000080.1:0-26627 GCA_040755955.1 Thermodesulfobacteriota bacterium
CGGGGGACAACCCTTTTGCAAAAGGGTTTCCCCCGGAGGACTTTCATGGGAACTCCTGGGATACGGCGGCTCCCGCTGGTCGCCGCGGAGAAGGTCTGCTGCTCCCGAATCTCGCGTGGGGCAGGATTTTCATCCTTGGTTGTGGCCGTCCGCGGTCCTGGTGGTTCTGCAAAACTACCGTGACCGCGGGCACACCGAAGGATGAAGATACTATCCCACCCGTAACGCCGGGCACCGGCCTGAGTATCAGTCTTCGTGTCAGGTTCCGTCGTATGGCGCCGGGTGACCCCTGTGGCGGTGGATCTCTCCTGTGATCATGTAGATGACATCTTCCGCGATGTTGGTGGAATGGTCTGCGATGCGCTCGAGGTGTCGTGACGTGAGAAACAGGTGCAGAAGGGTTTCGCTTCTGTCGGGATGGTTACGGACCTCCTCAAGAAACTGGTTTTGCGCGGCTTTCTTGATGGCGTCCACATCGTCGTCTGCGGCACAGACCTCGTATGCCAGGGCCAGGTCTTTGTTGACCAGCGCGTCCAGGCTCTTGTCGAGCATTTCCTGCACTTTCTGGCACATGCTGTAGAAATCGAACGGAATGGCGATTGCGTTCTTGCCGCCGATGGCGATGACGCGTTCGGCGATGTTGACCGCCAGGTCGCCGATACGCTCCAGATCGTTGTTGAGCTTGATCACGGCAATGATGTACCTCAGGTGATCAGCCACCGGCTGGTGAAGCGCCAGGATCTTGAGCCCGTCCTCTTCCACGTCCACCTCGAACCTGTCGATCTCCCGGTCGCCTTCGAGAACCTTCACGGCCAGTTCCACGTCCCTGCATTCCACGGCCTTGACCGCCATCTTGAAACGCTCTTCCACCAGTGTGGCGAGAGAGACTATGCGAGATTTCAACCTGTCGATCTCCCTCTGCAACCTCGTACGCATGCTGTGCTCCTATGACGCCGCAGGTATATACACCGTGAACGTGCTTCCTCGGCCCGGGAGACTCTCCACGGTAATTCTTCCATTATGAGCATTCACGATGTGTTTCACAATAGCCAAACCCAGACCTGTACCGCCTTCTCTTCTGCTTCGACCCTTGTCGACCCGGTAGAAGCGTTCGAATAGCCGGCTGAGATGTTCCTTTGAGATTCCGCAGCCTTGGTCCTGCACTCGTATGGCAATCTCTCCGTCGGCTTGTGCGACCGTCACCGATACCGCGCTCCCGGGCCCGCTGTACTTGATCGCATTGTCCACCAGATTCACGAGGGCCTGTTCAAGGAGGGTGAGGTTCACCTTTCCCTCCAGATTCGCGGGACACTGGAAATCGAGCGATATCCCCTTGGCTGCGGCCGACTCGCCGCACGCACGATACACTGCTTCTCCGAGCGGCCCCAAAGGAGCGTTTTCACGTGCGATTTCCCCTTTTTCGGTATCCCGCTCGATCCGCGACAAACTCAACAGATCCCGGATGATCCGCCCGAGCCGATCCGTGTGTTTGATCGCAATATCCAGGAAACGCTCCGCGTTCTCAGGCTCCCTGAGCGCACCCTCTCGCAGCGTCTCCAGAAATCCCTTGATGGAAGTGACAGGAGTGTTGAGCTCATGGGAGACGTTCGCGACGAAATCTCGCCGCATCTTCTCCAGGTTCTTGAGACGGGTCACATCGTGGAGCACCAGAAGCGCTCCGGTCTTTTTGCCTTGCGAACCCTCCAGCGGGCACCCGTACGCCTGGAGAAACCTGTCCTGATCCCCCAGGAATACGATTTCCGCCTCCAATGGGTGCTGGGAGTCAAGAGTCCGGGAGACGAATTTGTGCAGATCAGTGTTCCTGACGATCTCGTGGAAGCGCTTGCCTTGGATGCGCCCGGCGGTGATACTGAACAGCAGTTCTGCCGCTCGGTTGACCCGGACAAGACGCTGCTCCGGATCGACCACAAAGACCGCTTCGACCATGCCCGAGAGGATGGTTTCAAGCTCGACCTTCTGACGGGTGATCGCGGCAATTCGGTCGTTGAGTTGTTCCGCCATACGGTTCATGGCTTCAGCCAGGGCGGCGAACTCCTCTGAGCCTGCGGGTTCCAGCCGGTAATAAAGATCTCCCTGGGAGAATCTCCGCGCTCCCAGCGCCATCTCTCTGACCGGCCTGCTCACTCGATATGAGATGTAGAAGCTCAGCCCTGCGGCAAGAAGCGCGATCAACACCCCCACGACCGCGAGTTGCTCGAAATAGCGTCCCACAATATGCGACCTCTGCCTGGTTTCAGCAGCGACGCGCACGATGCCGGCCGTCCGCCCCTCTTTTTCGACCGGGACTGCCACGTAAGTCATCGTCTTTCCGAGGGTGAAGCTGTATCGCTCCGAAGCACCTACCCTACCCTGGAGCGCGTCTCTCACCTCCGGCCGACCCACGTGAGACTCCATCCGTTCGGGATCAGTCTCGGACTCGCCAAGCACCTGACCTTTCGCGTCTATTATGGTGATCCTTGCGCGTATGGCGGATCCCAATTCCTTGCACAGAGTGTCTGGGGATTGCGCCTGGGCAGGAGAAAGGCGTCCGTCGAACAGCTTGGCCGCGAACACGGCACTGGATGTAAGGTCTTCCACCGTCTGCGCTCGGCTGACATCATCGATCAATTTTTTGGCCAGATATCCCTCCACGAGGAGAGACACCACGATGACCAGCACATAAGACGGGAACACTTGCCACAGGAGACTCCGGTTCCACCCCATAATTTACTCCCGGAAGCGGTATCCTACCCCGCGGACCGTTTCCACGCAGTCCCCTGCCTGGCCGAGTTTTCTTCGCAGTCCCACGACCTGCACATCCACGGAGCGCTCGGTTACCGGGTAATCGTGACCTCTCACCGCGTTGATGATTTGTTCCCTGGTGAACACCCACCCGGGTCGTTTCGCCAGGAAGTGGAGTATCCGGAACTCCGTGGCCGTAAGCTCGGACCGTTCCCCGTGCACAAGGACCTCGTGCCTGGAGGGGTTGATGGTGATGTCGCCCCGGCGTATGGAGTCCTGATCCGACGGTTCTTCGCCCCCGGTTCGTCGCAGCGCGGCCTTGATCCTGGCTAGGAGCACCCGCGGGCTGAACGGTTTGATCACATAGTCGTCCGCTCCCAATTCCAGGCCGGCGACCACGTCCGCGTCTTCGCCTTTTGCGGTCAGCATGATGATGGGGAGTTTTCTGGTCTTCTCCCCTTGTTTCAGGCGACGGCACACGTCCAACCCGTCGATCCCGGGGAGCATGAGATCCAGGATGATCAGGTCCGGCAGCAGTTCTGCGGCCCGCGAGAGAGCTTGCTCCCCGTTACCCGCGCACGTTACGAGGAATCCTTCCTTTGTCAGATTGTATTTGACCAATTCTAAGATATCTTCTTCATCATCGACCACGAGGATCTTTTGGTTAGGCATTTCACTACTCTGGAGACTTGAGAAAATCGCCCGGCGCACACGGCGCACTCTGCGCGGAACCTTTCCCGTGCGGCCGGAGGTGCCGCGAATTGTCTGTGGCTGCGGTCACGCGTGGCGGACTTCAGTATCCGGGCGAATTATGAGCGCTGTGTGAGAATAAGGTGAGTTCACGTTGAGGGCCCGGCGCGAATTCCGGGGACTTTCGTCTGGGGAATCAATACAAATAGACCAGGTCTGCAAATATCCCCAACCACTGCACATTAGCCTCAAACGGGTCCGACACCAGCGACATATCCGTGTAACGAATCCCGCCTCTCACGCTCACCGTTCCCAGTACCATTTCCGGGGATTTCAAGCCCACTGCGAGTTCCAGCTCATTGATCCGGGTTCCGGTTCTGGTAGACCGCCGCGCGCGTGCTTCCAGCGACCATCCGACGGTTCCGCAATCGGCCGGATTGTAGCACAAGTATACACCGGCCGTCACGGGACGAGGCCCCACTATGATCGCAGAGCCGACGTCCGTCACAACCGGCCCGAAAGAAGGCCGGCTCGTATAGAAATCCATATCTACGCCGAATCGTGTGGACGCGGAAGAGACGAGATCGACTTCCGCGCCGACGCGGAAACCCGGCCAGTCGTATGTCCCTACGGTTCCTCGATAGGTCCTCAAATACATGTCGTAGTGGGCTCGCAGAGAGAGACGGCTGGCCTGGGCCCGGGCCATGAATTCAACGACAATCCCCTGGTCTTCGTACCCCAGGTCCCCCACCAGACTCCTCGAAAAATCTGTCGACGTGTTGCGCACCGTGCCCGACAGTTTTGTGAAAACGGAGCGTACCCTCGTTTCGGCCCGGAAGATCGGCGGGAAGACGAGCGGCGAGTATTTGTTTGAAATCCCCGGCATCTCCTTGTCGAGCGGGCCTGTCGATGCCGGGCCCGACATCGCGGGGGGTGACACTGGAGTGCCGGAGATTGTGGGAGTGAGGCCCGCCGCGGGCCGGCCAAGCAGCAAGCACATCAGAATCGCGGTAATTACAATAATTATCTGCGGCATTTGAGCGTAACACCTTACATACCAAATTGCTCCCGACAGCTAATTACATTACATACCAAGCTAATACAACTCTTTTTTTTGACCCCGACGCACCACCACCAAGAGATTCCTTGTCATTGGAACGGGATTGAGGCACATTCACCGCGACACTTGATGCAACCACTCCCGCGGATTCACGAAGGTGAGGAGCCCCCAATGACGCCGAGTTCTGCACCACAATGGCTCAGGTTCTTCTCATTGATAACGTTCAACTTCTCCTTCTGCCGAGATGAAGTCTTCGGCTCAGCGGCTTCAGGAGTGCCCAAAATGCCTGTCTCGGGCGGAGTGGAACCGACTCGCCCCGCCCTCGGTCTGCATGCGGACCGAGAAAGGCCGCCGCGAATTTTCGTTGCGGCTCCCAGCCGCTTCTCGGGACGCAAGGACGTGTCACACATGTGTGCTCTACCAAGGGACTGGGCCGCGGCATTGGCGATCTGTGCGTTGAGCCTGATTTTTCAGGGTTGCGCGCAGAAACCCCCATTTGAGAAGCCTCCGATCCCCGTTAAAGTGATAGCCGTGGAACCAGCCGAATCCGAAGCGGGTTTGCGGTACTCCGCGACTCTTGCGCCGAGGGAACAGGTTAACCTCGCCTTTAAGGTGGGGGGATATGTCGACGCGATCCTACAGCCTGCAGGCCCTGACGGGAAAATCCACGACCTGCAGAAGGGAGATCGGGTGGCAAAAGGAACGGTCCTGGCTCGCCTGAGGGACAGCGACTACCTGGCGAAACTCAATCATGCCCGGTCAGCACTGGAGGAAGCGCGAGCCTCTCTTGCGCAGGCCACCCGTGAGTTCGATAGGGCAGAGCGTCTCCTTGAGCAGAATGTGGTCGCGAAGGACCTGTTCGATAAGGCCAAGGAGAAACTCGACGTGACCAAAGCCCGAGCCAAGGGGGCGGAATCTCAAGTGGAAGAGGCCACCATTCAGTTGCAGGACACTGTGCTGAGGTCGCCACTGGATTCGCTGGTGGTGGATCGATTCCTCGAACGGGGGACCTTGGTGGCACCAGGAACCAGAGCGTTTGTCCTCGCGGACCTTGGTTCCGTGAAGGCGGTATTCGGAGTTCCTGACTACCTCTTGCGGGAAGTGAAGCGGGGCGATGCGCTGAAAGTATCCGTCGAGGCCCTTCATAACAGAGAATTCCGAGGGTTCGTCACTGCGGTTTCTCCCTCCGCGGACCCGAGAAGCCGCGTATTTCAAGTGGAGATTACCGTCGACAATCCGGGGCTGCAACTCAAAGACGGGATGATAGCCTCGGTTCAGCTCGGCGGCAGTACGGCCGACAATCCTCTCCCGGTCGTGCCGCTCAATGCAGTGGTGAGGCCTCCGGGAGACCCTCACGGGTACATGGTCTTCACCATCGCGCAGGACAGCGGAAAACAGCGCGCAGCAGGACGACGAGTGGCCATCGGGAAGGTGTTTGCGAACAAGGTCGCGGTCACAGACGGCCTGAAAGTCGGAGAAAAGGTCATCACGCTCGGCGCCACGATCGTTTCCGAAGGCGCTCACGTGGCGATTATCCCGTGAAGAGGTGGAGTGGAAAGAAAGATTCCGGGGGATAAGGGATTTCCTGTGGGAATGCGAATTCTGGGCGACGAGGCGATTTGAAAAACGCCCCGGACCCCCATCCACTTGAGATTGGGCGGCTGCCGCTGGTCGCCGGCGGCAAGAATCCGATTGCCATGGCTCTTGATTCCGCTGCACAACATGGCGGCCCGCCACCATTGGGGCCTCGGGAGCTTTCGCCAGGTTGACAAGTGGGGCCTGGTCCTGTAAAAATTGATCTTGACCGTGCACCCTGTGCATTTCGTAGCGGCACCCGCAGAGCGAGTCCGATCAGACCGCGGGTAACCGGATCATGGACGGTTCCATTGGTTCCGGCATTGGTCCAATCGAAGACTTAAGAATCAAGGGGGTGTTCCAGTGAACAAGTCAGACATCCTGAGAGCCCTCGAATGGGTCGATCGGGCAGCAGGCGAAGGGGACGGCCGAGTTCTTGCCAAAGCGAAACTGGCTCTGGAAGAGGAACTCGCATCCAGACGGACCACCGGGTCTCCGGAAGAGGCTTACCGAACCGCGGTCGAGAGCTTCATCAGAAAACACGGACGAGACCCACTGGAGGACTTGGAATCCGAGGAGTGACCTCAACCCCGTTGCGTAACGATTATGCGCAGTTCTTCCCGAACGGATCGAAGTCGGGATCGAAATGCGTGAGAATGGCTTGCCGTGTCTTTTCCATCAGTTCCGGCAGCGCGTCCTCGGTGAGTCCCTCGGTTTGAATAGGTGCACTCACGGTGATGGTGACGTGCCCTCCTCGGACATTCAGCGTGTGCTTGGGCAGAATCTTGAACGCACCGTTGACCGTGATGGGCAGCAGAGGAATACCCGTGCTGATTGCCATCCGGAATGCGCCTTTCTTGAATGGCTGCAGGTTTCCGTCGGCGGTCCTGGTTCCTTCCGGGTAGATCAGGATGCTCCACCCGTCTCTGAGCTTGTTGGACCCTTTGCGGAGTTGCTCAACCGCCTGGCGACTGTCGGAACGATTGACCGAAATTGCCCCGCTCGCGGCAACTGACGGTCCGAACAAGGGTATCTTCAGTAGAGACTCCTTCACCACCCAGTGAAAGGGCACCGGAATGCTCTCGAGCAGCGCAATGATATCCGCATTGCTTTGATGGTTCGGGACAAGAATGTAGGACCGACCTTTCTCGAAGTGTTCCGCGCCGTTCAATGTGACGGACATACCCAGACCCTTGGAGATCGCCCAGGCCCAGACCCTGGATACTTTCCAGTTGAACAGGCCGCGGTACCCCAGCATTCCGACGATGATCATGACCGGGCCCTGTATAAGGGTTGCCCCCAAGGTCACCAGCACGGTCACGGCCACTCTTGGCCACAGTCGTAAGGGCGGAATCGGCAATGGAACCCCCTTGCAGCTTCAGATCGGGAAGTGTGTGCGTCGGTCCGATGCCACATCCTATCCTACTATACCCAGAATCAATTGAGCAATTGAAAACACCGATGTCGCATCGTCTCCCCGGTGAACCCGACGGAAGATTGCGGCTCCCAGCCGCCTCTTGATAAACCGCTGAGCAGGAGGTGTTCATGCCCGAGACCGTGGCCGTGATCGGCACTCTCGACACCAAGGCCCTGGAGATCCGATATCTGGCTGATCTTATCCACTCGCAGGGTTGCCGCACGCTCATAGTGGACGTGGGGGTTTTTGCTCAGGAAGTGCTCGTACCTGACATTTCCCGGGCGGAGGTCGCTGCCGGCGCAGAAACGACACCCGCCGCGATTCTCGAAAGCCACGACAGAAGCTACGCAGTGAAGACCATGATGCAGGGGGGAGCGGCAGTGCTCAAGCAACGGAGCAATCGAGGCGAATTCACCGCGGTCATTGCACTCGGCGGCGGAACCGGCACGCACATCACGGCAGGGATCATGCGTGCGTTGCCGACCGGGATTCCCAAGCTGATCGTATCCACAGTGGCATCAAGGGACATGAGCCCCGTGATCGGAAGCAAGGACATTACCGTCATGCACTCGGTGGCCGATCTCGCCGGTCTGAACTTCATGACGCGAAAGATATTGGCCGACGCGGCAGGAGCCATTGTAGGCATGGTCCGCAGCCCCGCGGTTCCGGTGTCGGAGAGGCCGGTCGTGGGGCTCACGTCGTTCGGCCCGTTGAACGAGTGCGCGTCGATCTCTAGGGAAATGCTCGCAGGCCTCGGGTACGAGGTGGTGCCTTTCCATGCCATCGGTTCCGGGAGCGTTGCCATGGAGGATCTCGTCGACCAGGGTGCGATTCAGGGAGTCCTGGATCTGGCACTGCACGAATTCGCGGATCAGATGTACCACGGGTATTGCGGAAGAATCGGGCGCGACAGACTCGAAACGCCCGGCAGAAAAGGAGTTCCCCACGTCATCCTCCCCGGGGGGCTGGACATGATAGCCTTTGAATGCACCTCCATAGAGCACGTTCCAGAAGGACTCAGGCAGCGGCAGTTCCTCGCGCATGATTTTCGGTCTTTTGTCAGAACGTCTGCAGACGATCTCCGTGCCCTGGCAGTTCTCGTGGCGGACAAGCTGAACAGATCCGCTCACCCCGCCACGGTGATCTTGCCTTTGCACGGCTGGTCCAAGGCCGATGCCCCTGGTGGTCCGTACTTCGCTCCGGAGATCAATGCGGTTTTCGTATATGAACTGAAGGCTCGACTCAGCCCCAGAGTCAGGGTGCTCGAGGTGAGCGCCCACATCAATGACCGGGAATGCGCGCGAGTCGCGGTCGGGGAACTGCACTCACTGATGCAACAAGCCGCAGGGTTGTCCCGACCAGGAATGTAGTGGGGTTTGCCCCCATAGGCCCCAACTTGGGGACAGCGGAATTCGACATTTCGGGCAGTTAGCCCCCTCCCCCCTCACACGAGGCGAGGGGAATAGTCGACTCTCTCCCCTGGCGGGCATAGGGAAGGGTGGGGGAGTGCCACTTGCCCAATCCCGCGAATTTCGGTGAGCGTCACCAAGGTAAAGTGCCACGCGTTGAGAATTGCGGGAACTTTCACCCTCCCCTAACCGCTCCCATCAAGGGAGGGGAATAGCAAGCCCTCTCGCCTGGTGGTTGAGGGACGGCGGAGTGGGTTTGTGTCTACTTTCACGGTCCCGCGAATTTCAAGGCGCGCGACTATGGCACGCGCCTTGTAAGATAGCAGAATGTCTCGCTTTACAAAAGGCGCAGACTGTGTTAGATGAATCTAATACAGCGAAGAAGCCTTGTGAATTATGTGCTGGTGTTTCCGAATGTGAGCTCGGAGGGCAGCAGGATGCCTCCTTCTGCACTTCCGCAGGCCATGCGGGAATCCTTGAAATGATTTCGGGAGGATTATTGACATGGGAAAGAGGGTGCAACTTGGTTGTCTGTTCATTTTCCTCGTGTTCCCAATATTTGTGCCTGCCGCTTCTGCGTGGGAATTCCAGATGGAAGGGCAGGTCAACTGGTATTCCGTGCGGTTCAGCCAACTCGGACACAGCGGGTTTTTCGGGCCCTACGGCGTGGACAAGGGAGCGGGAACGACCACCGCGAACCTGAATTTCTGGGAGGGGGAGGGGATACTCGATAAGGACTTTGCCTCCAGCGCGGATGCGGGATGGTCCGCCATGTGGGTGAAGTTCTGGCCCACGCTGAAGATCAACGAAGCCATAAGGGTGCAGGCGCAATACCGGATCGGTATGTACGGAGATCCTACCGGTGACAACGATTACTGGACTCAGGGAGCGCTTGGCTCAGAGACTGCGATCAGTGAAGGAAAGTGGACCCTGTTTTGGGTGACCGCGCAAACGCCATGGGGAGCTTTCGGCGTAGGAAAGAGGCGGTGGCTTTTCGGTACCGGCTTGCAGTACGACGGCTCGGACAGCGCGAGCACGGAATCACTCACTTTTGTCGCCCCGTACGGCCCCCTGAAGATTGGATTCGGCTTTCACCCTTGGCGATTTGCAGGGTCCTCGCCACAGCCGTCGACGTACACGGTGGTCGGAGTGCCGCCCGGTTATCAGGACCCGTATGATTTAGGCGGATTCCAGCATTTCAACCGTGCCGACTTTTCCGGTGACTTTTCCCGTGACCTGCTGGGGTTTGTGACCTATGCATCAGGAGGGCTTCAGGTAGGCGTACTGGGTGTTTACGGAGATTTTCACATCGGTCCGGAAGCCCTGTTGGGGCCTAATCAGTTCAGCGCTCAAGACACGCAGATCTTTCACGGATCATCGTTTCTCAAATACCAGAACGGGCGCCTATCGTGCAATGCCGAGGCCGCGTGGCTCTATTGGACCGACCGGTTTCAGGGTCAAAGGGCGCAGGCCATGGGTACGAATGCGCGGGACATCGAGCAGTGGAGGTTCATGACTGAAATCGGCCTCTCGACCGGTCCTGCGAAGACGACGTTGTTCTATGCGTGGCAGCCCGGTCCCGACAGAAGGAACGGCATGCTCATAGGCAAGCAGCAAGCCGCGTTTCTGTGGCATCCGACCTATGACCGGTTTCTGTCAAATTTCAGTGTATTCCGCCCTTACGCGTATATGTTTTCTTATGTGTATGGCTCGGGTCTCGGAGCGTACAACCTCACCGTCGACGGCTATGTGCGGGACGCGTCTACGGTAGCGGCGAGGCTTGATTATGCGGTGGCCGCAAACTTGAATCTGTTCGGCACTGCCTTTTGGGCTGAGAGAACCTCCCACGGATACCCCTGGGGCTTCATCGGTCCTAATGACCTTGCGTTCAATGGCATTCCGGTGAACGGGAATATGGGTCCCCGGAATTTCCGCGGAGCCGTAGGCGCACCGAATATCCCCGATCGTTCTCTCGGCTACGAGTTTGACGCGGGCTTTGAATGGCAGCTCTTGGAAGGATGGTCGCTCAGTGGGACGTTCTGCTACTGGCAACCGGGAAAATGGTTTACGTATGCCTGCGTCGACAGATCCGTGCCTTCCTGGAACGTGCAGACTTCTGCCAATGCGTTCGGCACACGACCCGACAAAACGATCAACCCTGTCGTAGGCGGCGAGATCTCCATGGCTTTCCGTTTCTAGGATGTGCGCGAGACAACGAACACGACCAACTGCTCAGGGGAATGATAACCGTCTGGAATCACGATGGGGCGCAGATATGAAGGAGGACGAGGCATGAACAGGATGAGTAGCACGGTTCTCGTTTTCGGGGCAGCAGCTCTGTTGCTGTCGATCTGGGGGCTGTCGCACTCGAGCAAGGCCCTCTCGTCCGGCTTTCACACTCATGTGCTCCTTTCCGGATGGAGCGGCGCTTCATCCTTTACACCGCTGGCTCAGGACGGACGACTCGTTGACGTTGCGGACGACGATTCAGACGATGGGGAAGAGGACGATGAGTCCGACGGTGCGAAGAGCGAACGCGACAGACTGGACGATCTGTGGAACTCGGTGACCCTGGGGTGACAGTCCAGCGCGGTTGTCTGCCCAACCGGGAACAAACCACACAAGCACCAAGACACGAAGAAACCACGGAACAATTCCCAGGCTGTCCATCCTCGGAACGGGCTTTCTTGGTGTCTCAGTGGCTCACTCTCTTGCCATCCGGTTCAACGCGTACACTGGGTGTACGAACGGGAGTGGTTGTGACGTGCCTCACCGCCAGTCGTTAGCGTTCGGGTCGGGGAGGTTAAACTTTCTGCCGGCTCCGTACTCCCAGTCGAACGGTGCGGGATTGAACGGAAAGGTCATACCGGTGAGCGCGCTCATGTATTTGTCCCACCTGTAGTACTCTCCGAGCTCCCTTTCAGTTGAGATGTCTTCCCAGAATCGGTCGGCTTTGTACCACATTCCGTGGTACCCCGGAGGATAGCTTCGCATGAAACGGTCCTCATAATCCTTTTCCGCGGCCGAGGGCGCACCCACCACAACAAACAACGCCACGAGTGAGAGCAAGACAAGCATCAGTCGAGGTTTCATGGTCACTCCTTCGGATCCAGGTCACGCGTAGGCGATTTGGATCTTACCAAAGATCCCCATGTTTGTCAATCTGTTAGGATCAGAACACAACAGCATTGTCTGACGTTGGCCTTAACTTTCAGTTTTCACAAGCTGTCTCAATTTCTCCTGCCGATGGGCACCCGGACGGCTTCCGGCCCGGTCCCGTCACCCCGGCCAAGAGGGACCGCTCCGCCGTCGTGGTACCCCTTTTCGTACGCGTGGGCGCTCACGGTTCTAGGCTTATGGTGCATCCGCGTCATCCCGGGAAACGTCTTGTGGAGGTAGCGCTGAATCAGGTCGTCCTTGACCACGACGAGATCCCGGCACTTTTCTCCCTCGACCGTTCTGACCGCTCGGGTTTCTTCCCGGAATCTCTCTCCGATCCTGGTGACAGCCCCCTCAAGGTACGCGTACCTCAATGACGTGGCACTCCATCCTCGAGCTTCCCGTTTGAGCACCGGCAAAGCCCTATCAGCCAATCCGGTGAGCTCCCTGAAGAGAAACTGAAAAGCCGCCAAAGCGATCTGCACGTCCTCCGCGGTGCCGATGAACGTCACCAGCGGGGCAGCGTTGAAGCGGCGCTGAATGAGATTCTCACAGTCGAACCCTTTTGCCACGTGGTAAAGCAAAGCCTTCACCCAGACCCGCAAGACCTTTCCTGCCTCTACTGACGCCGAAGTGACATCGAGGGACCCCTGCATCTCTTCCACGGTCAGGTCAGCCATGGAGAGGTGGTGCTTGGAAAGCATCTCCCGGGCTCGTGCGAGCGCCAGTGCGGCCTCGTTTTCGTTTGGAGATCTGGACAGCTCGAAGAGCTTCCTCACCTTGGAGACGACCTCTTCCTTCGTCACAGGCATGACGCTTCCTCTCAGTCATGGTGCCGGTATGAGTGGAGCAGATTCGGGTCATCCCCTTACTACGGTCACTCGCCCGAGTCAAGGAATTTGGTCGAGTACGCCATTACCGACTTGACCGGGGTCCCCGGAGAGCAGTACACTTGAGGGGACTGGACAGGTACCTTTGAGGGATGGCTGTCGTCCGTCTTCTCATCGTGCGTGAACCGCGGGCTGCGGACCGGAATTGCCGGTCCTTGGTGTGCTCACATCCCGGATGATCAATGAGTCAAGAAGCAGCTATCGTGTCCCGCGTTGGCACGTTCGGCAAGTTTCGCCTTCACCTTGACCCTCCCATCAAGGAGCGAAAGGGCAACCCGTTGCCCTTAGATGAACAGGAACATGTGGGGAGAATTTGTCCACTTCAGCAATCCCGGGCTGCAGCCATCTGCAACGTTGATCTCTTCTTCTCCATTGTCACGTTTCCATCGGAGTAGTCTTTCATGATCCACTCAATGTCTGCTCGCATCCTGTATATGGAAGACGACAGGGGTTTGGCCAGGCTCTTCCAAAAGCGGCTGGAACGCAGCGGTTACCGAGTGGATGTGGCTCAGGACGGGAATCAAGGACTCTCCATGTGCGACAAGACCCCTTATGACGTGCTGGTCGTGGACCACAAGATGCCGGGACAAAGCGGCATTGAGGTGATCCGGGTCCTTGCCGAACAGGAGAAGCTTCCCGTCACGATCATGGTAACCGGAGCAGGAGATGAGACCGTCGCGGTGGAAGCCATGAAACTCGGCGCCAGCGACTACGTCATCAAGGACGTCGACGGCAGATATCTCGACCTCATGAAATCCGTCATCGAGCAGGCCCTATCCAAGCAGCGCCTGATCCAGGAACGTGAAGAGGCACGGATCGCGCTCCAACGCGCCCACGACGAACTGGAGCGCCGAGTCCGGGAACGCACTCTGGAACTCGCGCAGACCAATGAGCAGCTACGACGGGAAATAACTGAACGCATTCGAGCGGAAGACGACCTGAGAACCAGCGAAGAGAGGTTCCGTGCCATCTTCGAGTCAGCCAGGGACTGTATCTTTATCAAGGACAAGTCCCTGCGATACTCTCATGTGAACCCGTACATGGCCGCGCTTCTCGAACGGGATGCGTCCGCGATTGTGGGACGCTCGGACGCCGAGATATTCGACCGGGATGCGGGCGACCATTTGCGCGAAGTGGAAAACCGAGTCCTTGCCGGGGAAATCATCGAGGAAGAACATGCCAGACCAGTAAAGGGTTCCCCCATCACATTCCTCGATACCAGGGTTCCCATGCGCAACGCAAGAGGCGATGTGGTGGGAATATTCGGCATTTCCCGAAATATCACCGAACGCAAAATGATCGGGACCCTGACCAAATTCGTGGACGAACAATTCCCGTCCCTTGCCATGCGGACCACGCTGTCGGCCGCGCAAATGGCAGCGCAGACAAACAGCATCATTCTCCTGACAGGTGAGAGCGGCGCAGGAAAGGACTACCTCGCGAGGTACATTCACGACCATTCACCCCGGGCGAGCAACCCTTTCTATGCGATCAACTGTGCCGCAGTCGCACCCGAGCTCGCGGAATCCGAGCTCTTCGGGCACGAGGCGGGTGCGTTTACGGGCGCAACCAGAAGAAAACGAGGACTCCTGGAACTGGCCGAAGGTGGGACCTTGCTGCTGAACGAGATTGGGGAGCTCTCCCAGCCGCTTCAGGCAAAGTTGCTCACGTTCCTTGACTCAAAGGCATTTACCCGAGTGGGGGGCGAGAAATCGGTTACCGTGAACGCCCGGCTCATCGCGGCAACGAACAGAGATCTGGAAAACGAGGTACATGCAGGACGATTCCGAGCGGATCTCTTTTATCGGCTCAATGTGTTTTCGATTCGGGTCCCGCCGCTGAGGGAGCGAGTGGAAGACATCCCGCTCCTTGTCCGGCGCATGATTGGCCAGTTGGGCAAGGAAATGCAGCTCCCGGTCCCTCCGGAGATCGACCTCAGGGTACTCACGCAACTTTCGACCTATCACTGGCCCGGAAACGTGCGCGAACTAAGGAATGTCCTAGAGAGGGCTCTGATCCTGTCAGGCAACGGCCTCTTGGACCCGACCCACATTCCTGTTCCGGACAGCGATTTCTGCGGACCGCGGGATGCGGCCGAACTCAACGTGCCGGCAGGCGGGTCGTTCAATGACACGGTGCGGGACGTGAAGCGAAAACTCATAGAAGAGGCGCTGACTCGTGCCGGTGGGAAAAGACAAGACGCGGCTCGACTTCTCGGAATATCCAGACACGCCCTGAAAAGGCAGATGAAGACCCTTGGCTTCTATGACGAGGATGATCCTGATCTGTGATCTCTCCGGTGCAAACGGTCCTTCATCGTCACGCTCCTCGAATTTCGCGGGATTGCTTGAGCGCAAGAACCCCTTTACCCTTCCCTCTCCCACCATCGGACAAGGTTTGCTATTCCCCTCCCTTGATGGGAGGGGCAAGGGGAGGGTGAAGCCCGCATCAGTGGTCAACATGGAACACTATGGTGGGCGCTATTGATCTGTCTTCGCTCGTGCGGTGAGCGTTTTCGGCTCGCAGTGGTATTGGCAACCGCTTGATTTTCTTGGGCCAAGATACCGCATCGGTCCAATAGACCCCTTATTCCCCTGAACCGTACCCAGCCGAGATTGCGGGCCGACTTTCTGAGCCCGACAACACAGGCATTATCCCTCAGTTACCTCGTGTCCTTCAGGAATGGCCCGTCGGCACGTAAGATGCAAGCAGTCTCTCGAGCTGCCGGGGCCGGGGGAACAAGTCCGTCGGAATCCTCAATCGAGCCAAGCTGGTTGCGTGATCAGGGGAATTCGGAAGATCCGGGTGCTCACGAAAAAAGAGCATCGAGGAAGGACCGTTGCCGCACCGGCAGGCCTACCTGAACATGGAAGAGGGGCTCAGCCGATGCTCACCATAGTGAACAGCTCCACACATGCAGGGGGACGGAAACACGCGCTCAGGATTCTCGTGGTCGAGGATGACGAAATGAGCCTCGAACTGACCACCGATCTCCTCGAAAGCGCGGGCTATGAGGTGTCCGCAGCCCGGACCGCGGAGGAAGCTCTCGAAAAAGCGAGAACGGGAAGGCCCGACCTCATATTGATGGACATCTGCCTGCCCGGGATGGACGGGTTGACCGCTACGAAAAGGCTGAAAGAAGAACCGGAAACCACCGGTATTCCTGTCGTGGCACTGACTGCCCATGCCATGAAAGGAGATGAGTCAAAGGCCTATGCCGCGGGATGTGCGGGTTATCTATCCAAGCCTTTCAGTACGCGGTTCTTTCTCGATGTCGTCGCGGAGTTCGTGGCAAACCCGGACACATGGGCATCACACGCGAAAGGAGTCCGTTCGGGCGGATAGAGCATGCAGCAACCAAGGCGTATCCTCGTAGTAGACGACGAAGAACCCAACAGAGAGCTTCTCGAAGCACTCCTGGCATCCCTGGGGTACCGGACACAGATGGCTCGCGACGGAGCAGAAGCACTGGCCAAACTGGATCGCGGCGTCGACCTGGTCCTCCTGGACGTAATGATGCCGGATGTAGACGGCTTCGAGGTCATGAGGCGGATCCGTGCCCATGAGCAGTACGGAGACGTCCCCGTCGTTATGGTGACCGCGCTTACCAGCAGGGAAGATCGACTTCGAGCAGTAGTGGCCGGCGCCAATGACTTCGTCACCAAGCCCATTGACAGAGTGGAACTTCAGGTAAGGGTGGCATCTCTTCTGCGCATGAAAGACGCGCAGGACCAGGTAAAACGTCACAAGGACGAATTGGAGGTCCTTGTGCAAAACCGTACCGCCGCGCTCAGAAAAGCGCTGTCGAAGATGGCGGAAGCGCGCCGCAGAACACATGAAGCCCACCTCGACACCATATATCGGCTTGCCATTGCCGCGGAATGCAAGGACGGCGACACTGGCGCGCATATCTTGCGAGTCAGACGCTTCACCGCACTGTTAGCCGGAGAGTTGCAGTTACCCGAAGAAGAGGTGGAAATGGTCAGCCACGCGGCTGCAATGCACGACGTAGGGAAGATAGGGATACCCGACTCGATACTCCGCAAACCCGGCAGCCTCGATCCAGAGGAATGGCACGTCATGAAACGACACACCACCATCGGCGGCCAAATATTGAGCGGCTCATCGTCGGAATTGCTGCGCATGGGAGAAATCATTGCGGTTTCCCATCATGAGAAATGGGATGGGTCCGGATATCCTCATGGTCTGAAGGGTGATCGCATACCTCTGTGGGGAAGAATGTGCGCGGTCGCGGACGTGTTCGACGCGCTGGTGAGCGATCGAGTGTACCGAAAACGACTCACCAACGAGGAAGCCTTTCAGATATTGAGACAGAATCGAGGAACTCACCTGGACCCGGAGTTGGTGGGCTTGTTCCTCGACCATGAAGACGAGGTGAACACAATACGGCAGGAACACAGCGACACATCGGTCGCGGTCGACCCTGAGTGCCGACTCGCCGTGATCCCGTGAGTACGTCGAAGATGAGTTCCACGAGTCTGTGCATAACTTCCGGTCTGACCGCTCACTGGGGAAGAAACTTACCGCAGAGGCACAGAGGTCCGCACAGGTCGCAGAGACATTCGAGAGACGTTTTCTCATCTCCGGCCGTTTCTCTGCGTCTCCGCAGTGAACTCCTACCTTCCGGTATTTGACGATCCTGTCGGCTCCGTGTTCGGCCGGAGAAGCACAGCCATTTACCCCTTTGTTGAAGCGGATTCCGACAACAGATGTTCGCGGCCAGCGAAGAATTTGAATCGTGGTGGTACAGAGCGGCTGGGAGCCGCAACCAATATACGCGTCGACCTTGGTCGGTCCGCATGCAGTCCGATGGCGGGGTGGATTGGTTCTGCGCGAAGCGGACCGCAGACTGCTTGGGAAGAGCAGCCCTGAATCCGGCTACTGAAGCGGATTGCGACCATAGATCTTCGCTCCTCGAGAAGAACTTGAATCGTGCTCGTACAGAGGAGGCATCCGGGGAACGCAAGAGGAGTTGACATAAGAGCCCTAACTATGGTATAATGCAATCGTTTCTCATAGTGATATGGTTTCGCAAGGGATTGCTGTTGGTTCCGTGCATCGTCTCAGATGAGTCGGGTTGAGACGGCACTGACCAGATATCCATCGCGTCCACGGATGGTGCTTCTCTTGCGATGGGTGACCGGGGCTCCTTTTCGGAAGCACTCCTGGTCCCCGTGCGATGGAATCGGAGGAAGGAGGAGTATTGATGAAGCCTGGAGCGATAATCCTACTGGCTATTGTAGCCGTCTTTGCGTGTATCGCGCTGGATCGCCACCTTGGAGGGGCTGAACCGGATTCGGCCGGGGAGCTCTCAGCCCTGCTGCCTTCTTCAAAGAATGTGCTCTTCTCGCTGGGAGTGGCCGAGGCCAGAGAGGCCGTCAAGAAACTCGAGAAGAAGATATCCCAAGCCCGTGAGGCCGAACCTTCTCGACCCTGCGAAAAACCTGAACCTCTCGCTGAGGTAGCTCGCGAAATTGACAAAGAGCTTGCGGCACAGAAGGCCGAGCAGGAGGACCTTTTCACCATTTCCGAGAGAATAAGAGAGCAGGAACGAGAGGCGGACAGACTCCGGGGACGGAGAGACGAATTGGAGAGGAGCGTTGCCCAACAACAGAAGAAACTCGCCACGGTAGCCAAAGTTGCCGACGAAGCCAAGAGTGCACCCGCCCCAGGCACGAGGGCCGCACCAAGGGCAGGAGCGAGACCGGAAAGCCCGGGAGGCAAGGAGGTAGCAGACGAAACTCGTGACGCGAGGGAAGAACTAGAACGCAACCGCCAAGAACTCGCGAGAACCCCGGACCAGATCTTGGCGGCTGAGAAGCAGGCACAAGAAGGCAGACGCCAGCTTCTGGGGGAAATGACCCGCACCGACGAAAGCGGGTTGACTTGGCGTGCAAGGGCACTCATTTCGGACAATAAGGAATTCATTGGGCTTGTTCGCAGAATCGGAGGCGGCGGAGGAGCAATGAAGACCGAACTGGTTAAGGCGAGTGCCTCGGGTCGGGCCCACGCGGTAAAGGCAATGTTGGACAGCGGTGCGGATGTTGGCTCTGAGCCCGGAGAATACTCTGCTCTCGCATACGCCAGGGTATTCGGATTCGGGGAGATAGGGCGCATGCTGGAAAAGAGTGGGGCCTTGGTGCAGGTGCCTTGGGATCCCAATAGAGAAGAATCGTTAAGTGAAACCACGCGGATGATCGAAAACCAGTTGGCCAGATTGCGCGCGTTCTCGGCAACCCTGGGCGGTTCCGGTGCCGACGTGGGGAGAACCGCATATGATCTGATGCTTCTCGACTGGGTCGCATGTAGATTCGAGGCCTGCAAGGCAGTGGCCGGGACCAAGCCCAAAGTGGCAGCGGACAAGCCTGCTCCCAGGTCGTCTTTCGAAAGGTAAGGGCCCGCGGCAAAGCAAGCCTTGCAACCACGGTGAACTAGATAACAGTATTCACTCGCTTCACCACCGTAGGTTGAAACCTACGGCTATTCACGGGCTGCCCTTTCAGGGCAGAAGAGGCCCGCGCCCCGCTACTCTTAATACTGTTGCGCGTTCTCAGGAGTGACTTTGGGCTCCGGGTGGGACAGACATCTTGCCTGTCGTCCCGTGGGCAACCTCACCTGTTTGAACTCGCATTGGTATGAGAGAGAAGCCCTGCGGGCTGCCGGAGGCTGAAACCTACACCTATTCATGGTGCGTCAGTTCGTGACGCAAGCCTTCCCGGTCACTCGGCAACCGTCGGATCTTGAAGGATTCAATGGCTGAACAGATACCAAGGTACGGTAGACAGACGCTCCTGAGGTTTATCGGCGAGGATGGACAAACGAAGATAGGGAAGGCTCGGGTTTTTGTCGCCGGGGTAGGGGCTCTGGGTTGCCTCATATCCACGCTTCTTGCAAGGGCCGGGGTGGGGTTCCTGCGAATAGCGGACCGGGACGAGCCTGAACTTCACAATCTTCACCGCCAGATTCTCTATGATGAAACTGATCTGGGTAAGGGGATGTCCAAGGTTCGCATCGCAGAGCAGAAGCTCAGGGCGGCAAACTCCCACGTGACGATCGATGCCGTGGAACACGCCGTAGGACCTGACAACGTGGAATCCCTGTGCCGGGACGTAGACCTTGTAGTGGACGCTTTGGACAACATCACAACCCGGTACCTGATCAATGACGTGATCATCGCGAAAGGGATTCCGTATGTGTTCGGCGGCGCGGTCGAAGCGGTGGGAAACGTGATGACCATCATCCCCGGAAAGACCCCTTGCCTGAGATGCCTGTGGCCGGACCCTGAAGCGGTGGTGAATCACCCTACCGCGGCTCAAGTGGGGGTGCTGTCTGCGGCTGCCGCGGCGATTGCGTCCATCGAGGTCGCGGAGACCCTGAAACTGATCGTCGGGGCCCCCGAAGACTGTATCCGGGGTTTGTTGGTAATGGATCTCTGGAGGAGCGCATTCCAGATTGCGCCTGTGCAGCCCGCAGCAGGATGCGTGTGTCGGGCTGCCCCTCGCACTTCGGTGTAATGGACACAGCACGACACATTCGGCCGGTCAATCGTCTGAAGACCCTCCCGGCATGACACTCACCTCGTCACTTGATTTGCTCTCGAACGGCAAAGGGATTGACCGTTGATAGTCCGGTAACTCGAGCGAAATCCTCCAGATTCCTCGTGACAAGGGTCAGACTGTGAACAAGCGCGGATGCCGCAATGATGGCGTCCGGAGTTTTCATTCGGACTTTCCGACGTATTTTGATCGTTTCTTCCACCACATCCTCATCCAGGCGTATCTCCCTCAGACTTTGGATCAGCTCATTCGTCGTTCTCCAGGACTCGTACGTGTGCGCTGCCCAGCCCAGCACCTCGATCCTAGAAATCACCGAGATGTGAACAGGTTGTTCCAAAAGCCTGACCAGGTACTTCTTAGTTTCGGCATCGAGTTGATCGTTGATGTGGTAGATGAGAATGTCCGAATCGAACAGGTAGCCTGGGGTCATCGATCCCACTCCCGCGTCCATTCTTCTCTCATTGCCCGAACATCAGAGTCGATCTCCTCAGCAGATCTCGGGGGCTTGACGCAGCCTCCGGCTCGGTCCCAGAGTTCTCGTGTTGTGGGGGGCTCCGACCGGGTCTCCTCCTCGACAACAGTGACTATCACCTTCATTTTGCCGTTCCGGGGCCGATCCCCTACCCATTTCAGTTCACCGTGATCGTAGACTGCCTCGTAACTTTTCAACAATGCGCACCTCCCCGAACGTCCAGGCCTCTCGCGTCACATCTCGATCTCATACTCCTTGAGCTTGTGCTGCAGAGTCCGCCTCGTGATCCCGAGAATTCTCGCCGAGTGCGTACGATTCCCGTCGTTGTCTTCCAGGGTCCGTATGATGAGCTCCCTTTCCATCTCCTTGATGGTCATCCCCGGCCGAATCCCGTCATAGACCTTTTCGGACTGGGGGTCACCGGTGGCTTCCCGGATCGGTTCGGGGAGCTCGGAAAAGGTGACGTAGTCGTCCCGAGTAAGGATCACGGCACGCTCCACGACGTTCTCAAGCTCACGGATGTTCCCGGGCCACCCATAGCGCATCATTGCGTCTATGGCTCGAGGGTGAAAGCCCAACACGTTCCGGCCGTTCTTCTCGTTGTATATCTTGAGGAAATGCTCAATGAGCAGCGGGATGTCCTCTTTGCGTTCTCTGAGCCCGGGCAGGTCTATGGGCACCACGTTGAGCCTGTAGAAGAGGTCTTCTCTGAATTCCCCTCTCTTGACCTCCTCGATGAGGTTGCGGTTGGTCGCGGTGATGATCCTGATGTCCACCTTGACGGTCTTCGTCGAACCCAGCGGTTCAAACTCACGCTCCTGGAGCACCCGCAGGAGTTTCGCCTGAGTGGACTGGCTCAATTCCCCGATCTCGTCGAGGAATATCGTGCCGCCGTCCGCGAGCTCGAATCTGCCGGGTTTTCGGGCCACTGCGCCGGTGAAAGCGCCCTTTTCGTGACCGAAAAGCTCACTCTCGAGAAGCGTCTCCGGGAGCGCCGCGCAGTTCACCTTGATGAACCGGGCGTCTGCCCGATTCGACCCCTGATGCAACGCATTGGCGATAAGCTCCTTGCCGGTCCCTGACTCGCCCAGGATCAATACCGTAGCCTCAGTGGGAGCCACCATCGCGACCCGCTCGAGACACTCCTTCATCCTCGGCGAGCGCCCGATAATCCGTGACGCGTCAAAGAGGTTTTCGATGCGCCTCCGCTGCAGGATGTTCTCTTCCTTGAGGCGCCAGTATTCAAGGGACTGGCGGACCTTGATCTTGAGCTCCTCGACGTCGAGGGGCTTGGTGAAGTAATCGTGGGCCCCCTTGTGAAGGGCCTCCACTGCGGTCTCGACTGACGCGTACGCGGTGATGATAATGACCGGAATGCCGGGTGAGATCTTCTTGATCTCCGTCAGCGCCTCGATTCCGTCCATGTGCGACATACGATTGTCCATAAGGATCAGATCGAAGAATTCATCGGAGACCCGGCCAATTGCGGTGGTCCCGTCGTCTGCTTCGTGGACTTCGTATCCTTCGAGGGTGAGGTTGGCTTTCAGCATCTTGCGCTGAGAAGGTTCGTCATCGACCACAAGAATCTTTGCCTTCGGAGCCTTCATACGTGATTCGCTCTCCCGATTGTCGGTAATTGGTTACGTGACTGATCCGATCCGAGTCGGTGGAATCCAGTGCTGCGAGTCGGTTTCGGAACCGTCAGTGTATGGTTCGGGGGGTTCCCGGTATGCGTTGAGGGTGATGATGAAGCGCGTACCTTTCCCCGGCTCGGATTCCACTTGAATATCCCCTCTGTGTCCTTCGATGATGCTTTTGACAATAGCCAACCCCAATCCCGTTCCCTTCTTCTTCGTAGAAAAGAATGGATCGAAGAGCTTGTCCATGTTTTCCCGGGGGATTCCTTCGCCGGTATCTTCCACGGTGACTCGCGCGTTCCCGTCGTCGGTCTGCCGGCACTCGACGAACACTTCTTTGCCTCCGGGTGCCGATTCGATGGCATTGATCAGAATGTTGAGGAATACCTGAGTGATCTGGTCCGTGTCCATCATCACCAGCGGCATATCGTCGCCGGTGGATCTCTTCATGAGCTTGATACCGGACTCGCCCGCTTCTCGTTCGAGCACTCGCATGCAGTGGTCCACCACCTCGGTGACCGATCGCAGTCCCAGCCGTGGTTCTCGAGGCTTGGAGTAGGCGAGCAGTTTCGAAATCACTCGACTGAGGCGGTCCACTTCCGTGAGCATCAGTTCGGTGTACCCGTAGTCTTCTTCCTCGAGGGGCAGCTTCTTCTGGAAGTACTGGATGAAGCCTCGTATCGAATTCAGGGGGTTGCGGATTTCGTGAGCGACACCCGCGGAGAGTCTTCCCAGGGCAGCGAATTTTTCGTTGACTCGCACCTTCTTCTCGAGTTCCCGGATTTCGGTGAGGTCTCGCACGATCACCACGGCTCCCCTTGCCACTCGGGAGTCCGGTTCCTTCAGGGGCGACACCGAAATCCCCAGGCTCAGCGGCCCTCGGTCCGAGTCCGGTATCTGCACTTCCTTCTCGACTATGGCACCGGGGTCGGAGAGCACCTGTCGGATTTCCGCTTCCAACGGCAACACATCTGCGATCGGCCGTCCGCTGACCTCCTGAGACGACTTGCCGAGGATTTCCAGCGCAGTGGGATTGTGTGACGCGACGCGAAGGGATTGATCCACCGTGATCAAACCGTTCGCCATACTTTCGACCACGTTTCTCGTGTAGGTGCGCATTTCGTCGAGGGTTCTTCGCACAAGTAAGGAATTCTGCACCACAAATATGAAATAAACCGCAGCAGAACCTATGATAAAGATCACGGCCCCCATGAGGATCGCGTACATGATGTCACGATGGCGAATCTCTTCGAACCGGTCCATTTTGAGGCCCAGAAATATGACCGACTGGTCATGCTCTTTGCTGAAGACGTCGAGGAGGTCTTTTCCGATACGGGTTTGCCGCGCGATGATTTCGGATTCCGCGATCTGGTCTGCAAAGGGTCTGAAGGGTTTCCAGATCTCGATGATGGTGCGGCCATCCGGAAGGGTTCTGGTCTCGGACAGCGGCTCCCCGGTTCTTAGGACGGTGCGGATGATGTCGAGTTCCTTTCCCGGCATCACGCGAATCCCGATCTTGTCAGGGTCGCTGTGGGCCACTATTATTCCTTCGATGTTGATGAGCCCTGCCCAGCTCACATCCGGGTCTTTGGCCGACTGTTCGATGAGCATCTGGAGATTCTCGATTCCCCAATCGCCTCCCTCGAGGAAGCCGGTTCGGGTGCCGGCCTCAAGGGTGCGTATGACCGCGACCCCTTGCTGTCGCGTGAACTCTTCCATACGTTCGTACTGGGAGCTGATGTTTCTCAGGGTGAAGAGAATCACGATCACCAGCAGGGTGAATGCCAGCAGCACGATGGTGAGCGCGGGCAGAAATTTTCGGAGTGTTTTTATGATCATTTTCGTTGCGCTCGACAGGCTTTCTCACATCTTCATTGGGTGAGGAGAACGGATTCCCGTGTGTTCAGGTGCGCTCACACCCAGAATTCGCGTCCACCTTCCTCGGTCCGCATGGAGACCCCGGCCGGGGCGAGTTGGTTCTACGCACCCTGAGAAGGGCTCGTTGCCGTTTCCTGGACCCGCTGAGCCGAAGATTTCTTCTCGGGAAAAGAAGAAATTCATCCTCACTAGCAAAAAGACGACTGCTCTTTCCCCTTTTTACCACCTCGCGGGAGGACCTTCAAGCGGTACTCGGAGACTGCCTTTGCCATTGACAGGCTGGATCGGTAAATCTACAATCCGGCTCCGTCGATTGGCTACGGTTTTTTCCGACACGTTGACTCAGGGGTTGCGATGAAAGAAGGAAACAGGATGTTTGAACGGCAGTACGTGGTCGACGAGATCAGCGTCCACGAAAGCTGGCGGATATTCCGGATCATCTCCGAGTTCGTTGACAGCATAGAGACTCTTTCGGGCGTGCAGCCCGCGGTCACGGTGTTCGGTTCGGCCAGGGCCAAGGACGGAGACCCTGAATACAAGCTCGGCATGGATACCGGACGTGTATTGGCTCAAGAAGGTTTCACCGTCATCACCGGCGGCGGCCCCGGCTGCATGGAGGCCGCGAACCGGGGAGCCCTCGAAGCTCGAGGCAAGTCGGTGGGCCTGCACATCCACCTTCCGCAGGAGCAGGAGCCTAATCCTTATACCAACATCCGGTTGGATTTCCGCTACTTCTTTGTGCGCAAGGTGATGTTCGTGAAGTACGCGATGGCGTATGTGGTCCTGCCCGGCGGATTCGGGACCCTCGACGAGCTCTTTGAAGCCCTGACTCTCATACAGACTCATCGGATCAAGCCGTTTCCGGTGATACTCATGGGCCGTTGGTATTGGAAAGGGCTCATCGACTGGGTTACCAACACCATGCTCGAGAACCACCAGATGATCGCGCCGGCCGACCTCCGTCTGGTGCAGCTTCTTGATGACCCGGAAGAAGCAGTGGATTTCATAAAAAGAGTCGTGATTCTTTAGATCCGAGGAAGAAACGTCTAGGCGGAAATGCCGGATTGATCCCACCTTGTTGCCTACGGCCATGCCCTGTGTCTTGCCGCATCTTGACATCGGATTCTGGATGAGTAGTCTTGGGGGTCACCTAGACTCTGAAGTACGATCAAGCTGGAGGAGGAATGTCTCGTAGTCCCATAGGTCCCGGAGAAGATGTGGAAGCCTGGTGCACTCGCTGCAAAATGAACCTGAACCATAGAGTGATCGCGGTCGTAGGAAGCGAAGTCCGTCGAGTGCACTGCCTCACATGCGGCGGGGACCACAACTACTATCCTCCGAAGCATCAGAAAGCCCCGAAGAGGGAGAAGACCCCAACGTCCAAGTCCAGAGCTGAATCCGCAGCACCCGCAGCGACCAAGGCGGTCTCCGCGGCCCGGGCCCTAAGCGAATGGACAACCATCATGAAGAAAATGCCCCCGGAGGTCGTGCCCAGACCCTATCGAGCAACTGAAGTGTTCGCAACGGGCGAATTCATCGACCATGTCCGGTTCGGAGTGGGCAAGGTGCTCGCGATGGCCGCTAGGGACAAGATGGAGGTGATTTTTCAGTCCGGCAGGAAGGTGCTCATCTGCGGGAAATAGAGCCGGTGCCTGGCTAATGAGTTGCCGCAAGGCCTGTGATTGACTACGTTTCATCGAGTTGATTGGCAGGTCTGCTGCTCGGCTCGGCAAGGGTCTCCAGGTAGCGGCTGATAATGCTGGAAATGAGGGTTTGATAAGGAATACCCTTCTCAAGGGCGATCTCTTGAATCTTGTCCAGATCCTTCGCGGAAATGGGAATGCTTACTTCTTTGTCTTTCCGCAGGGTGTTTCGGGCATAGCGCTGATGCCGAGTGACTTCACCTTTCAAATCTTCCACAGGCTCCCACTCGCCACGCTCAAAAGAATCAAGAATCTCTTGCGCTTCCTTGTCCAAGCGCAGTCGTGTCATGGCTAGTCTGAAGTTTTTTTCCAGAGAACCAAGTCTCGTGCGGCTATCTCCTCGTCACAATTGAGGAAACTTTGGGTTCGGTTTAGTCTTCAGGGTCCACGTTACTGGCTACATTTCTACCCCCCGCCC
>JBFMAA010000081.1:0-26296 GCA_040755955.1 Thermodesulfobacteriota bacterium
GGGAAGGAACTTCTTGCAAGAAGTTCCTTCCCCCGGAAATCGCATTTTCTGATAAAGGGTTTCCCCCGGAAACGTTACGTTTCAGAAAGCGACTTGGCATCAAGAGAGGTGTTCACCGGACGGAATTCCGGGAATCTTGCGATGGCCCCCCTGTCCGCGGCAAATGGACTCCTGACGGACGGTATCTTGAGCGGAAGAGTCCGGTGTTTTCTCCACGCGCACCTGGGTAAAGGTGCACGACCCCAGTCCAGAATGCAGTCTTCCCCCATGGCAAAATGCACGCTTCACCCGATTGACAAGGACCTGCGATATCGGCATACTGACACTCAAGGGGAAGTCCGGAGCCACCTCGACAACCACCGATGAATTCTCGTGAGTGAACACACTGTGCTCCGGCGTCCACTCCCGAGCGGCGGCCCTCTCCCTGATGACGTTCCGCAAGGCCGCTGAACCGCTCACGTGACATGAATCCAACCCGACGGGATTGGTGCTGCCGATGACCGACGCGGAATTCTGGAACGACAAGCTTATCCTCGCGGTGGACGACGAGCAAGATGTCCTCGAGACGATCAGCGACCTGTTGCCCCAATCCGGCCTTGTTCTCCACACTGCCGGCACCTTCGACCAAGCCCGCCAGTTACTGGCATCGTACAGTTATGATTTGGTAATCCTCGACATCATGGGAGTCCAAGGGTTTGAGCTGCTCAAGATAGCGGAAGCCCACAAATTCCCCGTTGTCATGCTCACCGCCCACGCGGTGAACCCGGAAGCCCTCAAGAACTCCATCGAGCTTGGTGCACGAGCCTATCTACCCAAGGATATGATCGATTCACTCGTTCCTTTCCTGGAAGACGTCATGAAGCTCACGTATCAGTCCGCCTGGAAGAAAGCGTTCGACGTCATAGGATCGCTGTTTGACGAGAAGTTCGGCTCCGACTGGAGGAAGTCCGAAGAAACGTTCTGGAAGGACTTTCAGGAGACCCTCTCCCTGGAGGATGGGGCTATTCTCAAGTGACGTCCTTCCTCCCCTCTTCATCGAAGCCGGCTGACGATCGACCGAAGCAATGAGGAGAGAAGCCATGAGACGAGTCGTGTTGCTGTTCGCCGTTGTTTTCTGCGGGATCACCGTGTGGGGCTCGGGCCCCGTATCCGGCGCGGACCCAATCATTGTGGGAGTGCCCACCGCACTGACCGCCCTCGAGGGGAGAGAGGCCCTGAGTGCAGTCGAAATGGCCGTGGAAGAGATCAACGCCAAGGGAGGCGTCAACGTGGGGGGCACGAAACGGCCCATCAAGATCGAGACCACGGACCTGCGGGATGCGTCCCCGGGAGTGCCGGTTTCCGAAGCCTTGCTCGGCATCGAAAAGATCATCACTGAAAAGAAGGTGCACGCGATTCTCGTCGGCCCGTTCAGGTCCGAGGCGCTCCTGGCAGGGATGGAGTTGCTTGCCAAGCATAAGGTTCCCATGTTGGGAACTATTGCCATGTCTCCAAAGTCCCAGGAAAAAGTCAAACAGGAACCGGAGAAGTATAAATACTGCTTCCGCGTGTGTCTGAACTCGCAGCAGCTTGTCGGCTATCTCGTGAAGACGCTCGGCTTCCTGAACAGTGAATTCGGCTTCAAGAAGCTTTTCGTCATGAATCAGGACGTCCTCTGGGCCAAGCTCACCGGCGAATTCACCGCAAAAGTCGCGGCAGAGAAAATGGGCTGGGAAACGTTGGGGGCTGAGGTGTATCCCACAGGCGCCTCAGACTTCGCCGCGGGTCTGAGCAAAGCGAGACTCAAGGAGTCCCAGGTGATTCTGCCGGTTTTCGATATGCCACAGAGCGGCATCCTGCTCAAGCAATGGAAGTCGATGAAGATCCCCGCGCTCATGTGCGGTTTCATCTCACCCATGGCAGGTCCTGGAGCCTGGAAGACGTTTGATGGGAAAATCGGGGGACTGATCAACGCCAATTTCGAGATCGGCAGCGCGATTCCCACCCAGAAATATGCTCCGGCCAAGAAGTTCTACGAGGACTATCAGAAGAAGTTCGGCAAGCCCATGGAGGCGGGACATGGCCCCGCTCCCTCGTACGACTCGGTGTTCATACTTGCTGAGGCCATCGAACGGGCCGGTTCTCTGGATCCCGACAAGCTCGTCGCGGAACTCAAAAAGACAGATCGCCAGGGGGTAATCGGACGGATCAAGTTCGATGACACCAATCAGGTCGTGTATGGTGACGACCCGGCGCAAACGGCAACCGGCTGTATCTCCCAGTGGACCGAGGATGGGAAACGGGTAGTCGTATTCCCACAGGCCCTTGCGGAAGGCAAGATCGTGCTGCCGCAGTGGATCAAGCCGGCGAAGTAGGGCAAGAGTTCACATGAAAGTCCTCCGGGGGAAACCCTTAATCAGAAAATGCGATTCCGGGGGAAGGAACTTCTTGCAAGAAGTTCCTTCCCCCGGACCCCCTTCCGAAAACTTCTGAAACATCGGGTGGTTCTGACCATCCAGCCGGTCTGGTTGAGGTCGGGGACGGACTTTCATACTTCCTTAAGGCCCCAAGGCTTCGCGGCCCGAGAAGAATTCGAACGTGCACAATACAGAGGGCACGGAGAAATCCGGGTGCAGAGGCGATGACGGACGTCAATCTGAGAGGGGAGAAGCATGCTTGAAGTCACCCTCATCTACGGTTTTGTGAACAGCATAATCCTGGCCCTGATTGCCCTGGGATTCAGTCTGACCTTCGGAATCAGCGGGATCTCCAACTTCGCGTACGGGGCCTTTTACGTGCTGGCCGGGTATTCCGCATGGATACTCATGCACAAGTTTTCCGTGCCCTTTCTGCCTGCTCTGGTTCTGTCCATTCTCCTCACTTCCGTGCTGGGGGCACTGGTGTATCGACTGGTGCTGCTTCGAGTGCGAGGCCAGGTGATCTCAGAGGTGATTGCCACCTTCGGGGTGGGGTTGGCTATTCTCGAGCTCTTCCGATATCTGGGCTACACGGGCTTTGAGTACACACTCCCGGTGTTCACCGACGGAAGCCTCATGATCGGAGATACGTACATCGATCATCAGAGGCTTTGGATAGTCGGTGTGGGGATCGTCCTTGCCGTCGCTCTCTATTTCTTCACGCATTACACGAAGCTCGGGCTCGCGTTTCGCGGGATAGCCCAGGACGAAAAGACCGCGCTGTCGCTAGGGATCAATTCCGATCTCATTGCAGGCATAAGTGTGGCGTTCGGATCAGGTCTTGCCGCGGTCGCTGCCCTGGTGATTCTCCCCCGAGGGAACATTTCGGTGAACGAGGGCTACGCGGTGCTCATCAATGCGATGGCCGTCTGTATTGTCGGAGGACTGGGAAGCACCGTAGGAGTTGTGGTTGCTGCGTTTGTGATCGGGTACGCGCAGATGATTACGGTCGCATACCTCGGCCCGCACTGGGAGATGATTGTTTCGCTCGTGGCAATTTTCCTGATCCTGGTGTTCAAACCCAGCGGTCTTTTCGGCAAACAGAAAGAACTTGAGGAACGGATATAGGTTGGGGCGCGCCCATGAAGCAAAGACGCAAAGAAAGAATAGATCGAGGAATCAAGGCCCGTTCCGACGACGTGTTTGCCCTGACCTCGTATCGTGAAATGCTCTACGTGGCTTTGCCACCCGCGATTCCGGTGATCGGGCTGCTGGTGCTGCCGTTGATTCTTCCCGGATATTGGCAGAAGGTGTTGATTTCCACCTGCATATTCGCGTTGCTGGCCATGAGCTGGGATTTCCTTGTGTCGGTGGGTATGGTGTCGCTGGGCCAAGCGCTCTTTTTCGGCGTCGGAGCATATTTGGCAGGAGTGATGGATCGGTATGCGGGCTTTCCGGTGTGGCTGACCGTTCCCACAGCCACGGTCTTGGGAGCAGGGGTGTGCACGATCATCCTGCTTCCCGTGCTTCGCCTGCGCGGCGTGTATTTCTCCATGGTGACTCTGGTAATCCCCCTCATGCTGGAACGGATCATAGAGGCCACCGGCGTGTTCGGAGGAACGGAAGGGCTCGCGGGACTCAAGCCGATCCCGAATCACTGGTTGGAGATCTACGTGACGTCCATAGTGTGCCTGTTCGTGCTCTTCGCCTTCAGGAGACTCGTGACCACGGACTACGGATTGGTGCTCCAGGCGATCAGAGACAACGATCGTGCGGTCATGAGCGGCGGTATCAACATCTATTGGCTCCGAGCCCAGGCGCTCTTTCTTGCCGGAGGCGTGGGAGCTTTCTGCGGCGCGTACATGACCCACGTGTATCTCTTCGTCGGCATGCCGGCCTTTGCATTGGATTACTCGATCCTGCCTTTGGCGTCCGCGGTGGTCGGAGGCATGGGAACCTTCGCGGGGTCGCTGCTGGGGGCCTTTATTCTTGTCCCGCTGTCCGAGGCCCTGCGCGGAATCGGCGGGTTGCGCACCGTCATCTATGCCCTATGTCTCGTCGTCTTCATTGTGGGGCTCCCTGAGGGCATATTCCATTACCTTCAGAGAAAGTATCAACAGTTCGACAGATGGGTGAGCGTCGATGATTAACGACGCGCTCCTTTGAGATGAGGCACGCGGCCATGGCCATTGCGAGTAACACGACCGACCACGGAGCTCCGTTGCTTCGAGTGCGAGACCTGACCAAGAGTTTCGGCGGCGTGCATGCCGTTGTGAATGTGAGCTTCGATCTGCAGGAGGGCGAGCTCCTCGGCGTGATCGGGCCGAACGGATCGGGGAAGACCACGCTCGTGAACCTTATCACCGGATTTGTGACCCCTGACCACGGCACGGTCACCTATCGTGGCCGTACCATCACCGGATGGATGCCGTACCGAATTGCGCGCCTCGGAATCGCCCGCACGTTTCAGATGGCCAAGCCTTTCGGCCAGCTCCCTGCGTTTAAGAACTTGATCGTGCCGCTGTTCTCGCCCCGAGTCCGAGAGCTGGCAGGAGGCCGATACGGCGACCGGGATGCCGTAGCCAAGGACCTTTTGGAGGAGGTCGGATTCGAGCGGGAATCCTCGGTGACGTACAAGCCGGCGGGAAGCCTCCCCCATGGGTACCTCAAACGCCTCGAACTGGCCAAGTGTCTCGCGCTACGTGCGGATCTCGTGATCCTCGACGAGCTCTTTTCGGGGCTGAGCATCGCCGAGTTGGCAGCGATTCTTCCCGTTATCGAAAAGATGCGGATCGAGGGAAAGACCATCATCATGATCGAGCACCGTTTGCGGGAGCTGTTTCGCATCGCGGATCGGGTGCTGGTCCTCAACTACGGCAACAAGATCGCGGACGGCAAGCCGGCTGAGGTCATAGAACAAGCCGAGGTCAAACAGGCATATTTGGGCTCGGAATGAGAAATGTTCCGGGGGAAACCCTTTTGAAAAAGGGTTGTCCCCCGGACCCCCTTCCTAAAACTTCTGAAACATCGGGTGGTTCTGACCATCTGCCGCTTTCCGGAGATCCGGGCCGCATGTGCCGAAGGGTGAACCCAGGTCACCCCTTATGCCTTACTGATGTGTGGAGCTGTCATGCTGGAAGTGTCCAATCTGATGGTCTTTTTCGAGAACGCGCTGGCCTTGAACGATTTCAGCATGAAGGTCGAGAAAGGCCGAATTATTGCCGTCATCGGGTCGAACAGCGCGGGAAAGACGACTCTGATGAATACCGTTTCCGGCCTGATCATCGACACTCGCCTCAAAGAGAAGCGCAAGGGAGGCGAACGGATCACGTTGTACGGCAAGGTGCGGTTTCTGGACGAGGACGTCACCGAGTTGCACCCCAGCGAACGGGTCAAGAGGGGCATGGTACTGTGTCGGGAACGGCATCCGATCTTTCCTGAGTCGGACCTCTTGGAAAACCTCAAGATAGCGGGATACTTAAGAAAAGGGTCGGAAACCAGGGAAATGATCGCGTACGTATTCGAGCTCTTTCCGACCCTGGTCAGACTGAAGACGCGAAAGGCAGGCTTCTTGAGCGGCGGAGAGCAGCAGATGCTTGCGGTCGGGATGGCTCTTGTGGCCGGGCCCAAGCTCCTGCTCCTCGACGAGCCCCTGCTCGGGCTAAGCCCCGTCATGCAGAGCACCCTGGCGGAGGCGATCAAGAAGATCCGCGAGGAGACAGGCCTTACCATACTTATCACCGAGCAGTTCGCCCGTCCCATCCTGCCCATGATCGACCACGGGTACATCATCGAGAACGGCATGCTCACCATGGACGGATCGGGAACCGAACTCATGGAAAACCCGGAAGTAAGAGCGGCATATTTTGGTGTGTAAGAAAAAGGAAACTCGAATGGCTCCAGAACCGGAACACCCTACAATATACAAGGCCTTTGCCGCACTCGCGGAGAAGTACCCCGACAAGGCGGCCGTGGTGTTTCTCGGCACGAGGTTTTCTTACAGGAAATTGCGTGACCTTACGGAAAAGTTCGCCGCAGGACTCGCGTCCGTGGGACTCAAAGAGCAAGACCGCATCCTGATGTATATTCCCAACTCGATCCACTTCGTGATCGCGTGGCTCGCGATTCAGAGACTGGGAGCGGTTGCGGTCCCCATTACCCCGATCTACACGTCAGTGGACCTCAATTACATCGCAACCGACACCGGGGCCAAGGCGGTGATCTGTTCCGACAGGAATTACGGCTATGTCAAGCGATCTCTGCCGGACACGGGGATCGAGGGGGTCATCGTCACCAATCTCGCTGATCTGCTGCCGATGTGGAAAAGGATCTTCGGCTTTTTCGCGGACAAGATCCCCCGAGGGACGGTTGAACGGGCCGATTTCATAAGCTTATTCACTGAGTTGGTTTCCTCGCCCCATCCCGCGGCGCCACAACCCGGCACAGGCGCCGAAGATATCGCGGAGATCCTCTATACTGGCGGAACGACGAAACACCCGAAAGGGGTCCCGATCACGCACGGATTGTTCCTCGTGTCAGCGCACGAGCAGCTCTCGGTGAGGGATCACCTGTTTTCCAAAGACCAGGATGTGATCCTGGGAGGGGCCCCCCTGTTCCACATCCTTGGGCAGACGTGCAGTCTCTCCACGATCGTGGTCGGCGGAGGGTCCCTGCTCGTGAGCCCACGGGTCAATCTGGACGCGGTCTTCGATTCGATACAGCGAGAGAGAGCCACGAGCATCATCGGAGTTCCCGCGTTCTACCGGATGATCCTCGAGCACGACAGGGTGGATCAATACAATCTTTCGTCGCTCAAGTATTGTTTCTCGGGTGGCGATGTACTGCCTCTGGAAGTGTCGAATCGATGGAAGAAGCGGTTCGGGATACCGATCGTGCAGGGCTACGGCGCAACGGAGACGTGCGGCGGCATAGTCATGTGCCCCACTGACCGGGAAAACCCGCCCCACGCCATGGGCCTGGTGGTTCCCAGCAAAGAGATCATGGTCAGCGCCCCGGACCGAGTGGAGCCGGTCGAAACAGGCCAACCGGGGGAACTGCTCGTGTCGTCGCACAGGATGGTGAGGGCATACCTCAACAAACCCGAGGAGACGGAGCAGTCGTTTGTGGAGGCCCGGGGGCGGCTCTGGTACCGCACATCCGACCTCGTGAGGCAGGACGAAGACGGGTACGTGTACTTCGTGGACCGGACCGCGGACACGATCAAGCACAAGGGCTATCGGGTGTCCGCGTCCGAGATCGAAGCCGTGCTTCAGGAGCATCCCGCGGTCATAGAATCATGCGTGGTCGGCATCCCCGACGAGAAGGTTGGCCAGCGGATCAAGGCCTTTGTCGTGCTCAAGAAAGACGTGAAGGGGATCACCGGCTATGAGCTGACGAAATGGTGCAGAGGCAAGCTCGCGCAGTACAAGATACCCCAGTACATCGAGTTTCGAGACATGCTCCCCAAGTCGAAGGTGGGCAAGCTGCTGCGGCGAGAAGTCCGTTCCGGCGAACAGAAGCGACGGGAGACTTAGCGCCTGCGGCGAAATAACCCTGTCATCCGGCGCGCTCTCTTTCCATGGGTTGAAACCCATGGCTATTCACAGTGGCCCCACGGGGCGCGGGATCTCTCAGCCCTGAAACGGCAGGCGGTGAATAGCCCCAGGTTTCAACCTGGGGGAAGCGAGCCCGGTCAATTCGGTTTCGGACTTGATGGTCTTTGTAGGATTTTTTCTGACCCAGGCCCCTAGTGCTCCGTTGCGTAAGTTCGGTTTCGGATTTCTCATGCAAGTGGACGGGCCGCCATGGGCGCAGTTCGTCACAGGGGCCGGTGGGACGGGCATCTTGCCCGTCATTTCGTCGCAGACAGCCGAGACGCCTGTTTCACCGTCCTCCGAAGAATGTGTGACCGTATTTCCGAAAAGGAGCCCTTAGTACACCGCTTCATCAATGCGGTCACGGATTTGGCCGGGAAAAGACGTTCTCTCGCAAAGCACGCCAAGAGCGCAACGGAAGAGAGGCATTCCTTCGTGGCCTTGGCCTGGTGTTCGAGATTTGCCGTCTTGTGGCCAATGGCGCCACAGCCCCGGACAAGAAGAAAGACCCCCTCTCGCGCATGGCAGCCTGCGACAGGGGGTTTTTCGTGAAGGAATCGGAGTCGGTTGTAGCTATGGCCTAGATGTCGAAGTAGAGCGCGAATTCATACGGGTGAGGTCGGGTACGGACCTGGTCCACTTCTGCCGATCTCTTGTAATCGAGCCACTTCTCAATTACGTCGGGAGTGAAGACATCGCCCTTGAGCAGGAATTCGTGATCCTTCTCCAGCGCTTCCAAAGCCTCTTCCAGACTTCCCGGAGTAGAAGGAACATTCTTGAGCTCTTCCGGGGACAGTGCGTAGATGTCCTTGTCCAGCGGCTCGCCCGGATCAAGCTTGTTTTCGATCCCGTCAATTACCGCCATCAGAATCGCGCTGAATGCGAGATACCCGTTACATGACGGGTCAGGAGTCCGGTACTCGACTCTCTTGGCCTTGGGGGATGCGCTGTACATGGGGATACGGCAACATGCGGAGCGGTTCCGGGATGAATAGGCAAGGTTCACGGGTGCTTCGAAACCCGGAGTGAGTCTCTTGTACGAGTTGGTCGTCGGATTGGTGAGCGCACACAACGCAGGCGCATGCTTCAGGATGCCGCCGATCGCCCACAGCGCCTCCTGCGAGACCCCTGCATACTTGTCGCCCGCGAAAAGGGGCTTCCCCTCTCTCCAGATACTGACGTGGGTATGCATTCCCGAACCGTTGTCGCCAAACAGGGGCTTGGGCATGAACGTGACGGTCTTGCAATGGCGCTTGGCAACGTTCTTGAGAATGTACTTGAACCACATGAGCTGGTCGCCCATCTTTACGAGCGGAGCGAACTTCATGTCGATTTCGGCTTGACCCGCGGTGGCCACCTCGTGATGCTGAGCCTCGATTACGATCCCGACCCGCTGAAGCTCCATCACCATCTCGGTACGGATGTCATGCTGCGAATCGCTCGGCGACACGGGGAAGTATCCCTCTTTGTACCTGGGCTTGTATCCGAGGTTGGGGTTCTCGTCCCTGCCCGTGTTCCACCAACCTTCAACTGAGTCTATGTGGTGGAACGACATGTTGGTCGAGTATTCATACCTGATGTCGTCGAAAATGAAGAACTCCGCTTCAGGGCCGAAGTATGCGGTGTCACCGATTTTGGTGTATTTCAGGTATGTTTCCGCCTTCTTCGCGATGTTCCTCGGATCTCTCGTGTAGTTCTCCTTGGTGACAGGGTCCACGATGTCGCATATCAACGACAGCGTCGGATGAGCCATGAACGGATCCATCACCACGGTCGAGGCATCCGGAATCACGAGCATGTCCGACGCATGGATCGGCTGCCATCCTCTTATGGAAGAGCCGTCAAACCCGAAACCCGCTTCGAAGGAGTCCTCCTCCAGTTCCGAGATCGGAACCGCGAAATGCTGCCACATGCCGGGGAAGTCCATGAACTTCAGGTCGACCATTATGGCACCGTTTTTCTGGGCGAATGCTAAAACCTCTTTTGGCGTCATCTATTCCTCCGATTATTGATGCTGACTTACCTTCTCACGGGTAGTACTCTTCCGCGCGTGTGGGCTGCCGGTTGCCGTCGGTTCCGAGACATCGGCAGGCGCGAGCGCCCGCGAATGACCGTTCAGGGGGCATCCGTCTTTCTCAGCGAAGACACACCACAAATACACCAAGACACAAAGAAGTCAACGGGCCATCAGCCTCATCCGCGTGATGAAGATTCGCTTTCTCCGTGTCTTTGTGTCTTAGTGGTTCTATTACCTTTTCACCCAGGCTCAACGCGTACGCCTGCCCGGGTGCGATGTCACTGGAGTGCGTCCGAACCCGTCTCGCCGGTCCGAATGCGAACCGCGGACTCGACCGGGATCACGAAGATCTTTCCGTCGCCGATGCTGCCGGTTCTCGCGGCTGAGACCACTTTTTCGATGATCCGGTCGACCATTTCGTCGGTCACGACCATTTCGATCTTGATTTTGGGAAGGAAATCGACCAGATACTCTGCACCTCGGTAGATTTCCTTGTGTCCTTTCTGCTTTCCGAATCCTCTCACCTCGGTCACGGTCATACCCTGCACGCCCACCGAGGTAAGGGCGTCTTTCACGTCGTCGAGTTTGAAGGGTTTGATGATCACTTCTACTTTTTTCATTGCCGGACCCCTGAAACCCTCTTGACAGCCGCAAGTCACGAATCCGTTCGGCGCAGGCGAGCGTACGATGAGGGCTTCCTGTGTGTTGGCTCCACCTCACGGATGGCATGCTCCAAGCAAGGAGCGTACCACGTCGAGAGGTGAAAGGGTTGCATGACCTAATTTGGCGGTATCGCTGAACTTTAGCGCTCGTTCCGCCGGCTGACACTCGATTCTGAGCGAAGAGCACCCGACCCGATGGTAGGTTATCGGCACGGTATGTTACGATTTTGTAGGTTTCCGAACGCCCCGGCACACTCCGGGGGCACTCGACAGGATACCTTTCCTCTTTCTCCGGGTTCGATGCGTACTCAGCCACGCGTTCCGGTCAGAGCGCGTCCGCGTCTTCTTCTCCCGTGCGGATCCTGATCACCCTCTCGACGGGGATGACGAAGATCTTGCCGTCCCCTATGTCACCCGTCCTGGCTGAGGCTATCACACCCTCCACCACCGCGTCTATCGTGTCGCTGCTTACGACCATTTCGGTCTTCACTTTGGGAAGAAAATCGACCTGATATTCGGCTCCACGGTAGATTTCCTTGTGCCCTTTCTGACGCCCGAACCCCTTGACCTCGGTCACGGTCATGCCGTGTATCTCGAGCTTGTGCAACGCATGCTTCACGTCATCGAGCTTGAAGGGCTTGACGATCGACTCCACCTTCTTCATTGGCGGTTCCTCCTGCCGGCTCGAACTCCCGGCCGTCTTAGAGATTGTACCCCGTCTCGCCGTGCAGAGAGGTGTCGCAACCCACGAACTCTTCCTCTTCCTCGACTCGGAGCCCCATGACTGCCTTGATCACCAAGAGTATCACCAGACTCACCACGAATGAGTAGACTATCGTCGCGAGCACCGCGACCACTTGCGGCCACAACTGAGCCGCGTTCCCGAAGAAGAGGCCGTTGTTTCCGGCTTCGTTGATAAGCTTGGACGCGAACAGGCCGGTTGCAATCGCACCCCAAGTTCCGCCCACACCGTGAACGCCGATCACGTCCAGGGAGTCATCGTACCCGAGCGCGCTCTTGGCCAGTACGCCGAGGTAGCACAGGACGCCGGCGACCGCGCCGAGGATCACTGAAGAGACGGGTCCGACAAATCCCGCAGCCGGCGTGATCGCCACCAGACCCGCGACCGCACCCGAAGCGAATCCCAAAGTGGTCGGTTTGCCTTTGATCACCCATTCGGCGAGAACCCAGGACATGGCTGCTGCCGCGGTGGCCATATGGGTTACCACGAAGGCCATGGATGCCCCTGCGTCAGCCTTCAGAGCGCTCCCCGCATTGAACCCGAACCAGCCGAACCAGAGCAGACCGGCCCCAAGAAGCGTCAGTGTCAAGTTGTGCGGCGGCATCGCAACGGTGCCGTACCCTTTGCGGCTCCCCAACATCACCACACACGCCATTGCCGCGGCTGCCGCGTTGATGTGGACGACCGTGCCTCCCGCGAAGTCCAAAGCGCCGAGCTTAGCCAGCCACCCGTCAGGACCCCAGACCCAGTGGCATATCGGTGAGTAGACCACCGTCAGCCAAAGAAGCATGAAGACCACGAATGACGAGAACTTCATTCTTTCGGCAAAGGCCCCTGATATCAAGGCCGGGGTGATTACCGCAAACATGCACTGGAAAATCATGAATGTGGTATGCGGAATGGTGGTGTCTGCCCGAACCTCGGCCCCAACACCGTTCAGGGCGAAGTTCTGCAACCCGCCTATGAGCCCCATAAAGGCGTCCGGCCCGAAAGAAAGACTGTAAGCCCAGAAAAGCCACACCACCGAAGCCAATCCCATAAGGAAGAAGCTGTGCATCATGGTGGAGAGCACGTTCTTGGAACGTGTCATCCCACCGTAGAACATGGCCAAGCCGGGAGTCATCAACAATACCAGCGCGGAACTGGCGAGAACCCATGCATTATCACTGGCGTTCATTCGAACCCCTCCATCTACCTGTTCGGTCGCGGACTCCAACCTTCCGGATAGACTGGATATCCGCAACAGCGTCGTTCATGTGACCAGAGTGTAAAGCAATCGCGATGCCAAAAGTTCCGGACTGACCCCGGAGATAAACAACATACCGAGATCAGGCGGTATTTTGTGTGAAAGTGCAACGATGAAGGGAGTCGTACTGTACGGATAGATTCCTACCGCCGGGTGGGTTTTCACGCATCCTACGACTTGGCTGTACGAAATCGGCGAGGATCTATCCCGAATCTCCGGACCCTCAGCCCCATGATCCTCTCGGAAATTCCCAGGGCGCGTGCAGCTTTGGCTTTGTTGCCGCGAGCGGCCTTGAGGGCATCGACAATCATGTCACGTTCCACCGTGGCCAGGGTCGCGTCCAGGGCTCCGGAAGAATGCGTGTTGCTCGCCTCCGCAGTTTGCAGGGTAGGGGGAAGGTGCTGCCCGTGCACCACGCCGTCGGAGCTGAGAAGCACTGCCCTTTCTATGCAGTTCTCGAGCTCCCTGACATTTCCCGGCCAGTGATAGCTCATCAGCATGTCGATCGCAGGGGTGGAGATCCGTCTCACGCTTTTCGCGTTGGCCTTGTTGTATTTCTCTACGAAAAAATCGGCCAAGAGCGGAATATCCGTCCTGCGTTCTCTCAAGGGGGGCATGTGCACAGGGAATACGTTGAGCCGGTAATACAGATCCTGTCTGAACCGCTCCTCCTGTATCAGACGTTCGAGGTTGCGGTTGGTGGCGGTGATGATGCGGACGTCCACCTTCAAGGTCTGCGATCCCCCAACGCGCTCGAATTCTTTCTCCTGCAGGACGCGCAAGAGCTTGATCTGCGTGGCGGGGGAAAGATCGCCGATCTCGTCGAGGAAGATCGTGCCGGTATGCGCGAGCTCGAAACGGCCCTTGCGCGTGGCTATGGCTCCGGTGAACGCGCCCTTTTCGTGTCCGAAGAGCTCGCTCTCGACTACGGTTTCCGGGAGCGCGCCGCAGTTGACCTTGACGAGCGGCTTGGTGGCCCGGTGACTGTTGAAGTGGATCGCGTGGGCCACGAGCTCTTTCCCCGTGCCGCTTTCTCCGCGAATCAGGACCGTGGTATCGCTCCCTGCGACCTGCCCGATGAGCTCGTACACGTCGCGCATCGCCTTGGCGTTCCCCACGATGTTGGAAGGACTGAACCGCTCTTTGAGTTGATCCTGGAGTCTGCGATTCTCTTCGAGCAGCGTGCGACGTTCCTCCTGGGCCTGCTGTCTGAGCCGCACTGCCTGGGCGATCATCGACCCGATAATGGACATCAACCTGACGTCTTCTTCCAGGGAGATGTCGTCTGCGAAAAGCCGATCCGCGCTGAGAGCCCCGATCACTTTGGCTCCAAGCTTAATCGGCACGCATATGAAGGAGATATCCTCTTTTCGCAGGTTCTGCCTGGCCCCGGTCCGGTCCAGGAACAGGGGTTCTTCGGAGATGTGGGGGACTACCGCGGGTCTCCCGGTAGCCACGACTTTTCCGGTCACGCCTTCACCGTAGCGGTAACGCCCGCGTTCTCTTTGCGCGTCGGAAAGCCCGTGAGCGGTTTCTATGAATAGTTCCCCGGCCTCACGATCGAGCAGGGTGAGGGTGCCCCGCATCATGCGCTTGTTCTTGGCCATGGCCGCGAGCACCGGTCCCACGGCCTCTCTCAAGTCTATGCTCTGGTCGAGGATCTGGCTGATCTCGAACAGCAGGAGCAGTTCGCGGATCTCTGTTCTGATGGAAGGTTCAGCGATGGCTTCTCTCATTGTGTAGGGGTACCTTGGGATTACTTTACGGAGATGTCTTCCCTAATGTTACCAAAATGTAGGGTTTTGGCAAGACCCTTGTGAGAATTATTTCGGGAAGGTCCCCCGGGCAACGGGTCTTTTTCCGGCGACAGGGAGCAGGAGGGGATTGTCGGCACACACGATCGCCGGTATATTCCACCCGGAAGGGCTAAACGCAACGACATCCCAAAGGATTGGCGGTCATAATCACGGACATTCACCTTCCTCGTGCGGTTTCCGAAGCAGCGGAGAAGCGCGCTCAGAGGCTCGGCATCTTCAAAAGCGAGCTGTACACCGCGGCGCTCACTGCGTATATGGCGCGCAATGAGGAACAATGCCTGTAAGAGTTCACCGCAGAGACACAGAGGACGCAGAGAAGAAAGAGAGAAGAAGGTGAAAGTATTATGCTTTTCTTCAGAGTTGAACCGAGACGGCACACTATTACACGAGAGACTCGCGGATTTCGCTTCGTATTCTCTGTGCTCTCTGCGCCTCTGCGGTGAATCTCCTTCTTCCGGGTGAACGCTTACCAATGCGTGACCGAGCTGCTTGACGCGGTGTACGAGAGGGAGTCATCCGGCATTGACCCGGAATGGGTGACCGTGCAGGTTGCCTCATTGGGAGAAGCGGACTGGTGATTCATCGCGCAGACATCTGGTGGGCGGACTTGTCTTCTCCGGCGGGGTCGGGGACCGGATGCTCCAGACCGGTTGGGAGGAAGAAGGCTTGCGCTTGGTGCTTGACCTCTGAGCCGCGTCCCCGCAAGAGCCCTCATGAGCCCCTCGACGCTGACGCTTCTCAGAAAAAGCCGGCTTCCTCTCGTCGCCTACTGATAGGTGCTCAGCACGCGCACGGGCTGCAGGGCCAGGTCCGAGCCTTTGGGCCGGAGGCTCACCAGTATCACCACTGCGCCGTCACCGCCGACCACCTTGAACAAGCGGGCAAGTCTGTTGGGGGATTGCTCAGGAAAGGGGACGCCAGTCCTGGACACGGTGACGGGGTTGCCGCTCATGAGCTTCCTGATCTGGCCGGGCACCGCGGGAAGGTCCGGGATGTGCGCGAGGGCCTGTGGCAGGTCGATCAGCCTGGGGCCGATGAAATCCTTGCCGCCCTGGGAGACCTCTTCGAGCGTCGCAGCCTGACTCACCTCGAACTGACCGCTCGCGGTGCGACGCAGAGCCTCCAGCCGCGCTCCGACACCGAGGTCACGGCCGAGATCACGGGCCAGGGAGCGTGCGTACGTGCCTTTGGAGCACACGAGTTCCATGGCCAGCAACGGGGGTTCCCAGCCGACCACCTCCAGCGAGAAGATCTCCACCTTGCGCGGGGGCAGGTCCACGAGCTCACCTTTTCTCGCGAGTTTGTAAAGGGGGACTCCGTCTTTCTTCACCGCCGAAAAGTGAGGCGGCACCTGGTCAATCACGCCGCGGTATTTCTCCACCGCCCGCTCTACATCGGCCAGCACGATCCCTGAAGGGTCTTCGGTGCTGATGACGGTCCCGTCCCGGTCGCAGGTGTCGGTTTCTTCGCCGAGGAGCACCGTCATTGAGTACGCCTTGCGGTGCTCATCCAGGTAGTCGAGGGCTCGAGTCGCGGCTCCGACAAGTACCACCATAAGGCCTGTGGCCGCGGGGTCGAGTGTGCCGCTGTGCCCGACTTTCGCGGGTTTGACGCGATTCTTCACTATGTGTACGACCAAACCCGAGGACACACCCTCGGGTTTGTCGACCAGCAGTATTCCGTGCATGACGTGTTCCTACGTGCAGGAGGCAAGAGTCCATGCTTCCCCCTGAACGGGCGGTCTTTCCGGTTGAATATGAGGAACGGTCCCCGGCTTCGAGGCTTCAAATGGACAGAACAGTTGGCCAGTATCGCTGATGGGCTGACAGGATCGACCGCGCCCTTCTCTGGAACTGGGGTACAAGTTGGTCCACGGGCGGCTGCGGCGGATCGTTGCCTGGGGTCGGTTCGTAGGTGGCCAGTCTCCGGAGCACACTCGCAGCGGAATTCTCCAGCGCAGTGAGGTCGTAACCGCCTTCCAGGCTCAACACCACTCGTTCGGCACATACCTCGGACGCAACTTCCATGAGCATCCTGATCATGGTATCGTACCCCTCTTCCGTGACGGCCATCCCTCCGAGGGGGTCTCGGCGGTGCGCGTCAAACCCCGACGACACGAGAATCATATCCGGAGCGTATGCCCGCAGCACCGGGAGCGCCAACGCAGAGAAGATGGTTACATATTCCGGATCACCGCAGCCCGCAGGCAACGGGACGTTGACCGTATAGCCCTCGCCTTGGCCCCTTCCCACCTCGTCTACTGCGCCGCTACCGGGATACATCGGCGATTCGTGGGTGGAGAGGAACAGCACGCCGGGGTCCTCAAAAAAGGCATTCTGTGTGCCATTGCCGTGATGAAGGTCCCAGTCCACTATGGCGACCTTCTGCATACCGTGTTTGTCCCTGGCGTAGCGAGCAGCGATGGCCACGTTATTGAACAGACAGAACCCCATGGCTCTGGCCCATTCCGCGTGGTGTCCGGGAGGTCTGACAAAGGCAAACCCATTGCGGACTTTGCCCTCGGCCACGGCATCGACGAGGTTGAGCAGGCCTCCCACTGCTTTGGTTGCGGCCTCCCACGAGTACTGACATGTGGAAGTGTCCGCGTCCAGGAAGGTATTTGACACCCCTGCGGTGGCCCGTATGCGTTCGATGTACTTGCCCGCGTGGTTGGAGCCGATTTCCTCGTGCGTGGCCTCTCGCGCGCGGATCCGAACCAGGTTTAGCCCCGGAGAACCTCCATTGCACATCGAGTCGATTCTCGAGTAGATGACCTCCAGACGCTGAGGGCTTTCCGGATGGAACGGACCCATCTCGTGTTTCAGGTATATGGGATCTGTCACTATGCCGGTGGGTTTCATTGTTCCTGTCGCCTCCCTGAGAAAGGAGCCTAACCCCGAAGGAAAATCCTCAGATCGCCGGAGCTTGAGTCGAGAATCGCATCCTAACACCGCACTATACCCGAGTCAACGGTTTTCGGTAGCGGGTGAATTTGGTCTTTCCAGCCCAATCTTCCTTCCGGACTCGGGTCTTACTGTGACATACTCGCTTCATGCGCACGAAGAAGAAACGACCTGTGGACCTTCACCTCCTCTGCCAATCCATAAGCATAAGAATAGCGCAGAACTACACCACATAATTTGACCAATTACTCCATAATTGGCAGCAATTAGGCATTAAACGATGACCCCCGCAATAGTCGTATCGTAAAAGGGGTGCTTGTCGTCCATGGCCGCATTCCTCCCCTTTGCGTGAATGTGCTGTCCGGTCCCGCGGCTCTGGAGACTTGGGTTGTTCTTTCTCGATCGTGATTCCGGTCATGACCCAAATTTGCCGTTGCCTACAGCTCCTTCCGGTTTTCGAGTGCGCGGGTCAGGGTGAGGGGATCGGTGTACTCGAGGGAGCCGCCCACCGGAATCCCGTAGGCGATTCTGGACACGGTTACCCCGGTCGCACGAAGCTGGTCCCGGATAAACGAGGAGGTGGATTCTCCTTCGACGGTGGGGTTAAGCGCGAGTATCACTTCCTTGACCCCTTCCTGTTTCGCTCGTCCCACCAATTCGGCCATGCGGATGTCGTCCGGTCCGATGGATTCCAGAGGGGCCAAGAGTCCATGCAAGACGTGATACACTCCTCGAAACTCGCCAGATTTTTCCACGGACATGAGGTCCACCGGGGTTTCCACAACGCAGATCCGGCTCAGGTCACGCCTCGCGTCAGAGCACACCGAGCACGTGTCCGCCTCGGCCAAGTTGAAGCAGATCGAGCAGAGCTTGAGTCTCAGCTTCACGTCTTCGATGCTGCGAGTGAGCTCCCGGACTTCCTCAGCAGACGCGTTGAGGATGTGAAACGAGAAACGGGTCGCGGTCTTTTCCCCGACACCGGGAAGACGCTTCAGCGCACGGATCAGAGCCTCCAGAGGTCCGGGGAGATGCGCCATGTGTTCACTCCGAGAATGTCAGGCAATCATTCCCTTAAATGTTTGAGATTGGGCGGCTCCTGCTGGTCGCCGCAGGGTGTTCCCGCATCGGCAATGCTGGTGACTTGAGCCGTGGGTCCCTTGTTGCGCAGGTTCAAACCTACTACTGTTCGTCGCAACCTCAGAACATGCCGGGGATGCGAAGTCCTCCCGTGAGCTTGGATACCTCCTGGGCGACCATGTCCCGGGCTTTTCCCAGCCCGTCGTTCACCGCGGCTATGATGAGGTCCTCGAGGAGTTCCTGGTCTTCCCCTGTGAGAAGCTCCTTCTCGATCTTCAAGGAGACCACCTCCATGGCCCCGTTGACTTCCGCGGTCACCATGTCGCCGCCCGAACTGCCCACGACTGTTCTTTGGGCCAATTCCTCTTGCAGACCTGCCATCTTCGTTTGGAGATTCTGGGCCTGTTGCAGCAGATCCTTAATTCCCAGCACGGACCACACCTCCGTTGGAATAATCCCGTTCGATCCGGTAAGATCACGGCGCAGGTTACCAGAGAAAGGTCCGCAACACAAACGTCATGAAAAGACCCGGCATGCTTCTCGTCAACCCGTGGATTCACGATTTTGCGGCTTACAACCTGTGGGCGAGACCAATGGGGCTTCTCGTTCTGGGAACCCGACTGAGAAGGCTGGGTTGGGAACCGCAACTGCTGGACTTCCTCGACCCAAGCGATCCGGACGCGCCCCGTCCCAAACCGATGGCGCACGGCAAGTTCCACCGGACTGTGATTCCCAAGCCCGAACCCCTCCAGGATATTCCGAGGAGGCTCAGCCGTTACGGACTTTCCCCCGCGGTGATTGACCGAGAGCTTCGATCGTTGCCGACTCCCGCAGCCATTCTGATCACCGGCGTGATGACCTACTGGTACACGGGGCTTCAAGAGACCGTCCGTGTCCTGAGAGACGCATTTCCGGGCGTTCCCCTGCTTCTGGGGGGAGTGTACGCCACCCTCATGCCGGAACACGCGCGACGTTCGTGTGATGTGGACATGGTGTGGGAAGGGCCCGGTGAGCAGGAGCTCTCGGAGATGCTGTACCGAGTCACCGGGCTCCGGCCGAGTGGGGGGGAAGCCGATTCAGACCTGGAATTCACCCCTGCTCTCGATCTGCTGCGACGAGTCGAATTCATGCCGTTGCTTACTTCGCGCGGGTGCCCTATGAAGTGCGCCTACTGCGCGTCGCGGCGACTGGTCTCCGGCTTCGTGCAAAGACCCCCGCGACTGGTGATCGACGAGATCGCAAAGGGTGTCGCGAACTACGGGATCACCGATGTGGCCCTGTACGATGATGCCTTCCTCATACAACGAGCGCAACACGCGCTTCCCCTTCTCCGTGGGGTGGCGGAACGGATTCCGGGGCTGCGGTGGCACTCGCCCAATGGTCTGCACGCGGCGGCAATAGACCTGGAGGTCGCCCAAGCGATGAAAAAGACCGGATTCAAGACCATTCGCCTCGGCCTGGAGAGCTCTTCGGATGCCTTCCACGAACGCACCGGCCACAAGACGACCAGGATGGCGTTTCTCACCGCGGTCGGCAACCTGCGTGAAGCCGGATTCTCCCGTGAAGACATCGGTGCCTATCTTCTGGTAGGCTTTCCGGGCCAGTCAAGGGAAGCCATTGAAGGGGACGTCGAATTGGTGCTCAGAGCCGGCGCGGTTCCGAAGCTCGCGGAGTATTCCCCCATTCCCGGCACCGCTCTGTGGGATGCGGCAGTGAAAACGAGCCGTTACCCGATTCAGGACGAGCCGCTCTACCAGAATTGCACCCTCCTCTCTTGCGCGGAACCTGAAGTGGATTGGGTCTTTCTGCAACGGACCCGCTCCCGGATACGAGGAGCGCTGCCAGACCCCGCCGGGGCTCGATAGTATCCCGCGTTGATAATTGCGGGAGGTTTCACCCGCCCCTTACCCCTCCCATCGAGGGAGGGGTAAGGCAAACCCGCAGCTCTGGCAGGAGAGAGAACGGTGAGGAGGATTTGTCTACTCGCCAATCCCGCCGATTTCGAGGCGCGTAGCCATGACTGGTAGTTCACCTTGGTTCTCCCTGTGCTCCCCACGGCCAGGCGGCGTGTGAGTCCGGGCGACGGTGAAGATGACCGTTGACCGACGACGAGCCGAGAGGTATGCTCGACCGCAAGTGAGACCCCGCTTGCAGAGAACGACCTGGGGAATGAAACGAGACTCGACCTTGACGGTAGCCCTGAAAGGGGTTCTGCTTGGGGACGAAGCCATCATTGGCAGCGCCCTCGGTTTGATACCGCGTGCGTACCTGACATGGCAGCGCCATCATCAAGTGATGGTGTCCACCCCCGCGAGTGAACTCAATAACAGAGAAATGCGAGACTTTCTTGACTCCTTCCGGTTCGTTGAGAAATGACCCCGGAATACCCGACCAATGAGGTCGATTCAGTGCGGTCGGATGTCGAGGTCAAAGAAGGAAGTGCGTTCATGGGCACATATCGGGACAGAGAGAGATTCATTCCGTTCAGAAGGCGCGACATTGTAGAGATGCTCCTCGCTCACGGAGGGCTCCGAACCGAAGAAGCCAAGCACAATTTTCGGCAATTCTGCGAACTTCTGCAGAGCATTCTGCACTTTGAGTTCCGCAAGAAGCTCGATCTCTTAAAGAATGCGTACTTCCCCTTTTCGCCTGACCAACGCTGTCGCCGGAACCACTCTCCAGAGGAACTTGACGCGGCTGCGACCGAGCTCTTTGCGACCATGCGTTCGGTGCTCGACTGCGCCAATTTCGAGGATCTCTCCGTCGCGAATCCCGGCAATGCTGCGACGGGGGAATCGACCCTCAAGCTCAAGGTGCTCGTGGAGATGGACGATTTTGAGGAGGTGCGGCTTTTCGCCCGCGGCCGATACACGGTTTGCGCAGAGAGGGACGTCCTTCTTGGCCTGAGAAAACGGCCGATTGAGTACCAAGCCCTGCAGCGCGTCGTGCTGATGGTCCGTTTCAAGTGCCGGGAACATTTCGACCGCCAGGAACGCACACACCTCCCGTTCACCCCGGGGTCCACCATAGTCAAGCTGTTCAAGGACGTGCCGAGATCCGACCTGATGATGCTGCTTCCGAATTCTCGGGCAGTGATGAAGACCAAGGACAAGCTCATGCTGGGAGTTCCCGCGGTCGCAGGAGGAATACCGTTACTCGCGACCAAAGTCCTCCCTGCCGCGATCACGCTGTTTGCCATTGCCGGTTTGTACCTGGGACTCGATGCGAGGGTCCACGAGAACCAACTCCAGGAACTTGCGGCAGTCCTGGCAGGAGGCCTGGCTCTGGGGGGCTTCTGTGTGCAGCAGTGGATGAAATACAAGAACAAGCTGTATGAGTTCCAGAAGGATCTCAGCGACAATCTGTACTTTCGGAATCTGGTGAACAACGAAGGCGTGTTCCATTCGATTGTGGACTCCGCGGAGGAAGAAGACTGCAAGGAAGCGTTTCTCGCGTACTATTTTCTCTTGGTGACCGGCAGGGCTCTCACCGAACCGGAACTGGATGATCTGGTGGAAGCGTGGTTTGAGGACTCCCACGGATGCACTCTCGATTTCGAGGTGAATGACGCATTGCGAAAGCTGGAAAGGCTAGACCTGCTCACGCGCTCACCGTCGGGGAGGTTGAGCGTCCCGCCCATTCGTGAAGCCCTCAGGCGCCTCGACTACATCTGGGACAACTACTTCCAGTATAATCAGCCGCTGAGCGACCCGCAGGCCGGCAGGGGAGAATTGACCAATGATCGCATCGGCCGTTCAGCCTGAGGGATTCGGGAGGCACACATGGAGTTTGTGACGGCCTGCGTGATTGCGGTCGCCTTGGCCGCGTTGCTGAACCTGTCGGTGCTCAGGATCAGGTCCAGAAAACCCGTAGTGCCCGAGTGGGTGGCCGGCATGAGGTTCCAGAGCGGAAGACGAATAGTCCCTGCGGACCGCGAGCGGTTCGGCGTGATGCTCGAAAAGCAGGACCAGGACAAGAGCAGGCGAGTTGTGCCCCTCTTTTCCGGCCGGAAATTCCGGAGTCAGGGAGGTTCCGACGAACCCGGCGACAGGACGTAGGAACGAGGAGAACTGAGGTATGAAGAAGCTTCGAGTGCGGGCTCCGGCCAAGGTGAATCTTTATCTGAGGCTATTGGGGACACGTCCCGACGGCTATCACGAAATCGAGACGCTGTTTCAGGCCATTGATCTCTATGACGAGCTGATTATCCGGGAATCGCCGGGCGAGGCGAGGCTTGAAGTGCCGGGTCACCCCGACTTGCAGGGAACGGACAACCTGGTCATGAAGGCCCTGAGGCTGCTCGAATCGGCCACAGGTGAAAGGCTCGGCGTGGAAATCACGCTCGACAAGAAAGTCCCGATCGCAGGCGGCCTCGGGGGGGGAAGCTCAGATGCCGCGGCCGCGCTCGCGGGTCTGAGGACGCTACATGACCTGGCGCTCACGGACGGGGAACTGGCTCGGATCGGGGCAACGCTTGGCGCCGATATCCCCTTCTTTCTGACAGGGGGCTCTGCCATCGGAGAAGGGATCGGAGACCGGCTGACCCCTACCGATATTCCGATGGATTACGAGATAGTGCTAGTAAATCCGGGTTTTCCCGTGTCTACCGCGGCCATATACCGCGAATTCGACATGGCCTTGACACAGGTTTCCCCGCACGGTAGACTGAAGGGGCTGCTCCAGGATGCCCGGGAAGTGAGGCGACTTCTCCACAATGACCTCCAGTCAGTGGCGGAGAAATGCTACCCCGAGATCCTGGACGTGAGGCGGACTCTGTGTGACTGCGGACTGCCTGATTGCCTTATGTCGGGAAGCGGGCCGAGTGTGTTCGGCATTTCCGATGGCAAAGCTGCTGCATTGGCGGAAGTCAGGAAACGGTCCGGTGGCAGATGGTTGGTTTTTGTGGTAAGGCCAGTCTCCCACGGAGTCGTACTCGACTAGAGTTGCATCTGCGGTTCGTGCACCGAGCACTGGGGTGTCGTCAAGCGGCAAGACACGGGTCTTTGGAACCCGCATTCGGAGGTTCGAATCCTCCCACCCCAGCCAACCGCCACTCACCTGTTCTTTGAGTTCCATCAAACAGAGCAATGGGCTACCACTGATGAGTATGGGGAGGAATGGACGTCTGCCCCAACAGGCGGCTCCCAGCCGCTCTGTGTTCTCCCGGCGTTGCTGCGCTGAGGGTTTCTTCTCGGGGATGAAGAAATGTGAGCTTATCGGAAAAAGGACACTGAACGGATCGTCGGCTCTGAGGGACACGCAAAGGGCGGAATTCATACCCTCTGCCGGACGTGGGCCTGAGCCAACACGGACATAAGGAGTACGTACCATGAGAAGACTGAGCGGAGTAACTGTACTCATCGCGGTGGCCACGGCCATGACCTTTGGGTGCGGGTTCGCGTCAAAGGCACTCTGCCAAACTCAAGCGAAGGACCCGGTTCCCAAGAGAATCGTCGTCGAAGAGGCACAAGCCATCAAGAACGACAACCCCAGCTTTGAGGTCAAGGTCTGGACTCAGGACAACAAAGACTCGTACAAGCCCAATGATACGATAACCTTTCATTTTCGGGCTAACCAGGACTGCTACATTCGGCTACTGGACATAGCCCCTGACCAGTCTACCACACAGATATTCCCGAATCAGTTTCACCCGGACGCGTACGTCAAGGTAGAGAAGGACAAGGTCTATACTGTTCCCACCGCGGATTCGCGATTCCGGTTCAGGGTCTCGGGCCCCAGCGGTACGGAACTGGTCAAGGCGATCGGCACGCTCGACAAGCCCGTACAGGCCCTGGAACCTTTCAAGGATCAGGCGAAGCAAGGCTTCGTCCAGATACCCCAGGCAGAGCTGGTCATGAAGAGCCTCCGACTCGAGCTGAAAGGCCAAGACCCCGGGAACTGGGCAGAATCCGAGATCTCCTTTCAGATTACGGGGCATTAGAAAAGCCACTTGACCGCGAGGCTCGCGAGGACAATAGCCAGTGCGCAGAAAAGCAGATACGGCGCGGCGCGGACCTCTTCCGAGGTGCGTTCGTCCGTGTATCGTGCGGTGCAGCCTTCCGTGCAGTCCCGGCATGACTTGTGTTCATGGCTCATGGTCTACCTCGGTGATTCGGGAAGCCTCGAGTCGTGTGCACGCCCTGAATGGTACAGTCACTCTTTTTGACACCAGTCCTTCCCAAATGGTTTCTTTGTCGATCCGCGTGCGTGCGAATCGTCGTCGACTACCTCTGCGGTAGACGTTCAGCCGGCTCGCATAAGAATGAACCACCAAGCCACAGAGACACCACGAAAGTCTGTTCACAGCAATGCCGGCCTGTGAATTGTTCTTTTGCTTCTTTGTGTCTTGGTGTCTCGTATGTTGGACTCAGGTAATCGCCTCTTTCCGGCACGTACCTCCAACTGTGGGGGGAAATTACTGCCGGGAGTATCTTGTGCTTTGTGGTTAGTCTTCGCTGCCCAAAACGGAAACCCCTGAACGGTTACCGCGTGGTCGGGCTTCAGACAGGATATCCGTAGCGCTCGAAAGTCCTGTGCCAGCGGACGCGCACCTGCTCGAATGCCTCCGGGTCAGGTTGCAGGACGTTCTTCTTGAACCCCGCAATGGATCGCAGGTAGTCGCCGGCTCTGGCCTCGAGTTCCTCGAACCCGTCGAGCCCCAGCTTGCCATAGATCGTCTCCAGGGTCGGAATCGGGTGTGATTCCAAGTCCTCGTACCTGACCTCGCACAAGGCCCCCGGAGGAACCGAGTTCCTGTCCCGCTCAAAGAGTTCGAACAATTCCGTGTACCACGCCAAGATCAGCTCATCCACCCGTTCCCTGGACGGAACCTGAAGATGCGACAGGCCGAATGAATCGCGCCAAAGTTTCCTTGTGGAGAGGAACACATCGTACGGATTCCTCACTATGTGCACGAATTGCGCGTCAGGAAACATTTCGAGCAGTGTGGCGATCCTCCCCGTGTGCGGAGGAGACTTCAGGAGCGCCCTCTTGCCATCTTCGGAGAGCGCGAGCTTCTTCAAGAAACTCGCAAGAGACCCTTTCCACGCGTCAAGCGCGACGTGGTCGAGCCGAAGCGGGTCCAGTGCTGCATGTGCGTTGTCCCCGGTCACCGGAAAAAGCACTCTCATGTACGGAGAGACCCCAGAGGAAGCCGCTAGAGCGAACTCGTCTTCGTGGGGTGTGTCCGAAGAGAAGGCCACGTTGTCCATGGGCCGTTTCCGTGGGGCGAGGAGGTCGAAGACCGCGCCACCCACCTGGCTGAATATGAAATGACCGGGGAAACAGGCCTGATAGGCATTCGGCGCGGCGAGTTTGGGATCGAGGCTCATCAGGTTGTGAAGGTGAGTGGTCCCGCTTCGCCAGTGCCCTATCACGAAAATCGGGGCACCCTCCACCGTGGTCGATTCGATGTCCTCCCGGTTGAAGAACTCCTCGCACCAGCCGAACACCGAGTTGAACACCCCCAGCACACAGAGGTGTACCAGCCGTCCCAAACATTGCGGGTCTACGCGAAAATCGTTTCTGATCAACACCCTAAGGAGCATTCCAAGGTTCATGCCCTGTATAACTTGAGGGTTGATATGCCATTTCTTTCCGTTTGAGCTCACTCTGCAATCACCCTAAACGGCTTTGGGGTCAGCGTGAATGGCGCAGAGTAGCAGGTCCGCGGGCCGGATTTCAACCTATTTATCAGAAAGTCTTCCGAAGGAAACCCTTTATCAGAAAATGCGCTTCCGGGGGAAGGAACTTCTTGCAAGAAGTTCCTTCCCCCGGACCCCCATCCTCAAGAACTCTTGGAGCATGGCGGCTCCCGCTGGTCGCCGCAGAGAAAGCCGGCTC
>JBFMAA010000082.1:0-25516 GCA_040755955.1 Thermodesulfobacteriota bacterium
CAGCAGCGCGCTCTCGATTTGCTGGGGATCAAAATCCAGTGTGCCCAGTAGACTGACGAGGAAGACGGACCTTTCCATAGCACTACCGGGTACTTGCGCTCAGGACGAGAAAAAACCTCAGCCTAGTTCGAGAGTATTGCCTTGCACTCTCAGCCGCAGAGTCCTCGAATCCACCGCTGGGCGTCAGGGCTCAGAGAAGTGAATCGAACCGTGATCTCGCTGGACGCGTCGGTCGGTGCCGTCACGGACAGGACCTTGCCGTAGATTTCTCCTGCCCCGCTCCGGGTCGGAGGCGTCTCCACCCGAGCACGCTGGTCGGCAACAATCGCTTCGTCAGCGGACCTGGCCGCCGGGGTGTCGTGGTGGTCCGCAAGCCTTGGCGTGGGAGCGGTACCATCTCCGTCAACGACCGGACCGCGTGCGCATGGACCGCGGCCGTCGGCATGATCGCCCGCGTCACCGGGCATGGTCAGTTTCACGTTTTCCCATTGGGCTATCGCGCAAGGACACTGTACCACCGCGCTCTTTCGGGCTATCCGAACGATTAACCCTTCCCACTCCTCCGCAGCGACGATCTTCTGCGTGAGTCTCTGCACTGTCACCCGTACAGGGGGTTCAAGATCCGCGAGGACCTCTTCCTTGCACTGAAGACTCACTTGGTACTTGCCCCGAATTCCCGACACCTCGAAGAGTTCCACCGGTTCGGGGACTCCTTTCATTTCCACTTTGAGGGTGCTGCTCACCTCGACAATGTCCGTGATGCGTTCGTACGTCGCGCGAGTGATAAGCACTTGGCCTCCCACGGCAAATGATTCCGCCCGCCCGGTAACGTTTACGTCGGAACCTATCGCGCTGTACTTGCGGCGCCTCTCCGAGCCGATGTTTCCTACCACGACGTTGCCCGTATTGATGGCGATCCCCATCTCCAAGTGGGGGTATCCGTCCGCCTCATTGAGCGCGTTCACTTCTTCCATGGCGCATTGCATGGCGAGCGCGCACGCTACCGCCCTTGCCGGATGATCCTCCATCTGCCGAGGTGCTCCGAAGAGGGTCAGGATACCGTCACCTATGATGTCGTCGATGGCGCCTTCGTGATCGAGAATGATATCGACCATTCTACTCAAGTAGCGGTTCAGGATTTCGATCACGGTCTCGGGTCCCCAGCTTGCGGACAGGCTCGTGAACCCCCTCAGATCGGACATCATGATCGTAATCTCTCGGGCTTCCCCGCCGAGTCGAAGCGCGTCGCTCGATTCGAGGAGCTTGTCCACGATTTCCGCGGTGAGATAGCGTCCAAAAGTGTCACGTATGAAGTCCCGTTTCGCGATGTATTCATCAAGCTGCCGGCCGAGTTCATTGAAAGCCGAGGCCAGATCGCGCACTTCCTTGACTCCCCGCGCGGGCACCTTGACCCTCAGATTGCCGGTGCCCATGATTCTCACCCCGTCGCGGAGCTTCATGATGGGGTTGGACAACAGACGGGCGAACAACATGCCGAACAATCCTCCCAGGGCCAGGAGGAGTAGGCCTCCGAGAAGAGACAGGGCTTTGGCGTCATGGAGCGCCATGTCCATGGAATCACTGATCGACTTACCGGCCCTGTGCACTGCCAGTTCGCCGGCATTTCGGATCCTTTCGTGTACCGGTGTGAAGAACTGATCAATATTTACAATAGCTACCGCCACGAACGGGGTGTTGGGAACATGGATTCTTACGAGGTACTTGCTCCGCTTCTTGTTCTCCGTGTCGATGAAGTCGTAGTACCCCTTGACTCTCCTTTCGGTGAAGGATGTCTCGACGAGTTTCCACAGGTCGGGGTATTGGTCTTTCCAGCGAAAGAAATCGGTCCCTTCCACGTTCTTGTTCGGGTGCAGGATCGAGATACCGGTTTTGTCGGTGAGGGCCATGTACCCGGCCACTCCGTCCCAGGTCTCAACGTTTTGGGTGGCGATTCGCCTCAGATTCGAGTCGTTTCGAAGCTCGTCGTAATTGAGCATGTCGCGTCCCACGAGCGCGGCCGCGAGGTCCTGAGCCACTTCTTCCGCTTTGGCCTCGACGAGTCTCTCCCCGTAAGCGGTCAGCATCTTTCGGGATAACTGGAAATTGGCCTCGCTCACTTCCTGAACCGCACGTTCGGCCGTGTGAATTCCTTTCTCCGAGAAACTTGCCATGGAACGCTCGGCCATGAACCACACGCCCGCGCCGAGAAGCGCGAGGATCACCAGGTACGAAAGGATCAGACAGGTCCGTATTCTCATTCGATTCCGGTCTCACGATCTGCCGGGGCAGGCACGGCCGGACCGGCACCGGCACGGCCCAGGCGGGCGATCACCGTGGAGAGGGCACAGGCTCCCAAGAGGTTGACGAGAGCCACAACGGGGTTGAACAACGTGGTTGTCTGGACCATGACCGCGATGCCGAGGCTCGCCGGCAGCCCCACGGGAGCAAGCACCGACAGGATCATGGGGGCGATCACCGCCATGTTCCCTATGGCTGCCGCGCCGACCAAACCTGAGGAAAGCGCGATCTCACCCCACTGATACACTGCCAGGGGCTCGTAGTAGACCTGGGCTACGAAGGTCGACACGTAGGCAAACAGCACCACGCAGCCGAGTCTGTTGAGCACCACGGCCAAGGGAACCGCGAATTCTGCCACATCTTCAGGCTGACCGAGTTCCTTGACGAGACGTTCAATTGCCATCGGCATGGCAAGAAGGCTGTTCTGAGCCACCAGGGCGAGCGTCAGCGGGTCCCTCATAGCGGATACCAGACGACCGACAGCTATCCCCGTGCACAGGCGTATGAGCAGAATATACAACACCCCGACAGCGAGCATGACAGAGAGGAATTGGACTATGATCACCGAAAGACAGAGAAGTAGATCGACCCCGATTGAAGCGGTCTGATTGGCGATGAGGCAGCACAGTCCGAAAGGAAGACCGTACAGACCCCAGTTGAGGATCTTGCTGAAGGTCTCGTATAACCCTTGCAGAGTCTCCAGGAGCAGGGTGCTGGGGCGGCTGTGATTGATACCCAGCGCCATACCCATGAGCACGCTCAGAAACACGACCGCCAGACTGTCGTCTTCGGAAAAGGCCCGGACCACGTTTGAGGGGATGATGCGTCGGAGCAAGGATTCGGATTTGGTTTCGCCACTGGCCTCCGGTGACTGTCTGTCCCCGTGTTCGGCCAGCAGTTTTCCCAGCACCACGTGGCCCTGACTCGTGTTCAAGGCCTGGCCCGGCCGGCCGATGAGGCCCGATGCCACACCCAGTACCCCGGCGAGCATGGTAGCCACCGCAAATACCGCCACAGCACGGGGCAAGTAGCGTGTTGCCGCGCCGGACCGGAGCATGCGACCCAGACTTTGGGTGATCGCCGAGAAAATAATAGGGAGTATGGTCATTTTCAACAGGGACAGGTAGAGGTTGCCCCAGGGGCCAAGCTTGAGCCCCAGTTCCTTGTAGGAGATCCCTATCAGGACACCCACGCCGATCGCTGCAAGGTTCACCCGGAAACTCTTGAGGAGTCCGAGGGCACGCGAAAGGCGACCGGGATTGTTGGGGGGGCGTGTGGTCATTGCCTTATTGGTAACCGTTCAAGGGGGATCGGTCTTCTGCAAAAGAAAGACACACCACAAAGGGACCAAGACACAAAGAAGTCAATGGGTGATCTGCCGCATCGCGATCAAACAGACTCGCTTTCTCCATGATCACGTGTATTCGTGGTTCGCTTTCTTGCCTCCCCGGCTGCACGCGTGCTCTTCTGTCCAGGGGGCGGAACGCGGACCTCTGCCGAAACGTGCACGGTATGCCGTCCTCTACGGGGTCGTGTAGTAGCTGGCCAGGATGGTGTCCGCATCGTAGAGTATGCCCCGTTGTATGAGAAAGATATTGAGAAACTCCAGGAGATCCGGGTTGTTCGGAGCCACCACCAAACACTTGTGGTCGTCCTTCCCCGGCAATGCCTCAAAACGCAGGTGCAGGTTCAGTTCCGGATTCTCCTTGAGCCTCCGTTTGATTTCGAATTCGTCAAAGTACACGGCGAGCATTTGCCCTGCCTTGAGCGCATCCATCATGGTCGTCTCGTCGGGAAAGTCCTTCATTTTGGATTGGTGAAAGATCTTCTTGCCGAGCTCCTCGAATGAAGTCCCCTGAATGCATCCTATTTCCGCACCTGCGAGCCCGGTCATGGTCCGGAGGTTGACCCGGCGGCCGCTCTTCGATTCTCGCAAGCGGTTGATGATCAGGCCTGTTCTCAGTCTTGCATACGGCTGGGTGAATCTCACGAATTGGGCGCGATAAGGAGTCATGGTGATCTTGGAGATTCCCACGTCAGCCCTTCCGAGTGCCACGTATCTGCACACGTCGATGAAGGTCGCGGGCGTTCGGTCGAGGACGAGTTCGACCCCGAGCACCCCCGCGATGCCCTTGGCCAGTTCGATGTCGAAGCCCGTCAGGCGTTTCCCGTCCATGGTGACCGATGCGGATTCTGGGGACCGGTTGTGGTCGTCGTACCCAAAGAACCCCGGTCTGACACCTTTGAGCTGCGCAACGACCAGCTTGCCTCTGTCCTTGATCTTCTTCACGCCCGGAGCCCAAGGCTCTTCTGCGGGAATGGCGAGACTCGGCCCAAATCCGAGAAGCAGGACGAGGAGGAACCACAACCTCTGCAAAGAACCTCCTGTTCGAGTCTCTTGGCGGCTCGCTGATCGTGTGTCGGGATAAGAAGGTGTAGCACCCCTACTGCACGTGTATCTTAACGAAGAGACGCTTCGGTGTCGAGCCCTTTTCTGCGTAAGGAGGCTGTGGCAAGGAGGAAATGCAGGGGCTCACCGCAGAGGGGTGCAGCGCGTCTTGGTTTCTGAAAAACCACCATGGCCGCGACCGGCCACAACCAAGCATGAAAATGCTCCCCCACCGGCGTCTCGACGAGCCGGCTTTCTCTGCGGCGACCAGCGGGAGCCGCGCTATCCCAAGAGTTCTTGAAGACGGGGGTCCGGGGGAAGGAACTTCTTGCATGAAGTTCCTTCCCCCGGAATCGCATTTTCTGATAAAGGGTTTCCCCCGGAAGCCTTCTTGATAAACGGTTGCCGATTCGGTCAGGGCAGGCCGAACCAGACCGCGGCAAGCAGGCTGCCGGAAATCATCGAGTTGACCTTGAAGAAGGCGAGGTCAAGGCGGCTCAGATCGGTAGGGCTTACAAGGCGATGCTCCCAGTAGAGCAATCCGCCGGTGACGGCGATCAGCACGTAGAACGGCCATGCGAGATTCGCTGAGGCTCCTGCCGCGACGAAGAGCGAAAAGGCCGCGAAATGCGCAGCAGCGGCAAATCGGAGCGCCTTGGCGGACCCGAACCTCGCGGGGATCGAATGCAGCCCTTCCTGCCGGTCAAAGGCCACGTCCTGGCACGCGTAGATCACGTCAAAGCCCGCAACCCAGAATACCACTCCGAGAGCCAGTATCACGGGAATCCACGAGAACCCACCGGTGACGGCAATCCAGCCGGCAATCGGGGCCATTCCCAGAGAGATGCCGAGAAACACATGGCACAGCATGGTGAACCGCTTTGTGTACGAGTACCCCAATAGCACTGCCAGAGCGAACGGTGAGAGCGCGAAGCAGAGTTCGTTGAGCGCCCACGCGGCAAGGAAGTAGACCACGCACGCACCCGTCACCAACACCCAGGCCTGAGCAAGCCCCACCTTACCCGTGGGAATTTCCCTGCCGGCAGTCCGAGGGTTGGCCGCGTCGAGGTGCCGATCCACCAGACGGTTGAAGCCCATGGCCGCTGCCCTGGCTCCCGCGAAAGCCAGGATGACCAAGACCAGCACCCGCAGCCCCGGCAGACCGCGCTGGGCGAGAATAGTCCCGGTCAGTGCCAAAGGCAACGCGAACAGGGTGTGCTCGATCTTCACAAGAGAGAGCAGACTGCGTGCGGTCCCAAGGGAGGCGGTTAGCACTCGGCCACCGAAGCCCATCGTCATTTAGTCCTGTGGGGCGGGTTTTTCAGCCTGCCCCGGGGAGTCATCCGATGCTTCGCAGGCTGGAAAGCCTGCGACATGTGCAGCCCCGGCCAGAGTACGACACGGCTCTTCGGTTTGGCGAGAACTTTGTGCCGGTATGCGCATCACAGCTTCAGCTCCTCCAGCAAGGCGTCGATCTTGGCCAGCACCGCCTTGTCCGTGACTGCGAGCTGGGGCCACGGGCGGTCGTGCCCTTCCTCAACCCACTTGCGTGTGCAGTCAAAGCCGATCTTCGCACCAACGTGCGGCAGCCGCGACGCATGGTCCAACGCGTCGAGAGGCCCTTTGACGAGACACAGATCATGCCCGGGATCAAGATTCGCTCCCAGCCGGAACAACACCTGACCGAGATCCTGCACATCGACCGCCGCATCGAAGACCATGATGATCTTCGTGAACATCATCTGACCCAATCCCCACAACGCGTGCATCACCTTGTGCGCATGACCCGGATAACGCTTGTCGATCGACACAAAACAGAGATTGTGGAACACTCCTTCGACCGGAAGGTTGATATCCACGATTTCGGGAAGTTGGGTGCGTATGAGCGGCAGAAAGAGGCGTTCGGTTACCTTGCCGAGAAACGCGTCTTCCATCGGCGGCGGCCCCACGACCGTTGCGTGATAGATAGGGTCCTTGCGGCGAGTGATTGCGGTCAGATGAAAGACCGGGTAATGATCTGCAGGGGAATAGAATCCCGTGTGGTCGCCGAACGGCCCCTCGACTCGGCTTTCTCCGGGCACGACGTACCCCTCCAGCACGAACTGGGACTCGACCGGCACCTCGAGATCGCAGGTGACACACTTCACCACTTCGACAGGTCGTTGGCGCAGGAAGCCCGACAGCATAAACTCGTCCAAATCTTCCGGCAACGGCGCGGTGGCTGCATAGGTGGTGATGGGGTCCGGCCCGATGGCTACCGCGACGGGGAACGCTCCATCGGCTCGGCGAAAATGGCCGGCTCCACCCTTGTGGATATGCCAATGCATACCCGCGGTCTCACCGTCAAATATCTGTACACGGTACATCCCCACGTTCCGCCTACCGGTTTCGGGATGGCGCGTGATCACCACCGGCAAGGTGATGAACGGACCCCCGTCTCCGGGCCAGCAGGTCAGTACGGGGAGCTCACGGAGATCAAACCCCTCGGTGAGGACCACTTCCCGACATGGGCCGTCCTTGACGACCTTGGGCAGCGCACTCCGCAGGTCCATGAGCTTGGGAACCAGCTTGAGCTTCTCCAGGAACCCGGACGGAGGTTTGAGGTTGATGAGTTCCTCGAAACGCCGGCCCAGGTCATTCATCGTTTCGACGTCGAAGATGCTCTTGATGCGTTCCAACGAGCCGTACGCGTTGGTGAGGACAGGGTAGGGGCTCCCTTCCGGTCGCTCGAACAGAAGTGCCGGCCCGCCCTTCTTGACCACTCGGTCGGTCAACGCGGATATTTCGAGGTCCGGGCTGAGGGGTGTCCCAATCCTGGCGAGCTGCCCGCGGCTTTCCAGGAAATGCACCAGATTCTGAAGGTTCTCGAAGGCCATTGACTACCGTCCGTTATCGCTTCATCCGGGAGCCTGTTGCGCAGATGTTCTGACTCCGGAAAGAGGGGGGCCGTCTTTTCCCGAACACGCACGGGGTTGCGCAATTGCATCTTGGGGGAGGAGTGTGCCTCCACTCAATCGCCCCGTCGCCAGTGCGAAAAGGGCCCACGGCAAAACAGACCCTGCAACCACGATGATGAAAGAACGATATCCTGTCTTCTCGCTTATCGCAGGATGAAACCCACGGCTATTCTCAGGCTGCCCTTTCAGGGGAGAAGAGGCCCGCGCCCAGTGGGCGCACTTTGAATAGCCATGGGTTTCAACTCATGGAAGAGGCCTCAGGGGTGAGCCTGAGTGTAGGGCAAGCCTGCCGGCCCGCCGGTCGATCGAGCGGGAGAGACACCCCGACCGTTACTCACGCCGTTCCATGCCTCAGCTTGTCCCGGATCAGTGTGCACCAGCCCGGCGAGGCTCCGGAGGACTCCCACCGGGTCGGAAGACTGGAACACGTTCCGGCCAGCGGCAATGCCTGCTGCTCCCGCGTCCATTGCCATGGCGACGCGGCGGCCAAGTCTGCCGTTCCCCTGTTCCGCAGGGCCTCCGGCAACCACGATTCCGACAGGACATCCGGCCACGATCTCTGCCATGGCGTCTCGCGAACCCGGCCACGGCAGCTTCACGATATCCGCACCCAATTCGGCACACGCTCTGGCTGCCAGCGCCAGTCCCTTTCGGTCGAGTTCGGGCAAGGTGCCGCCCCGCAGGTACGCCATGACGAGCAGCGGAACTCTGAGGGCCGCGCATCGGTCGGCAACCGTTCCAAGATCCACCAGCATGTCGGACTCGTCTGGTCCGCCAAAGTTCACATGCACGGAAACCCCGTCGGCCCCCAATGCCAGCGCCTCATCAACCCCGGTGACCAGCCGCTTGGTATGCCTGCCGTTCAGCTCCGTGGCGCCGGACAGGTGGACAATCAGCCCCAGTCGGGGATCAAGGGCCTCGGGAAGAAACCGGATTAGCCCCTTGTGCAGCACTACCGCATCTGGAGGCGCTTCACGCAGCGCGGAAAACACCCGGACAGGCGATTCCAGTCCGGCAACGGGTCCCATACTCAGACCATGGTCCAAGGGCAGGATCACGGTCTTCCCGTCATGGGGATTCACAATCCTTCTGAGACGCCACGATTTGCCGTCCATCCTGTCCCCTCCTCGAACACCCGGAGACGATCCGGGTCATAGCCGAGCATGTCCAGGAAACGGTGCAAGCCTGCCCACAAGCCGCTGTCGAGCCTATGCACGAGCTTGCCAAAGTATGAGCGAATGATCGCTTCTTCGAGACAGGTGACTTTGGATGCCTCTTCCACCACTCGCGGGGTCTCCCGCAGGCCGAGCTCGTGCGACATCCGCAGCACATGGTGTATGGCCCACGCGTCCGAGGGATGGTCCTCAGCGAATGACCTCCGCATACACCAGAGGCCGAACACGAAATCCAAGCCCGTGAGCTCCTGCCATGCAAGCCCCAGGTCATAGATGAATCCACCCGTCTTTGAATGGACGGTCTTGAGCGCCGCGTCCCCAATGAGCAGGCGACACGCGGCTCCGTTGTCACCCGGCACAAGATCCGCGGTGACTCGCCAATGTCGGGCGAGCAGGATTTCCAGAAGTCTCGCTGCGGTAGCCGACGCGGTGGTCACCGCGATGGTCCGTCCGTCAAGCTCCTCGACCGGTCGGTCCGAGCGGAGGATCACGCTGCCCACTTCACCTCGGCAGCCGATGCACAGGTGGTCCAGGACCAGCCATTCGTCCGAGTGTTCGGCCGCGGCCACGAGGGACACCGGACTCACTTCCAGGTCACCTCGAGCGAGCATCGCGTTCAGAGTTGTCGGGGTGCCGCGCACAATCTCGACCAACTTTCCCAGCGGAGCGTGCACCAATCCCCAGTCCACCGGAAGCGTGTTGATGTAGGCCATTCGACCCATTCTGCCGAGCATCATAGCCACTCCAACGTGATCGGTCCGCTCGAAACCAACGCAGCCGCAGCATCCCGAGCGGATTTGGCGGAGATCTCCGCATACACGCACCGCGCTCTCATTCCTGGGTCCAAGGTGCCGAGGTCCGTCCTGCCCAAGGCCTGGGCTCCGTTCCTGCCGGCGAGGGCAAGGATGGCTTCGGGGCTGAGGTCCGGATAGTGAGCGGTCACAAAAGCCATCTCGTCAAACAGACTCAGGGACGGCGCGCTCGCAAGGGAGTCCGTGCCCAATGCCGGAGCCATTCCCGCAGCCACAAATGCCCCGATGTCCGGCAAGCGGCCGTGCAGGGCCAAGTTCGAGCGGGGACACAGGCATACCGATGTCCCTGTGCGAGCCAAGGTCTGCAACTCGGACCCGGTCGCGTCCAAGACGTGCACCGCGAGCGTTCCCGGACCGAGCAGGCCCAGTCGTTTCGCTCTGGGAACGGGGCGCTCGTTGCCCAGATCCCACAGGCGGAAGTCGAGGCCCCGAGAGCGGAGGAGCTCGGCCCAGACACCGTCGCCGGTCGCGAGGAACTCGGTTTCCGCCTCGGATTCGGCGAGATGGATGGAGAACGGTCTGTGCCGCTGGGCAGCCCCTGCCTTGAGCCCCCGCAGAAGGTCGGGATCCGTGGTGTGAAGCCCGTGACCGGCATACGAGAAGGAGAGCCCGTCAACATCTTCGGGGAGCGAGGGCAGTTCACCGGTACTTCCGAGCACCTCGGCGAAGATGACGCCTTCGAGGCCCGCGGCATGCAGCGCACTCCTGCCCGGTTCCAGAGATCCCACTTCCGCGATGAGGCCCGTGCCGGACGCTTTGGCTTCCATGGCCGAGCTTGCGGCAGCTTTGGCCACCTGCTCGACCGTGAGCGTCTCCCTGGCGGCAATCAGTTCCCTCACCCATGGGACGAACCCTTGATCCGTCGCGATTTTGCCCGCGAGCGCGGAGAGACTGACATGCGCGTGGGCATTCACCAGGGCCGGGAGAATCACGCCCGCTCCGTGGTCCACGTCGTACGCGCGGGCGTGACCGACCGCGGTGACCCGTCCGTCGGTCACTTCGACCGTGCCGTTCTCGACCCAGCGATCAGGGTCGACCATTACCCAGCCTGCCTTGTGGGTCACGGTTCGGGTCAATTGGCGTCCTCACTCAGGCGAAGTCCCGACCCCCGGAAACTGCATTTCCACAAGAGGACCACGGCAGCGGACGGCAACCTCCGGGCCTGAAAGTCAGCGCCCCGCATTTCAGGAAGACGGTACATCGGCAGAACCACCCAATGTGCCAAAAGTTTTCGGAAGGGGGTCCGGGGGACAACCCTTTTTCAAAAGGGTTTCCCCCGGAAGACCTTGTGCTGGGGCGGTTCGCGGTGAGATCGCCCGGTGCAGGTTGTCCCGCTGCCGGGCCTCGAACCCCGCGTCTTCGATGAGGCGGATCATCTCGGCACAATCGAGCTTGTGACTGACTCCCGCGGCCGCGACGACGTTCTCCTCGATCATGGTCGATCCCAGGTCGTCCGCGCCGAACAGCAGCGCCACCTGCCCGATGGCGGGCCCCTGCGTCACCCACGAAGCCTGGACGTGGGTGAAGTTGTCCAGCACGAGCCTCGACACCGCGAGCATACGCAAGTACGCAGTAGACCCTGCTCGCTTCACCTGGATGGTGTTCTTTCCCGGCTGAAAGGGCCACGGAATGAACGCGGTGAATCCTGATGTCCTGTCCTGGAGGCTGCGAAGCCGAATGAGATGCAGGACACGCTGACTCGGGGTCTCGATGTGGCCGAACATCATGGTGGCCGTAGTGCGGAGTCCGAGCCGATGCGCGGCTTCCATCACCGACAACCACTGGCTGCTATTGGCCTTTCCCGGTGAGACCAACCTTCGTATCCTGTCGCTGAGTATCTCGCCGCCGCCACCGGGGATGGAGTTGAGACCCGCGGCGATCAGACGCTCCAGAACCTGCTCCAATGGCGAACTGGCACGCTCAGCGAAGTAGTGAATCTCAGGCGGCGAGTATCCGTGCAGCTCCAGCCCGAACGACCTGATGAGCCGTATCCGTTGCGCGTGCCATTCCAGGTCCAGGTCGGGGTTGAGGCCGCCCTGGAACAGCACGTGGGTGCCGCCCAGCGCTTTGGTTTCCTCGAGCTTGGCCGCGAGGGCCTCATCGCTGAGCACGAAGGCTTCGGGATCTGTCGAGTCGCGCCAGAAAGCACAGAATCGGCACTTTGAGGTGCATACATTCGTGTAGTTAATGTTGCGATCAACCGCGTACGTGACCACCTGATGGGGATTCAGGCGGAAGCGAGCAGTCTGAGCCAACTGTCCGAGAGTCGTCAAGTCAGCCTGCTCGTAGAGGACTAGTGCCGCTTCCATCGAGAGACGGTCCCCGCGTTCCGTGGTGCGGATGGCTTCGTGAAGGTTCATGCGGCTCCGACACCTCGATGAAATGTGTCACGCTCGGTCGGTTCCGCGCCTGCTTCGGAGATCAGCTCATGGACCTCCTCACGGCTCAGTCCGACCGCAGTGGTTGCTCCGGCTTCGTGGGCGATCTGCTCGTTCACGATGGTGCCTTCCACGTCGTCCGCACCGAAGTGAAGAGCGGCCTGGGCGGTCTTGCGGCCGAGCATAACCCAGTAGGCCTTGATGTGAGGGATGTTGTCGAGCATCAGCCTGGACGTTGCCATCATCTTCAGGATGTCGACGCCTGTGGGTCCGGGTTTGTCTGCCATGAGCGTGGTCCTGGACTGAAACGCCAACGGAATGAACGCGCGAAACCCGCCGGTTTCGTCCTGTTGGTTCCGGAGTTTCAGCAGGTGTTCGATTCTTTCCGAGTGGGTTTCGATGTGTCCGAAGAGCAGGGTTGCGTTCGAGCCGATGCCGAGTCTGTGGGCCGTGCCGTGGACCCCGAGCCAAGTCTCCGCGGATATCTTCGACGGAAACAGCTCAGCCCGCACGCGAGGGGAGAAGACCTCCGCCCCACCGCCGGGAAGCGCGTTCAGGCCGGCGTCCTTCAGGGCTGTGAGGCATTCCTTCCAGGAGACTCCCGCCCGGTTTGCGATGTGGTCGATCTCGACTGCGGTGAACGCTTTGAGGCCTACTCGAGGGGCGGTCATTTTCAGGGCTTGCAGGAGCTCGAAGTAATACGAGAACTCCGGTTCCGGGTTGATCCCGCCCACCACGTGTACTTCCTTGAGTCCGTTCTGTGCTGCGGGCGCGACCCTTTCTGTGGCTTCCTCGGGAGTCATGAGGTATCCCTGAGCCGACCCGGGCGCCCGGTGGAACGCACAGAACCTGCACGCGTTGACGCAGACGTTGGTGTAGTTCAGGTGCTGGTTCACCACGTAGAAGGCCCTGTTCCCGAACCGGAGGCGCTTTACCGCGAGCGCCAGTGAACCGAGGCCGAGGAGGTCGAAAGTCTGCAGGCAGGTCAGTCCGTCTTGCAGGTCGAGTCTGGAGCCGGCGAAGAACTTTGTTCCCACGGGTACGAGTGCGGGATCACGAAGGCGCTGGAGTATCTTGTCCGGATCTACGCCGATCAATGACCAGTCGGTCATCGTTTTCTCCTTTAGTTTTAGGTACCTCTGTTGCTGGCCGGAATGACCACGTGGTCAATTCTACGACCGCGGCGGACGCCTGGCAAGTTCTTTTTTTCCGGAGGCGTTCACCGCAGAGATCGCAGAGGACGCGGAGAAGAAAGGACAAGAAGAGTGAACCACAAGGATACGAAGGCACCACGAAATCCACGAAGTCCCGTCTCTTTGTCCTGCCGTCAACGCTGCATGGCGCTTGACTCTCCAGAGGTATCGGCCTACACATGATACGGGAGATACACACATGGGCTTCTGGGAAAACGAGACTTGCGAGTATTGTGGCGGCCCGATCGTGGAGAGGCGCATCACGCTCCACAGGAAAGCCCGCGGAAGCTACGTCCAGATCGAGAACGTACCTGCCGGTGTGTGCAAGGAATGCGGTGCACGGTATTTTGCGGCAAATGTGCTCAAGATCATCCAGGAGTATGTTCGGGGGCGCCGGCCACCAGACAGGGAAATCTGCATACCCGTGTATTCCTTGCCCGCGCCCTGAATGCTGCCTCGCGAACTCGGCGAACAGCGGCATCCATGCGAACGCGCAGAACCATCTTGAACATTTGCCGAAATGGAATGGAGGCCGGACGCTTACAACCGGTCGCCGGCCCAGGGGGTGATTGCGATGGCAGACGGTCCCTTGTCGAATAGCATGGACCTCTGGAGAGCATATCGTTCCATCAAGATGGACACATTCGGCCCCCTACGCGTCTTTGGGGGGATACCGGAGAGCTCGGTGGAATTCATGGCCGAGCCTCTAACCCGCTTCCTCCGGGATCTCAGATCAGACATGAGACCGGGCGCCCTGGATCCGGGCCGCAGATATGCAGTGCCTGACGCGGCTTCTGCCGCTCTTCTGCTTCATCTGGATAACGAGGCGTCTGCAGTGCTGGGCAGCCCGACAGTCTACCGCGGACAAGCCGACCATCCGGAATGGACGATTCAGGCAAGCATAGATCGCACTCGAGCATCGGACCAAGAGCAGCAGCACCTCACGCTGTTGTTCGGGGCGATGACGTTTGTTTTCATGCTTCACAGCATTGATTGGCAGGTGGGCGGATGGCATGACAAAGGTTGGCATTTGGATGATCATGCGGCTTACGCAATGGCTAGGCACCATGGCATGTCATCGCCCTTAATTGATTTCACCGTGGACCCTTCCGTAGCGGTCAACTTTGCCCAGGAACAGGCCCTTCGCGCCGGAACCGAGATGGCCGCTGTCTTCCGATTCACATTGGACGACCTGGAAGGAGACACTCTTCTCACCGTTCCGCCTCCGCCTTTCTTGAGGTCTCCACGCCAACACGGGGTCTACTTCCACAGCGTCTTGGAAGGTGACGGTTCCCCTCGCCAACCACGTATTGAGAAGGCTGTGACCATATGCTTTCCCGCTGAGTCACCGCCAATATACCATGACGGGCTCCTGAGGGACGGAAACCTGGTCGATCTGATGCATGCCGACCCTCTGCTTGCCGCCATTGAGGAGTACATTCGGAGATTTATGGCCCACATGCCGGTGGCGGCCATTCATCAGGAATACATGGAGAGCCCGGAGTCGGTTCCGCGTTCGTTGCAGCAGATCGGTCTGTTCCAGCTCATAAAGCTTGAAAAGGACGGAATGCTCACAAGGGACGGACAGCGTTTCCGGTATTGTCAGGAACTCAGCGCCATCGTTGAATGGTTTTCGCTGACTACCGATATAGTGCACTCCTTATTTGGCATTACTTGGGCAGAGGGCAGGGTGGGGTTTCGGCCCGACTTGGTGGATCACTTCGTTCGCCACAACTACATTCAGATGCAAGTGTATCTGCTTTTCTTCACGCGTTTCTTGCGCCACACACCGTGTCAAGGCTTGCTGCCCTGCATGCGAATTCTGAACACGAAACTGCTTGAAATCTCGAAAGGATGCGTTGGCATCTGTTCGCCGGAACTGATTCTTGAAGGTACGTCCATTATGCCGGGTGAGGTCCGCTCTACGCCCTGGCTCGATCCGAACGGATCGACCCGGAGTGACTGACGTCCCCCCTTCGCATTAGCCATCGAAGGAGTCATATCATGCCGAAGGAGTTCTGGGTCAAGCTGGTCGACTGGGACCAGGCCGCGGGTTTGGCCGCGCTCGAAGCCGGCGCTCAGTCGCTGTGGCTTCCCGAAGAAGCGGAACACCTTGCCGCAGGGCTCGGCCGCGTGCCGCTGGTAAGCGAAGACCGTGAGCGAGGGTTCGAGTTCTTTGATCTCGGGTCAGCCCAGGACGTGGAACGGGCCGCACACGCGGCCTCCTCGGGTCGCACCGTGGTGGTCGAGTGCCCGGACTGGAAGCTGATTCCGTGGGAGAGTCTCGTGGGTCGTGGCCGCGTGCTGGCCGTGGTGAGAAGCCTCGAAGAAGCGGAGCAAGCGCTGGGTGTGCTGGAACAAGGGCTTTTCGGCGTGGTGCTGGAAAGCCGCAGCGTCGAGACGATCCGCGCAGTCGGGGATCTGGTTGGTCGAGCCCAACCCTTCCTGGACCTGGTCCCCGCGACGATCACCGGGGTCACGGCAACCGGACTGGGTGATCGGGCCTGCGTGGACGTTGCCGGCATGTTCCGCCACGGCGAAGGGCTGCTGCTCGGAGACTGGGCAGGGGGGCTCTTCCTGGTCGCCGCAGAAACTGGAGAGAACGCGTTCGTGGCGCCCCGACCCTTCCGAGTGAACGCGGGAGGAGTCCACCACTACGTGCTGACCCCCGACCTCGGGACCGCATACCTGACCGAGCTGACAGGCGGAAGAACCGTCCTGAGCGTGAATCCGAGCGGTCAGACTCGAGCCGCCATCGTGGGCCGCGTGAAGATAGAACGGCGGCCGTTGCTCCGTATCACGGCAGAATGTCAGGGGGTGCAGCTCAGCCTGAGCCCCCAGAACGCAGAGACGGTCAATCTGGTCAATCCTGACGGGGAGACGATCTCCATCGGAGCACTCCAGCCGGGCGATGAGGTAATGGTCCACCTGGCCGGCTCTGCCCGCCATCTCGGCAGATCAGTCGAAGAGTGGATTCTGGAACGATAGCCATGCCGGCTTCGGCCCGCGGAACCTTGGCTCGTCCCGGGATTCAAGTTCCGATTCCGCACGCGTTCAACCGGGCAGGCAGGGAATGAACCACAAAGACACAAAGACACGGAGAAAGCGATTCGTTATCACCGTGATGAAGGCGGATCGTAACTTCTCAATAACCCCGGGCGACTTTCGTCATGCCGGCGCAAGCCGGTATCCAGGAAATCGGGAAGCAAGGCATCCAGACTGGATCCCGACTTTCGTCGGGATGACGAACATTGGAATTCACTGTGTTCGCGCCCACACTTATTGAGAAGCTACGGCGGATCGCGCATTGACTTCCTCGTGTCTCCGTATTACTGACCATCGAATTCTTGTCGGGACGCGAAGATCCGGCGCGGGAAGCGGCTGCATCACGGTGCCTAGTGGGAATGCAGCGACAAGGATGGGGGTTGTTTCGGACGCGCGTGGAACCAACTGACCCTGCCATCGGAACACGTGCGAGCCGAGGGAGTTCGACGCGATTTCCGGCCGCGGCTTCCAGCCGCTCTGTGTCTTCGTGGTCAAGTCTTGACCGACGGGGTTCGCAGCGAGAATCCCAAGAAACTCGGTATCACTCGGAGGTTACATGACCGAAGAAAAACAACCGTGGACTGTAGAGAGAATCAGACAGGAGATCTACGACGCTCGGACGACCGTTTTTGTGATCACCAAGGTGCTTGAAACAGGGAACATAAACTTCGCGGAAATGCCCGAGTGGGGGTTGGTGATCAGGCCTCTCTTGACGGACATGATCGACAACGCCAGGAAGATCCTGGAAATGCTCGACAAGCCGACTACCTCACAGGACGGCTCATAGGGCTTCCGGGGAAGGAAGATCATAGGCGCCAACGTAAAGGCTGCGGGCTCCGTCATCTTGCCCGGCGCTGAAGCCGCCGGCTCTGTTCAGTCGCCCCTGTCGGAGTTCGGGAACACTGACGTCCCTGCGGGACGTTCGATCCCAGCCGAGCCTTTCAAGACGGGGGTTCGGAGCTGGGTCTCCCCAGGTGTGCGCCTATGGGCAGGCAGGTCCCCGCGAAGACCCTTCCGCAGCAAACAGATAATCGTGGTCCGGGGGGGGGGGCTTCTCGCTCCAATGACGCTTCCTCCGGACCACGTGGCGAGTACCCGTACGTCCTCAAGAGACCCTGCCACACAAGTCACGACGATTTTCCGGGACATCTTAAGAAACCCACTTGACACCCTACCCAGGAGTTGTTATCAATATATCAATCAGTGTTGATGTATTGATGCCGCAACGGCAGCGGTATGTCCTTGCGAGAGAAACGTGCCTGTCAAAGAACAAGAGAAACCAGTCGTTCTCGACCGGAGCCTCGGCATCGCGGCATCGCTCGGCAAGAGCCTTTCGGACGAGAACCGCCTCCGAATCCTCTTGTCGCTCTGCGACGGCAAAAAGACCGTCTCTGCCATCGTGGAAGAGATGGGTCTTTCTCAACCCCTTGTGTCCCATCATCTGAAGGAATTGAGACGTTGCCTGCTCGTGCACGTGGAACGCAAGGGTCTGTTTGTGTACTACGAGATAGCGGACACGAGAGTTATTGACATAATTGGTCAACTGGCGTGCCTGGCAACGGACCTCCTGTCGAGAAGGGACAGCTTCTAGGCTGTGCTACTGACCTTCGAATCCGTGTCGGGACGCCAAGATCTGTCGCAGGAAGCGGCTGCATCACGGTGCCTATTGGCATGCAGCGGCAAGGATGACGGTTGTTTCGGACGCGCGTGGAACCAACCCACCCGGCCATCCGTCTGGACGCGGGCCGAGGAAGTTCCACGCGATTCTTTGGCCGCGGCTCCCAGCCGTTTGATTGCGACTGCCGGCCGCCCTGTGGGGATACGCACATGAACAAGGGGAAAATTCAGCAGCTTGTCGAGTCGATGGATCCGCTCGAAGCGGCAGAGGAAATGGCTGATGCAGCGAAGGACCTCTTTTCGCTTCTGGACGAGGACGCTCTGCGCCGTTTCCTGACAAAGATGATCGGAGATGAGCGTCAGGACAAGATTACCGGCATGGTCCATTTGTGACTGGCAACCTGCATGGACGAAGGTGTCGATCCAACGGCAATGTGCAGAAGTTTGGTGGAAAAAATCAGTCAATCTGAGCAACTGCGTTCAGTGGCCGATCCGGAGATCCTGCTGCTCTTCGAGGACTGGCTGGAAGAATTGGAACACGAGACGGTCACGATAATCAAGCGCCGGGGTCCGCTGACGCCGAAAGACCTGTCGAAAGAGCTTGGCTTGTCGGAATCCGGCGCGATGTTTCTCATTACCAAGCTCAAGAGAGACGCCAAGATATGAGAACGGGAAGGATTTCCCGACACTGGAGGCAGTCATGGCGGTCAAGATGAACCTGAAAGGACTTTGGCTCGCGTTGCCGGCGATCGCGGTTACATTGGGAGTGCTCTGGTGCACAAACCGAGCGGTGACTCCAAGGGAACCATCCTGGGACGATGTGGTAGCGGAGGCCGCAGAAGGGGGTTACCGACTCATAGACACCGCTGAGCTCGGCCGGCGGTACACGGCCGATTCCCGGAGCATGTTGCTGGTTGATACCCGCCAGGATTGGGAATTTGCGATGGGGCACATCAAGGGTGCGGTCAATTTTCCTATGGAGCCGACCGCGTGGTCGAGATGGCAGAAGAAAGGCGCTCTGGCAGATGCGCTCGGTCCTGACAAGAATCGTATCATCGTCTTCTATTGAGCCGGACTCACGTGAGTCCGGAGCGACTCAGCCGCTCGTGTAGCGGTGCAACTCGGTTACCAGAGAGTATTTCGGGATGCAAAAGGCTTTCCCGAATGGAAGGCTGCCGGTCTTCCCGTTGAGAGCAATCCCGCAGACCTGACGAAATCCGCGGCTAATCCTGTGAGTGCAGGACCGCTCTACGGCTGGTCCATGCTCTGGACACTCCTCGGAGTCTTCGCGGGCGGACTCGCTCTCAACCTGACGCCATGTGTGTATCCCATGATTCCCATAACCGTCTCGTTCTTCGGAGGCCGGAGCGGGCAGGGACGCGGAAGGCTTGCGGTCCACGGGTTGTTGTACCTGGGTGGTCTGTCTCTGACCAACTCGGCGCTGGGGGTGGTGGCGGCTCTCACCGGGAGTTTGATGGGCGCTGCCCTGCAGAACCCCATCGTGCTGGTGGTTGTCGCGGGTGTGCTGGTCTGCTTTGCGACAAGCCTCTTCGGATTGTGGGAACTTCAACTTCCTCAGATTCTGACCAGCGCGGCGTCCAAGTCCTATGCAGGATATTTTGGCACGCTGTTCATGGGTTTGACCCTCGGGGTGGTCGCCGCTCCGTGTCTGGGACCTTTTGTGCTCGGCTTGCTCACCTGGGTGGCGAGTATGGGGAGCCCTTGGTTGGGTTTCCTCATCTTCTTCACCCTCAGCCTGGGCTTGGGGGTCCCGCTCTTTGTCCTCGCGCTATTCTCCGGAAGCTTGGAGAAGTTGCCCGGTTCCGGAGAATGGATGCTCTGGGTGAGGAAGCTGATGGGATGGGTCTTGATCGGGATGGCCGCCTATTTCATCAAACCGCTGCTCCCGTCCGCAGTGGGTGTATTTGTCTTGGCAGGAACCGCTCTTGCTGCAGGGTTGCACCTGGGATTGATCGACAACACTCAAGGGGGATTTCGGGGATTCGGGGTAGTGAGAAGCGTCGTCGGGACCGCGGGTCTGGTTGTGGGAGTCTTTCTCATCAGCTCGTGGGTTATGGTAGGCCCCGGAGTGTCCTGGCAATCGTATTCCGACGAAGCACTGGAACAAGCCCGAAAATCGAGAAAGCCCGTGATCGTGGATTTTTCCGCCACATGGTGTACGCCGTGCCGTGAGCTCGAAGATATCACCTTTCGCGACCCGGCGGTCGTGAAACAGGCTCAGAACAACTTCGTCATGCTCAAGGTCGACCTGACGACAAAAGGGAATCCGCATTACGAAGGACTGGTGTCACGGTATTCGGTCAAAGGCGTTCCAACGGTGATGTTCTTCGACGCCGACGGCCGGGAGAGGCCTGATCTGCGCCTTGTTGACTTTATCCCCGCGGATCAGTTCTTGAGCAGGATGACCCGGGTTACGCAAGCATCGGACTTAGGTTCGTGATAACCAGGAACAAAAGGAGGAAACAACCATGTTGAAAGTCCGCTTCTTTCTGAATGAACCCAACGGCAAGCCTTGAAGACACTTCAAGGAGATGGCGTCCAGGTTGGGCGCAGAGTACCCCATTGACATCGAAACCACGTCAAAGCCTCATGCGGAGTACCGTGCGGATGAGTGGGCGGACACGGAATTGCCGTGCGCCCCTGCCATCATGATCGGCGAAGAGGTCGTGGCAGAGGGCTCGGATGTGAGCGAGGACAAGGTCGTCAACGAGATCAGACGTCAACTGGGAATGCCCGCGATGGAACCGGAGAAGAAAGGCGTCCTCGGTCGTCTGTTCAAGTGACCGCGCTGCGAACTGTCCTTCCCATCGAGACCGGCTCGCCGAAAAAGGAGTTGCAGTGCCGCCGCAAGCACCGACGAAAAGGAAGCACGCCGAAGATTTCGTCTCGGCTAGGAACAGGCTTCTTTGGGTTACCACCACAGTCTTCATTGGCATCATCACTGTGGGGTGGATGTTTCCGTGGTTTGGCTATTTCGTTCCCGTCTGCGTGGCGGGAGCGATACTTCCCGCGTTCCTCCGGGGACGTCGCTGGTGCGACTGGTGGTGCCCGAGGGGGAGTTTTCTGAATCAATGCCTCGGTCCTCTCAGCCGAAAGAAGGCATTACCGAAGTTCTTGCGAAGTACTCGGTTCCGGCTTATCATGATGGGAATCATGATGACGGTGTTTTCAGTCCGTATCTACCAGCTCTGGCCTGATCCGGTGAGAATCGGCGGCTTTCTTATTCTGTTCCTGACGATCACGACGGTCGCGGGGGCATTTGTGGGAATCGCCTATAAGCCCAGGAGTTGGTGCGCATTCTGCCCCGTCGGCACGATGGCGAAATGGGCGGGAACGGCACGGTACCCGTTACGCATCACGAAAGACTGCACCGAGTGCAAGCTCTGTGAGAGCGTGTGTCCCCTGGGTATTGCTCCCTACTCGTTCAGGACTTCAGGAGTAGTGGCCGACTGGGACTGCCTCAAATGCAGACTCTGTGTGGTGAAATGTCCGCAGCGCTGTTTGCAGGTCGGCGACGGTGAGCTACCACGGGCAGCGTAGGACCACCCCCACTATCGGAGGGCGACAAGATGGACGTGCAATTTGAGAACTTCCTCGGACGAGAACTGGTCCTGCCCGACGACCGTTCATACGACCCGACCGAAGGCGTGTGGCTCAAGCAGGAGGCGGCAGGAAGACTCGCGATAGGGCTCACCGAGCCGACGGTTCTCATGGGCGGAACCGTACGACAAGTCGAGCTCCTGGTGGAGGACGGGAGTGAAGTGACTCAGGGTGAGACGGTGATTCTTGTGCTCACTGCCAAGCTCAAATACCTGGCTGCTCCCATTTCGGGCACGCTGGTCTGTCCGGAGGACCTGTCCTCTGTTTCTGAGAAGATAGTGGAAGATCCGTACGGCACCGCGCTGTTCTACATTCTTCCGGCAAAGGACGAAATCGGAAGATTCCTCGATGCTTCAGGCTATGCGACCGCTCTGAAAGACTCTGAAGGGGCTCGCAATCCCGGAGGCCACAAGGGCGGCGTCTCGCCCACGTGCAAGGCAGTCTATATGGCGATTGCTGAGCAGAAGATCACGAAGAGCGGGTAAGGGCCTTCCCGGAGGGGGCCGAGGAGCCTGTCGCAAAAACCCATCTATGGGGCACCAGACAAGGCGTCACCATGTGGTCCGGTCAGCCCGCACGGCCTGTTGTCTTCGATCGGACTGTAGCTGCGCAACTTCGTATTATAGCAACCTGCGGAGCGTCAGGTAGGATTTCGGGACCCCCCCTTCTTAGATGGAACAGCGTCTCCGAACGGCTCGACCAAGGACAGTCATGACTTGCCGCCGGGACGCGGGACGAAAGTGCGCCCCTGAGTTCAGATGGGCCGTTTGCCTGGTCAGAACCAGCCAACATTCTAAGAGGTTTCGGAAGGGAGTCCGGGGGAAACCCTTTTGCAAAACCACCATGACCGCACCCGGTCACGACCAAGCATGAAAGTCAGCACCCGACATGACACGGACCCGGTGGATCGTGAGAACCAACCAATATTCCCAAAGTTTTTGGAAGGGGGTCCGGGGGACAACCCTTTTTCAAAAGGCGGCTGGGAGCCGCAACCAAAATTCGCGTCCACCTTTCTCGGTCCGCATGAAGACCCAGGGCGGGGCCGGTTGGTTCTACGCAAGCGAAGAGAAGGAACGTTGCCTGCTCCCAGAGCTGCCGGCCCGAAGATTTCTTCTCGAAAAAAGGAGAAATCGAACCGTATTGGTAAAAGGGTTTCCCCCGGAATCTTACCTTTCGGAAAGCGACTTGGTATTAGTTACTGCCCCAGGGGAGTCGAGCCGGTGCGGCGGATTGAGCATCAGCTTGAGGTTGGGGCGCTCGGTGACGGACCTGTTCCCTGGCTTGCGTACCCTGGGCCGCATCGCCTCGGGGTTGGCCCCACCTCAACGCGGTATTCTGCTCGGCCGACTGGGATGTTGACTGGGAGCCTGTTCCCCACGGCAGGGACGGTTTCGCCTGCTTGGCGGAGGGAGCCTTCGGGGCCTGCTTTCGGTTGGATGCCGCTTGTCCTCTTTTCGGGCCTTGATTGCGCTTCACTGACCGCTGATCCGGCGGGACGGCTCTCGCCTGCGTGGCGGCAGGTGGCTGAGGAGCCTGCTGCTGGGGTTCCACCGCTGGCCCCGCATCTCCGTTCATGATTCTATCATAGTTCGGGTCCCAATAGATCTCGTTCTGAATGAGCGCTCCCGGCTGGAAGTAGGCCGCTCCTTCGGGGGAAGCGACTTCCTGTCCCGGTTGGCCTGGAACTTGGGGGTATTCGGTATAGAGGTTTCCCGGAGCTGACTGGGGGTACTGTGCCGGCGGGCCGTACTGTGGCTGATTGTACTGTGGTTGCGCGTACTGTGGTTGACCATGCGGGTATGCTTGCGCGCCCTGGGGATAGGGGGCTTGATATGGCGAGCCGTACGGAGACGCTCCCATCTGGGGGGCCTGATAGGGACTCGAACCGTATGCCGCTGCGCCCGGGCTCTGGTATCCGGGATCGTACCCCGGTGCGGCTTGGCCATATCCGGGCATGGCATATCCCTGGCCATAACCTCCGTACGGGGCTCCCTGCCCAGGGGCTCCATAGTATCCCTGTCCGAATGCCATTCCGAACGTACTCAACAGCAAAGCAATTGCGACCATTCCCGCGAGCGACCGGTTCATGTGACTACTCCTTCATCCTTACCCCCGCGTCTCCCGGCCGGCAGCCAATGAGCACGCGGATCGTCCAATTCTACACACATACTGAATTTACATCGAATACTAGACGATTCCACAAAAAAAATCAAGCAGCTTTTTCAACGTAGGATGCGATGTGTTGACTTGAACCGGCTTCGCGGGTATTCAGCTTGCATGAAGATTGCTCACCTCTCTGATCTGCATTTCGGCAGACGCGTCTCTGCGGAAAAGACCGATGCCCTGTACCGTGATCTGAGAGCCTTGAGGCCGGATCTACTGGTGCTCACGGGGGACGTTACCGACCGAGGCACCAGAGGCCAATTCCGCTTGGCATTGGCCTTCCTGGAATCAGTGGCTGTCCCCTTTCTCAGCGTCCCGGGAAACCGGGAGGTGTGCATATCGAGCGTGTGGGAGTGGACGCTTCCCACCATGGCTATGACCCGCTACCGGCACTATTTCGGTCGCCATGACCGCGTCGTATTTCAATCGGAAACGGAGAAGGTGGTCTTCTTCGGGCTCAATTCCGTCCACTCATTCCCCTCATGGCCGGGGTCCATCGCCCGGGAGACCAGATACTGGTTCAGGGAGCAATCCGCGCGATATTCGGATCACGTGAAGGTGCTGTTCCTGCATCATCCCGTATTGCCGGTAATCCGGGGGTCTTCATTCTGGGCTCACACGCTTTCGGACGCGGGCGAGTTGCTCAACATCTGCACCGAGAATGGCGTGTCGTTGATTCTCCAAGGGCACAAGCATCGCTCGGCCGTAGTCGAGCTGTTCGTGCCGGAGCGCAATGCCCGGCTCCTTGTGGCCGCAGGCGGAGCGCCTCTCATGCCGTACTGGGATCCCTCGTACCACCTGGTCGAAATCGCGGGCCGCACGATGAAGATCTCCACTCGCGAATTCCAAGCGGGCCGCTTCGCACAGAAATACGCCTACGAATCGACGCTTGAATAGCAGCCGCGAGTCCTTTATACTACAATCGGCAAGACTGTTCGTCGGCAGCGAAGATCTGTCCGAATCCGTTTCCGTAACGGAGTGTGTGACTTGTCTTACACTGCGGGAGCCCGCGGTTTGCATATGCGCGGCACCAACTTACCCCGCCGGCGGACTACATGCGGGCCGAGGAAGGTCGACGCGATTGCCGGCCGAGGCTCCGAACCCCTTGGTTGAGGCTCCGAGCCAATCCATGATAGGCTTGTAGGTCAACGCTCCAAACCGGCTGGTTGTTCATGACAAGGCTCGTCTCCATCGACTCTCCCACACATGCGGCCGCACTCAAGAAACGTGACGACTTCCTCGCGTCCCACCCTGAACTGAGGCCACTGCAGCAGAAGATCGACAAGAGACTCGGGAACGCCCAAAACGACCACAACCGTATCGTGATCATCCATTCCTTGATGATGGACGCGTTCCTTGAGATGGACAGAAGGCTGCAAGCCCTCGTGAGGTCATCCCGGAGTCGATCCGCGGACTCGTGAATCCTGCGGGCCTGATGGGAATTAGATAGCATTCAAGGGGCATGCGTCGTCCGCCGAGAAGGCAGCCCACGAAGTCACGAAGACCCGAAGCAACCAGCGGCCAATCCGCCTCTCAGGGGGGCACGCAAGGCGCATCGTTGGCAGCGTACATGTGACGAGGCGTTTCGACGAGCCGGCTTTCTCTGCGGCGACCAGCGGGAGCCGCACTATCCCAAGAGTTCTTGAAGATGGGGGTCCGGGGGAAGGAACTTCTTGCAAGAAGTTCCTTCCCCCGGAATCGCATCTTCTGATAAGGGGTTTCCCCCGGAGGACTTTCATGGGAAGAACCATGTCCCGCCGGGCCGGGCCACAACGAAGAATGAGAATTCCCTCGAAAAAGGGATCATGGCATACTCCTCAGTAGAAAGCATTCAACAACGAGAGGAGTACGCTCATGACCACGGTTCA
>JBFMAA010000083.1:0-25115 GCA_040755955.1 Thermodesulfobacteriota bacterium
ATGGAGCTTTCCACGGTGTCCGTGCCTTCATCCGGGTTTTCCGTCACCGTGTCGCCGGGATCGTCGACCACGTAGGTATCCTCGCCCGCGCCGCCTACAAGCCTGTCCGCTCCGGTTCCGCCGTCCAAACGGTCGTCTCCGGCTCCGGTCTCGATGGTGTCGTTCCCTGCAAGCCCCTGGACCCGGTCGTCCACGTTGGTCCCGAGCATGAGGTCGTCGTCCGGAGTGCCCAGCAGCTCGATCCCACGGGAGAGTAACTCCTCGTACGTGGCTGCAATCGCGTTGGAGAAGCCGAAGCTCTCCACCGCGTGTGGCCCGAGCGCATCTTCCCGGTTGAAGCCGCTCAGCCTGAGCTCGTCGCCCGCAGTGCCGACCCGAAGGACCAGCGTGTCGCCTTGGTAGCTCAGATGCAGATCGTCGAGAGAGATGCCCGGCCCGAACTCCACTCGGTTCCCCTCGTTCGGAAGCGCGGTATCGTGGATCGTGTCCACGCGGTCGCCGGGGTTGAAGACAAAGGTATCGCTTCCGGAGCCGCCTCGGAGGAGATCGCTCCCCAGGCCGCCTGCGAGCACGTTGTCTGCCGTGTTGCCTGCCAGGATGTTGTCCGACTCATTGCCGGTCCCGTTGATCGCCGCATCGCCCGTGAGGGTGAGGTGTTCGACGTTTGCGCTCAAGGCGTGGCTCACCGAGCTCAGGACCGTATCGACTCCTTCGTCGGGGACCTCGGTCAACACGTCTCCGGGGTTGTCCACGATGTAGACGTCGTTTCCCGCTCCCGCTGCGAGCCTGTCTGCGCCTCCGGAGCCGTCGAGGAGGTTGTCCGCACTGTTGCCCACGATCACGTTGTCAAGTGCATTCCCTGTGCCGTTGATCGCGGCATCGCCGGTCAGTATCAGGTTTTCGACGTGGTCGGTCAATGTGTAGCTGATGGAGCTCTCCACCGTGTCGATGCCTTCGTCAGCGTTCTCGGACACGAGATCACCTGCATTATCGACGACATAGGCGTCATCGCCGAGCCCGGCGGTCATCGTATCCGAGCCGCCTCCACCGTCGAGCACGTTGGCTGCGGAGTTACCGATGAGCACATTGTCAAGGTCGTTGCCGGTGCCGTTGATCGCGGCATCGCCGGTCAGGGTCAGGTTCTCCACGTGGTCGGTCAAGGCATAACTGATCGAGCTCTCCACCGTGTCGATGCCCTCGTCAGCGTTCTCTGATACCAGATCACCTGCGTTGTCCACCACATAGACGTCATCGGAGAGCCCGCCTCTCATCGTATCAGAGCCGATTCCGCCGTCGAGCACGTTGGCTGAGGAGTTACCGATGAACACATTGTCAAGTGCGTTGCCTGTGCCGTTGATAGCCGCATCACCGGTCAGGGTCAGGTTCTCCACGTGCTCGGTCAATGTGTAGTTGATGGAGCTCTCCACCGTGTCGATACCTTCGTCAGCAAGCTCGGACACGAGATCACCTGGGTTATCAACCACATAGGTGTCATCGCCGAGCCCGCCGGCCATCGTGTCAGAGCCGCTTCCGCCGTCGAGCACGTTGGCTGCGGAGTTACCCGTCAGCACGTTGTCCAGCATATTACCCGTCCCGTTGATTGCGGCATTTCCGGTCAGGATCAGGTTCTCCACGTGGTCGGTCAATGCATAGCTGATCGAGCTCTGCACCGTGTCAATGCCCTCGTCAGCGTTCTCGGATACCAGATCACCTGCATTATCCACGACATAGGTGTCATCGGAGAGCCCGCCGGCCATCATATCCGAGCCGCTTCCGCCATCGAGCACGTTGGCTGAAGAGTTGCCGGTCAGGACGTTGTCCAGCTCATTGCCTGTGCCGTAGATCGCGGCATCGCCGGTCAGGGTGAGGTTCTCCACGTGGTCGGTCAACGCGTAGCTGATCGAGCTCTCCACCGTGTCGATGCCTTCCCCCGCGCTCTCGGACACCAGGTCGCCCGGGTTGTCCACGACATAGGCGTCATCGTCAGCTCCGCCTGCCATGGCGTCGCCGCCGGTCCCGCCGTCCAAACGGTCTCTCCCCGCTCCCCCAATCAGGACGTCGTCATCCGCTCCGGCAAGGACCACATCATCACCTGGACCGGCATCGACTGAATCCCGGCCCCCGTCGGTGCTCACATAGTCATTGCCGCCCTTGGCCCGTATCACGTCATCGGAGGCCCCCGTAATGATCACGTCATCGCCTTCGGTCCCCGGATCGAGCAGTTCTACGAGATTCACCTCCGAGCCGTCCGCAAACCTGACCGTTTCCACCACATGGGTACCCGTGACGTTGTCTTTGTCGAAGTTGAGGAGGTTCACCGCATCGCCGTTGCTTCCCACCTCGATGAAGAGCGTGGTCCCGTCCTGATGCAGCTTCAGATCATCGCGAACGATCCCTGCCCCGAATACCAGCACATTCCCTTCGCCCGGGAGCGCGGTGTCCGTGATCGAGTCGATGCCGTCACCCGGGTTGAATGTGTACGTGTCGCTCCCCGAGCCGCCCTGCAAGGAGTCCGGACCGCGGCCCCCTGAAAGAAGGTCGTTCCCTGCCCCACCTTGAAGCGTGTTTGCCTCTGCATTGCCGGTCAGGACGTTGTCGAGCTCGTTGCCGATACCGACAACCGCTGCGCCGAAGAGCACTAGATTCTCCACGTCCGCGCCCAGCGTATAGTCAAAGGATGCCTGCACCGTGTCGAGACCCTCGCCCGGTTGCTCGATGACGATGTCGTCCGGGCCGGCAACGACATATGTGTCATTTCCGAGGCCTCCGATCATCCGATCCGCGCCCGCGCCTCCGTCGAGCACGTTGTCCGCACCGTTCCCGGTCAGAGTGTTGTTCAAAGCGTTCCCAGTCCCATTGACAGCCGCGTCGCGGGTAAGGGTCAGGTTCTCCAGGTGGTCGGCCAGTGCGTACGAGACCGAGCTCAGGACCGTGTCCGTACCTTCATCAGCCTGCTCGGTCACCACATCGCCGGGGTCGTCCACCACGTACGTGTCGGCTCCAAGGCCGCCTACGAGCCGGTCTGCGCCGGCACCTCCGTCGAGCGTGTTGTTCGCCGCGTTGCCGATGATCGTGTTGTCGAGCTCGTTTCCCGTGGCGTTCAGGGCTTCTTCGTCCGTCAGGGTCAGGTTCTCCACGTTGGCTCCCAGCGCGTAGCTCACTGAGCTCTGCACAATATCCACGCCTTCTCCCATCTGCTCGATCACCATGTCATTCACATCATCCACCTTGTACACATCGTCCCCGAGCCCGCCTGACATCCGGTCCGCGCCTGCACCCGCGTCTAACACGTCATTCCCCGCGAGGCCCTGCATGCGGTCGGTGGCGCTTGTCCCGAGCATCGTATCATCACCGTCGGTCCCCACAAGGTCAAACCCTTTGGCGATGAGGTCCGCATACGTGGCTGTGGTGCCGTCCGAGAAGGCGAAGGTCTCGATTGCATGGTCTCCCAGCGCATCCTCCGCGTAGAAACCGCTCAGCCGCAACTGGTCGCCGTTCGCGGCCACGTCAATGATCAGCGTCTCGTCCGCATAGCTCAGCGTGAGATCATCGAGCGTGATGCCGGGCCCGAATTCTATCCTGTTCCCCTCGCCGGTCCAGGCCCAATCGCTGATCGTATCGACTCCATCGCCGACATTGTAGAAAAACGTGTCATCCCCCGGACCTCCCGTCAAAGCGTCGTTTCCAAGCCCGCCCGAGATCCGGTCATAGCCTGCTCCCGTGTCGACCACGTCGTTTCCGGGATCCGCGTTCACCGTATCATCGCTCTCGAACGTGGTGACCGTGTCGTTCCCGCCCTTCGCGTTGATCATGTCGACGAAGTAACTCCCCAGAATCACGTCATCCCCTTCGGTTCCGGGGTCCACAAGGCTCGGGAGCCGGATGGACGAGCCGTCCGCAAACGTGATCGTCTCCACCACGTGCGAGCCGCTCTGCGCATTGTAGTCGAAGTCCAGGAGACGGATCGCATCGCCCGGTCCGTATTCGAGGACCAGCGTGGTCCCCTCCATGTGCGTGGTGAGGTCGTCCTGCAAGATCCCTTCACCGAAGATGATCACGTTTCCTTCGCCGAGCGTTGCGGTGTCCGTGATCTCGTCGATCCCGTCGCCGGGGATGAATACGAACGAGTCCTGGCCCTCGCCTCCGACCAGGGTATCGTCGTCCGGGCCGCCTATGATCAGGTCGTCGCCCGCTCCCGCGTCGATGGAGTCGCTCCCCGTGCCGCCATACACACTGTCGCTCCCCTCGAATGCGGTCACCGTATCGTTTCCGCCCCTCGCGTTGATCGCCTCGGCAAAGTAGCTCCCCAGAATCACGTCGTCTTCCTCGGTCGCGGGGTCCACGAAGTTCACGAGCGCCACCTGGGTGCCGTCCGCGAATTCGAGCGTCTCCACCACGTGTGAGCCGTTCACCCCGTTGTAATCAAAACCGGGCAGCCGGATCTCGTCGCCCGCGCTGCCGTACGACAGGACCAGGGTCGTCCCCTCTCGCCGAGTCGTGATGTCGTCCGGCGTGATCCCCTCGCCGAAGAGTATCATGTTCCCTTCCGCCGCGGTGGATGTGTCGATGATCGTATCCACCCCGTCGAGAAGATGGACCACATAGAGGTCGGAGCCGGGGCCGCCGATCAGCTCGTCGTCTTGCGTGCCTCCCGTCAAGGTGTCGTTTCCGAGCCCGCCGTTCAAGCGGTCCGAGCCCTCATACCCATACAGCCGCTCGGTCACGTTGGTGCCGGTCAGGTCATCATCCGCATACCCGCCCTGCACGATGAACGTGTGGCTGACCAGCTCTTCGTAGTTGACGATGGTGCCGTCCGAAAACTGGAAGTTCTGCACCGCACGGGGGCCGAAGTCCGCGGCCTGGGGATCGAAGCCGGTAAGCTGGACCTCATCGCCGTTCTCGCCGACCTTGATGATCAGCGTGTTCCCCTGGAAGGTGAGCTTCCGCTCCATGTCAGCAAGGACGATGTCGCCGCCGAACACCAGCGTGTTCCCTTCCGATGCGGTCGCAACGTCGTCGATGAGGTCAACCCCATCTCCCGGGTTGAAGAAATACGTGTCATCACCCGCGCCACCCGCGAGCCGGTCATTTCCCCCGCCTCCGGAGAGAGTATCCGAGCCATCCCCGCCTGTAATGCGGTCGGTCGCGCCGGTACCGGTCAGGGTGTCGTCACCCGCGGTGCCTGTCAGGTCAAACCCCTTGTCGATCATCTGGCCGTACGTGAAAATCCGCCCGTCCGCGAACTGGAAATATTCGACTGCATGCGGCCCATACGGGTCCGCCGCATCGAAGCCCGTGAACCTCACTCCGCTTCCGATGTTGAAGATGAGCGTTCCCTCGGCCGGATCATGGCTCAGAGTAATCCCCTCGGGCGTGATCCCCGGCCCGAAGATCAGCATGTTCGGTTCCATAGGGGTCGAGGTGTCAATGATCGTGTCGAACCCGTCCCCGGGGTCGTACCGGTACGTGTCGTCTTCCGCGCCGCCTGAGAGCACGTCGTCGGCTTCGTGCCCGATGAGCGTGTCTCGTGCTGCGGTGCCGGTCAGGGTATCTTCAGCCGGAGTCCCCTCGAAGGTGAAGCCGAGGTCAACCAGCTCCGACGCGGCCAGCTCGGTCCCGTCGGCAAAGCGGAATGCCTCGACTGGAACCGTGTGGTACGGGTCATTCGCGTCAAACCCTTCCAGGCGCAGCGCATCTCCGCCTGCACCCACATTGATCACGAGCGTGCTCTCATCCACGGTGAGGCTCAGATCCGCCGCGGAAATACCCAGGCCGAACTCTATCGCATTCCCCGCACCCGCGGCCGGAGCGTCGATGATCGTGTCCACCCCGTCGCCCGGATCGAACCGATACGTGTCAAAGCCGCTCCCACCGTTCACGGCATCGTCTCCACGCCCCGCGGAGATGGTGTCGTCTCCGCCGAGGCCGGAGATCACGTCCGAGAACGAGGTCCCGGTGAGCACGTTCGAGCCCTCGGTGCTGGGCGCGACAAGGCTCGCGAGCCCGACCCAGGAGCCGTCTGCGAACTCAAGCCGTTCCACCACCGTCGAACCCGCCTCGCCGGTCGGGTCAAAGTCGAGAAGCCGGACCGCATCACCCAGGCTGCCGTACGTAATCGTGAGGGTCGCTCCGGAAAGGTGGGTGCTGATGCTTGGCTGGTCGATGCCCGCACCGAAGACGATCACATTCCCCTCACCCGGAGCCGAGGTGTCGGTGATCGAGTCAACTCCGTCGCCCAGGTCGAGGCGATACGTGTCAAAGCCGCGCCCACCGCCGAGATCGTCATCTTGAGTACCCCCGACGAGCGTATCCGAGCCGTCCTGGCCTCGGAGCCGGTCCAGACCCGCACCTCCGAGAACCGTGTCGTCTCCGCTGCCCGCGAGGATCGAGTCATTCCCCGCTCCTGCGTCGATGGCGTCGGCTTGAGACCCGCCGGTCAGCCAGTCGCCTCCGTCATAGCCGAAGATCCGGTTCGGGCCGTCGTCGTACCCCCGAATCTCGTCGAAGCCCGAAGTGCCTTGGGTGATTACCAGTCCCTTGACCGCTGCCTCGTCCCAGGTGATTCCATCCGCGAACGAGAACTGCTCGACCACCGCACCCGCACCCACACTGAAGTAGTCAATCACGGTGAGCTGGTCGCTTGTCCCGTACTTGAGCGCCAGGTCACTGCCTGTGCGCTCCAAGCCAGTCACTCCCGTTGACTGCACGTCAGTGAACTGCACCGTGTCAATTACGCCCGGGGTAGTATCGGCTTCCACGATACGGTCCGAGCCCGCTCCCAGGCCGACTTCGTACGTGTCGCCTCCCGGGCCGCCTTCGAGCCGGTCCACATCCGGGCCGCCAATCAGGGTGTCCGCGTCCTCTTCGCCTCGAAGCCGGTCGGCACCCGAGCCGCCTCGGAGCACGTCACTGCCCGGCCCCCCGAGCAAAGTATCGCTCCCTCCGCCCGCGTCCAGCACGTCGTTGTCGCCAAAGCCCTTCAGCGTCTCGTTGGCGGCGGTGCCGGTGAGCACGTCCGGGTCTTCGGTCCCAGTCAGGGTGTCGCCGTGCCAGCCAAGATTGCCCAGCCGCGCGGTGATTGCCGTATCGTCCCAGGTCACGCGGTCCGAGAACTCGATCCGCTCGATCCCGTATCGCCTGAAGCCGCCCGACGTGGCAAAGTGGTTTTGGACCGTAACTGTGTCCCCGCTGCCGTACGTCACCACCAGATTGTAACCCGATTGCACCATCGAGGTGAGTCCGTCGGATGCTGTGTCAGTGAAGCGCAAGACATCCACGGCTGCCGGGTTCGTGTCGTCTTCGTTGATCGTGTCCGCCCCGGACCCGCGGCTAGTTTCGTAGGTGTCGCCGCCAATTCCGCCTCGCAAAATGTCGCTGTCCGGGCCGCCCACGAGAGTGTCGGCTCCGTCGCCGGCTTCGATGGTGTCCGAACCCGCACCTCCCAGCAACACGTCGTCTCCGGCATTTCCTCGAACCCAGTCATTGCCGTCGCCCGCGTCGATGTAGTCCGCAAGCGCTCCGCCAAAGGGTCTGTCATCTCCGCCCATCGCGTAGATGCGATTGTGGCCGTCGCTGTACCCGGTAATATCGTCACGGTTCGGGCCGCCCATGGCGATGACTCGGGCTTTGATTGCGTCCTGTTCCCATGAGACGCCGTCCGCGAACTCGATCCGCTCGACCTCGTACGCATGGGGAAAATAGCCGTACATGCCGCTGCTGAACCAGCTCACCATGGTCAGCTCGTCGCCCGCGCCGTATCGGATCACCAGATGGTCCAGAGGGGTGCGTTCCAGCGCGGTCACATCCGAGGAGTTCACGTCGAGGAATCGCACCACATCCCGGTTGCCTGCGGTGGTGTCGTATTCGACGATGCGATCCTGGCCCGCGCCCGCACTGAGCTCGTAGCTGTCGCTGCCAGTGCCGCCGTTCATATTGTCGGAGCCGGTGCCCCCGACCAAGGTGTCATCACCGGCTGAGGCCTCAAACGTGTCATTGCCGCTGCCTCCGAGCAGGGTGTCGTGTGCGCCCAAGGACTTGAGCGTGTCGTTGCCCCCGCCGCCGTCAAGTCGGTCGCCGAACGGGCCTCCGGTCAAGCGGTCGTCACCGTCGAGGCCGTAGATCTCGTTGCCGTACGACTGGCTCCCGGGCAGGCTGTCCGGGCCCTCGGTGCCGTACATGACGACTGAGCGGCCTTCGGTGGGGACGGTCCATTCGTTGAGGAGCACGCCGTCGGAGAAGCGGATCTCCTCGATTTTGGCTGCGCGGCTGGTCTTGAAGTAGTCGACCACGGTCAGCTCGTCCGAGCCGTACGTGATCAAGAGGTCGTTCCCCCAGCGAGCCGTGGAGGCCTCGGTGGAGGTCACGTCCGTGAACCGCACTACGTCCCAGTTGCCGGGGGTGGGGTCGAGGTCGTAGATCTGATCCGACCCGGAACCGTGTGCAAAGAAGTAGGTATCCCCGCCCAGGCCCCCTTCGAGCCGGTCATCGTCAGCGCCTCCGTCGATGCTGTCCGACCCTGCGCCGCCATAGATCGAGTCTCGGCCGGAGAGGCCCGCCAGCGTGTCCGGGCCGGAGTAGCCCACGAGCAGGTCATCGGTTGGGGTGCCCTGAAGCGCCATGAGCTTCAGGTCGTCCACGTCCCAGACAGTCGCGTCCGTGAACTGGACCAGCTCCACCTGGTATTCGGGGGAGTCGTTCCAGAACCAGTTCCGCACAGTGAGCGTGTCTGTCGTCCCTGTGATCGACAGCACCAGGTCGTCTGCGCTGCGGCGCACGGTCACGTCGCCTGGAACCACATCCGAGGCCAACTGTATCGTGTCCGTGTTCCCCGGGGTCAAGTCATGGTCCACCACCGTGTCCTGGTCCGAGCCTCTCCCAAAGCGGAATGTGTCATTCCCGTTCGCGGTGTCCCACCAGAGATACGGATTGTCGCTCCCCCCGAACAGGGTGTCCGGGCCTGCACCGCCGTCCAATGTGTCGTTAGCGGCTCCACCTGCGAGCCTGTCGGCATCGTCTCCCCCAAGCAGGGTATCCGCACCGTCTCCGCCGGACAGATAGTCGCTGCCGGAGCCGCCTTGCAGATTGTCGGTACCGTCCTCGCCAAACAGGGAGTCCGCGCCGTCACCGCCCTGGACCGTATCCGCACCGGCACCGGCTCTGAGTACGTCGTCACCTGCTCCTCCCGTCATCGTGTCCGACCGGGAGAAGCCTTGTATGTGGTCATTGGCATCCGTGCCCGTGACAAGTATGTCCTGGATGGCCTCTGTGTTCCATTCCGTCCCGTCTCCGAAACGGATGACCTCAATGCCATAACGCGGGGAGCCGTTTTCAAGCCAATCGGTAACAGTGAGCGATGCGCCGCCGTCCAATATTGTCAGTGTGAAACCGCTGCCCACCCTTTCCAGCCTCGCATCCGCGGGTAGGACGTCCTCGGCGAGCTGGACGACGTCGATATCTCCGGGTGTGGTGTCGGTCTCGATAATCGTGTCAGTGTCGGAGTCCCGGCCGAAAAGGTATGTGTCCCCTCCCGGCCCGCCGGAGAGGCTGTCCGAGCCCGGTCCGCCATTCACCACGTCATCACCCGCGCCCCCGTAGATTCGGTCATTTCCCGCGTCGCCTCGGAGGACGTCGGGGCCTGCTTGCCCGAAAATCGTATCATTCCCGCCCAGGCCACTGATCTCGTCGGGTCCTATTCCGCCGTACAACACGTCGTCGTTCTCGGTAGGGGCGAATGCCTCGCGTATGATGTCCGAGTCGGTCCAGACCGTGCCGTCCATGAACTGTATCTGCTCGATGCGGTTGAGTGTGCTTCCTTCACGGAAGAAGTCCTGCACCGTGAGGGAATCCTCGGTACCGTTGATCGTGAGCACCAGGTTGTCGGCCGAGCGGCGCAGCGCCACATCGTCAGGCGTGATGTTGCTCCCCAGCCATATGGTGTCCACGTTGTCGGTTGTCGGGTCCGCGTCGATGACCTTGTCCTCACCGGAACCTCGACGGAAGAGGTATGTGTCATCCCCTGCCTGCCCGATAAGGGTATCCGGACCTTCCCCTCCGTCCAGAACGTCTCGGCCGTTGCCGGCCCAGATTGTGTCTTTTCCGCCGCCACCCACAAGGAGCGAGTCCCCGTCTTCGTTGATCAGGACTTCGTCACGGGAGGTACCATAGATCACATCTTCGCCCGCGCGGCCGTTGAGGGTCCCGTCTCCCTCGGTCAGGCTGCCCCTGATCGCCTCGGAATTGACCGTGCCGTCGATATTGTTCGAGGTCCAGCCCGCCTGGCCCTGGTGGGGGCCGTCAATGACGGTCATACCGCCGGTGTCAATGACCCACCCAAGTTCAGGGTCAAGCTCGACGAAATCCTCTCTGAACGCCAGGGATTGAGTCCTGTCTTGCCCATCGAAAGCACGCATTGTGCGGACGAACTCGCTGAGCTCGTCCAACGTGTCTTGGGGATAGGTTGTGCTGAGGATCTCGACGGGTTGTTCGGTACCGCTGACAGTGTGGAACTGGACCCCGTCCTCGGAATTACTTGCGGTCAGAAACTGCATCCCGGTGTCGGCGCCTTCAGTGCTGGACGCCATCAGGTTCTGTGACGGAGCCAACAACGACCGGAAGCGGCCCGAAACGGCCGAATAGTCGGTCAGGTACAATTGCTTCTGTTCATCCCACGCGTAATTGACCAAACCCCACACATCCTTGAGATGCGTCTGAGCCATGAGCTGCGAGTACATCAACTCGAATATCTGTCGATACGACTCATGCGGCGTGGCGAAGGCCCCCTTCCAGCCTGAAACCCACGGTCCGGAAAACGGAACGAGGCGGCCAATCCCGCTACCGAGCACGGAAGCGGCAGGGGCGAGATAGTTCTGAGGCACTCCCGCCGAAGAAGACCACACTGCTCTCATGGGTCCACCCGACAGGAAGAAGGACTGACCAAAGAAGGACGAAAGCACGCCGATCTTGGGACCATCCAGACCGTCGCGGCCACGGGAGGCGAGTATGTTGGAGCTGCCTGTCCAGGAATAGAGTATGTTCTGCATGGCCGTCTGCCGTGCGGTGCGAGTGCTCGCCCCAAGGAAGCTCTGCACGTGGGACTTCAACGTGCCCGAGGTGTCCCTTGCCATTGCTTGCCACAACCGGGGCACCACTCCGTAGCCGGGGCAGTCGGGAAGGGCTTCTATTTCGTCCGGAACCTTAACCCAGTTGGATACAATGGTGTATGCCGTATTGCGGTCGAATCTGTACTCGGCGATCTGGCCGGTTGACCCGTCCGCCCAGGTGAACGTGCCCACTCGTTCTTGGGTGTTGCCTTGAGCGTCAATCCCGGAACCGGGTGTGGAAGTGAGGTTGATGGAGGCGATTCCAAGTTGGGCAAGCGTATGTAGCTCAGACGGGAAAGAGAACCCGTCTTCGTCCGTGTCCTGCCAGATTCTGAGTTGCGAGAAGAGAGCATCGTTCGCGTCTATCTTCCCATCCTGGTTCGAGTCCAGGTCAGCCACTGCGTCGAATCCGCTAGTCGCCGCCCTGCCCTCGGTCAGCATGGCGCCGCTTCCGAAAAGCTCGCGCCCGTCGTCAATGAAACCATTGCCGTTACGGTCGATCACCAGGAGCCCGTCCGTCGCGGCGACCCAACCGGTACGTTCAGCGAACCCGTCTGCGTCGTGATCGAAAAAAGCACCGCCGTGAGACCAGTAAGGGCCTTCCGTTGTGGTCCTGATGCCATCTGCGCCCAGATCCAGCACCAATGGATCGAAGAGGACGCCACGGAGAACATTAAGAGGCGCTGGGAGTGAAATAGCGTCAAAATAGGAGACGGAGCGACCAAGAACACCCCATGACCACCCAGAAGCGGGACTGCTTTGAACAGGGCTTGGCCAGGCGAATTCGCGGCCAGTCCTTGGGTCAGGCCAGTTCAACCTCGGATTGAAAGGGCCGCCGGGATACATACGAGTCGGAATCCTCCCAAGACTGTGGTCGTTAGGATCGTTCCAAGGGTTTTCGCGCCATGCGCCCTCCGGGAGCCATCGGCCACTCACCTGAATGTCGCCTGGGTAACGCCCTTGTGAGTCCGGCGTGCCAAGTTCGGGAATAATCCTCTCACGCGCCATCTGCTTTGTTTGTTCCCAGGATGTTGAGACGCTTCCAATGTCCCGGATGCCCACGACATTGTTGCCCCGATCCATGTGTTCCTCGGCGTCCGGCTGTGGCGGGCTCTTCAGGAAGCGGCCTCTCAACTCTTGCCATTCAAGGATCTGCCAAGCCCTGTCACTTCCTAATTCGCGTGTCAGTTCCGCTGACAGCAGAAGATGACGATAGGCGTCTGCTGGGCCGTTATGACCGCCCGGAAGCATTGACGCTTGAACCTCCGCCTGGACCCTGTCAACGATCTGCTTCAACTTCCATACCTCAACCGGGTTGAAGTCCCGGAGAGTCGGAGCCGGTACAGGATAACCAAATGCCATTTCTACCTCCCATGCACTCGAATGGAATCGGGGCTGCAACAGAGACATCCAATGGTTCGCCGTCGGCCGGGCCGATTGCTATTGGCCGCAACGGGGAAGAACCAAATCCAGCCAGTCCCACGTTGGGTAATTCACCCACTCGTGCGTTTGAAAATCGAAATAAGTCATGCCGTACGGCCAATGGGACCAGTAGTACAGTCGTGCTGTTTGTCCCCCCATTTCGGGCCCCAATGGTGTGACTTCATAAATGAAATGCCTGCAAGTCAGTGTTGATCTTGCGGGCGGAATTCGCTCCAGATACTGTGGAACCAATTCTTGGAGGGAGCCAGGAAGACGGCCATGTTCCTGCTTGAACTTGTCTACACCAGAGATGACGGGGGCAGCATTCGGTACCCCTTCATCGCGGTGTGCACTTTGAAAGGTCACAATTCCGGCAACGGTGATGCCGTAGACAATCAGCGTCCCAATGCGCAAGAGCATTACTCGACTACCTGTCCAACCACCCGGAAGCCCCTGCAGCAGAGACATGGCAACAGAAGCCAGTGCCGCCGGTACGAACCAGAAAACCAATAGGATATATAGGGTGATGCGGATCAGGAACCCATGCAAGACAAGGGCATCCAAGAAGAATACAAAGGTGCCTACGAATACATGCCAAGGCAGCCCCAGCCAAGGCTGAAGAGGCTCTACTGGTTGTTCTGCAACTTCCGAAGTCATTGGAATGGGCTCCTTTCAATTGTCCGTTAGCGTTGGAACATGGAGGGAACCGTCCGCGCAACGGCGTGCTACTTACCGGCTCATGCCACTAGTTGGATCACCCAGCCGAGCTCTGGGTCGATTGCGATGAATTGCTCACGGCAGGGGAGGCAGTGCACCCTGTCAAAACCGCTGAACGCTCGCACACTCATGGCAAAGTCCGCGAGCAGGTCCAAGCCTTCTTGAGGATACTCCCCAAGGGACTGGATGCCCGCTTCAGGAGCAGCGGCGCTGAAGAACTGTATCCCGGATTCTGCACCCTGCACGGTCGCCGATTGCGTGCCGGAATCCGGAGGGAGGGTGAAGTACGACATGAGGTGGCTTATCACCGGCTGAAAATTCGCCTCGTACTGCTGCGTCTCCTCGTTCCAGGTGTATCCGAGCCTGGCCCAAAGGTCTTTCAGGTGGGTCTGGGACTCCAACATGGCGAACATCAACTGCGTCAAACGGTCATATGCGAGGAGGGGCGTTCCTACACGGCCTTTCCAGTTCTCGATCCACGGGCCGGAAGGAGGCACGAGGGACCGCTCTTGGGTGGTCACGTTGGCAAACATACCCGCCAGTCGGTAACCGAGGGGAAGGCCGCGAGGGAACTCGTAAGGAGCATCAGGGACAGGAACCCCGATTGGCCACTTGAGACCGAAGAAGGCCTGAAGCGGATGTCCCGGGCCGTCGCCTACCCCCCAGTAGTGAACGATCCCCTTGGTGATGTTGTACCGATTGACCCAGTTGGGCTCGTTCATGTACTCTTCCACCATGGATTTCAAGGTGCCGCTCGTGTCTCTGACCATGGCCTGATGGAGACGGTGAACCACGCCGTACCCCGGCAAGTCCGGCAACGCGGCAATGTCCTCCGGCACATCGAGCCATTCGGTGGCAATGGTGTACACAGGGTTGCGGTCGAACTTGTACGCGCCGATCTGCCCGCTGCTCCCGTCAGCCCACGTGAAACTGCCGATCAGCTCCTGCGTGTTCCCTTGCTGGTCTCTGCCCGAGCCAAAGGTGTAGTTCAGGTTGATCCCAGTGATCCCCAGTTCTTCCAGGGTGTACAGCTCGGTCGGGAACGAGAAGCCGTCCTCGTCCGTGTCCTTCCAGACACGCAACTCGAAGAACTGGGCATCGCTCGCATCTATGCGGCCGTCCTGGTTCGAGTCCAAGTCCGCCAGCGCCCGAAAGCTGTTGTATGTCCTCTTCCCGTTCGACATGATCGTCTCGGAGCCGAAGAGCTCCCTGCCATTGTCGATGAATCCGTTTCCGTTGCGATCCATCACCAGCAGACCATCGTTCCCGCTGACCCAGCCTGTACGCTCCGCGAACGTATCCGCGTTCAGGTCAAAGAACGCCCTCCCCGCAGACCATGAACGGCCTTCCGGGGCAGTCTCGATCCCGTCCCCATCCAGGTCCAGCACCAACGGGTCGGAACGCACTGCAGGGGCGGGCGTTTCAGGGGCGGTGAGGGGGCAAGCGTCGCAGTAGCTTTCAGCGCCCGAACTTGTCCCCGTATCTGAGTCTGTTCCGTCGACCGAACCTGTTCCTCCACCTGAAGCTCCGCCACCGCTTATTGCCCCGATCCCGATCAGGGTTCGTTGGAATTCAGCATGCAACTGCCGGCCTTGCACTGGATCGTTGCCCACCTCGCCCATAAGCTCCCGAAACATTGCGATTACGCTGTCGCGGTCTATCGTAATCTGCTGCCTGTCTGTATCAACCGTGTAGTCAATCATTCCGAAAAGATCTTTGAAATGGGTCTGGGCCATGAGCACGCCGTACATGGCCTCGGAGGTGTCGTGGTAGATCGCATCAAGGAAAGCAGCGACCTCCGGGTTCGGGTCGCTGTAATTGCCTTGATATGCGACCGTGGAGGACCATTGCTCACCGAAGAAGCCTTCGACCACAGCCAATTTGCGAGCGTCTATGTTACCGCCTCTGCCGGCGGGGTCTAAGGTGTCGCTCCCGGTCCATTTGAAGAGGATCTGATCCATGAGCGCGGTCCGCGCATCCGGATCATTCTCAGCGGCGAACAGCTTGACCAGGGCTTCGAGCTGACCGGTGGTGTCTCGGACCATGGCCTGCTGCAGGTTGTACACGAGACCGGAACCCCGCAAATTGGGCAGACCAGCAATTTCATCCGGCACCGGGAGAGTTTCCAAGGGGATGGTATCGTAAGGCACGGCTTGGAAGGTATATTCTGCGATCAGGCCGGTGGTTCCGTCTTCCTTAAGAAAAGTCCCCACGCTGTTCTCAATGTTGCCTTGAGCATCAGTGGTGTTTACCGTTGTCCAATTCAGGTCGATGGACGTAATACCGAGTTGTGGCAGGGTAAAGAGCTCTCCTGGCCGGCAATCGGCGTCACCGTTTGAATCGACCCAGACCCTCAGTTGCGAACATGCCGGGTCCTGTGCATCGATCTTCCCATCCCCATCACCATCCAAGGCGGCCAACGCCTGGAAACCGTTAGGAGCAAGCTGCCCGTTGGGTAGCGGCGTCAGACTGCTGAATAGTTCGCTCCCGTTGTCAATGATGCCGTTACCATTGCGATCCATGCAGAGGAGCCCTTCACCGGGGCTGACCCAGCCGGATGCTTCAGCAAACCCGCTGTCCTCGTAGTCAAAGAAGATACCGTCAGTCAGGCCTACGGTATGTGCAGTTGCATTGGCGTTGAAATAGACGACAATAGGGTCTCGTCCGCCCACAGGTGCCGGCCAGCAGGGCGGGCATGGCATTCGCCCCTGGCCGCCAAGCTGCTGCCATGCCAGTGCCCAAGGATCGGCCATAATTCGGGGTCGGTCTGGATGCTCCTCGTTCCAGTTGAGTTGCTCCAGATAGCGGGCGTTGTTTATCTTTAGGCCCCTCCGCCACCATTCCTTAACAAAGTCAGGCTGCACCTTAAACCAGTCAAGAAACTGTTGATTGCAGGAAGCTTGCTTCACAATCTCGAAAAGTCCCTTCGAAGCGCCGGGCGGCCTCACCGGCCACCTGTCCCACGGCAAGTTAGGTTTATGAAGGATCCCGGTCTCATACAGTAATCGTCCTATCTCTCGATCATAACGTCCGAAACCACCAACGGTTTCTCTCTCCATAATTTCATCGTAGGTCGGTTCCCGTTCCGCGGTCCGTTTCATGGTGATGTTCCCTCCTTCCTTTCCCCAATCCTTAGGTTCGGAGCTGTTCTGCCAAGTTCCGCGAGATATTTTACCAGACTATTTCGCCCCAATGGACCGCAAATATCCGGCTACGTCTTTTCCCATCAGAAACATATCAGCGTACCACAAAGCCGTATCACCACTGGCGTTCTTGGCGTTTAATTCAGCCTTATTCTCGAGGAGGTATTTGACAGCCTCCAGTCTGCCGCCCATGGAAGCCCACATGAGAGCTGTCTCACCACCGCTCGTCTTAGCGTTCACGTCGAGTCCCATTTCGACTAAAAGTCTCACTACTTGGGGATTCCCTCCAATCGCAGCACACATAAGAACGGTCTGTCCATCTGGACGCTTGGCCTTGACGTCACTCCCTTGATCGATGAGGAATTTCACGAGATCCAGGTTGCCTGAAAACGCAGCCTCCCCGAGAACCATGTTCCCAATGGCGTCCTTGGCATTGGGGTCTGCGCCCTTGTCCAGAAGGCGCCTCACTTGAGCAAGATCTCCGCGATTTGCAGCCGCCAGGACTTGCTCGTCCAAAAGAGACGCAGCACTTGCCACCCCATTGCCGGAGATCAAGACCAAGAAAAGACCCAACACCATCAGCCACCTTGTGGCCCCCAGTCTCGTTCCGCACATGTCGAGGACCAAACTTGATCCCGTAGCGCTCTTTCTCACAGTTGAATGATTCATGTCCTCTCCTCTCGAGAATAGGAAAACGAGATGGAGTCGCGACGGGCAGGGTTTCTCTTGAGTTGGCTTCCTTATCAGGGCCCGCTCGCATCTTACCTTTCTTCACCGCCACCAGCCTACTTCCTGCACCGAAGACTGAGCCAACCCCTCAAGACCCCCGGGCTTTACTTCCCGGTTCTTCGCCACGCCCCTTATTCCCCTGGACGCTAATGAACTGCTCAACCGCTTGGTTCAGCGTCGCGCCAACGTCCCCGCCCAAGGCTTCCAGGCTCGCGAAGTTCTCCTCGCTCAACACCGCCTTCAGTGTCCGGATTTGTGCGGGCGGCAACTTCTCCGGACCTTCCTCCTCCTCTTCCAACCCCTTCTCCAGCTTGCGGATCAGGGTATAGGCCCTGTTGATGCTCATCTTGTCGTTCTTCACCGCTTCCTGGATTTCGGGGGTGCCGTCCTTTCGTATCCTGCGGATCTTCTCCACCTTCTTGTAGTTGCAGGCCATGAAGCTTGCAGTGACGCGGGCCGAGGGAGAGTGCGCCAAATCAAAACCGACACGTGTCGGTTTTGAAATTGCGTCTCCACTCCGCCGATCCCCGCCGCGCTCCATGAGCCTGTCGTACTGGCCGGCAAGCCGATAAAGCGCCCCATCCCTCGTGCTCCTTCGCTTGCTCTGGAGACTCATGGCATGTTGAAGCGCGCCCATTTCATCATCGAATTCCTCAATGACAAACGGCACGTGCGTGATCTCTGCTTCACGGGCAGCCAGCGCACGGGCATGGCCGTCAATGAGCACAGGCCCGTCCAGGCCCGGCCAATGGCCCAAGACCAGGGGCTGTGACGGGTAGAACCTGTGCTGGTGCATGTCCACAATGATGCTCGCAAGCAGATCCCGGTCAATCGGCAGAAGATTCTCGAAGGTGGGGTGCTTCCTAATCTCCGTCAGCTCCATGATCCGGTAGTCAGAGGGGTTGTTTTGAGTAGGTGCAGGTATCTTCCGGGGCTCGGTGTTCTTCAGATCCTTGATCTTGCGGTCAGAGGGGTCGCGCTGAGTGCCGGCATGCGTCTTCCCACGCGCCGCGCTCTCCCGATCCGTGGTCCTGGGGGCGGGAAGGGCGGTCTCACTGCCTTTGGCCGTTTTCCGTTCTGCCATGTCTTTCACGGACCTCCCCTCGCGCGTCATGCTCGAGGCCTCACCGCGTCACTCGTGAAAGCTCTGCGCCGTCACTCCCGGACCCTTCAAGTGAGCCGTCGGACAGGCTCGATACTGCAAGCCGGCTCCGCCGCTGAATCACCGTTGATACCAGGACGGGTACCCGCCACCCGTTAAGCAAGTCTTTTTGTGCGAGGTTAGACTGTAGTAAGGCCACAGCGCATTTGTCAAGAACTTTTCGCGCGTGGGGAAGAGCACGACAAGGCGGGGCTATCATGGCGGCACAGAAGCGCCGAGATCCTATCCCCCCCTCCGCCACGGAGAACCAACGTCACCCACAGGCTACGCAGAGGCACGCAGATGTACCGTCGGCCATTTGCAGTTCGCCCGTTCCTCGAATTGACGGGACCGCGCCTTCAGGTTATGTTGCTTGACATACGACAAGGAATTCGACGTGCTCTTTCCATGCGATACAGGGGTAAAGGGAAGCGGCGCGGCAGATCTGCCGCGGTTCAGGGACATGTTCACGTCGTCCACTAGGAGAGCGACCATACCAGCCTTGATTCCATGCTGTGGCATCATCGAGTCTCCCGTATCCCGGCCAACCCTAACCCTCATCATGCTGGAGCGGTCCCCAGGACTTCCCTTGGCCGATCCCATGCTTTAACCCGGCTTTCAGGTGGTGGTCTCCCCCACTTTTCGGTTCACCGGTGCCTTGCTCACATCCCATGCAATTTTGACTATGGTCCAGAGGATAAGGCCTACAGCCACGAGGTCGTTCACAAGGAGCATGAACAGCACCCTGAATGACCACAGCCACTGCTTCTCGGAGAACCCCACCATCGAAAGGAATAGTGTAAGGCAAAGCATTGCGATAGTGAGAAAGTACCATCCGAAGAAGACGTCAAGATAGCCCTTTGTCTTGTATCGGGCATAACGTCTTGAATCACTCAACGAAAAGAGAAGTGCAATGATGGCCCCCAGGAACCCTAGCATGGTAAACGCGAAATTTGCTACAATGCCACAAACTGCGGCTTGCTGCTTGATGAGACCGAGAGCGAAGTCGGGTCTATTCTGTGTGATTATCTTGTAGAGCACGTAGCATAGCGGTCCAGGGGTCAACGTCAGAGAAACGGCGAATATCCCCACAATCCATTTGCGTGAACGCGTCATTTTCGTCATTTTCAAATTCCTCCACCTCTCGGAGCAAGACAGCGTTCCCCTCCATCCTTCTCATAATTTGTTCATTGATCGCGGCTTCGCCCCTAATGTTTACGTGGTCGCCGATTGCTCCTTGCGCAGTAAGATAATAGTCCACCAATTGGTCATCCAGATCCGCTCTTGCCCTCACTACCGCTTTTTCAAGCGCCTTCCTTGCCTCGGCGTTCTCCTGGCCCTCCGGCAGAGCGCTTTGAAGGACTTTTGCAACGGGCCCGGCAATTGACTTGTTGCGCCGAGGTCTTATCGTGATCTCCAGATTCTTAATATCAATAACCTCTTCCGCAGTAAACCCGAACAGTCCCACAATGTCCTGAAACAACGTATTCTCGCGAGCCACCACGATTTCTGCCCGTCCTACCTCCGGCATGTGCACGACTTCGTCTTTCGCAGCTTGGTGCATGAGCGCTTTAGTACAGAATGCGTAATGACCAAGGCCGGTGGACGCGAAGATCGCATCAAGAAGTCTGCACAGAGCTGAAATGCGTGGCCCTTTCGGAGTATACCCAAATGCAAGGTAATGATCATCGAAGAGGACGAAGGAGACCATCCCCAGCCGCTCTGCCGGACCCAACAGGGCGTATATCTCCTCAGCCTGGATCGTAGCAGTGTTCACACGCCTCATTACCTCATTGCTGCTGGTCCTCACAAACATGAAGCAGTCTCGGCTCAGTGGGAACAGATACATCTGCTCCCCTCCGTCGACGAACTGATTCTTGTAGTTCGCATCATGGACCTCTGCGAAACGCCCGAGGAACTCCCTCATGTCGAAGAGACACCGCTCCCTTCCGTTTCGATGACTCAGGTAATAGCCATGATAGGTGACCCGCATAGTGTGCCGTCCTCCCCACAGTTGTAATCGCTGGATGAACCCGTTCCTCAGCGGCTATGAGTACACATCAGACTCGTCTCACTCGGTCAAGCAATGCCGAGGCGCGGATATTCGAGTGGTCAGCCAACCATGCATGCCCTCCCTCTCCCGCTTACGGTGAGAGCTCGAATCTTCAGAAAACGGCATAGGGAGTGGTGTCGTTCGATGGGTTGAGTCCATAGGGAGGATAGCACAAGACGAGCGGAAATGACAAGCGCGGGGTGAAGATTAGGGCCCTCCCGGGAGGTCTCGCAGCCTTTTGGCGCGCACAGGCCCCAAGCTTGAATCCAAACGAATACCAGCGACCAGGGGCCTCGGTGTCAACGAGGAACCGCTCCGGACGTGCTGTTCCCCCCGGTCCAATTGCGGTGGTATCCATCGGGGTACGACGAGGTGACCATGAACAGGAAGAAGTCCCGGGCCTCTCCGAAAGTAGCAAAGGACGTGCGGTAGACCCGGGTCCGCCATGCGGGCTCCCACATTTCCACGGCCCATGTTCCGGTATCACGAACCAACATCACTACATGAATCACGGTGATGCAGCCAAGATCAGTACACATCAGCCCTGCCGCAGTTATCGGCCCGGAACTCATGTCCTCAATCCTCCTTGACGGGACGACGATTGTGTGGTCCTTTCGAACCTACCGTTGCTCAAACGCTCTTTCGAGGACACACATGACAACCGTCTATCTGGCGTCGCCCCTTGGATTCTCCCCTGAAATGAAGGGCTATCGAGACAGAATCAGGCTCCGTCTCGAAGCAATCGGTTGCCGGATCGTCGATCCATGGGAACAGGACTTTGGGGGGATGATCAGCGAGGCCAAAGGAATCACCCAATGGGATGACCGGATCGCGGCTCTTGCCGATGTGGCTCGCAGGATCGGGCGCACCAATGACCAGGCAATACGGAGTTGCGATGTGCTCCTCGGCGTGCTCGACGGCGCGGAACTCGATTCGGGCACCGCATGTGAAATCGGGTTCGCCGCGGGACTGGGAAAGAGATGTTACGGCCTTCGGACGGATTTCCGAGATCTCGGTGACTTTGACGGGCTTCCGATAAACCTCCAGGTGCTCTATTTCATCGAATCCAGCGGGGGGCGACTTTTCAGGACCATCGCAGACATCGCATTCTGAGAGATATTCACCACAGAGACACAGAGGCGGCTGGGAGCCGCAGCCAATAATCGCGTCAACCTTTCTCGGACCGCATGCAGACCGAGAGCGGGGTGAGTTGATTCTACGCACCCGAAGAAGGATGTGTTCGCTCGCCCGCACCGTACTACCCTCGCTCCCCAAGTTCCGGCCTTTTACTGCGACCCGCGGCGACCAGCGGGAGCCGCCATGCTCCAAAAGTTTTAGGGGATGGGGGTCCGGGGGAAGGGGCGTTTTCCAAAACGCCTCTTCCCCCGGAAATCCTGCGTCTCCTCCTACATTCCATCCCGGGCCAGGGGCAGGAATGTGGACCATGCAGAGCGGAATGCGAGCTTCACCGTGCCGATGGGCCCGTTGCGTTGCTTCCCGACGATGATCTCCGCCTCGCCGCGGCGCGGGTTCTCGGGCTCTTTGTGGTAGACCTCGTCCCGATAGATGAAGATGATCACGTCCGCATCCTGCTCGATGGCTCCGGATTCTCGGAGGTCAGAGAGCATGGGCCGCTTGTCCGAGCGCTCCTCGACCTTGCGATTGAGCTGCGACAGCGCTATCACCGGGATCGACAGCTCCTTGGCCAAGGCCTTGAGGGATCGGGAGATTTTGGAGATCTCACGTTCACGCGATTCGCCGCCACCTTTGACCTCCATGAGCTGCAGGTAGTCGATGATCAGGAGCCCGATCTGATGCTGTTGTTTCAGGCGACGGGCCTTGGCTCGGACCTCCAGGGAGGTCATGCCCGGGGTGTCGTCCACGTAGATCCGGGCTTCCGCGAGGTTCCCCGCAGCCAGAGCGATCCGGCCCCAATCTCCGTGGCTCACGTACCCACGGCGGAGTCCTGCAAGATCCACGTGAGCCCGAGCACACAGCATCCGCAGCCCGATCTGTTCCTTGCTCATCTCCAACGAAAAGACCCCCGTCGGGACCCCGTGATCAATCGCCGCTCGTACTGCCACGTCCAGTGCAAATGCGGTCTTTCCCATGGAGGGCCTGCCCGCGATCACTACCAGGTCACCGGCCTGGAACCCCGCGGTGAGCGTGTCCAGGTCCCGGAATCCGGACGGCACGCCCGTGAGCGCCTCTCGACGATGGTACAGCGCATCCACCGTCTCGAGCCCCGCCTTCATCAGCGCCCGGGCAGTCACCGCTCCGCCGTTGAACCGGCCCTCGCTGATCCGGAAAATGAGCTGTTCCGCGTCGTCGAGGAATTCCCCCACGTCCTGCTCTTCGTCGTGGGCATTCGTGCCAATCGCCCCCGCTGCCTGGATCGCCCGCCTCCTGAGCGCCTTGTCACGCACCAGTCCTGCATAGTGCATGATATTTGCCGCACTCGGGACTGCATCCGCGAGCCTCACGAGATACGCATTACCGCCCGCGTGCTCCAGAGCCCCCTCCCGTTTCAGGGCCTCGGGCAGCGTGAGCCAGTCAACCGGCTGATTGGCTTCGAAGAGCTCGATCACCGCGGCGTAGATGAGCCGGTGCGGTTCAACCGCGAAGTCGTCCACACCGAGGACCTCGACGACCTGCGGGATCGTGCTGTTGTCGATCAGCATGCCGCCCAGGATCGCTCGTTCTCCCTCGATGAATTGCGGCGGCTTCTTCACGACGCCTCCCGTTCCGACAGCACCCGATACACATGCGTGAGAGATACCCCATATCGCCGGGACAATTCCCGGTGGTTCGTCCCCGTGAACTCCCGGCGCATTCTCGCATCGCGCAATCCTCTGGCCATGTGCTCCAGGCTGGGGAAATACACGGTCTGACCCTCATGTCTGGCGACGAACTCCACCAGCTCCCTCATGCTCATGCCCTCACATGCTTCATGGAACGGCTCGGGCAGCTCCACCAGCAATTGCGCGGGGTCCTCGTCGAGAATCCACCTCTGCTGCGCGGGGATGTCCATGGTCCTCCCGAAAGATCGCTCACCGCAGAGGGTGAGAAGAGAAGAGATATTCACCACAGAGGCACAGAGAGCGCAGAAAACAGCCAAAGATCAACCACAAAGTCACCAAGGCACAAAGAAGAAAAGAGCTCTTTCTTTGCCTTTCTTTGTGTCTCCGTGTGGTGGTTCATTCTTCTCTCTTCTTCTCTGTGTCCTCTGTGCCTGCGGTGAGTCTCCTGCATCAACGCGGCTGCGGCCCGCCTTTTTCCGTCGAGATCAGCCCTTCGCCTGCAAGGAGGCGCTCCATCCGGTCCGCGGTGAGCTCCGCCACGTCCGCGGCCGTCTCGGCCATGGCCTGCATGCGGTGCAGCGCGGTCCCGATCCTGTTCCAGTTCTGCTCCAGACGGACCGCGCCCTCACTGCGGAACCCCTCGGATTCTGCGAACATACGCCCCAGTCGTCCCTCGGTGGGGAGTGCCGGCAAATGCTCCGGCCGTGTCAGGGCCTGAGTCGGGTTCACCACGGCCAAAGCCGCGTTGCTGCGTTTCTTGTTCTTGTTCCTTGCCATTTCTCTCTCCTCCTGGTAGTAAGGAGGGAATTGAGCACCCACTCAATCCCTCGGGTTAAGAGGTTTCACCGCAGAGAGCAAGGAAAGAAGAGATCAACCACAAAGTCACCAAGGCACAAAGAAGAGAAGGAACTCTTGGTTTTCTTTGTGTCTTTGTGGTTCATTCTTCTCCTCTTCCTCTTCTCTGTGTCCTCTGCGGTGAATTCTTCTTGTTCTCTTCCTCTTCTTTGTGTCTCTGTGTCTTTGTGGTTCACTCTTCTTCTCTTCCTCTTCTCTGTGTCCTCTGTGCCTCTGTGGTGAAATCATCTTCTCTTGTCCCCGCCTCCGTGGTGCGGTCTTTTGACCCCGTGCCGGGCCTGCATCTCCCGCACGGCCTTGAGCGCCTTCTCGAACTGCCCGAGATCCAGGAACCTCGCATCCGACACCCCGAACCGCTTCTGTAGGAATCCCCTGAACGCCTGATCCGGATTGATGTCCGCATACCCTCGGATGTTCTTGAACATGGCCTCCAACATGCGGAGCTGCCTCGGATTGGGGCGGTTCGGTCTGGAAGAACCCAGGTCCTCGTACCGGAGGGGCGGAACCTCTTCACGTCTAAGCAGGTAACCCTGCCATCCGATCCGCCGGAACTCCCGCTGCAACGCCATGAGCTGATCCGGTCGGATCTCCCTTGCGGTCCGGACTCCCGTGATCCGTTCCAGCAGGTCGCGGTACTGGTCCTCGTCCAGGCACAAGTCCTTCCTGGCGATGTGGATCTTCGCCAGGGTCTTCCTGTCCAGCAGGGCTTCGCCGTTATGATCGGGTTCCATGGTCTTTCACCCTCCCCTAACCCCTCCCATCAAGGGAGGGGAAAGAAACTGTCTCTCCCCCATCAAGTGAAGGCCGTTTCGAGGGGCCTCCGCATCAAGAAAGGGCCGTTCCCGAGCAGCCGCCGCATCGAAGGAGGTGGGCAACACTCTATTCCCTCCTATCAAGGGAGCGAAGTGCCCCGGTTTTCTCACCGCTCAACAGACGGTAACCGCAACCCCGTCCCCACCCGATGAGGGAGAGGAACGGCACCACGTCAGCCCATCAAGGGAGAACCGCTTCTGAATTCCCCTCCCCTCGTGGGCTGAGCCTGCCCCACATTTTTTTGCTGGACACCGTCAGTGTCCAGTGATAAGAGGGGGGCATGCTCGTATGCGGACAAGAATTCAACGACCAAATCATCGCGCGGATTGACGCTACCATCGA
>JBFMAA010000084.1:0-24460 GCA_040755955.1 Thermodesulfobacteriota bacterium
CAACCAAGCATGAAAGTCACCGCCCGACATCCCGAGAACCCGCGACATGGTCAGAACCACCCGATGTTTCAAAAGTTTTCGGAAGGGGGTCCGGGGGACAACCCTTTTTCAAAAGGGTTTCCCCCGGAAGACTTTCATGGGAAGTCCCTTCCTCCGGAAATCTCATGCTTCGGCAAACAGCGGGATCAACCCAATTTGGGACAATCCCAGCCGCGGTCCCAGCCGCAACCTGGACCCTCTTCCTTACTCTCCTCGGGTTCTTCCTCTTCTTCCTCGTCCTCTGCGTCACCGTTGTCTGCCAGGGTCATCACATCCGATCCGAGGGTCTTCGCGTTCTCCAGTAACAGCCCACCGGAGGACCCCAGCAATATCTCCGAGCTCGGGCATAATTCGGGTGGGCTACACACCACCGCGACACCTACCACGAGACCTAAGACCATTACGATTAGTATGCTCCGCATATCCTTATGCTCCCTCAACTGAGATTGTAGTTGCCTCTTGCCCCGCCCATGAAGGGAGGGGAACCGCAAACCCACTCCTCAGGCGGGAGCGGGACGGGGTGAGCGGCTTCTGTCCCCCTTGGCAGTCGCCCAAATCTCCAGGCGCTTGACTTCAGCTAAAACGCGAAGGTCATTGACCAGGCCGCGCCAATCACCGGATCGATCTTCCTGTTGGGTCTCGTTCCGAAGAAGTTGCCCGGAGTACCGGTTTCCCAGCCGGCAACGGAGCGGTCAACACATGCATACGTGAACCACTTGCCCGGTTGCCAGTACCCGCCGATCAGGCTTGTGGTCCACCCGTCGAGAAAGCCCCAGTCCAGACCCACGTTCACCTCATAACCGAGGGAAGTGTCGGGAATATTGGGGGACGCAGGATAGCGGTTGATGACCAGACTCAGGTTCCCGTCGACCGGACCTCCGAACAAGGTCGTGTTAGGCCCTATGGCTCCCCAGCTATACCCCTTCGATGTCCTCTGCGCCCATAAAAGGCTGCCAAAGAGGTTGAGGTTGGCCGCTGCAGCGTAATCAAGCCTCCCGGCGAACGCTGAGGCGTCTCGCGCGTACCCGTTCCCGTTGAGACTCAGTGCATTGAGGCCCGATCCGTAGTTGAAGGCAAACAGAAGGCTGTACGGCCGCAACACGTCATAACTGCCGAGCAGTCGGTCGAAATTGTCGTGGCGGACGAACGCGGCCGGCTGCTTGTCTATCAATATGCCGTTTCTCCGATCCGGCCCCGGAGTCCACGAGTGGAGAAGGGTCAGTTTCGCGGGGCCGACCACGGTGCCGAGCTCCACGAGGTAATTCCATTGCTCCGCGTACCGTGGATTGGGGGTACCGGCCGCAGCGGTGGGGTCCGCGTACCTGTCGGTCCAGTACATCCAGGCTCCCTCGGAATTGAAGAAGAAACGCCCGTTGAAGTACTTCACATAGGCTGCCCCGTGATAGAACTCCGAATCCTGAGCCAACGCCACTGCCGCTGCGCCAGGGGCCTTGAGCGTCCCTTCAGGGCCGATATGGAAAGCTCCAAAGCTCCCGATGATTCCCGCGTTGATCGCTCCAGCCGAATAGTGCACGCTCGCGCGAAAATCTCTCGAAAGCGACCCGCTCCTGTCCGACCGACCGAAGTACTCGGCCGGAAGCCCCGCATCTCCGGCAAGATTGGTGCTGATGTTGAACCAATCGTCACCTGATACCGATGAGCTCCCTGCGCGTCTCCAAGGATAGAATGCGAGGCTGAAATCCAAAGGTCCGTACGGCACCGTCAAAGAAATCGACTCGGTGGTGGCCCCGTCCTCTCCGTCGTACTGGCGGCCCGTCCCCACTACCCAGGGTCTCTTGCCTACCCCGACCGTTCCCCAGGGTGTCCGAGCAGCCACCCAGAACATGGTCCACTGCCCGTCTGCGAACGCGCGATTGCCGCCGGGGGCGTCAAACGTGTGGTAATCATCCGCAAGCGGACTGCCATAGGTCGAAAGCCTGTACTTCCCCGAAAACCGTATGGCTTCGTTGACCTTGATCCTGGGAAACAGTTCCACATTGAAGTAGCTCCATGCCGCGTCCGAGCCTGTCACGAGGTTGGTGTCGAACCGACTCCCCGTCCAGAAGTTGAGATTGCTGGCGTTGCCTCCGGCTCCGTTATCCACGTCAAACTTCCCCAAGAATCCATTCGGCCCGTTCTGTGAGCGAGATTCATAGGCCCAGGCAAACACCCCCGACAGGTCCAGTTCCCATGCCGAGGCAGGCACAGGGGACCCGCACACGCACACACATGCGACAACCGCGAACGCAGCCGTTACTAGCCGTTTCATGACCTTCTCCCTTCCTAATCCGTACAAGAAGCGCCTGAGTTTGAGCGACAGTAGCACTAATGGGAAAAACGTGTCAAGAAGAAACGCGGCCCCTTCACTCATGAGGCTGAATCCCTTCTTGGCGCGAAAGGAAATCTGCAGCTCATCACTTCCAGGAGCCATCAAAATGCCTTTCTCCAGTTGCGTCGAACCAACTCGCCCCGCCATGGGTCTCGATGCGGACCGACCAAGGTCGACGCGAATTCTGGTTGCGGCTCCCCGCCGCCCTTTGCAGAATGGCATGCGAGGCACCCCTGGTCCTCGTCGAGCACATAATCCGCGACGTGCTCCGTGCGGCACGCAGTGCAGGGGACCACGCACGATCCTTCCCTACGAGGCTCGCCCGCCACAAACCGCCACGCGAGTGATAGACAAATGCGATTGAATTAGACATATCTACTTTATGCCGTTATGGCTGTCAAGAGGTTTCTCGACGACGTATCCGGATGCACCGAAGAAGCGCATGAACTCTGCCGACACGCATCCACAGGTGCGGAACGCTGCCGAGCGAGGCTCCAGCTTAGAGCGGTCCTCACTAGTTTCGCCGATTGGCAGGCTGGAAAGCCTGCCCCACAGGATCAGGCCGACCTGGAATCGGAAATCACTTTCGAGAACCGCTATGTCTGCACCGGAAAAGCGCGCATTCTTCTCGGGCTGGGAGGATTTGTCGCGGGAAACGGCTTCCTGACCTGGCCCTGTTGAAGTGCCACGGAGACAATACCGTGGGTTTCGGATGCGCGTGGCGGCAACTGAGTCGGCCATCGGACTGCGCGCGAGCCGAGGAAAGCTCGCGCGATGGTGAGCCGCTCCGTGACCTCCAGGACCGTCGCTTCAGATCTCACGGCAGGATGTCCTCGCGCGCGGGATTCCTTCCCGACACAGACACACGGCAGGTTTCCCCACGCGGGGCCCACACCGCCGACCGACTCCGACATCAGATGAGTGTGAAAGAAAGGCATGAGTCTCCTCCAGAGATGGTGCTCCGGGGGCGACATGGTTCGCATGAGCATCGCGGACTCGTTCGGGGCGGTCTCGCGCCTGGCCCGTGCACGAAATGCAGCTTCCCCGAGAGGCCGCTTCTCTCAGAAACGGGCATCCCGATTGTGCTGCCTGTGTGCACGCGCACCGGTGTTGCGAGTTCCCTCCAAAAAAAAACCCGAGCCTTATCAGCCCGGGGCCTTCCCTGTCTTGGTCCGCGGTCAAGCGATCTCACCACATATCCCCGGTGGCACGAGATCTTGCTCCTGCAGGCCGATATTCCGGCTCCCGGATCCTCCTACTGACCGCGCCTTCCCGCGAGCTCTGAGCTGCAGTGGCGTGATGCGGTGTTCGTCCCCGGTTACGGCGGCGGGTCCACTCCTGATTCACACAGGATTTCCGATTAATCCCTCGCTGGGAACCTACAGAAGTTTGGGCCAGTGTATGCGCGTGTCGATCGCTGCGTCAAGAGAAAAGCAGAAAGGCGATGTGCTGCTCTCCGTGTGAAACGTTCAGCGCGTGCATGTCAGGAGCCTTTTCAGGACCAAGACGATTGCACGAAAGCCGGAGGAGCCGGGGCAGACAATGGCGAGAGAGACGTGGCGCGGAGTGAGTTGGCATAGTTTCTGAGTAAATATCCAAAGTTATATGCAATCAATAAGAATCGACCATGCATTGTCGGTCTAACATGAATCTCGTTAGTTCCTGGCGTTCCCCTTTAAGATGGCTCCAGCAGCCAGATTCCTGCGCCACGAGGTGCCGTCGAGGCTACTGAGGCAAGCTGATACAAAGAAAATGACTGTATTTCCAATTGACTTTGCGTGAAAGCTTATGCTATAATTTATCCGCTTAGTGCATAAGCCTCTTTTTAATACTTTTAGATGTCTGTCCCCGTGTGGCCGAAGAAGCTACATCTAGAAGGAGTACCGGCATGGTGACGAAAAGTGTAGGTCTTATTGTTCTGGGAGTGATGCTCATTGCAGCGATTCCCGTCGCGGTGTGTGCTCAAGGAATGCTCGGCGATCCTTCGCACGGCTTTCCTCCAGGAGCGGTCGCCGGCGTGCCCGGCGGCTTCCCTGGGGGCAACTGCATGCCCCCCCCGTCGATGGGTATGAGCGGCCCGCCAAGCCCCGCAAACTTCTGTCCCCCACCCTGTCCGCCCCTCATGCAAGGATGCAAGCCGCCTGCGGTTTTTGAACCGTCCGTGTACGTCGGGTACGTGTTCAAGAAGAAGGGGGCGGGAGTGCTGCTGAAAGGCAACGGTTCCAATGCTCTGGCAGGAGTCCACCAATTCAGACTCGATCACGATATCGAAGGAGTGTGGATAGAGGGGATTTCTCCGATCAGGATAAATGATCGAATGGGCCTCGCCATTGCAGGATCCTATTTCTTCCCCAGTACGAACCGCAAGGCTACCGCGGTCTACAGGTTCGACCCCGCGCTGGCCACCTCAGCCGCGACCCGGAAATGGCATGCCGACATTCAGTGGTATACCCTCCAGGGCGCGCTCAGCTTCAACCTGTTCCAGTCGTGCTCTCCGTACACCAAGTTGTACTGTCCGCCCGACTGCATGCCTCCAAACCCGTGCCCGCCAGGCCCGTCGTCGCTGGCGGCCCTTACGATCCTGGGCGGACTTCGTTGGGACGCGTTCAAGACCAGCCTGGATAAGCCGGGCAGTGTGACCGGAGCCCTTCCCAGTCTTGCCACGGATCAAGCGGACGTCAGCTACAGCGCCATTCTGCCGTTCGTCGGAGCAGTCGCTCAGCGAGCAGGATGCAACGGGATGTTCAAAGTGGGTATGCTCGGATTCCCTTCGCTGGTGGCCCTTGCAAGCGATTTTGACTACGGAGAGACCGTAGGTGACGCGTTCGGAGCAGGCACCACGGCCAGGATCACCGCAACCGAATACCCGAGATCCGGTTACTTCTTCGAGGCGTTCGGCGAAGCGGCAATAAAGATCGGCAACGGCCATCTGGGTGCGTTTGTGAAATACTTCAACCTCCATGCACGCAACCACGTGGACTTGCGGCTGAGAGAGCTCAGCGGAGCAGTGGCGCCGGCCACCTCCGACTTCATCCTCAGCGTGGATCGGAGAAACTGGACCTTTGGCGGTCGTCTGAGCTTCCTGTTTTCGACGGGACTGTAGACCTTTCTCAGTGGATCACCAAGAGTCGGTTGCTTCCTGACTAGAGGTTGACGTTGAATGCGCTCCTGTCTGGTACATGCTCTGAGTCGGCTTATGCCCAAGTGGCGGAGCCTCCTCGGGTCCAATGCCGTCGGTCGGCGACGTGCGGACACCCTGAATCCGGCGACAATTCAGGGGCTGCACAGGTCAACGGCATCGGAGGCTCGGGGGACTCCGTCCTCGGATGCCGGCGACTTGAAGAGCGCACTTCTTCGCAGGTCCGGCGGTCAACGCCCTCCGCCAGGCACAGTCGCTACGGGGCTGTGGAGCACAACTTCCCAGAGGGCCTTTTCGCAAGGAGTCCGTCTTCTTCTCTTTATCGAGAAGGAATCTTCAGTTCAGCAGCTCTGGGACGAAGCAACGTGCCTGTCTTCGCTTGCCCGGAACCGACCTTCTCCGCCATCGAAACACGTGCGAGCCGAGGAAGGCTGACGCGATTATTGGCTGCGGCTCCCAGTCGCCGTTTGAGGATTGCCGGGCCTTTCGAGGCCGGGTGGCCAGGGAAGGCTCATCGCGGTGAGCGGCTCTCCCGCCGGTCGCCAAGTGGGCTCATAGACAAGGATGCCGGCATCCAATGCACCGTTGCAAACTCAGAAACGGTAGTGTAGAATGGGTCTCCCAGGGGTTCACCCTGACGGGAGGCCAACCTTCAAACCTCGATGCGGCAGATCGTGCCGTCGGTGATCCCCAGAAGGAAAGACATCCGTCCCTCATCGGGAGTGGGACGTATCACCGATGAAGGTACCTGGGAATCGGGGCTTTGCAGTCCGGCGCATACACAACACAATGACGTATGCCCCGGGGCGCCCGATCAGATACCATACGAGACCGGTCGCATGTTGCGGGAACACATTAACGATATCATGATCAGATGGAGCCCAAGAGAAAGGCGAGGCGCTGCGTACGATCCGGTCCGGTTTCTGGAGACCCCGGAGCAGGCGAGGAAGCTTCTCCGGCACTTGCACACGGAACTCTCACGTGCCAAGCGGGAGAAAAACCTCGAACTGGTGAGGGAACTCCAGGAGATACTCGGTCGTGTCGAATGCCTGGCGAGACGCTTCTTTCGGTGGGAGCAGGATGTGGTGCGTTCCCAACAGACTGAAGACCTCCGGGAAATCAGGAAACTCCCTCTCAACTTCTGACTCGTTTCACGGCCGGCCTTTGCGCCTCAGAACTGTCAACCGAAAATCCCCCTCAGTATGAATAAGAGGTTCTTGAAGCGCTGAACGGCCTTTGCGGGTGCAGGCTGAGCCTCAGAGAGAATACCCATCGGGAGCTGCACATGGAATTCGAGCACATGACCAAAGAACAGCTCGTGACACGCCTCAGAGAACTCAACGCGTACATGGAGAACGTGATTGTATTCTGGGGCGGAAAAAGGGAGTTTCGCGAGACGTTCAGAGAAGTGGCGGAAAACCGCGAGAATGACTACACACGAGAAGAGGCACGAACCGCGAGAATTCTACTCGATGACGCGCACGCGTACGACGAGTTCATACAGATGATCCGGGATTCGTTCGACAGGGGGGGCATAAGCTACGTGATTTCCGAGAAGATCTCAGCACTCATGGAAGAGGTGTGCGCAAGACATCGGCAGTCTCAGTGATTGTTTGCCTCAGAGGTTGTTTCGTGGTAGTCTCTCACTGCTTCGCGTCCCCGGGAGGATGCGAGCGGGTCGCGAAACCGGTTGCCAGGAAAGGAGATCGTTGCGGTGAAAGGGCTTTTCATTGAAACCGGACGTGCATGGATCATTCCGTTGCTTGCCGTCTTGGCTCTTACACCGGTGTGTGTGGGGCCTGCCCACGCTCAAGACACGACCATGCAATGTGAGTCGATCGTAAGCAAGTGGGAGCAGGTGTACCAGGAGATGAAGACCAGGCTGGGGGATTTGAAGGCTCTCGAGCAAACCCCGGTGTCCAGATTCACAGATGGCCCGCTGGTACACGCGGGATCGGACAAGCCCATAGCGGCCCAGATTTCCGCTGCCATGGACGCAAAGGAGGCTGCGCTCGACGCCCGTCGAAAGGAATGCCGCTACGTCATGGAGTTGGAAGAGACGCTCTTTGAGCAGGCTCAAGGGTGCCTTGCCCGTCCTGATGTCTCAGCAAAACGCGGAAAGCAGAACAAAGGCCCGGCACGCATTGTCAAAGAAAGACAGCTCCTTATCAGCACGGGAGCTGTGGCGCTCGCCAATGTCCGGGAAGTGGAAGGGAAAGAGCAGTACTACCCCGAAGAAGCAGCATACCCTGCGCCGGACATGAACGCGAGCAACAACCGGAGCGCATGGCAGAACTACATGAATATGTACCGAGGATTCTGGCGTTGAGGCCCTTCCGGAAAACGGGACTTGGCAGGCGTTCGCTCCCTGTTACGCGCCCTCCAGTACTTGCTGCACTTTGCCTACCAGGCCGTCGACCGTGAACGGCTTCTGAAGGAAATGGACTCCTCTTTCAAGCACTCCGTGGTGAACGATGAAGTTCTCCGTGTACCCTGACACGTAGAGCACTTTCATCTGGGGTCTCGACTCCGCAATTCGGACGAAAAGCGCCCTACCATCCATACGGGGAAGGACCACGTCGGTCACCAGCATATGGATAGGGCCGGGTGTATCGCGGCAAATGTCGAGTGCTTCATCGGGGTCCCCCGCGCCCAGCACGGTGTAGCCCATCATTTCAAGCACCTCCTCGGTCAGCTTGCGCACTATCTCTTCGTCTTCCACCACGAGTATGGTCTCTCTTCCCGGACGCAACCGGATCGTCTGACACGCTTCGGAATCGGTATCCATGACCTGTTCTGCCCGAGGAAAGTAGACTTTGAAGGTGGTGCCCGTTCCCAGTTCGCTGTAGACCGCGATGTGGCCCTGGTGTTGCTTCACGATGCCGTAGACCGTGGCGAGGCCTAGCCCGGTTCCTACCCCTTTCTCTTTCGTGGTGAAGAACGGCTCGAAGACTCGTGACCTCACCTGAGCATCCATGCCGCTCCCCGTGTCACTGACCGCCAGCATCACGTATGGTCCGGGTTTCACTTCCGCGCGCACTCGTGCGTATTCTTCGTCCAGGATCACGTTGGCAGTCTCAATGGTGAGCCTACCTCCTCCTGGCATTGCGTCGCGCGCATTAGCCGCCAGGTTCATCAGAATCTGTTCTATCTGGCCCGGGTCGGCTTGGACCCGGCCTGCGCAAGGGTCAAGGATCGTCACGAACTCCACGTCTTCCCCGATGACACGTTGGAGTATGTTCTCGAACTGGTGGACTGCCTGATTGAGTTCCATCACTTTCACTTCGAGGAGCTGCTTGCGACTGAACGCGAGAAGCTGCCGGGTAAGCTGAGCGGCCCTGCCGGCAGCGATGCCGATCTGCGACACCTTCTCCCGATGGGGTAACCCTTCCTCCATCTGCTGGAGAAGGATACCCGCGTAACCCGATATCGCGGTGAGCAGGTTGTTGAAGTCGTGGGCGATACCACCGGCCAAACGACCTATGGCCTCCATTTTCGTCGAGTGCCTGAGATGCTCTTCGAGCCGTTTCTGTTCGGTGATGTCTCCAAGCACCACCACCATTCCTGCGGGTTCGCCCTTGTGGTCCAGGTACCGGCCCGCGCTCAGAGAAATGTCGAGGAGCCCACCCTCTTTCGTCGACCGCTTCGTTTCAAAGCCAACGCACGGTGTCCCTTTCTCGATGAGATCCCTTATGATGACCATACTGGATTCTCGTTCAGATTCGGGCACGTACGGTATTCTCCGGTCTTTGAGCTCATCAAGCGTCCATCCGAAGATCCGGGTGAAGGACTGGTTGACGTAGAGAGTCTTCCCCTCGAGGTCATATACCACTACTGCTTCCGGTGTGGCGTCGAGGAGACTGCGGTACAGTTCCTTCGCCCTCTTGGCTTCTTCGTAGAGGGACATGTACTGCCGGCGGCTTTCGCGTAACGTTTCTTCCGCGTGCTTGCTTTCGGTGATATCCCTGGCCACCGCGTAGATCAGTCCGTCCTCCTTTGCTGCAACCGCGTTCCAAGAGAGCCATCGGTGCGTGCCGTTCTTGCAGAGGCATCGGTTCTCGAAAGTGAGGACCGCATGACCGCTGACGAGATCACGGGTGCTGGCTTCGGTTGCTGCTCGGTCGTCCGGGTGAACGAATTCGAGCCACCTTCTTCCCATCAGTTCCTTCTCGGTCCATCCGAGGGTCCTGGTCCAGGCGGGATTGAGCTGGCTGAAATACCCGTCGAACCTGGCCACGCACAACAGGTCCGCGGAAAGGCTGAACAGTCGATCACGCTGCTCTCTGAGCTGCTTGCTTTGGGTTACGTCGAGATGGGTTCCCGTGACACGCACTGCTCGCCCTTTTTCGTCTCGCTCCACCACTTTGCCCCGGGCGAGTATCCACTTCCATGCGCCTGATTTTGACCGCATCCGGAATTCGACTTCGTACGAAGGGGTGCGACCGCGAAAATGTTCTCTCATGCTGCCGATCACACGGGAAAGGTCTGCGCGATGGACCAGGCTCCGGATATAACCGGTGTTTGGGGGTATCTCATGAGGCTCGAACCCGAGCATGCCGGCCCATCGTTCGTTGAAATAGGCTTCGCCCGTGAGGAGATTCCAATCCCAGAGACCGAGGTCGGCTCCCTTGAGTGCCAGTTCCAGTCTTTGTTCGCTTTCCTTAAGGGCATCGAGGGCTTGTCGCTGTTCCGTAACGTCTTCGCAGGTCATCAAGTGTTGGCCGTTGACTAGTTGTACCGGTCTGAAGTGAATGACCTTTTCCGTGCCGTCAGCACAGGTTACGGTGAAGGTCCTGGGTCGTTGCATTCCGGGACCGAATTCCGCTGAGTCACTCACCCAAGTCCCTATGACCTTTCGCCGATACTCGGGATCGGGAAAAGCCTTCCTGAACCATTCCTTGCCGCTGCGGATCTCGCTCAGAGAGTACCCGAACAAACTCCTGAACACAGGATTCATGTACCTGAAGGTGCCGTCTTCGTCTATGAGCACCAGGCCGAACGGCGCGTGTTCCAGGACCGTTTCCAGTTTCTCTTTCTGGAGTTCCAGGGACTTTTCGATGCGCTTCTGTTCGGTGATGTCGTGGAGCGTTCCGATCATGCCGATGGGGTTTCCGGCCTGGTCGCGCAGGAGTGAGTTGTCCATGAACGTGGGGAATTCGGTGCCGTCTTTGCGCACGTGCCAGATCTCTCCGGAGAAGAACCCGGTCTCCTTGATCCGTTCATTGGCAGCCAGGACCGCGGGCATTTGCGCGGCAGTGTGAAAGACCGAGAGATTCTGGCCCAGAATATCCGAAGGCTCGTATCCGTGCAGCCGAGCAAAAGCGCGGTTCAGAAAGAGCAGGTCTCCCTGGAGATCCACCACGGCGATTCCCAGACTACTCTGTTCCACCGCGGGCAACAGCAACCTGCACCGGGCTCGAAGCTGCGCGAGTTCGGTCTGAACCGATTCCAGTTCCGAGACTCTCTCTCTTAGCGCTGCGAGTTCTTGGAGAAGATCCTCTTTGGTTTTACCCTCTTCGTTCATGGGACTCCGCCGAGGAAGAGGAGATGATCTGAAGAAAGCGACAGGCTTGTACCATTGAATGCAGGTTAGTTGAATTCCTTCATCGAGTCAATGGGGAACGCCGACAGGAAGGGAGCGGTCGAGGGAGACAGGTGCTCATTCTTTAGGTTTTTCGTCAATAATTTTTCGCGCCAGGTCTTGACCTGCGCGGATACAAGAACCACCTTCCCAAGAAGGCTGTCGAGTAATTAAAGCCCCAACTTAGGAAATACGACAAAGGAGTGAAGTTAATGAGAACACTAGTTTTTTCCCTCGTAATAGCTGCACTGCTTATTGGGACGGGATTGGTTGCCGCTCCGACCGTCCAAGCCGGTGAATCCGGGTATCCGGATACCGAACTCATCATTTGCAAGCTTGCCTTCCCCGGCTATGACCAACCGATGACCCGGCTGGCTTGTCAGAACGCGGGCGGCAAAGAGCTCAGGAGCGGCGACGAGTCCGGAAGGGGCAAGTGACGCGCCGACTCCTGTGAAACATGACTTTGACTGATTCCACCGAGGGGTTAGCGTGAAGGCTCACGCCGGCCCCCACACCCCGTCCGGTCCCTCCAATCAGCCGCCGGCCAAGATCACACAGCGCGGCTGAACACCTGCCGATCGGCTATCTGCTCGTCGGGGCGCAGCAACGCTTATACTTCTTTCCCGAACCGCAAGGACATGGGCCGTTGAGCGTCGGCTTGGGCGGAGGGGCGACCGGGTCCTGCGGGAGAATGACGCGGTGTGCCCGGTAATGCCTTACAATGAGCCACGTGGTGGTTCCCGTGAGAATGAGCCAGACCAACGCGAGTCCAAAGACCTCACGCGGGGCAAACCAACCGGAGCGTGTGCACCACACCAGAGCTGCCGTCCACACGACAATCCAGACGAAGCCGTACCAAGGGCTCTTGATCTTCTTCATGGAATTGGTGTACCAGGACTGAATGAATGCGTCAACCTCTGCGCGGCAATCAGTCAGTGGTCGGTCAATGTGAAGACCGAAGCAGGAAGGCGTGAAATGTCCCTCCCGGATGACGGTCGCACCCGGCCGATGATTTCAGTGATCTGTCCCTGCTACAACGAAGAAGAAGTGATCCCCGCGTTCTATGAACGTCTTACCGATGAACTGCGCGCCTTGCATGCAGAGACGGACTACCGCATTGTATTCGTCGACGATGGCAGCCAGGACCGGACGCTCGACGTGCTCATCGGTATGGCCGGCCGTGATGAACGGGTCTCGGTCTATTCTCTGTCCAGGAATTTCGGGCATCAGGCGGCTCTGTGTGCGGGATTGGAGGTCGCTCGAGGGGACGCGATCATTCTCATGGACTCGGACTTGCAGCATCCGCCTGCACTGATCCCGGGACTTCTCGCCAAGTGGAAGGAAGGCTATGACGTCGTCACCGCGGTGCGTAAGGAGACGGAAGGCTCGTCGTGGTGGAAGAGGTGGACTTCCTCAACGTTCTACAAGGTGTTCAATGCTCTGAGCCACACGTACATCGTTCCCGGAGCCGCGGACTTCTGTCTGCTGTCAAGGGAAGTGTGCGATGCCCTGAATCGGATGCCCGAACAACATAGATTCATCAGAGGCATGATTTCCTGGCTCGGATTCAAGAGGGCGTGTGTAGAGTATCGCGCGGACTTGCGGGCAGGCGGAGCATCGAAGTACTCGTTTTCGCGGATGCTCCACCTCGCTCTGGATGCGGTATTCTCGTTCTCGATCAAACCGATCAGACTTGCCTTTCACGTGGGATTGCTCTTCATTGCCTTTTCTGTGGCCTACTTCTGCTACATTGTGGCAAGATACTTCTATGTCGGTGACCTGATTGCAGGTTGGGGTTCCATGATGTGCGTGTTGCTTGCATCGAGCGGTGTGAACTTGCTCTGCCTGGGCATACTCGGAGAATACCTGGCGAGGACGTACGAACAGGTCAAGACGAGGCCCCGGTATGTGTTCAGGGCCCTGACGACACGAGACAAGGCTGGGACGCCCAACGGAAAGAACTGAGAGCCGTGCGTGAGCTAACCCCAAAGGATCTGTGCTACGAAACCCTGGGCGATCAATTTCGATCTGCGGTCTTCGACTATGACACTCACCGCCGAGTCGAGATCCTGGTGGACGAGTTTCTTCCGCCTGAGCGGCTGGCCGGCAAGCGGGCACTCGACGTGGGCTGCGGCCTCGGCTTCTTCAGCGCGAGGCTCAAGGAACGCGGCGCGCTGGTGACCGCATGTGACGTAGGTCCTTCACTGGTGGAACGGACTCGGGCAATGGTAGGATGTGACGCGATGGTGGCCGATGCCTTGCAACTCGTGGATGTCTTTGGACCGGAAAGCTTCGACGTGATCGTTTCGTCCGAATGCATCGAACACACGCCTTCACCGTCAACCGCGTTGAGTCAGATGGCCGCGGTGCTCAAGACCGGAGGGTACTTATCCGTGAGCACCCCCAATGTGGTGTGGTGGCCCGCGGTCTATTTGGCGACCCGGCTAGGAATCCGTCCCTACGAGGGGTACGAAAACTTCAGTAGTTGGGGCAGGCTGAGGCGGACTCTGCGAGCGAACGGGCTGACTGTACTCAGAGAATACGGATTGCACCTGATTCCGTTTCAGTTGAGACTGAATCGGGTAAGTCTCTGGCTTGACACGCGCCTTCAGTTTCTCAAACCATTCATGATCAACATGTGCATGTTGGCAAGGAAGGGCTCCCGGTAACCCCGGGCAAGCACGGAACAGTGTGTGGAATGGCCCCAGGGAGAGCTGAAAAGACCCCGGAAGCGGACGCCGGCGTTTCAAGCCATCCGGAAACGCTACGCGCCACGAGATCACGCCGCGGGTTTGTCACGGGGGTCCTGCTGTGTATGTGGCCCCTGGTATTCTTCTTTCGCTACGTCGTTCCGGAGACGTCCTTCTCTCTTGCAATCGGAAACGACTTCGTCGGGATCTACTACAACTCCAAAGTCTATTTGCTGGACCTGTTGGCCGCGGGAGACATCGCGTTTTGGTCACCGTCCGAGGGCGCGGGTTTTCCGTTCTTTTCGAGCCCGCTGCCTCAGGCAATCTACCCACTCAATCTCTTCGCAGCGTGGGCATACAGGCTGATGGGGGGGTACTCGCCCTTTGATCACCAGTTGTGGACGGTCCTGGGGGTTTCTCTCTTCGCCCTGGGGCTTTACCAATGGCTGTCGCTTCTGGTGCCGAACCGGCGGGGAGTGATATTCGCGGTCATGGTGATGAGCGTGAGCTTCAAGGTGGGTGAATTGTTGCGTTTCCCGAACGCGGTGCATGCTGCCGCGTGGATGCCCTGGCTGCTCTACGGTGCGACCGTGGCTGTGGATGTCGAGAAGAGACGGTGGGGATCAGCAATCATCTTTGCAAGCTCGGTGATGATCATTGCCGCGGCCTATCCCTACTTCCTGTATTACTGCCTATTTCTGGTGCCTCCGTATGTGTGTCTCATGTTGAGCACTCGATGCCGCACAGCCTTGATGGAAAGTGAACGGACCACATTGCTCAGACCGGCAGGGTATGTGGCCGCGTGCCTGATCCCTGCGGTCCTGGCTGCAACGGTCTGCGCCCCGTATTTGTACAACATCAAGGTGCTGCTCAACCAGGTATCGAACAGAAGTGCCGGCACGTACGAGTTTGCCACCATCTATCCATTCACGTGGGTTGATACACTGGGGTCACTGATCTTTCCCCCCGCGTCTCAAACGGAGGGCTGGTATTACTTTAGTATCATGGGTGTGCTGATGCTCGCGGCATGGGCCGCAGGAGTGTGTCTGGACGATCGCTTCACAAAAGTCTCCCGGGGGAAACCCTTAATCGGACAGTCTTCCGGGGGAAACCCCTTATCAGAAAGCATTCCGGGGGAAACCCTTTTGAAAAGGGGTTGTCCCCCGGACCCCCTTCCGAAAACGTTTGAGACATCGGGTGGTTCTGACCATGTCGCGGGTTTCCGGAATATCGGGACGTGGCTTTCATGCTTGGTTGTGGCCCCCTGGGGCCATGGTAGTTTTGAAAAAGGGTTGTCCCCCGGACCCCCTTCCGAAAACTTGTGGAACATTGGGTGGTTCTGCCCATGGGCCCCCTTCCGAAAACTCTGCGAATATTGGGGAGTTCTGCCCATCCGGCAAACTCCGGTGAAGGTGGCCGCGGACTCGCATGCCTCGTCATGGCCACTCGCGGAGACTGTGCCAGTGGACGGGAACTCGGCTGAAGGGGGCTCGTTCAAAACGCCCGTTCCGCCTGAGCATTCCCATGCGAAAGAGCCTCAGTGCACAAGGGACTCTTCTCGGGACGTGGTGATCATCCTTCTCGTCTGGTGGGCGATTCTTACGTACATTTCCTATGGCGAGCACTCGTATCTTTTTGACGTGCTGTGGACGTACGTACCGGGATTCCGCAATCTTCGCGCCTGGGGAAGGCTCAGCATCGTCATGGTACCGATCATCGCCTTGGGGATGGCGCGGGCGTTCAGCTACTACGAGTCCCTGCTGAGCGGCTCGGGACATGACCCTGCAAGACACCAGCTCATACGCCGGCTGCTGGTCATCCTCTGTGGGGGGAGTGTCGTCATCGTGGCGGTGCAACTGATTCTGTTGTATGGCCGCGTCTTCGACCCCTACTGGAGAGACTTTTTCGAGACCTCGCACGGGACGGAATACTATTTCGTCGCCGCGACGGTCGTGGCGTGCGTTGCGATCTGTGTACCTCTCGGGTTGGCTTTGAAAAGACCTATCAACTCCTCGGTCGGGGTCGCGGTCATCTTGGCCCTGATGATCACGGTGGCAACAGTCGATATGTTTCCCGTCGGTTCGTCACAGTGGTCGGCGCGGCCCACCGCGGAGTCCTATCAGAGATTCCCGGTGCAAGTACGCGCAATGGTCACGGAAGCGCTGATCACGGCACGGCGCAACGACGGCGGGACCATTTCGCTGACCCCTTCTTTCAAAGTAGGACTGGAACGAAACTGGTACTACGAGCGATACGTGTCATTTCATTCACGCTTTTTTCCTGACGGGCGCGTGTCTCCGCGGATCGATGCCGAAGAGCTTGCGGCATTCGAGTATCTTATGGGCATCAAGAACGGCCGAAGAGTCTTCTGCACGCGAAGGATCGACCACGAGTCGGTGAAGGATTTCACGCGGGACGCCGCGGAGGTCGACGACTCGCTACGGCCGCAAGTGGTGCTGAACCATTACGATGGTGACGTGTTGAGACTGACGGTCCATGCCGGGGAAGCGATGTACCTCAGCTTCATCGACAACTGGGACCCGGACTGGATCGCGAAAGTGAACGGGAAAGCCGTGTCTTACGAACCGCTGTTCGGCACGTTCAAGACCGTTCGACTGGCCGCGGGAGAACACCGGGTGCTCTTGGAGTACCGGCCTTTTGCACGTTTCGCTCCGGCAAGGATCTGGGAAGCGCTCAGTCAGTCCCTCCTTTCGCAAAGCCTCGGCCGGCAATAGTCGCTCCTTGAAGGCACTTCTGCCGGGCCGCGAGCGGTTGGAAATTCCGGGTTTTTGATGCTATTGTGCCGAGTGGGGCCGGGAACAGGAGCGCCTTGATCAACGTCTCGCCCGTCCGTGCATGCGACACTCCGGGAGCAACCGATGTACAGGTCATTTTCCATTAAGAATTTCCGGCTGTTCAAGGACCTGCGTCTGGACGGCTTGAAAAGGGTGAACCTTATCGCGGGAGTCAACAACGTCGGCAAGACCGCGCTTCTCGAGGCCTTGTACGTACATGCAGCCGCACCTGCGATCGGGGCGTTATTGGCCGCAGATCGTTTCAGGAGCCCCTTATTGAGCCTAGCAGGTGAGGTGGCCGAGATTGTGAGACCCCGCTGGGCCTCGCTATTCGTCGCTTTCGACGAGGCCACTGAAGTAGAGCTTTCTGCAACTACGTCCGAGGGAATCGCCCGCACCGTGCGTCTCCGCGTGGTCACCGACCCTGATCTGATTCGGCGCATCGACATGTTCGGCGTGACGAGCCTCAAGGTGGTGGGTGACCATCCCATCCCGGCGGTGTATGAACCAATACTCGAACTTGAACTGGACGAAGGGAAAGAACCTGCAAGGTACTATGCCGTGATCGACAAGGAAGACGTTCGGGTGAAACCCTACCATCCTCCGCCCACCGTTCCGTGTATCATGCTGCCCGCCGCGATGGGATTGACTGCCGAGACGGTGTCACGTCTGTTCAGTCGCCTCGAAGTCCGCAGGGAAGAGGAGAGAGTCCTTGAAGCCGCCCAAGTCGTAGATCCGAGGATCAAGAGGCTTACCGTGGTGATGGTCGGAAACACCCCGCTTCTTCACGCGGACCTCGGCTCCGGACCACTGATACCCTTGCCCCTCATGGGTGAAGGGGTCACGTCCGTTATCGGAATGGTGCTGGCAATTTCAAGTGCGCGAGACGGCATGGTGCTGATGGACGAAATAGAAAACGGAGTCCACCACTCTGCGATGGGGGAAATCTGGAGAATGGTGAGGCGTCTCTCGGAAGCATACGATGTGCAGGTATTCGCGACCACACACAGCTTCGAGTGCATTTTGGCGTCTCACTTTGCCTTTGAAGAAAGCGAAGACTATGATTTCCGCCTGATACGCTTGGAAAGAACCGACGACGGGAACATCGAACCGGTATGCCTGAGTCGGGAGAGCCTGGGAAGTGCCATCGAGTTCGATTTCGAGGTCCGATGATGGGACACACGAAGCGACTCCAGGACCCGATGACGAAGAAGGCAATGATGATAGGAGAAGGGCGCGATGACGCGAACGTCCTGAAAGCGCTTCGCGATGATATGGGGCTTACCGCATCCATCCACGTGAGACAATATGGAGGAAAGAACAACCTTCCCGACTTCTTGATGAACCTTCGCGATGTATCCGGTTTTCGAAATCTGAAGGCGATTGGAATTACAAGAGATGCTGATGCAGATCCGAAAGGCGCTTTCCAAAGCGTGCAGAACGCGCTGAGCAAAGCCGGCTTCCCGGTGCCTGGCGTGCAGATGAAAATTGTTTCCGGCAAGCCCGAAGTGTCGGTCCTGATCCTTCCGGACGGCAGAAGCACGGGATGTCTGGAGGACCTGTGCCGGCAAGCCGTATGCCATAAGGACGCCGCGGTTTGCGTTGACCGTTACTTGCAATGCCTGCGAGACGAGGGCGTTCCCTTGCCGGCCGCTCCAAATGATGCCAAGACGTGGGTACGGGCCTACCTTGCCTCGTGTAGAGATCCGGGGAAACGGCCGGGAGAGGCGGCTTTCGCAGGGTATTGGCCCTGGGATTCGCAGGTATTCGACCAATTGAAGCGCCTCATCAGACAGATCGAGCCCGCATGAAGAGTGCGTGTGGCTCCACGACCCGAACTTCCCACACCAATTCAGATCGAAAGGACTGCTGGTGTCATTCCTGTTCATAAACGTCAACCACGAAGTAGGCTATGAATCGTCCGAAAGCATCCCCATATCTCTGGGGTACATCCTGGCGGCCGTGAAAGCGGCAGGCCACGACGGAGTCATCCTTGATGACCTGCTCGATAGACCCCTCTCTCTGAGGCACCTGGAGGTCTGGATTCGCCGCACCAACCCGGCTGTGGTAGGGTTTACCACGTACCGGAGCACCATCGAGCGAATAAGGTTCCTCTGCCGGTACCTCAAGTCCAGGCATCCGGAGATTCCGGTCGTGCTCGGCGGACCCCAGGCGCTGTTCATGCCCCCTGAAGGCTTGGACGCGCTCCCGGACGTCGATGCGCTGGTGCGCGGTGAGGCGGAAGTAGTTATCCCGGCCATGGCGGACGGACTCGAAGCAGGCCGATCCCTCGATGAGGTTCTTGGTATCACCTGCCGGTCCCGCGGCCGCGTCATCGACACGGGACCCGCTCCGCAGCCTCCGGAAGACCTCGATAAGTATCCTTCCCCGTATCTCGACGGCATTCTCAACCTCCAGGGGAAAGACACCGCGATACTGCTCTCTTCACGGGGCTGCAGGCACGTGTGCCGTTTCTGCATCACTCCCCGGATCTGCAAGGGGAAAATCCGTTACCATTCCGTCGAGAGAACCCTCGCGGAAATGGAACTGCTCGCGGAACAGGGCATCGGCCGATTCTGGTTCGCGGACCCCAACTTCACGGAAAACCGAGAAAGAACCCTCAGACTCCTCGGCGAGAAAGTCCGGCGAGGGATTGGGATTCCGTTCTGGTGCCAGACCCGCGCTGATCTCATCGACCGCGAAGTGATCGACGCGCTCAAGGAGTCCGGTGCGGATACGCTCGCGTTCGGCCTTGAATCCGGCAGTCCCGGCGTGCTCGCGGGAACCCGCAAGGCCATAGAACTGGGCCAACTCGAAGAGCACATCCGTCTTGCCCACTCGGTAGGGATTCAGACCGAGCTCTTCTCCATCTTCGGCCTGCCGGAAGAAACGGTGGATGATGCGGTCCAAACGTTGCGTTTCGTGCAATCCCTCGATATCCCGATCGAATCTAACTCCGGGTCCCAGCAGATGCAGCTCTACTTCGGGTCCGCGTACGAGAAGCATCCGGAGAGATTCGGGTTCAGGCCCCTTGAAGAATACAGGCCCGCGTATCTTTCCGTGGGCGACCGCTTCGAGACCGCTGCGATGACCAGGGACGACCTCAAGAAAGTGAGGCATATCTGGACCTTGGCGAACGCCCAGATGGAGAGGGATGTGTACTACAAGCAACACACCGTCGACGTGCTGGACTTCCTGCTGACCAATCGCGACGATCTCGCCAACGACCCGGCGTATCACGCCTACGGCGCGCTCGCTGCCGCAGCCATCGAGGAATACGAGCTCCTGGAATACTTTCTGCGGGGATATGACGCGCTCGATACCGAAAACGGCTCAGAAGTGGGTGAACTCCTCGATGGAATAAGCTTTTTCCAGGAAACGGAAGGACCGGTGCAACCCACTGACCGGGTCATTTTCGATTCTCGGAGCCGCCTCGACGGGGTACCATTTCTGGGGATTTCGGGAAAATACTGGGATGTGCTCCTTGGAGTGGGCCAGTTATTACCCGCGTTCGAGCAAGGGTTCGCGGGCGCGCGCCAAGGGGAAGAGGTTCGCTTCACGTTCACCTTCCCCGACGACTACGACCACGAAGAGCTCAGTGGCCGCGAAATCGAGGTGGAGGCAAAAATCCACAAAATCTTCCGAGCCTTACATGTGGCGGATCTCGATGAGCTCCACCGTATCCGCATCGTCAATCGGTACGATCTCCCGGATCTCGAATTGCTGGAGCAACAGAACGACATACTCTATTACCTGGCACTGAGAGACACCCCTCCGGAGAAGCTTGCCAAGACCCCATCCCACTTCCTCGGATACCTCGGCAGATTGGCCAAGCTGCACAAGGAGCAGCCTATCGCTCGATTGGTGGAACCGCTCCACGGGCAACCCAAAGCCCTGAGCGCGGTTGCCGACGCGCTTGCGGCATTCGGGAAATACTCGCTGTCCCTTCAGTACCTCGAAATGCTCGAGGCCCGAGATCCCCACACGATTGTGCGAAAGGCGCGATGCCTCCTAGGACTTGGAGAAGCCTCGCAGGCCCTGCACTTGCTGGAGGCGCTCGGGGATATGCCTGACCTCACCTACCAGGAGGTCATGCTCGAGACCCTCAAGGTGCTCAACAGAGAAACCGATCGGATTCCCGCGCTCGAACACCGCGTCCTTGATCTGAAGGTCGGCAGGGCCCTGGAACGGGAAGCCCTCGCGTCCGGGACCGCCGGACCGGTTGTTCACGGAGCTGATTAGTAGCGGGGTGCAACGGTGCAGCGCAATTACGGTCACACATTTGACAACGGGAAGACGGACTCTCGCAAAGCACGCCAAGAACGCCAAGGAATTCTCGCTTCCTTTGCGCCCTTTGCGAGAGGACATCTTAGCAGATCATCGGGGTTCCCTGGCGGGGCGACGGACAAGTGTGGGACCATATTTGCAAATGGGTGCACGTAGCCACGAGGCACGCCTCTTACGCATGACGTTCGATTTCTTTTCGAGAAGAAATCTTCAGTTGAGCAGCTCTGGGAGAAAGCAACGTGCCTTTCTTGGCGTGCGTCGAACCAACTTGCGCCGCCATCGGTCGTCATGCGGACCGAGAAGAGTCGACGCGAACTTTGGTTGCGGCTCCCAGCCGCCTTTGTCAATAACACTTCCAAGGAGTTACCGGATATGAGTGAAATCGAACCACAGACCACCGAACTCGTCACGTACGAACGGGACGGATACATAGGCGTCATCACGCTCAACCGTCCCGAGAGGCGCAATGCCCTGAGCCTCAAGGTCTGGACCGCACTGGGCGAGGCCGTGGAAAAAGCGGGAGAAGACCGGGAAGCCAGAGTCGTGCTCCTCAAGGGCGCGGGGAAATCCTTCTGCGCGGGTCTGGACCTTTCCCCGGACAACGAGCTCGTCGGCATCATCATGGACAAACCCGGAGCAACACAGAAACTCCGTTTCTACCGTGAAGTGCGGCGGCTCCAGGAGATTCACACCAGGCTGGAACAACTGAACAGACCCACCGTGGCGGTGATCCACGGACACTGTTTGGGAGCTGGTCTCGAGCTGGTGCTCTGCTGCGACATCCGAATCTGCACCGCAGACACCGTGTTCGGACTCCCCGAAGCGCGGCTCGCCATAATCACCGACGTGGGAGGCCTGCAACGCCTCCCGAGGGTGGTCGGCCCCGGTCACGCACGAGAGATCGCCTTTCGCGGACATCGCTTCGACGGAGAGCGGGCCCGCGCCATAGGTCTGGTCAACGACTGCTTCCCCGACCACGACACGCTCTCCTCGCACGGACTCGAAATTGCCCGGGAAATTGCCGCCAACCCGCCTTTGGCCGTGCAAGGAGCGAAAGAGGTCTATCTCAATGACGACGGAGTTTCGCTGGACAGATCCTTGGATTATAATGCGGCAAGGTCTGCCATGATCATGCCTTCCGAGGACATCATGGAAGCGGTGACCGCGTACATGGAAAAACGCGAAGGACACTTCAAGGGAGCGTGATTAAGTATCCGAACACACGGAGGTTGTCTTGATAAAGAAGTTGCTGGAGCCCATCAAGGTCGGTCGCATGTCCCTGCGAAACAGGGTCGTGATGACCGCCATGCATCTCAACTATACCCCTACCGGCGAGGTCACAGATCAGTTCGTGGACTTCTACCGCGCCCGATCAAAAGGCGGAGTCGGCCTGATCATCATCGGCGGAGCCGGCATCAGTCCGGAGGCCTGCGGGCTCGATGCCATGCTGTCCATCCAGGATGACAGGTTTGTGCCTGGGCTGACGCGCGTCGTGAACGCCATACGCACCGAAGGCGCTGCAAGCGCGGTGCAACTCTACCACGCGGGCGCGTACTCGTTTTGCGCGATGAAGGGAATCCCGACCCTCGCGCCCTCGGAGTACGAGACCTACTTCACCCGCCAGAAAACCAAGGCAATGACCGTCGAGGATATCGCACGCGTGCTGGACGAGTACGCGGCCGCGGCAAAGCGCGCCAAAGCAGCGGGTTTCGATGCAATCGAGGTGATTGCGTCCGCGGGGTATCTGATTTGCCAGTTTCTCTCCCCCAAGACCAACAGACGAGAAGACGAGTACGGCGGTCCCATCGAGAATCGGATGCGCTTCGGTCTGGAAGTCGTGGAACGGGTGCGCAAGGAGATCGGCCCTGAGACGGCCCTGATCGTGCGCGTGGCCGGGAATGACTTTGTCCCGGGATGCCATACGAACACGGAAGCGAAGCTCTTCGCCGCAGCCGTGGAAAAAGCGGGCGCAGACTGTGTGAACGTCACGGGAGGCTGGCATGAGAGCCGTATTCCCCAGATCTCGATGGATCTGCCTCAGGCGGGGTATGCCTACCTCGCAGCGGGGATCAAACAGCATGTCCGTGTGCCTGTGGTGGCGTGCAACCGCATCAACGATCCCTTTGTCGCGGAAGAGATCCTCGCGGAAGGAATGGCTGACCTGGTCGGCGTTGCCCGAGGACACATCGCGGACCCCGAATTCGTGAACAAGACCGCAGCGGGGAAGACCGCGGAAATCCGTCGCTGTATTGCGTGCAACCAGCGCTGTTTTGATGCGGTCTTTCAGATGGTTCCCGTGGGGTGCGTGGTCAATCCCCGCGCTGGGAAGGAAGCCTCCACCGAGATTCTGCCTGCAGCAACACCCAAGAAGATCCTGGTGGCCGGCGCGGGCCCCTCGGGCTGTGAATTCGCGGCGGTTGCCGTGGATCGTGGCCACAAGGTGATGGTGTGCGAGAAGGAATCCCATATTGGCGGTCAGATCGCGTGGGCTGCCGATGCCACTCACAAGAGAGATTTTCACTACATCATCGAATACTACGAGGGGGTGCTCAAGAATCGCGGAGTGGACTTGCGGTTGGGAGTCCCGGTGACTCCTGAGCTCGTGCGGGCCGAGCAGCCTGATCTCGTAGTGGTTGCGACGGGAGCGGCGCCCTTCAAGCCGCCGGTGCCGGCGATGGACCTGCCCCATGTGGTACAGGCCTGGGATGTGCTCAAAGGCAGGAAGCACACGGGCACCAATGTGGTGATCGTGGGAGGCGGCTCAGTCGGCCTTGAGACTGCGCTGTTCCTGGCGTCCAAGGGGACTATTTCGCCGCATCAGCTCTACTTCCTGACGCTTCACCATGCGGAATCGCAAGAGATGCTCGAGCAACTCGTCACCACCGGGGTCAAGAAGGTGACCGTGATCGAGATGGCACATCGCATGGGACAGGATATCGGCATGTCTACACGCTGGATTCTGCTCAAGGACCTGCGGACCAGAGGCGTCTCCTTGATCACCGGCGCCAAGATGAAAGATATTACTCCTGAGAGTATCGTGTACACCGATGCTCAGGGTGAAGAGATCGCAATCCCCTGTGACACGGTGGTACTGGCGATGGGCTCCAGGCCGGAGGCTTCATTGGCCGATGCCCTGAAGGACACGGGTGTCGAGGTGCTCAAGATCGGTGACGCCAACAAGGTGGGACGCATCGGAGAAGCCGTCGAAGCAGGGTTCACACTGGGAAATCAAGTCTGACACCAGCGACCCGGTAGAGTCCACCGCGGAGACGCAGAGGACGCAGAGAAATCAGTGCTTCCAAAAGGCGGCTGGGAGCCGCAACCAAAGTTCGCGTCGACCTTCCTCGGCCCGCAGGAAGACCCAGGGCGGGGCGAGGTGGTTCTACGCAAGCGAAGAAAAGGCACGTTGCTTTCTCTCAGAGCTGCTGAACCGAAGATTTCTTCTCGAAAAGAAAAGAAATCGAAGGTTATTAGAGCCTCTTGCAAAATGTTTGAGAAATGACAGCCGGCCCCAGGGTGACAGACATGTCCGTGTTGGTTTTCGGAGCGAAACGCGTTCTTGGTTGATTTTGTTGCCCGTCTTTCCGGATTTTGTACACA
>JBFMAA010000085.1:0-24361 GCA_040755955.1 Thermodesulfobacteriota bacterium
ACGTCGGGCGGGGGGTAGAAATGTAGCCAGTAACGTGGACCCTGAAGACTAAACCGAACCCAAAGTTTCCTCAATTGTGACGAGGAGATAGCCGCACGAGACTTGGTTCTCTGGAAAAAAACTTCAGTTTAGAGCATGGCGGCTCCCGCTGGTCGCCGCGAAGGGGTTCTGCCGCGGAAACCGTTGCATCATCGGGCCTTTTGAAGTACAACGGAGAGGGTAAACGCCACTGGGACGCGCGTAGAACCAGCCTGCCCCGCCATCGGTCTTCCTGCGAGCCGAGGAAGGTTGACGCGAATTTGGTAGCGGTTCCCAGCCGCCCCCGGACCCCCATCCCCTAGAACTTTTGGAGCATGGCGGCTCCCGCTGGTCGCCGCACTGGGTCGTCTGCCGGATGCGCAGTGAATTCTGGCCGTTGGAATCATGCTTTTTGAGAATTGCAGGACCGTTGAAGTAGACATCAACCTCCTGTCCCTTCCCGGTTCCGCCATGGAAGAGGGTTTGCGTTTCCCCTCCCTTGATGGGAGGGGCAGGGGGAGGGTGCGAGTTGACGCAGTGTTCAACGCTGAGGGCTATGCTGATGCCATTCTTGAGTACTGTCCCTCAAGTGAACCAGGAAAGAAGGTCTCTCGCGAAGCACGCCAAGAACGCCAAGGAAATCGTCTGGTGCTTCGCGTCCTTTGCGTGCTTTGCGAGAAAATATTGTTATCCGATTCCGCGCGGTTCGCGGTAGAAAACCTGCGGAGAATTGTCTTGCGTTGCCCATGGAACCTGAAGACTTGCACATTGAAAAGATAGATACCGGCTTGGTCTGCCTCGTCATGCTTGCACGTCTGCATGAGCTGACCGCGGATGCGGATCAGCTTGCCCACCAGTTCAAGGTTGACGGCAGACCGTTCTCGAAGACCGAGATCCTCCTGGCATCGATACAGCTCGGTCTCAAGGCCAAGGCGGTGAAGACCACCGCGGCGCGGCTGGACAGGACTCCGCTTCCGGCAATGGGAACGGACACTGAAGGCCGCTTCTTCATCGTGCTCAGGACCGACGGCGATCAGGCGCTGATCTTCAGCCCGCTCGTGACCCGTGCGGAGACGGTACCGCTCGCGGATTTGCACACCCGCTGGACCGGCGAGCTCATCCTCTTTACGTCACGGGCGTCCCTCGCGGGTGAGCTGAAAAAGTTCGATTTCTCCTGGTTCATCCCCGCGATTGTGAAGTATCGCAGGCTCCTTGGGGAAGTCCTGTTGGTGAGCCTGGTGGTTCAGCTCTTCGCTCTTGTTACCCCGCTCTTCTTCCAGGTGGTGATGGACAAGGTGCTCGTGCATCGGGGGTTCACCACGCTCGACGTGATCGCGGTGGGGCTCGGGGTGGTCGTTGTCTTCGAGGTGATCCTCACCGCGCTGCGGAGCTACGTCTTCGCGCACACCACCAGCCGCATCGACGTGGAGCTTGGCGCGCAGTTGTTCCGGCATCTGCTCACCCTCCCCATGGGGTATTTTCACGCCCGCCGCGTCGGGGATTCGGTCGCCCGGGTGCGCGAGCTCGAAAACATCCGCAGCTTCCTCACCGGCCACGCGATCACGCTGGTGCTCGATCTGCTCTTCTCGGTGGTCTTCCTGGCGGTGATGGTGTACTACAGTTTTTGGCTCACCCTGATTGTGGTGATCTCGCTGCCGTGCTATGCGATTCTTTCCGCGATCTTCACGCCCATACTTCGCTCATATCTCAACGAGAAATTCAATCGAGGCGCAGAAAACCATGCGTTCCTGGTCGAGGCTTTGTCCGGGATCGGGACGGTGAAAGCCATGGCGGTCGAGCCCCATCTTACTCGGCGCTGGGACGAGCAGCTTGCCGCGTACGTCTCTGCGAGCTTCCGCACCGCGACTATCGGCAACTTCGCGCACAGCGGGGTCGCGCTGATCAGCAAGCTCGTCACGGTCGTGACCATGTGGATGGGAGCGCTCCTCGTGATCAGGGGCGACATGACCGTGGGGCAGCTCATCGCGTTCAACATGCTTGCAGGCCAGGTGTCCCAGCCGGTGATGCGACTGGCCCAGCTCTGGACGGACTTTCAGCAGACGGGTATCTCGATGCAGCGCCTCGGCGACATCCTCAATGCCCGCACCGAGATTGCCGCGGCCAAGAGCAGCCTGCCTCGGATCGAGGGCGGTATCGTGTTCGACCAGGTGATTTTCCGGTACCGGGCCGATTCTCCGGAGGTGCTCAGGGGGGTCAGCTTCGACATCACGCCCGGCGAGATCATCGGCGTGGTGGGCAGATCCGGGTCCGGGAAGAGCACGGTGACGAATCTGGTGCAGCGCATGTACAGCCCGGAACGAGGCCGGGTGCTCATCGACGGCGTGGATCTCGCTTTGGCCGACACCGCATCGTTGCGCAGGCAGATCGGGGTGGTGCTGCAGGAGAACGTCCTCTTCAACCGCTCCATTCGTGAAAACATCGCGCTGGTAGATCCTGGAGCCGATTTGACGCGGGTGACTCACTGCGCGAAGCTCGCGGGAGCCCATGAATTCATCCTTGAACTACCCGAGGCGTACGACACCGTGGTGGGTGAGCACGGCGACACGCTCTCCGGGGGCCAGCGCCAACGCATTGCCATTGCCCGGGCCTTGATGGCGAACCCTCGCATCCTGATCTTCGACGAGGCGACCAGCGCCTTGGACTACGAATCCGAGCGGGTGATTCAGGACAACATGACGAGGATTTGTGCGGGTCGCACGGTGATCATCGTGGCGCATCGGCTCTCTGCGGTGCGGATCGCCCACCGCATACTGGTCCTGGACCACGGGCAGGTCGTGGAGTGCGGCACGCACGAGGAACTGCTCAGCGACCCGGAAGGGTACTATGCCCGGCTCCACAAGATGCAGCAAGGGTAACGGAAACAACGACAAAAGGCACAAGGAACTGAAAACCGGAGATGAACCACAAAGTCACCGTTCTCTTTGACCTGTTCCGTAGGGCCGAGATCGGGAGGTATTTCCCAACCCTGGTTGCGGAACATCCTCACGCAGACTTCACGCGACAACGGATCAAGTGCTCGGTCATCGCCCGATCTACAAGCCGTCAAGATCGCCATCTCAAGGTGTCTTGCTTCCGTCTTGGATCTCGCAGCCGTCTTCAACCCGATCACTTCATCCGGGAACGGACGGAAGCGAATATGAAAAGTCTTGCCTCTTTTTGCTATCGCCATGAACGTATCTCCTCTCGCAGATCCGTCCTGGAAAACCCAACCGATTTCTCACCTCCTTCGCGGGGAAAGAATAGGGCCTTTGAGAGCGTCCTGTCAATTCGAACGTCGACGCTCTGAGAATCAATGTACGCCTGCACCTGTTCACGCGTAAAACGACGATCCTTCTCGGTGACCTGCACGCATCCAAGTTTTCCTTCTCGCACCAATTTATGAACAGTCTTCTTAGCAATTCCCAATATCTTAGCAACATCTTCACCATTCATTAACTGGGGCAAGGCAGCCCCGGGTTCTGGGTCGGTTTTCACCGACCGGTTTGCATCCATTTCTGTTCCTCAAATTTGTCGATTTCTTTGCCGGGTCATGCCCAGCTTGGTTGCCGGAATGCACCGGCCTTGTGGCCCGTCCCCAGCAGGAGGAATTTGAGGACGAAGCCTTGCTTGGCTCACAGGGGCTGTGCTGGAAGCAAAGCCCCGCTCTAAATCATTATCGGGCGTTGTTCATATTTTCCTTGCAGTTCTCCTTGAGCCATTGGACCAGATCATGTTCTGTACCCACCAGGTTTCCGGAAGCGTGCTGCAGAGTGTACAGACAGGCAGCGCATTCGTAAAACATACCGTCGTCCTCATTATCAATTGGCCCGTCTAGTTGGACTTGCATTCTCTCCCACAACTCGTCGAGAAAGTTCTTGATCTCATCTGGAGTTTGGCCCTGGGGAAGGGCAGGTGCCAGCGGTCCGAGCTTCCAGCGCAGATCCTCGAGAGCCGAGGACACATCGAACGAGGTTGAGCGCATTCTCAGAAGGGAAAGCATCCCTGCTATAGCGATTGTCAGAAATTTCTTCCGAAATCATATCCCCCGTGCGATCTGCGATGCCTGATTGCCAAGATGGTCACAATCGGGTAGTAATGCCGCAAGTCTTCCTGTTCAGTTCCCTCCATTCAACATCTACCGCTTTGACCACCTGGAACCCAAGGCCCTTGCGGTGGTACTGCGGGTTTTCCAGACCAAACGCCGGAAGTTCCCCGATGAGCTTGCTACTCCCCAGCCTGAGAGAGCTCACGTTGTTCCGGGGCATCAAGGACTACCTCGACGCAGCGGAAAGGAACCGCACGGTTAGAAAGGTGTTCGCCATTGATCGGCTCGTGGATTATTTCGGGGACACCGGGCGGCTGGAGGAGATATCGGTGCTCGGTATCCGGAAATACCGAAACCACGATTTGGCCCAAAGGGTCACAAACGCCACGGTGAACATCGAGGTTTCCACTCTGTCTGCGATATTTCGAGTTCAGCTCCACAACAGCGCCCTGGAGTTCAATCCGTGTTCCATGGTCTCCCGATTACCCGAAAACCACAGGGACGTGTACATCTGCTGGGACGAGTTCCAACAAATGGTTGCGGTGGCAGGATGGCTGAAGCCGGTCATCACGATCCTCTACCATACGGGCATGCGACTGCTCAGAGATTACTACCCAAAGGACGCTACAGAGTTCGGCAAAGTCATTTCCGATGTGGATAGCCCGGTCTTGTCAGGCGACGGGTTTTTTCCTTAGAGATGTCCCTTCATTTTGCCGCGACGCTGCATATTTCCGGAGTGCGATCTTGCGAGCGCTTTCCACACACGATCCACCAAATTTGTGTGACAATTCCACACGATCCTCGATTGACTGAACCAACCCACGAACCTGACGAGTGTTTGGAAGAATTGCCCGCGGAACCCGGCTGACCTGCCTAAACCGAACCCAGCGGCCCACCGTTTGCCGCCTCAAATGCCGAAGAGAGATGCTGCTCTTCGTTGGTGACAGAGACCTTCTCATCCCAGAAGATCCAACGAGCTTGGTCGTCCGGCATTCCGGTTCCGCAGATTTGCAATTCCTGATGGGCGCTATCACCCGTCGGGAAATCCCAGTTGAGCGGTTTCGCCCAAAGCCGGCCCGGGACCGGACTTGGATCGACCAGCGAGCCGGCTCAGCAGTCGACTGCTCCAAAGAGGTCTCGGTAGGCAATTTTGAGGAGCGCTGCATTCCTAAGTGTGGGCTCCACACATTCTTTCGGTTTCGGCTTGGTTTATGAACTCCGGGAACGTATTGCTAAGTGAGTAAAACCAAACAGGAAAGAGACGGCATAGAATCCATGGCGCAAATGGCCCGGTTATTGCATACCCCAAAATAGCTTCAGCGCGGTACGCTGATCCTGCGGAGGTCAAGAGGCCCAAAGGTTGAAAGTGGCGGCAACGGGAATGCACACAGGCCCTCTTAAGAGGAGGTCCGCCGATGAAACAAGCCAAGAAGTGCGGTTGGATTCCCGACATCGTGCGCTCGTGGTGCCGCGCCGGCCCCCGGATTTGCTGCAGAGCGATTACGCTCGAGCAGCTTGAAGAGCGTATCGTACTCGATGCCGCAGTGGTCAATGCAGATACGCCGCACGTAGATCAGCACTCGCCTGTGGATACCTCCATCAAGCATGCGGATCTGAACGGAGCCACCAATCCTGACGCACACGCTCGGGATTCGGGAAACACTTGCGACACTTCAGAACCGACCAAGACATCCACTGTAGCGCCTTCCCTAGACCCGGCTGATCCATCCAAGACCTCGCCGCAAGCCGACACGCTCACCACACGCGACAGCCCGGCAACATCCGGAAACGGTGTGAAGGTGCTGGTGGTTTCGGATTCGGCGAGCGCGTCCAAACAATTGATTGACGCTGCTCGCGCAGGGGTGGTGACCGTGGCGGTTGCGGACCGATCCGATGTGACTCCTGCTTCCATACTGTCTCAGATCGAAATCGCCGTCGACGGCAAGAAGATAGATAGCATAGGCTTCGCGGCTCACGGCAGCGGAGACGGGACCGTTCTTCTGACCAAAGACATCAGCCTGAACTTCCGAGAGATCGCGACCTCTTCCGATCTGAGAGCCTTCTGGGAAGGTGTCGGTAAGCTCCTCTCAGACGACGGCCGAATCGACCTGCTCACCTGTGGTCTGGCCAGTAGTTTCAACGGCAGCCTTCTCGTGTCACAGATACAGGACCTTGCCGGGCATGAGGTATCCGCCTCGGATGACGCTACCGGCAATCCTGCTCAGGGCGGCGACTGGATACTGGAAAGAGGGGCCAGAGACGCTGCTGCCACGTACTTCGTTCCCGGGAAGATAGACGATTACACGGAAACACTATACATAAAATCATACAAACTCCTCCCGACGCTCCCAAAACCTGGTGACCAATTCGGCTATGGAGTCTCCATCTATGGTGATATTGCGGTAGTGAGCGGCATGGAACAAGGAGCCGGGGGGCTGGGAAGCGCGTACGTCTTTCAGTTCGACGGGACTGACTGGGTTGAAATACAGCAACTAACGTTCAGTCGTCCCATCAGAGAGCTCGGCGTAGCCAATGCGACAGACGGCCGCACCGTGGTCGTGAGCGATTTCTACGCGGATTACGACATCGTCCCCCCCATTGTCGAAGCGAACGGGTACGTGGGCAATGCCTTTGTCTTTGGACTCGACGGTGGCTCATGGAAAGAACAACAGGTGTTGTGGGGCTATGATGGCAAGGGGGCTATCGAAGACCAAGTGCAGCGATGGGAACAATTCAGCCGAAGCGTTGCGGTGTCGGGGGACATGATATTTGTGGGGGCTCTGGGGGATCATTACACGTATGATCCCCGGGGGCCCGTTCCGGGTGACCAATACTGGGCTGCACCCGGGGCAGTCTATGTGTACGGGAAAGATACGGGCGGACCCAATAATTGGGGATTCCTGCAAAGGATCGAGGCCTCTGACAGAAAACCCGGGGACTGGTTCGGCTACTCAGTAGCGGTGTCAGGTGACACGATGATAGTCGGGGCAAAGTTTCGTGAAAACCCCGTGACGTTACCGATAACAGAAAGCTATCCGCAAGACGGTTTTGGCAGGGGCTCGGCCTACGTATTCAAGTTGGAGTCCGGGATATGGGTCGAGAAAGACATTCTGCAACCTGCTGATTTGGCCCCATACGTCGCCTCTCCGTATAAGGAAAACGACTGCTTTGGTCAATCGGTGTCATTAGACGGAAACACCGCCATTATCTCGGCCGATTTCCAGAACGTAGGGGGACAGAAGGACGTCGGCGCTGCCTACATATACAGCATCGACTCCTCCGGCAAGGGGACCCTGGTCCAGAAGCTCATTCCATCCGATGGCGCCGGAGGGGATCGGTTTGGTCGCACCGTGTCCATAGTTGGGGACTATACGGTCGTGGGAGCCTACAAGGCCGATCCGGGAGGGCTCTCGAACTCGGGGGCCGCTTACGTGTTCAAAGTCGACCCGGCAGGCGTGTGGACTGAGGTAGAGAAACTCACCGCGCCGGATGCACAGGCCGGAGATCGCCTGGGCAACACCCTTTCCCTTTACGGAGATGCGGCCCATGGAACGTATGTGATAGTGGGCGCACCATATGAAAGCAATTCAAAACCGGGCAAGGCGCACATCTTTGTGTTGGCTGAACCGACCACTTCCGGCGGATCAGGCTCCGTCGTTGATGCGGCGCATGGTGAAGCTGTGTTGCCCCGACTCCCACTTTCGGCCATGTGGGATGGGACTCGATACGTTGGCGAAGGATTCCCGATCAACACCGACGAGGCCCATTCGGACAACCGTGAGCCCTTACAGGATGGGACGGAGCAAGTCGGTCTTCTGGGCAATCACAAGGCACCGGATTTCGGATCCGACCGGTACACCTCTTCCGATTTGAGGCCCTTCTTCGGACGGGACATGTCCGAGATCCCGGTGTCCTTCGCTGAAGGAACCCAAGCAACCGCGGTTATCAACCTCGACGGCCGAAGTGAGCCCGAACACCGCGGAGCGGAAGAAGAACCCATAAGTTTTTGTGGCTTCCTTGAGGAGTGGAAACCCGGCAAGTTTATTGTGTTCAATTTCGACGAGCTGAAAATCGCTGAAGCCATGGAGGATTCCGCATCGGAGCCGGCCGGCAGTTCCGTGGAGGCACGGCCGGCCCTCACTCGTGTCTATGATCCTGAACATCTTGACTGGTCGGCTTTTCTGGAACCGGGGTCTCCCGTCTGATCGGGATCGTACAGATGAATGCTCCATGACGCGTTCCCATAGTTACGATGTTGATGAGAAAAGGCCCTATTTCCCGCAGCGGCAGGATCATATCCACCGCGGTGGCCGCGTGCGGTCATGGTGGTGTTATTTACCGCCTTCACCTGACCTCAACCCAGTTGCCGCTCTCCACCGCTCTGCGCAGCGGTAGACGGAACGTGACACTCGTTCCTTTGCCGGGCTCAGACGCGATCTCTATGGTTCCGCCGAGAGACTCTATCAGCCCCACGCACACTGCCAGTCCCAAGCCGGTCCCTTTGCCGGGTTGTTTGGTGGTAAAGAACGGGTCGAAGACTTTCTCAATATGTTCGGGCTCGATCCCTGAACCGTTGTCTTCCAGGGTGACTTGGATGCGGTCGCCGTCCCGGCGGGTCCTGAACACGACGGTGCCTTCCTTGTCTCCCAGCGCATCCGCGGCGTTGAATAGCAGGTTCACAAGGACCTGTCGAATCTTTTCCGGTTCGGTCTCCATGGTCGGCAGGTCCTGCTGCAGATCGTGTTCGAAACGGATCTTCTTGAAGCCTTTGCGGCCTTGGACCAGCGACGCGCATTCGTGGATCAGCGCATTGATATGGCAGCGCTGGGGGTAGTCCCGTCTGGGGCTCGCGAAGTTGAGCAATTCCTGCAGGATATCCTGAATCCGGTGGAGTTCCTGTTCGAGTTTGGTGATGATCTCCGTTCTCTTCTGCGGATCGGGTTCCGCTTCGAGCAGCTCCGCGTACCCGAGCATTATTTGAAGCGGGTTTCCGATCTCATGGGTCAGACCCGCGGCGAGTCTGCCCACGCCAGCGAGCCGTTCGGAACGGATAAGCCCTTCCTGGGCGGCCTCGAGGTTCTTGTTGGTTTTCTGCAGCTCTTCGATCATGGAGTGGAGCTTCTCGCGGTCGTCGAGAACTTTGAGCATCATACCCTTGAGGCTCGCCGCGATCACCTGAATGTCGGAACGCCATCCCAGGGCTTCGGCCAGGAATGGGGAATCGGTCATTCCCGCGGCTTTGCCTGCCATGGCAGCGACGTCTCGGATCGGCCCCAAGATCGACCTGTGAAAAAGTATGTACCCGAGAAAGAACAGCGATGCCTGGGTGAGCACCAGGTACAGAGTGAAGAATTTCAGCGCGGGTGATGTGGCCAGGGGGGGGACATCGAGAAAGCACCGAATGGCCCTCACGCCATGGGGAAACGCATCAACAAGATCCGCGACGACCATCTTGTCCTTGAAGAGACTTCGCGGCCATTTCACCCCCGCGACGGTTACGTTGATGTGGCGGTTCGCGTTGCGGACGTCAGGTTTCGGTGAGTCTCCGGGTGGTTCGCATCCGCCGAGGACTTCCCCGCGCTTGTCGTACACCAGGACTTTAAGCCCTTTCGAGGATACGCACACCGTCCTGACCAGCTCCCACACATCCTCAGTCGAGCTCGCCTTGAGGAGCTGCGTCTCGATGAGCTCCAGCACGACCGGGCCTTGCCGGATCTTCTGGTCAAGCTCCGACCTCTCCAGAGACGCGCTGAACACCACGAAGAGCAGCAATCCGCTCACCGCCAGAATAACCGCAAGGTTTACCAGAACCGACAGTCTCAATCGAGTCGTTCCTCCTGCCGGGAGTGTGCCGAATCGGTAGGCGCGAAGGCCTTCGTCACAGGATTTGCCCTAATGGGACCTCCCATCACGCCCGACGTCGGCCTTATTGCAGTCGACTTGGCTTTCCTTCGCATCTTCCGCATATGGAAACCTGCGGCTACTCACCGCGTCCCGTCATGACGCCAAGCTCTACAATTCCGCCGCTCCTCCTACCCGCTGCCCGCCCGGACCGGGAAGTGCGGGACGTGAAATAGCCGGGCCGCACAGGGTGAGCAGCCTGAAAGGTGACGGTCCTAATGTGTCGCTCTCCGGTCGAGCCATTCGGCGAGTGCCGACTCGCTCGGCAGATCGAGCAAGGCGTCTCCGAGGAGTTCCAGTTCTTCAAGGGGTAGTTGCCGGACACGTTCCTCCAAGGCGTTGTCGAGGCAACCGAATTTCCGCGAGAGCAGGCGAATGGTAATCGACGCGGTCCCTTCCTTCCTGCCTTCCTCCAGGCCTTCTTCCATGGCTTCCCGCATCCATTTCGGTCGGTTTCTGGCAAGGTGATCCGCAATGAGTCCATCGATAAGTCTATACTCGTCCATGCGCAATTCTCCTCTGTCGGTGAGAGGCCCTTGCAGGGCTTCTCGGCAATCTTCCGCGGTCACGCGATCCGTTGCCGCGCCCAGATATCGTAGCACGGTTTCCAGGAACTCCAGCGCGGTCTGCCGGTCCATTGGCCGGAACAACCTGAACATGTTTCCGAGTCGTTCGACCAGGTCGTCACGGTGGATATGTTTCAGAAGGAGCAAGCCAAGCGTGGTCAACGCATCCACCGTCAATTCTTCATCGGTGAAGGTCGAAAGGTCGACGAGACAATACGTGAAATCCAGCAAGCGCGGTCTCAGGGACTCGGGACCTCGGTAAAGAGAGGCGAAGTTGAGGGGGATGCTCCATTTCGCGGTGCCGTGATAGAGAACCACGGGGAAGATAGGGGTCAAGGGAAGACCCGATTCTTTGCACGAGTATTCCAGAGTTCGTGTCATGTAACGCAAGAGCTGAAACGATATCCCCGGAGCTGGTCGGTTCTTGTGTTCAAAGAGAATGTGGAGAAAACCCTGATCCTTTTCCTTGAAGTCGACCTGATAGAGCAGATCTGAGAAGTACTCCCGCAAACCGGCATCCACAAACGAATCCTTGCGTAATTGAAAAGTCCCCGATCGCACCAGGTTCGAGACCTCCGCCGGCAGTACATGCAACAGAAAATCCTCCGCCACTTCGGGTCGGGAGAAAACCTCCTTGAAGAACCGATCGTGTGGATTGGGGATGGCGGGAATAGGACACCTCCGCGCCCTTGGCCCGGTGCCACCAGGCAGAAAAGCCATGGCAACGTTCAACCAAGGCGTTGCCGGTGCGGTGTCTTACCGGCAGAGGACAGGCACGGTGACTGCCCTCCAGGCAAGACGGCTCCGGGATTCGCACCGGCCTGAGCTAATCCTCAAAGTCCCCTTCGGGACCTTTGTCGCTGCCCAGTGTAGCGGCTCGGGCTTTGATTTTGTCTGTGGTCCACTCCGCAGGGTCTGCGATGCGGCCGACCTTGGGCCCGAGGTCGTACGAACCGGCCTTGAGTATCGCCTCGATCGCGAGCGGAGCCGTGTCATGGCCGTTGAACACATTCACGATCATGTCGTACACGAAGTCCTCGACTCGGCCGGCCATTTCTTCCCGAACTTCGCGGGGGAGTCCCAGGAGCTTGTTCTCAAAGGGACGGTTGAGCTTCTTGTAGTCGCCGCCTTTCCAGCCCTTCTCTTTGGCGAACGCGACCATCTTCTCCCACATGTACTCGGGGATGCCCGCATTGGGTATCTTGATGAAGTTCTTGTCCGCGTCGAGCCTGGCGTTTCCGAACTCGTTGACTTCGACCCCCCATGAGACCATCTGCAACGCGGTGGCCACATTGGCCTTTGTGGTACGCGTCTGAGAAACGATCGCGCGAAGCTTGTCGTAGCTGTTCCCGGACGTACCGTGTTGCGCGCCGGAGACGCCGTAGGGTTCGATCGCCTTGTGGATCGCCGCGGTGAGCTCGATCTGTATGCCGCCACCGGTGGCCTCGATGCCGTGGGTCGTGCCGTTGTTGAGCGCGATCCACTCCGGGGAGAACCCGTGCGCGTTGAGCCCCTGCACCAGAAACAGAGCCTCCGGGACCGTGGAAAGCCCTTCCTTCCCCTTGATCTCCCCGACCTCGGTCTCGAACCCCGACCAGGACGGCACGAGCGGACAAAGCTCCAGACTTGCCAGCAGGTTCTCTGCGTCGGGCAGGTGCGACGCATCGATCGCAATGGAGGTGATCCCCGCGTCAAACAGGGAAGGGATCTCCGTTTTGGCCGCGTCCACGTCTTTCGGCCCCTTGATGCCGTAGTGGTCCGCATGAATCGCCACCGGAACGCTGATCCCGAGCTCGTTGCAGATCGAATCCACCAGACGGGCCATGTTCCACAAGTTGACCGCGCAATACGCGTCAGCGCCACCTTCGGATTTCGCGATCTCGATGAGTATGGCCGCGTTGGCTCTCGCCGCCGCCTTGAGTGCGCCCCGGGCCACGAACGAGTTCCGCACGCTGGCCGCGATCGCCACGGCCTTGCCCTTTGCGATAAGTGCCCGGTCTATCACCTTGCCGCTGACGAGAAGCGCCTTCGAGTGGGGAAACAGCTTCGCGACATTGGGGGGACGCCCGATTTCCAGTGCTCGGTTCAGGTCGCCTGCGGAAACACCTTGTATCGTCTGCATGATCTTCCTCCGGGATGGCCGGTCATCTCGGGCGGGCCGACCGGCCTGCCGCTCCGGCACACATACTGAATGGTTGCTGTGGAGCCTATTTGCTTTCACCAATGGCATCAGTTATACTACATCCTCATCTCTGGGGGAAGCGTTCCGAGACTCGGTCACGTACCGCATCTCGGCCTTACGAAAGCATGTGAGCGGGAGGCGCAGGACAGTGATTCAACAAGTAGTCAACGGAGTTCAGTGGATACCAGGAAAAGACAGGTTTCTCCCGGATTCGCATGTGTACGTGATCGGAAAGCCCGGAGGAGACGATTTCTCCCTCGTAGACTGCGGTCTCATGGGCATGGGCTCGTACAAGCTCGAGCAATTGGACAAGGCCGGGGTCGCGCTCTCCAAGGTCCGGAGAATCGTCATGACCCACACCCATCTTGATCATATCGGGTGTCTTCCCGAGCTCTTGAAGGATATCCCCCATGCGGAAGTGTGGATGCACAAAGACGAAGCCCTGTACCTCGAACGCGGCGACGACAGAATCGTATTCGGCAACAGCATGTTTGAAGCCATGATTCGGGCTCAGATGTCCATTCCCAAGGATCTTTTCCGCTTCACGATCCACAGGAAGCTCGAAGGAGAAGAGATCCTGGACCTCGGCGGCGTGTCGTTCAGGGTAGTTCATGTGCCGGGGCATTCCGCGGGCAGCATCGGGCTGTTCAACGAAGAGCACCGGATGTTCATGTCCGGAGACACCATCTACGCGGACGGTGCAATCGGTCGCTATGACCTGCACTCTGCGAATCCCGCGGAGTTGCGGCAATCTCTCGAGAAGATAGCGAAGCTCGGGATCGACATACTCCTCCCGTGCCACAACCGCATCGTCCCCCGAGGCGCGGACTCGATGGTCAAGAACACCGTCAGGCAATGGGCGCCTATCCTGGGCTGAAAGGAGGGGAAACGTGGGAAAGACCGTTACGGAGAAGATCATCGAGGCCCATATGGTCTCGGGAAAACCGGAACCTGGCGCGGAAATCGCCATCAGGATCGACCACACGCTGCAGCAAGACGCAACCGGAACCATGGTATTCCTCGAATTCATGGCCATGGGCGTGCCGCAGGTGAAAACCGACCTCTCGGTCGCGTATGTCGATCATAACCTGCTCCAGACAGATTTCAAGAACGCGGATGATCACCGGTTCCTGCGGACCGCTGCGGCCAAATACGGCGTGGTCTATTCGAGGCCGGGGAATGGGATTTCGCATCAGGTGCACCTTGAACGCTTCAGCGTGCCGGGAAAGACGCTGCTCGGTTCTGACAGCCACACCCCCTCGAACGCAGGGAGCTCCATGCTTGCCATAGGCGCGGGCGGGTTGGATGTGGCCATGGCCATGGCAGGCCAACCGTTTCATCTGACCATGCCACGAATCGTCGGCATCCGGCTGACCGGTGAGCTCCAACCCTGGGTGTCGGCAAAGGACGTGATCCTGGAGCTGCTTCGACGCTTCGACGTCAAGGGCGGCCTGGGAAAAATCTTCGAGTACTTCGGGCCCGGTGTGGACTCGCTTTCCGCCACAGATCGAGCCACCATCGGTAATATGGGGACCGAGCTCGGTCTCACGTCGAGCGTTTTTCCGTCAGACCGCCGCACCCGCGAGTTTCTCGAGAGCCAGGGCCGAGGAGACGTCTGGTCGGAAATGCTCGCAGATTCCGACGCGCGCTACCCGGAAATAGTGGACGTGAACCTGAGCCATATTGAGCCGCTTATCGCGTGTCCATCATCCCCGGGCAACGTCAGGAAGGTCTCGGAAGTGGAAGGGATTGAGGTTGCCCAGGTGATCATCGGGTCATCGGTAAACTCGTCGTACAGGGACTTGATGGTTGTGGCCAAAGCCCTCGAGGGGAAGCACTGCGCGCCCGCGGTGAGTCTCGAGATAAACCCCGGCAGTCACCAGGTGCTGCTCAACATGGCCGAAAGCGAAGGCATGATGAACCTCATCCTGGGAGGCGCTCGGATACATCAGTCCGGATGTCTCGGATGTATCGGCATGGGGCAGGCGCCTGCCACCGGCACGGTGTCCCTGAGAACGTTTCCGAGGAATTTCCCCGGGAGAAGCGGAACAAAAGACGATCAGGTGTACTTGTGTTCGCCGGAGACCGCAGTGGCCGCAGCGATTTTCGGGAAGATCACCGACCCCCGGAAGTTGGGAGCGTGCCCCAAAGTGTCCAATCCTTCGATGTACAAGATAGACGACCAGAATTTGCTCCTTCCTCCAGCCGATCCGTCGGGCGTTGAGTTGATTATGGGTCCGAACATCAAGCCTTTCCCCGCATTCGGGCCCCTGGATGAGACCCTCGAAGGCACGGTAATCCTGAAGGTCGGGGACAACATCACCACAGATCACATCATGCCCGCAGGGAACAAGATCCTCCCGCTCCGGAGCAACATCGGGGCGATCAGTGAGTTCGTATTCTCCAACGTAGACGAGACGTTTCCCCGCCGCGCCAAGGAAGCCGGGAACGGCGTGGTGGTGGGCGGCGACAATTACGGTCAGGGTTCATCGCGGGAACACGCGGCCATTGCCCCGCGGTATCTCGGTATTCGCGCAAAGATCGCGAAAGACTTCGCGAGAATCCACAAGGCGAACCTGATCAATTTCGGGATTCTGCCTCTCACGTTCGCCGAGCCCGACGATTACGACCGTGTCAACCAAGGCGATAAGGTCCGCATGGAAGGGATTCGCACCCTCCTTGCGCAGGGGAAGAACGAGTTCACCGTGGAGATCGGCGGAAGACCGGTTTCTGTCAGGATTGACATTACCGACAGGCAAAGAAGAATGCTCCTTGCCGGCGGGCTGGTCAACATGGCCGGCCGGAGCGGGTAGTCCGGCAGACGACGGGGGTGCAGCGTCTTTTGCTTTCGGATAACCGAGAGGAATCATTGAGTCAAACTGCCGGCAATGATTGTTGGGGACATGACAACGCATCCGCAGATTTCGCAGAGGCCCACAGATTGAAGATGCCGGCTGGTGCTCAGGACCGTCTGTGCGGCCATCACGTTCATCGACCGGCGGTACGGGAGACGAACCCGTTTCCTTGCCTCGGATTCCCGGCGCTCACGCACCGGGCTATTATCTTCAGCCCCTCCGGGGCTCAGGATGGGTGACGTCCAGAAGGGACGCTTGAAAATAGCCAGGTCTTTCAAGGCCGGGCGAGTCTCAGCAAGGCACCCCAAAGCAGCGCCTATACCCCCGGCGGGAGAGGGGAGGGTGAGGAGGGTTTGTGCACGATGACAATCCCGCAAATTCCAAAGCGTGTGACACGAGCCAATGTGGAAGAATCTAGGAGAGGCCAATCCCTTCAGGCAAGCCGACACGGGAAGCAAGATCGTGTGGGGAGCTTTCGTGATCACGTGTCTCCACATGACGGTTCACCAACCTTACGTGATCGTGGTGCCGAATGTGGGGGCAAACATATTTTCCAGCCTGGTCGCCACGGCCGCACTTGTGGCCGCTCTGGTATGCATGCGGAGACAGTGGAAGCACCTCGCGTCGTACGAGATATGGATGCCTCTGGTCTTGGCCGCAATTGCCGCGGCGAGTTCGTATTACAGCGATACACGTTTTATCTCCTCCATTAGGGCTTTTGTGATCTTCTCCACCATGCTTGCGGGATATTGGACTTCGCGACTTCTCATGAATACGGAGGAGGGCCGCCGTTTTTTCACCTGGTTGTGCCTTGGACTTCTCCTTGTCACGCTGATACAGGTCTTGGCCGGCGTCATCCTCACTCGGAAGATTCACACCTATGCGGATCCCCATTGGCACCAGACCGCGGCCCGGTTGCTGCTTCTCGCATTTGCCCCGCTGGCTCTGCTGAGATATGGATCGAGGCGGAGCATTCAAATGGGGCTACTGTTTCTCGTCCTGACCTATCTTGGGCTATGTATGGGCGGGTATTTCAATTGGATGGCTTCGGTTGTGGTAATCCCGGTTATCCTCTGTATCATGGCACTGGTGCTGCTGACACGGAATATCCGTACGATTTCGGTATTGGCGGCAGTGCTGGTGGTGGGTTCGACCGCTGTTGGCTATTACATCCTGCGGCATGCCTGGGACCCGGAGAAGAAGTTTGGTTCCGTGGCGTTCAGAGCCGAGAACATTGTGTTCTCAGTGCACCTGGCCATGACGCGACCGTTACTGGGAATTGGGCTGTGGGCTCCACGGGAGAAATACATCGAGGACCATGAGATCAGATTTCCGGACTTGTCGAGAGATCTTTTCACCAAATGGGTGAGGGACCTCCGAACCTCGGAAAACATGTTTCTCACCTTCTTGGCAGACCTGGGAATCCCTTTTGTGATACTCTACTTCGGAGCTTTGATGCTGATTGTCTGGCGGTTGATTCGCCTGACCTTGCATCCCCCGGATAGCCTGTATCCGCACCCAATTGCTCTGCTTCTGCCGATTTCGGGGGAGATGCTCCACCTCATGGTGAGTGACGGGCTTTTTCAGCCTCAAGTGAGCTGGTTTTTCCACGTGTTGCTCGGCATGGCCATGTGCGGTTCGGATCACGAATCGTCCGAATCTCGCGGGTCTTGAATCCCCCGACCCCAAAGGTGCGCGCCGAGTCGGAGGGGCAGGGAATGAACTACCCGGGCACACAGAGCGGCTGAGAGCCGCAACCAAACGGCGGGGAGCCGTAGCCGATAATCGCGTCGACTTTGTGGTTTCGGGTTCCATTGTGGAAGGTGTCAGTTGGTCAATCGGTCATTGATATTGCCTTTACTAGTCTTGCTGCTCCTGTGGGGCGTTCTCATCACGTTTATCAATCCTGCCGGAGAATTTACCCAGAACGACGACTGGGGCTATGTGATGCTTCTTGAGTCCCTGGCCGGTGAAGGGAAGATGATCGCCACCGGATGGGGACCTGGTGGTCCCTCGGCAATAGTGCACGTGCTGTGGGCTTGGTTGGTTACTTCAGTGTGGGGGTATTCCTTCACCATGCTCAGGGTATCCGTCTTGAGCCTGGGAGTGATGGGGTCCATCTGCCTGTTCACGTTGTTGTACATCGCAGGAGTTCCGAGATGGCTGGCGCTTTGGGGAACCGTGTGCATCGTGGTGAACCCGCTCTTCCTTTCCCAGTGCTTCACATTCATGACAGACATCACTTTTGTGACGCTGGCCATTTTATCTCTGTTGTTTCTGCACCTGGGGGTGGAGAGATCACGGGTGATCTGGATCGCGGTGGGCTTATTCGTTGCCGGATGCTCGATTCTGACCCGCCAGGTCGGCCTTATGATTCCGATGGCGTTTGTGATCATGTGCTTCTTCCATCCGAAGCTCCGGAGCTTGGGCATATGGCGAATGTTTCTCCTGGTGGGGGTGTTCGCTCTCCTGCCTTCGCTAGTGTACGAGGTCTTCCTGTCTTTTGTAGGCAGCACTCCTGTCACGAAGAGTGAGGTGGTTCTCCACATCCTCATAAATGCCCGGACCAAAGGAGGAGTGCTCGGATATCTCTACTTTCTCTATTGGCAGCTCGCCCATGTGCAGCTCGGGTATATGTCGTTCTTCCTTTCTCCGGTCGTGGCCCTGGGATACAGGGATTACTGGGGGTCGAGGGGCTTTCGCATCTTCGTCATCGTGGTGACGGCCGGCTTTGTGCTTCTGGAAGCAGGGCTGTTGGTCGGATGGTTCTCGCTCCCGATCTGGCTGCACCGCAACGTCCTGTTCAACGCCGGCATAGGGCCGATCATTCTCAAGGACACCTACATTCTGGGAATTCGGAGGGACCCGGGCATGTCGCCGTACGTGTACTATCTTCTGGTATACTGGACCGTGCTGGCGGGAGGACTTCTTGTGGTCAATATCGCTCGATCTGTGAAGGGCATTGTGGCCTCCTACTTCGAGAAAGCGGGGGCCGAACCGCCCGTCTTTGTTGCCACGTTGGCGCTGATCGCGGCGCTCATCAATATGGTGACCATCGCACTCACAGGCATGCATGATCGGTACCTGATTCCCATCATGGTTCTCATTGTCATCTGGTTGCTCACGGGAGTAAAGGTGTGGAACCATGCTCCCTTGCAGATCAAGCGGCTTGTCCCGGCCGGCTTGGCACTCGTTGGGATCACCTTGTTCGCCATGTTTGGCATGCGCGACTTCATGGAGCTCAAGAGGGCACAGGTAAAGGCTCAGGACTATGTCGTCCACGAACTGGGCGTCGATCCGTGCCATATGGACGGCGGGCTCGAGTTCAACGGGTACCATTGTTCGAGTAAGGGGGTCAACTCTGCGGCCCGGGCGAGCTGGTGGTGGGTCGGCCGCGAAGCCTACCTGATCGCTTTGGGGCCCTTGCCGGGGTACAAGGTGGTCAAGACATTCCCGTTCAACAGGGCCATCGGCCCGGATGGAGCGATCCACATACTCAGACGCGATACCTGACCGGCCGGCCAGGGATAAGCCCTCGGCCGGAGCAAGTAGTGCAGGAGATTTGGGCGACGGAAGTGCGCCGGAAGCGTTGGAATGCAGGATGATACGAAGTCAATGGGGTCGGCTCGGTAGTCTTGTCCTCCATGCTCCGGGATCGCGGTGGAGATGCATTACCGCGATGATGAACACAGTGTCACCTCTGACCTGATAGATCACGCGGTAGGGAAACCGATGAGTGTGACATTGACGTGTCCTTGAGGAAACCGCCGCCTTTCACCAATACCCCTGCGAAAGCAGCATCCTTGACACCATGAAGACCTGAATCCCCGCAGGGCAGCAAGAGTCACGGGATGGTTTTCACCGGTACCCCAACGATTCGGTCACCTGACGAGGTGAAAGATCTTGGCCAGCTTGGCACGAAAGTGCACCGCCCGTGCAAATGTGGGGATGAGGATGAAGATCATTCCTCCCACCAGGAATGATAGGCTCAGATTTTGCCAGGTCAGCACTCCTTCTCTGCCCCATTGTGAGAGAAAGTAGAACCCACCAGGGATGTACAGCACCGTGGCTGTCACTACACCCGGAGAGTATTCACGCCCCAGAATCGTGCACGAGATATGTATGAACGCATTGGCCAAAATCCACATGGCGGCAGACATGCCCGCCCACAGGTGTGCCGTTGGATTCTCATAATACAGGTAGCAAGCTGCAGCCACACAGACGAAGAACATGAAGTTCCCGACTAGATTTTGTGTCCAGTTGAAGCGACCAACATATCGATCCGCCCATTGAACAAAGCCAAAGGAAAACTCCTCCGCCATGTGAAGGCCGTAGAGAAGACAAATGAGAAAAATGGTACTCGACTCCATAACCATCTCCTTCTCCGGAGCTTCCGACGTGGCCTGCGAGACCTTTCGTAGCTCCATGAATCCAGGTCTTCGAAATCTACTTACCTTGTCTCGGCGGGAAAGATGACCAAGCTTCGGGATGCCGTATGATCCGTTCGATCGTCGCCCGAATCCATCGAGAAAACTCACGACCAAGGCCAGGTCTTCGGCGTTCATAGTACTTGACTGCATCAACCAAGTCTATTCGGGCAGGATCAATAAACTCGACGTTCATTTGGTGCAGCGTTTCAGCTCCTCAAACACCTCCGCGGCGGGAACACTCCCTACTTCCCCCTGGTCAAATGCGTCCAGACGATCTTCCGCTTCGACTGCCCACAGCGCGTTCACCCGTTCCTGATCCCGCGTATTGAGAGTGAGCAGTAACCGATCAGCGATCTCCGCTCGCTCTGCCGGAGGCAAGGATAAGGCTTCCTTCAAGACCTCGTTGCCTCGCTCTGACATCCTGGGCTCTCCTTTCGTCCGTCGCTATAGCACAAGTGGGGCCCATGGGAAATGACATCTTGACGAAATCCCCATTCACATGAACGACCATGGCCTCACGCGGCCACAACCGACAATGAAGATTCTCTCCCCCGGAGCTCTATGGCCATTCTCGATAGTTTTCGCGAAATGGTTCGCCGGAACCGCGCTGCCCGCGCCAAAGTGGCCTGGGACAATTCGTGATTGTTTTCGAGAACTGCTATAACAATGAAGCTTCCTTTGCGGCGACCAGCGGGAGCCGCATGCACCAAAAGTTTTAGGGGATGGGGGTCTGGGGGAAGGGGCGTTTTTCAAAACGCCCCTTCCCCCAGAATTCTTAATTCACGTCCCAAGGTACGACGCTGCCTGACTGTGGATGGGAGCGCACGTCTCGTGGGGGACCTGCTTCGTGATCTGCTCCAGCGCGTGCCGGACCTTCTCCCGCAGCGGCGCTCTGAGCCGCCCCACGTGCTGGAACGCGTTCAGCAGCCGTCCTGTGGTGTACGGGTTGATGGCGGTCATGTCCACGATGGTGGCGGTCAACCAGTTGATCCCCTGATCGGTCCAGATCACCCGGTTGTTGGTCGCGAGGCTGATGAAAAGAGCCCTCGACCACGTAGGCTGAGTGATGTCAAACGTGGAACGGAGTTTTTCGGCCTCCACCGCCTCGAACACGTGGGGTAAGGTGCCTCGGCCGACGATGCGCAGATAGTTCGCGTACCCGCTGAGGTGCTCGTGCCAAGCCCGGAAAGTCTCATCGAGCACGGGGCCTCGCAGTTTGGATGAGCTTCGGTTCAAGGCCAGGAGCGCGGACACTTTGTCCGTGGAGGTCGTGGCGGCCTGGAAGTGCTCCAGTATCATGCGGTGGCTGTCAGGGGAATCATCGATAGTCAGAAGGTCCAGGAGCACGTGCTTGAGCACGCGGTCCTCGATCCCTTCGTTGGGTACTTTGCGCGGCGTGTACGTGTCCAGCCTTGCGAACGCCACTTTGAGCCGGTCACGGAACACGCGGTTCACCGCAAGCATCAGCCTGTCACGCGCGGTCACGAGCTCCGGAAACCACGTGCAGTAGGCCCGGTCGAGGGGTTGTTCGTCAATCCGCAGGAAATAGGCCTTCAGGCCGGGGGAGAGATTCTCATCCCCGAGCATCCGGCCGTACAGTTCGATCCACGAGTCGTCAACGCCCGCATCCGGGTCGTTGAGCAGCCTGATGCGCTGGACATCCGTCAGCCGACGCATGGCCTCGACTCGGTTGCACATGTCCGGGTCCAGACGGGCCTGAAGCGCCAGGGTTTCCGCACTGATCCCCTCTTGGGAGAAGGTCCCGTAGAAGGAAAAGCCCCTGTTCAGGGATGCGAAGGCCGGTATGCCTGCCACGTCGTTGAGCTCGAGCCGGGACTCCTGGTCACGGAGCTCCAGCGTGCGCCCGGTTCCCGGAATGGTGCGGCCGTCCCCGTCCACCAGGGCCGCCTCAACGGGGAGATGGAATGGTTCCAGACCGGGGTTCGTCTCTTGCTGGAGGGCTATGTGAAACGTCCTGGTTTGAGGGTCCCAGTCAGTGCGCGCCGTGACTCTCGGATAGCCCATGGTGTTGAGCCACCCGTTCTTGAACTGCTCCAGAGAACGGCCCGATACCTCCTCGAAACACTTGAAGAACTGTTCGGAGTTGGCGTTGCCGTGCCGATACCTTGAGAAATAGAGCCTCTTTCCTGCAAGGAAGTGCTCGTCGCCCAGGACTAGTCTGAGCATGCGGATCACTTCCGCGGCCTTCACGTAGGTGACTCCATCCACCAACTGATCCGGTTCGTCGAAGCCTTCGCGCAGGATTCGTCCGACTCGGCCCCCGTCCTCGATGGCGAGAGGTCCGAGAAGAGGATTGCGTATGCTCTCCACCTGCTCCAGGCGGATGAATGCGGGATCGAACACGTCGGCCATGAACCTTCGTTCCACGTCTACCGTGTAGGCTTCGTTGAGCCATATGTCGAAGGGGTTTTCCATGGTGGTTTCGCTGCCGCACTGGTTATGCTCGAATTCGTGGACGATCACCGCGTGCGAGTAGAGCAGGCCCTGGTCCAGAGTGTGCCAGTCGATGAGCGCGGCATCCGTGACGATCGTGGTGTTGCCGACGTTCTCCATGCCGCCGAAGTTGGATTTGCTCATGCAGATGGTCCGGTACGTGTCGCCGGTGTATTCATAATCCTGTGTTTCCCCGATCCAGAGTATGGCGCGCTTGAGTATTTCCATGGGGACCCTGGCGCCTTCGACTCGGCCGGGCGGCACGAGATACTCGAGCCGGACGGTCTTCCCGGACGGGTAGGCCACGTGATCCACAAGTGCTTCCCAGGTGCCCACGCATACCAGGAACAGATAAGGCGCCATGGGGATGTGGTTTTCGTACGTGATGACCTGTCTCGATGGGTCGCCGGGTTTGGGGACCGGCTTTCCGTCGGGGTTGGTGTTGCGGCTGATGTTCCCGTTGCTGATCAGATGGGTGTACCGCGCGTCGGCTTCGATGGTGGTGGTCATGGCGCACTTTGCCCGGCAATCGTCGAATATGGGCATGATCCGCTGAAAGCCCCATTGCTGGCACTGGGACATGTACTGCTGAGGCGCTCCCGGGGGAGTGATGTCTGTGTAAAGCCCCTCGAGGATGTGGTCCGACGGCACGCAGCGGGTAAGCGTTCTTACCTTGAACCGGACACCGGGTTGCACGGTCCGTCCGAGATGCACGGTGAGTCGGTTCTCATCCCGCAGGTATTCGTATGGGAGATTCTTCCCCGGTCCGGGTTCGTCGCCCACCCATTCCACTTTGAGTATATCGAGCCCGTTCGCATCGAGGTGTATCGAATCCAGCGCGGTTTTGGCCTCCATTTCCAGGCAGTTGGATGCTTCCACCACGCGATCCAGGAAGTTGATGTGCATCGTGAGGTGGTGCAGGGTCACCGGAAGCTCACCGAAGGCTTCCCGGACATATCGGTATTGTGTGGGCATTGAGTGCTCCTGTCAGGATATTCTGCGGGTAACGGCGCAAGAATCATGCACTTGTTGGTGCACGGTATAGTCAAGTGGGATCATAACAGAAGAGGGTTTGGGTTTCTATCCCGAGCGTAGTGTCGTAGGGTTTGTCGTGTCTGAAGACTTTCTCAGACCCCGACGAGGTCGATCTCTCGGGTGATCCACTGCTCAATGAATAGCTTCTGGGAAACAGAGAAGCCTGACCTCTCAACAAGTTCCAGAAATGGATCAGGCGGGATATCTCCGAATCGGGCTTTCATGATACGGGATACCGTGAAGCCTAAATCATTCTGGATTTCCTTTTCACACAACAAGTCGACATAAGAGCTCGTCAGCTCGGCCTCGACCAATTCTATTGAAACGAGAAGCAAGACCAACGCACCGAACGAAACATCAGGATTACGTTGAAAAAGACTGTCGAGGGACAGCCATGCAGCGGTTTCGTCCAAACGGAAGCGGGCCCCGGCTGTCATCTCTCCCAAATCGTCCCCGCCCTTGATTATCAGCAGTGGCAAGGCCCGGGTCATGGCCAATTCTCCTATCTCGGCCAAGCCGCGTAGCATAAAATCATCGACACTGCCTTTGTCGTTGCACGCTTCGTCACGGTAGGCACGAAACAAAGTGTGCGCACATGAGACCCACCCAGAATCAATCATCAGGTAGAAAGGCGAATCCAGGAACACTGGTACCAATCCGTGCGATGCGACCGCTTCTTTGATTGATATCTGGCCCCCCCAAACTCCCTTGAGGCACGGAAGCCAGTGTCTTTCCGCCAGTCCTCTAACCGGAAGTTCTTCTCGAAACTGGTTGCGGCAACCTTTACAACCCACCATATTTCCGTGATTATACCAACACAAGACTGCCGAAAACGGGCTCAGGGGTAGCCATGTAATGTCAAGAAATGTGAACGT